>CAISIK010000039.1 GCA_903885375.1 uncultured Pseudomonadota bacterium
CCCCCCCCCCCCCCCCCCCCCCCCCCCCCCGCCCCATGATCATCGGAACGGCGCTGCGGCTACTCTTCGATGAGCGCGCCGCCGTCCCACTGACCGATGCTGAAGATCACGAACTCGGCGGGCTTCACGGGGCAGATGCCGATCTGCACGTTGACCTGGCCGGCGTCGATCAGGTAGCGCGGGTTGGTCTCGTCGTCGCACTTGACGTAGAAGGCCTCTTCCGCGGTGGTGCCGAAGAGCGCGCCGGAACGCCACACGCGCATGAGGTACGCGCGGAGGTCGCGGGTGAGCTTCTTCCACAGGGCGTGGTCGTTGGGCTCGAACACGGCCCACTGGCTGCCCAGCATGATCGACTGCTCGACCATGATGAAGAGCCGGCGGACGTTGATGTACTTCCACGAGGGGTCCGAGGCCGTGCCGAGCGTACGAGCGCCCCACACGCGGATGCCGCGGTCCTTGAAGATGCGCACGACGTTGATGCCGCGATCGTTGTACTGGCCCTGCTCCAGACGGTTGATGTTCTGGGTGAGGCCGGTGATCCCCATGAGGATCTCGTTCGCGGGGGCCTTGTGCACGCCACGCTCGCCGTCGACACGGGCGAACAGGCCGGCCATGTGGCCGCTGGGCGGCACGAACAGCTCGTTGCGCTCGGTCTTGATCAGCTTGCGGCGGTTGGGGCCGGTCACCTGGATGTGGTCCTGGTTGCCCACGAACCAGCTCGGCTTGGTGATCTTGACCCACGGCACGTACATGGCGCCGTAGCCCTTGTTGCTGGCCGGGATGTCCATGTTGCCATCGGACACGATCGGGCCATCGAGCAGGGCGAAACGATCCTTGCGGACCTCGCAGAGCTCGAGCATCTCGCGCTGCTGGTTGAAGTTCAGGCCGGGAGCGGCCATGAGCGCGATGTCGTCCACGTCGTCGAAGGCGTAGAGGCCGAGCTTGTCCGCCTGGTTCTCACGGATGGAGCACTCGGTGTCCTGGGTGCCCATGAGGTAGACGTAGCACTTGCCGCCACCGTTATCGAAGAAGCCGTTGACGCCGGCCACGAAGTTGAAGGCCGCGGGCTGGCTGAGCCAGGACTTGAACTCGGCCTTCAGCGCGTCGTCGGTGTTGAGGGCTTCGTACACGGCATCCGCCGCATCGTCGGCGTTGGTGAACGACTTGCCGACGAGGTCCTCGACCGGACGGGTCTCGATGAGGAACTGGGCGAAGTAGCTCTGGAGCCAGCGGAAGAACTCGGCCTTGTTGGTGATCGCCACCGGGGGCACCGAGTACTCGCTGCGCATCGCGGAGCCCGCGGTGCCCTTCACTTCGTAGCCGTAGGCGCCGAGCACGTCGGCTGCGCTCTTCGGGCTCGCCTTCTCGAGCGGGAAGGTCTCGTGGAGCTGGTTGAGGAGCTTCTCCACCGCCTCGTCGGAGTCGGAGACGACCTTGCCTTCGACCGAGAGCGTGACGTCGGCCACTTCGAGGGTCTTCTCACCCCAGCTGACCTTGACCTTGCCCTTGGTGCCGGCCTCGAACTTCGGGGCGGTGGGGCCGGCCTTCGGAGCGCCGTGGAGCTCGAAGTACTTCTTCACGTCGCGAACCGACTTGCGGTCGAGGCGCATCGAGGAGGTCAACGCGGTGGTGGCCTCGTTGGCATCGCCCTTGATGTTGCCCTTCTCGTCGATGAGCAGGGGCGACACCTTGCCCTTGAGCTGCTTCTTGCCGTTCGAGACCGTGACGGCCGTGGCGTCGATCGGCGGTTCGAACTTGAACAGACCGAGGAAGCCCGGAATGCTCGTGGATACCGACGCGATCGGCTTGGCGCCGCTGTCGACTTCGCGGATGTATACGCCTGGGGTATTGTATTCCATCAGTCCTCCGATTCAGGGTCAGAATCCGCGTTCTTGCGGAAGAAGTGAGCGGGTGGCCCGGGGGCTACCCGCGGCTTGGGCAAAGGCGA
This sequence comes from uncultured Pseudomonadota bacterium, assembly GCA_903885375.1. Classification (GTDB taxonomy): domain Bacteria; phylum Myxococcota_A; class UBA796; order UBA796; family SXON01; genus SXON01. The sequence continues at coordinate 1,949 of CAISIK010000039.1, forward strand.
ACCCGGCCGGATGCGCCCGTTTCGGGAAGCTGCGGGACCATCAGCTGGGGGGCTGGTGGGCTCGAGGCGCCCCAAGCGAACGGTAGAACCGCCCGCACTCTTGTAGAGGGGACCATCTAACGCTACCCGCGCCCGGTACGTCAAGAAAGGCCGGTACGGCGCTTCGTGCAGCGTGAAGAGGTTGATCGCGTCGCCGACGGTCAGATCGTCGGTCAGCGCGAGGGAAACCTTTTCGACGAGGAGGCCGTCATCGCGGGGGCCTTCTTCATCGTCGCCGGGAGGCAGCCCCGTGAAACAGGTGGGATCGTAGGTTCGGCCGAGGCTGTCGACCTCGCGCGCGTCGGGCAGGACGAAGCGGCGCGGCCGATGGATCAGGTGGGTGGCCTCGTTGAGCCGGACGAGCAACCAGCCGAGCAGTCGCTCCGCATCGCTTCGGAACTTGCTGTGCACGGCGAGCAGGTAGTACAGGTCGAGGAGGAGCGGCGGGCGGTGGTAGTACACCTCGCCCTCCTCGTCGGGGGTCTTCAGGAAGACGGGCGCCTGCCGGTGACGCTTGCTGTTGAGCAGCGAGGGGTTTTGCGCGAGCCGGTACATGTAGATGTACACGACCTCCTCGCGGTCCTTCGGGACGAACTTGAGGTCCTCCTCGAGGCGCGGGGGCTGGCCGCCGAAGCTGTAGCCATCCACGAGGAACTTGTGGAGCGACTCCGTCGTTTCGCCGATGATGCCGCGCCCGGAGGCGGGGCCGGCGGCGGCGAGGAGGCGGGCGCGCTCGGTGGGCGTCATCGCGGCACCTGCACGGGCGCGGGGATCGGCTCATCGGCGGAGGGCCGAACGGTGAAGGGGCGAGGCCGCGGCTGGATGGGGGAGGGCGAGCCGACCGTGGGCCAATCCTCGAGGGCGGCGCGGGTCTGCGTGCCGAAAGGCTGGCGGGCCTCGGTGGGCGCGGCGGCCTCGATCAGCACCACGCGCCGGCCCCGAACGACCTCCATCGCGTAGGGCGTGCGGATGAGCCGGATGAGCTGCGGCGCGTTCGGCCCGACCTCGGCGAGCCGGCGCGGCGCCCGCTGGCGCACCACCAGGAGCTCCTTCAGATCGCGGGCGGGGACGGGATCGGGCCGGACTTCGCGGCCTTCATCCACGTTCAGACGGAGCACGCTCCCGGGCTTCACGCTGGCGCCGGGCACGCGGCGGCTGAGGCGGTTCCGGGGGTCGGACGACATCCGCCGGGAAGGTATCGCGCGCCGCGAGGGCGCAAGGGTCCGATCCGTCGGATACCCGATCATGTGCCTCGTCAACGCGCCAGCGCCGCGTCCGGGTCCGTGAGCGCAAGCCAGCGGAGCGAGGCTCGACGCCTGCTCGCGGATGCGAACGTGGAGCAGCTGCGGCGACTCGGCAAGGCGCTGGGGAACGGCGCGTTGGCGGGAAAGCTGGCCCACAACGACGCCGTGCGCGATGCCCTCCTCGCGGTAGTACACGAGCGCCTGCAGGCGGTGGACGGCGCCCAGCAGGCCGAGCTGCGCTCCTTGCGGGAAAAGTCCCGCTGGTGGCGTGATCTGCGGCGCGGCGCCCGGGGCGTCGGCCTCCCCGAACCCACGCGCTGGGGCGAGGTTGCCCGGCTCTACCGACAGGCCACGGTGTCGGTCTGCGCGGGCGACCTCGGCCGCGGCGTCGACTTGATGCGGCAGGCCCTCGCCGCCGAGCGCGCCGCGAGGAAGGCGGTGCCCACGCAGGTAGTGCTGCCCGCGGGCACGGATCCCCAGCGCTCCGAGCCCGCCGCCATGGTCGACGTCAAGGACGGCGAGGGGTGCACGCCCACCCAGGCGCCCGGCACCCTCGCGCTGGCCGACCGGATCGAGAACGTGTCCACCACCCAGGACGCCGCCGCGAGACTCCCGAACACCGGCCAGGGGAAGGTGTGGTGGGGGGAGGTTGCGGAAGGCGAGGAGGAGGCGGAGGCCACCGGGCCGAGCCCGGGCAGCAAACGGCTCCTCGAACCCGCCGCCCGCGCCGATCTCCAGCGGCGGCCCGATGGGGTGGCGCCCGAGGTGGCGTCTCCGGTGCGCGCGGTACGTACGGAGGTGGCGCCGGAGCTGTCCCCCCGCCAACCGGCACATGCCGAACTCGCCGAAACGCAGCCCGCACGCGCGCGTCGGCAACCCAAACGCTGAGGGTGCCTGGATGAGCTCCGTCGTCGACACCCTCGCCCGCCTCGTGGCCAGCCCCACCGTCTCGCATCGCCCGCTCACGGAGCTGGCCGCCTTCGTGGCCGAGCGCTGCGAGGCGGCGGGGTTCACCGTGGAACGTTTCGTCGCGCCCGGCGAAGGCAAGCTCAACCTCGTCTGCAGCCGCGGCCCGCGGGGCACCGATGGCCTCGTGCTCTCCGGCCACATGGACGTGGTGCCGGTGGAGGGCCAGCCCTGGTCGAGCGATCCCTTCCGGCTCACGGCGCGTGGCAGCCGCCTCGTGGGGCGGGGCTCGGCGGACATGAAGGGCTTCATTGCGGCCACGCTGCACGCCATCGAGGCGCTGCCCCGTCTCGAACGTGAGCTCGTGCTGGTCTGGACGTGCGACGAGGAGGTGGGCTGCCTCGGCTCTCGGGCGCTCGTTCAGGAGCTGGCCGGTCGGCCGCTGCCGAGCGCCTGCCTCATCGGCGAGCCCACGAGCTTCCGCATCCTCCGCATGCACCCGGGGCACACCGCCGTTCGTGTCGTCACCACCGGTCGGGCCGCCCACAGCAGCAAGCCCGACCTCGGCGAGAACGCCATTCGAAAGGCGGCGCGGGTCATCGACCGGCTCGACCAGCTCGCCGAGGACTGGAAGCGCGACGTGCGGTTCGCCGATCTTCTGGACCGCCCCTTCGTGGTGATGAACGTGGCCAGCATCCAGGGCGGTACGGCGGTGAACATCGTCCCCGACCGGTGCACCCTCGAGGTGGGCTTCCGCGCGCTCCCCGGCATGGACGAGGCCGGGCTGGTGCAGGTGATGCGCGAGCGGCTCGAAGGGCTGGCCACCGTGGAGCTCATGCGCGGCACGCCGGCGATGCTCACCCCCTCGGGCACGGCCCTCGAAGCCCTCCTCCAGCCGCACGCGAGCGCTCCCGAGGTGGGCGCCGCGGCCTTCGCCACCGATGGCGGCAACCTGTGCAAGCTCGGCATGGACCCGCTCGTCTTCGGACCGGGGAGCATCGACGTGGCCCACAAGGCCGACGAGTGGGTGGACGAGGGGGAGCTCTACCGCACCATCCCCGTGCTGCAGGAGCTCATCGCTCGTCGCTGCGGCTGAGGAGCAGGGCGGACACGGCCTCGTGGCCGCGCTCGCTCAGGTGGAAGTCGTGCGCGAGGAAGCTGCCGGCACCGGTCAGGGCGGGGCCGAGGTCCACGAGGGGGGCCCCCCAGCCGGCCGCGAGGGCATCGCGAAGCTCGGTGCGGTCCCAAAGCGCGAGGCCGGCCGGATCGCCGCCGCGGAAGAGCACCGAGCCGCTCGCGTTGGCCGCGCTGGTGGCCAGATCGGCGGGCAACCAGACCAGCTCGACCTTCTGCGCGGGGTGCTGATCGGCGAACGCCCGCACGGCGCGGCCGAGGGCCCCGGCGAGCGGCACGACGGCGGGAGGGTCGGTGAGCCAGGCGCCGGGTGCATCGGCGGGGGCAGGCACGAGGCGCGCCCAGAGCGTGTAGAACAGCGCGCTGTGCACGAGCGGCGTGCTCCACAGGAACGCCCCCTTCGCCGCCAAGCGGTCGCGACGGAGCAGGTAGCCGCCCCTGACGACGTTCCGCTCCGCGATGGAGCGCTCGCCGTCGTCGAAGTCGTTGGACTGGTTCACGACGACGAAGATCCGGCGGACCGCGGTGAGCTCCGGCCGGGCGAGGAGCGCCGTGCCCCGGGCGAGCGCATCGCCCACGGCGAAGTCGGGGACGCCGCCGTTGTGGGCTCCGATGCGGGTGGCGAAGGTGTCGGCGTGGGCCACGCCGAGGCCGAAGGCCTGGGAGTCGCCGAGCACAAGGACGGGGCTCGACCCGGGCGCCTCGCACGCGGACGCCGACCGGAGCCCGAGGGTGTCGGTGGCGAGGTCGGTGACGACGCCATCGGGGCGGCGCACGCGGTCGTGCGCGCACGGCGCCGGGCCCAACGCGCCCGACGCGTCGACCGTGAAGATGGCCGCCTGCGCGCGGGTGCTGCGGCCGGTGGCCCGCAAGGCGAGCTCGAGGAGGGCGGCGGCGGCGACGAGCCCGGCCAGCACGAGGGCGAGGCGGCGGAGGAGGCCACGCATTCTAGAGCGTGGGCTCCACCAGATCGGCGATGAGCCGCGCCATCACGATGCTGCCCTCCGCGTCGGGGTGCCCGCCGTCGTACATGAGCGCCTCGGCCACGGTGAGCTCGCGTTCGAAGAGCTCGGACACGGCGGCGGGGAGGTGGCCCTGCGGCGAAGCCGGCACCGTGAGCCAGGTATTGCCGGACTCGAGGTCGACCACGGAGAGCTTGTCCCCTTCGAACGTGAGGTCCTCCCCCCGGGCGCCCTGGGCCGCCCGGAAGGGCTCCGTCAGGTCGTGCGCCACCCAGTCGGGGCCGAGGAGCGCAGTCACCTCGCCGCCTTCGCGTGCGCCCTCCTGACGGCCGTGGAGGTCGAAGCGCGAGATGGGCGGGAGCAGGAAAAGCGGCCGTTGGGACACGACCGAGGCGCAGGTCTGGAGGCCTTCCGCCACGGATCGGGCGCCGCCCATGTGGGGCGGCGGCACGCGTCGCACCCAGAGGATGCGGTCGACCTCGAGCCTGCGCGCCTGCGTGCGGCACCACGCCGCCATCGAGGCGGTCGGCGCGCCGGGCGACCCCGCGTTGATGATGTCCACGCCGTGCCCCCGCCGCTGGAGCTCCACTTCCAGCAGTGTGGTCCAGGACTCCTCGGCGCGCACGCCCCAGCCGAACGTGACCGAGTCGCCCACCGCAGCGATGCGCAGCCGTCCGGGGGCCTTCGGCGCGATCGGCCCCATGCGGAGGTGGTCGGCGTTGGTGCTCACCGTGAACCGACGCACCCGCTTCATCGTGGACTCGCCGCGGCGGTGGGCGTCGGCTTCGGCCGGGTCGTGGGGGCGGTCGGGCACCACCACCTGCGCCTCCTGCAGGTTCGGAAGGTTCCATCTCTCGTTCTCCATCTCCGCCCACGGGCCGATCACGATGTCGGAACGTTCCCGCGAACGGGAGCGCATCACGCCGACGGCACCAACGACCGCCACAAGCGCGATGGCGGCGGCCACCCCGTGGTACCAACGCGGCTTCACAGGACGGAGTAGCGCGTGGCCAGCTCGTCGAACGGCGGCGCGGTGAGGAGGAGCCAGACGCCGAGCGCCACCGCCACGAAGCAGGCGCCCCCGATCCACCACAGCGCCTCTCGTCGCTCGCTCGTCATGCCGCGATCATCGCACGCGGCGGCGGGTGCGGCAAGGCGGTGCTCAGCCCGCGGCCAACCTGCGTAGGGCCCGTTCGGCCTCGCGGGCGAGGGCCTCACCGCCGGGCACTCGCCCATCGCGTACCACGTGGCGCCCGCCCACCCAGACCTCCGCGACCGCCGCCGGTGAGCCGTTGAACACGAGGGTGGGCAGCGGGCGGCCGAGGGCGAACTCCATCCGGGAGGTGTCGATGGCCACGAGATCGGCGAGCTGGCCGCACGCGATGCGCCCCGCCGGGATGCCGAGAGCGTGGGCGCCGGAAGCGGTGCCGGCGTGGATGAGGTGGGCGGCGAGGCCATCCTCACCTTCGTGCGGCAGCACGTTGCGGCGGCCAAGCACGGCGCGGCTGTGCAGCTCGATCGCGCGCAGCTCAGCGAAGGGGTCGATCGCGGCGTGCGAGTCGGAGCCGATGCAGACGGGCCCCGACACCTTCCATGCGGGGAAGAACCCATCCCCGAGATCGAGCTCGGTGGTGGGACACACGCACACGGTGGCGCCGGTCGCGTGCAGGAGCGCCAGCTCCTCGTCGTTGGGGTGCGTGAGGTGGACGGCGGTGAAGCCGGGGCCGAGCAGGCCGGCATCGCCGAACACCTGGAGGGGCGCGCGGCCCGTCTCGGCGAGGCACTGCCGGATCTCCTCGGGCTGCTCGTCCACGTGGGCGTGCACCACGCCCTTGAAGCCCGCGAAGCCCCGGAGCCACTCGCGCGGCACGGCGCGGACGCTGTGGGGGGCGAGCCCGACCTGCGCGCCGCTGGCGCGCAGGCGTTCCACCGCCGCAAGCACATCCTCGGCGTGGGCATCGATGAAGCGCGCCTGCCGTGGGTTGGGCGCGAGCCCCGCGCCCGAGCGGGCGTACGCCACCCGGAGGAGCACCGCGCGGAGACCGACCTGCCGCGCGGCGGCGAGCACCCGCTTCGCAAGCTCGTCGGGGTCGGCGTAGGGGGTGCCATCCGGCTGGTGATGGAGGTAGTGGAACTCGCCCACGCTGGTGAAGCCCGCGCGGAGCATCTCGGCGAAGGCGAGCGCGCTCACCGCGCCGATGGCTTCGGGGTCGAGCCGGGTTGCGAGGCCGTACATCCGCTCGCGCCAGGACCAGAAGCTGTCCTCCCCGGCGGCATGCTGCACCCACCCGCGGAGGGCTCGCTGGAAGGCGTGGGAGTGGGCGTTGACGAAGCCGGGGAGGAGCGCGGCCCGCGGCAACGACACCACGGGCAAGCCGTCGTCGCGGTGCGGCGCCACCTCGAGGATGCGCCCCTCGCCGTCGGCGGCCGACACGAGCACCGCGAGGCCGGCGCGCAGCTGGCCTCCCACGTACACCGACCCGGGCTCGATCCAGAACACAGTCAGTCCTCCGCTCGGGCGCCGAGAAAACTCCAGCCTCCGTCGGCGCCCGGACCGAACGAGAGCACGAACGTGCCGAAAACACTCTCGCAGCGAAGGTCAGCGGCGAGCGGCGGAGCATCGCGGGTGAGCAGGCTGCCGATCCCCTGGAAGCGGAGCTTGATCTTGTCGCCCTCCACCACGTTGCTGGCGGCCTCGAACGTGGCGTCGCCGTACCGGAGGGTGAAGCGCGGCCGGAGCCACACGAGCGAGGCGGGGAGCTCCACGTCGAGGCTGTCCTGCACGAGCCCCGACTCGCGGTGGATGCGTGTTTCGCGACCGGCCTCCTCCACCAGCCGGCTCCAGCGGCTCACCTCGGCGGCGTCGCGGCTGCCGGAGCGCCGCTCCACCCGCGCCGCCGCGAGACGCTCGGCCTTGTACTTCTCGGTGTCCACCCACAACACACCGGTGTCGGTCACGAGGATCGCGCGCAGCTCGACGATCTCGGACTCGGTGCGCGGCTGGCCGAACACCTCGGTGTCCACGTCGACGTTGCCGAAGCTCGTGGTCGCGTGGGGGGCCACCTCGGGCACGGTGCGCTCCCCGGCGAACGTGACGTAGTCGCCGCCGAGCATGTCGGTGAAGCGCACGCAAAGCACCAGCGCTGCGTTCTTGAGCGTGTGCTGGCTCCGGTTGTCGACCGAGAGCGTGAGCTCCTTGCCCATGCCGAGCAGCGAGGTTTCCGCGTGCAGGTCGAGCCAGTCCTCCTCCGGGAAGATGGCGCGGAAGTCATCGCCGAGCAGGTCGCCGGCCCAGGCGAGGTCGGTGAGGATGTAGTCCCACTGCTGCTGCGCCCGTCGCCGTTCGAAGTGGTCGACCACCGCGGCCCGGCCCCCTTCGCGGTCGCCTTGATCGAACGCGAGGCGCGCGAGCTGGAGCTCGGGGGAGTAGGCGCCGGCGCCCACCATGGTGGCGCTGTAGCTCGCGACGATGCCCGCGCCGGAGCGCGACTTGCGCAGCGAGGACCGCATCCGGTAGGGGTCGAGCACGTCGTCGAGCTGGGCGGCCTGGGTGGGGTAGGCCAGCGCAGCGTGCGCGAAGTCGTTGCGGGCGAGGTCGCGCTCGCCGCGGGCCGTGTGGAGCGTGCCGCGCAGGAGCAGCGCCGGTGCCATCGCGCCGGGCCGTTCGCCGGTGGCGAAAGGCTCGAGCAGGCGCGCCGCCTCGTCGAGGCGCTCGGGCCCGCCCTGCGCGATGAGCGACTGCGCGAGGAGCATGTGGGCCTCCCGCTCCCGCGGGGCGAGGGCGATGGCGGCGCGCGCCTCGGTCTCGGCATCGGGCCAGTCGTTGCGGCCCATCGCGAGCCAGGCCCGGTCGCGGTGGTACGACACGCGGTCGTACTCCTCGAAGTAGTGCGCCCAGATGCCGGCGTAGGCCATCGAGGCCTCGATGAGCTCGCGTTCGAGCGCATCGACGTCGCGGAGCAGCGCGCGTCGCTCCGCGGCCTCGGAGCGCAGCTCGGTGAGGCGGCGCTCGGCGGCCGTGGGATCCACGTGGAAGGAGGCGTCGGGCGTCAACCCGCCCTCGCCGTTGACAGTGACGACGGACAGCGTGGTCAGCACGACATCGCGCGAGAAGGTCCAGCTCGCCTCCTGCGCGTCGAGCTCCGTCTGCTTGGCGTAGAGCTTCATCTGCGCGTCGAGCAGCGCGGACCGGGCTTCGAGCACATCGCGGGGCACGCCGCGCCAGTCCTCGGCGGCGACCCCGGCGAGGAAGGTGTGCACGTCGTCCTGGTGGCGCATGGCCTCGTCGACCTGGTGCAGGATGCGGACCGTGCGGTCGATGTCGAACTCCTCGCCCGACGCGGCCGCGAGGCGGTCGCGCGCCGGCGCGAACGCGGCCTCGGCGGCGCGGCCCTGCGCTTCGAGGGCCACGGAGTCCTGGTAGCGCAACCACCCGAAGACCAGTCCGGCCACGAGCACGCACGCCGCCCCCGTGATGCCGACGGCCTTGAGGCAGCCGGCGACCTGGCGGTGCCCCGAAGGGCCCGAGGTTGCACCTGGGGTGTCCGGCATCCCGGCGCTAGCCCGGACCCACACGCGCCACCCCCCGCGCACGGTCGGCGCGGGGACCGGAGGGCGCGAGGCCCAGGAAGGCCTGCCAGGCTTCGGTGCTGCGACCGAGCGGGTCCTCCGCATCGGCGTAGAACCGGCCCTTCTCGTAGAGGGCCACGCCGAGCTCGGGCTCGAGATCGGCGGCGCGATCGAAGTGCTGGGCCGCGAGGGTGCGGTTGCCCACGCTCTCGAAGTACCGGGCGATGTACACGTGCGCCGCGGCGTCGGCGATGCCGGACCCGCGGAGCTTCGTGACCGCCTGGGCGGCGGCCGGCTCGGGGAGGATGGTGGCGCCGAAAGCCTGGGCGCGTGCGGCGAGGCGGGACTCGAGGATGTCGGGGCTCTCGGCCAGGGCCTTCGCCGCATCGGCCGCGAGGGCGGCGGCCCCCTCCTCCCGCCCCGCGGCGGCGAGCAGCGCACGCGCCCAGAGGCCGAGCGGTCCGGTGAACTCCACCTGGGGCGGCGCGGGCGTACCCCCTCCGCTCATGCCCTGCACGAGCGCCTGGAAAAGGGCCTGCCGCGGCGGGTTGGCGGCATCGACCACGGCCTGCGCCTCGGTGACGCGCTCGAGGTCGAGCAGGACGAGGAGGAGCGCCTGCTGCGCCTCGGGGTCGGCCCGGTACATCTCCCAGAGGGTACCGAGGCGGCGGGAGGCCACGACGAGCTCGCCCTGACGCACATCCTCGCGGGCGAGCAGCAGCAGGAGCTCGCGGTGGGTGCCGTCGCGGGCGATGCCCGCCTCGGCGGCACGAACGGCGCGCTCCGGGTCGCCCGCATCCATCCACGCTTGCGCTTCGACGAGCGCGGCGCCGGCGGCCTGGCGGGGGGAGATGCCCAGGGAGCCGTAGGTCTTCAGGAAGACGCGGGCGGCGCCGGCGCGCTCGGCGGGCGTGCCATCCCGCAGCTGCAGCTCGGCCAGGCGGGCGGCGATCAGGTTCGGCGATTCGCCGAGCAGCAGGGTGACGACCGCGCGCGCCTCGGCACGGCGCCCGAGCGCGACGAGCACCCCCGCCCGACCGAGACGGTAGCGCGGATCATCGGGCCGCAGGAGCCCCTCGAGGTCGGCCAGCGCGGCTTCGGCATCGCCGAGGCCGGCATGGGCACGCGCGAGGATGAGGCGCTCCTCGTCGTCCAGCGGGGGTTCGCGGCCGATGGCGGCGAGGGCGGAGGCGGGGTTGTTCGCCGTGAGGAGCTGGGCGGCGCGCAGGTAGGCGAGCGAGTGGGTGTCGACCCCCACGGGGTCGGCGATGAGCGCTTCCACCTCCTGCTGCATGCCGCGGTCGCCCTGGTATTCCGACCACAGGACGGTGCGGGCGCGGGCCAGCTCCACGCGCTCCGCCGGGCTGTCGGCATGGGCGGCGAGGCGCTGTTCGTGCTCCACGAGCGAGGCGTAGTCGGCGCTGCCGAGGCCGCGGCTCAGGTCGACGTTGGCGCGCGCGGCGTCGAGCAGGCCGCTGGCGCGGGCCACGATCATCAGGAGCAGGAAGAGCACGAGCAGGAAGCCCGCGAAGAAGGCCGCGCCGAGCAGGAGACGCAGGGGCCGCGGGTCGCGTGCCGGGGCGCCGGCCTCCTCCACCTCCTCTAGCGGGATATCGAGGAGGAGCGTCGGGTCGGGCACGGGATGCCGCTCGATCACCTCGATCGGCCGGTCGTACCCGACCTCCGGCTCCGGCGCGGGGCGCGGGGCGTGGACCGTTTCGACGAGCGGGGCCCGGTCGGGGAGCCGCAGCTCCTCCGAGAGCTCGACGCCGTCGAGGTCGGAGGCGAGGGGATCGACCCCCATCGAGGCCTGCCACTCGCGCAGGTTCAGGGTGCGCCCGGCCTCCTCCCGCTTGCGGTGCATGGGGCCGCCCTCGCCTTCCCCCACGACCATCAGGATCTGCGTGTCGTTGGCCGAGCCGCCGGTGAGGCTCGTGAGCGCCACCGGCGCCGGTGCCCCCTCGGGCAGGAGCGTGTTCGCGGTCTTCTCCTCCTCATCCTCGGGGCTGCCGGGGGGGAGCGGCTCCGACGGCGTGGGCGCCCGCTTGAAGAGGGTGGGGAACGGCGCGGACACGGGTTCGGGTTCGAGCAGGAGGCCGGCTTCGCCCGTGAGGCTCTCGGTGTGCTCCGATTCTTCGGGGACGGCGCTCAGCTCGAGGATGGCCGGGAGCGCGCGCTTCACCTGGAGCTCGATCGGCTCGCGGCCGGCAAACTGGCCGGCGAGCGCCCACCGCAGCGACTCCACGCGGCCGTGCGCGGGCCGCTCGGCCGCGAGCTTCTCCAACAGCGCGCCGGCGCGCGAGGCGATGCCGGCCGCCATGAACTGCTCGGCCAGACGGAGCCGGTCCTCGAACGAACCGCCGACCTCTACCTCCCGGGCGAGGGCCTCGGGGCGGGTGGGCTCCAGCGCGAGCCGAGCCGTGAGCGCCGCCACGTCCTCGCCAGCCGCCCGCAGGTTGTCGAGCACGGGGCGGGCGCGGAGCGGCCAACCCCGATCGAGGTAGGCCTCCGCCAACAGGCGCATCGCCGCACGATCGCTCGGCGCCACCTCGATCGCCTCACGGGCGCGGGCAAGCGCACGATCGACGAGGCGAAGCTCAAGCAGCGCCCGACCCTCGGCCACGCGCGCGGCGAGGGTGGGCGAACCCACGGGCTCCCACGCGGCGATCAGCCGGAGAACGGCCGCGGAGTCGCCCTTGCCGAGCAGGGCAAGCACGGCACGCTCCCGCCGCCGATCGACGTCGGCAGGCGTTCCGTGCGCGGGCGCGGGGCGCGAAGGCATCAAGGGGGCCATCCTATCAAGAACTGGCCCCCTCGGGTGCCGCGCTCAGCCGCGAGCCAGCTCCGCCTGCAGCATCGGGGCGACCTCGAAGAGGTCGCCCACGATGCCGTAGGTCGCGAACTGGAAGATCGGGGCTTCCGGATCCTTGTTCACCGCGACGATCACGCGCGACGTGCGCATGCCGGCGAGGTGCTGGATGGCGCCGGAGATGCCGAGCGCGATGTACAGGGAGGGGTTCACGACCTTGCCGGTCTGGCCGACCTGCTCGCCGTGGCCGGCGTAGCCCGCGTCCACCGCGGCGCGGCTGGCACCCGCCGTGGCGCCGAGCGCCGCGGCGAGGGGCCGCACGACGGCGTCGAACTGCTCCTTGCTCTTGAGGGAGCGGCCACCCGACACGATGCGCTCGGCCTCGGTGAGGTCGACCGCGGTGGAGTCGGGGGCGAGGGTGCCGACGACCTTCACATCCACATCGGCCTCGGTGATGCCGGCATCCACCAGCACCACGCTCGCGCTGCCGCCGGGGGCGGGGCCCACCGGGTAGCTGTTCGGGCGGAGGGTGAAGATGGCCACGGGGCTCTGGATGTTCACATCGACGAGGGCCTTTCCGGCGTAGACCGGACGGCGACCGACGATGCGACCCCCGGCGTTGCGCAGCTCGGTGCACTCCACGCCGAGACCGGCGCCCAGACGGGCGGCGAGGCGGGGAAGCGCATCGCGCGCGATCGAGGAGGCCGAGGCGATCAGCGTGCCCGCGCCCGACGCCGCGAGCGCGGCGGCGAAGGCCTTGGTGTAGGCGCCGGTGCTGTAGGAGGCGAGCGCCGGAGCGCTCACCTGGTACACCTTGTGAGCGCCGTTGGCGCCGAGGGCGCTGCTGTCGGCGTTGCCGATCACGAGGGCGGACACGGGACCCGCGCCGAGCGCGACGGCGCGCTGGAGCAGCTCCAGCGCGGTCTTGCGGGGGGCGCCACCTTCGAATTCGCAGAAGACGAGAATTTCGTTGCTCATGTTCGTGGCCTCCTTAGATGACCTTGGCTTCGTCGCGGAGCAGGCGGACCAGCTCGGAAACCGCGCTGGCGGTGTCGCCGGAGAGGATGCGGCCGGCGGGCCGTTCGGGCGGGGGGCCCATGTTCGTGAAGGTGACGAGCGCGGCGCCCGCACCCACGGAGCCGGCGTCGACCCCGAGCTCGGCCACCGACATTACGCCGATCTTCTTGGACTTCGCCTTGAGGATGCCGGGGAGGGTGGCGTAGCGGGGGGTGTTGAGCCCCTTGTCGCAGCTGGCCACCACCGGAAGCTTGCCCGTGACCACCTCGCGCATGCCGCCGCCGGCCGCGCGCTGCGCGGTGAAGGCATCGCCCTCGACCTCGAACTTGTCGACCCAGCTCACCTGGGAGGCGCCCATGAGCTCGGCGATCATCGCCGGCACGGTGCTGCTGTCGCCATCGACCGACTGGCGGCCGGCGAAGACGAGGCCCACTCCTTCCGCCTTGAGCGCGGCGGCGAGGACGCGGGCGAGGCCGAGGCCATCGCTGCCCGCGAGGGCGGGATCGTCGATGCGGACGGCGCGATCGGCGCCGCGAGCGAGACCGTCGCGGATGCGCGCCTCGGCGTCGGCCCCGCCGACGGTGAACGTGATCACCTCGGTGGCCTTGCCCGCCTGCTTGAGGCGGAGGGCCTCCTCAAGCGCGTACTCATCGTAGGGGTTGATCTCGAACTTCACGTCGTCCGTGAGGATCGCGGTCGCATCCGCGTTGATGCGGATGCGGGTGTCGGTCGCAGGGACCTGCTTGAGGCAGACGCCGATTTTCATGCTGACTCCTTGGAAAGGCCACGAATGAAGATGTTGGCGACCGTGTCGGCCGCCGCATCGAGGGAAAATTTGCGATGACGCGCGAGGATGAACTGCATGGACATCTCATCCATCGCGCCGAAGAAGGCCCACATCGCCATGAAGGGGTCCACATCGGTGCGGATGGTGCCCTGCTCCTGCCCGGCGCGGATCATGTCGGCGAAGATGCCGAGGTAGGTCCACAACTTTTCGGGCCGGTACTCCTTCAGGAATTTGTTGCTCAGCCGCAGCTCGATCTGCAGCACCTCGGCAAGCTCGCGATGATCGCGCACCTGGCGGAAGTGGTAGTGCGCGAAGGTACGCACCCGGTCGAGCGGGTCTTCCACGCCTTCGAGCGCCTGGCGCAGGCCGGCGAGGAGCAGATCCATCTTCTCTTCGAAGATGGTGAGCAGCAGATCTTCCTTGTTCTTGAAGTAGAGGTAGATCGTGCCATCGGCCACGCCCGCCGCTTCCGCGACATCCGAGATGCGAGCGCCGCTGAAGCCCTTCTGGGCGAAAACACGGATCGCCGCTTCGAGGATCAGCTCGTGCTTGTCGGTGCGTTCGCGGTTGGGTTCTTGGGTGGACAATTGGCGACTGAATGGCGGTTCAGCGTTTAGCCGGCGGCAGGGGCGCCCGCAAGGACGATGTGGGGTGGCCCGCATCGATCGTGGATTACGCGCGGAGGGGGCGGAGACTCCCCCTTTCAGGGGCAGTCGACCAGCCCCGCGATCCACGCATCCACCAGCGCGGTGCCCTCCGGGTCGACCACGTGGCTCCCGAGTCCGGGCATGCGGTTGGCGTCGAGGGCGTGCATGCGCAGGCTGAGCACGCTCGACTCGGGGTGGCCCGGCGCCACGACGAGGGCGTCGGCCACGTCGAGATCGCCGTGGATGGGGGTGGCGCCACAGCCGCCGGCGTCGGCGAAGGGGGTGGTGTAGCGCAGGTCGAGGGCGCCGAGGCCGGTGCCGCCGGGCAGGTGGCACATCGCGCAGTTCGAGGCGAGGTAGGACCGGGCCCGCGCCTCCAGCGGCGAGTCCCCCTCTGGGGAGGGGAGCGCCTCCACCGGCGTGGCCGAACGTGCGAGCAGCCCGGTGCGCTCGAGCTCGTCGAGCTGGTTCGCGGACCCGCCCCAGGCCAACGTGTGCTCGCGGTCGAGCTGGGCGAGCGTGAGCCCGAGCGTGCGGCCGGCCACCTCGGTGTGGCAGGCGAGGCACTGGCCCCGGCTCGGGTAGTGCCACGCGGCGGACCCCCAGTCGGCGACCGCATCGGCGGGCAGGAGGTCCGCATCGGAGCCGTCGGCCCGCCACTCGTAGCTGTAGCCGGCCCAGTTGCCGTCGGTGTGCCGCACGAGGAGGCGGGTCTCGACGGGTTTGTCGTCGAGCCGGAACTCCTTCACGACCACCGCGCCGATCGGCAGCTCCAGGCCGCCGTCTTCTGTCTCGGCGAGCGTGGTGTCGTCGGGGAGCGCGAACCATCGACGCTTCTCGGCGCCATCGCTCCAGAGGGGGCTGTTCACGTCGTAGGCGTACATCGCGGCGACGGGCTCCGTGGGGTCGCCGGGCTCGAAACAGCCCGTCTGCGAGAGCCGCGCCGGGAAGGGGTCGGGCCCGGAGGTGTCCTCGGCTTCGGTGGGCACGAGCCGCCAGAGGTAGCCGCCGTAGTCCACCACGTAGACCTCGCCGTCGGGGGCCTGGCCGAACGACACGGGCAGCGTTCCCGACGTGGGCACGATGGCCTCGACCGCGAGCTCCCCGGTGAGCGCGTCGGGCACGAGGCCCGAGATGGTGCCGCTGTACACGTCGGCGAAGAGGGGGGAGCCGACCAGCGCGGGGATGGCGCTGCCCCGGTACACCGGCCCCCCGGTGATGGAGGCCTTGTCGGCTCCTTCGTGCGAGTACTCCGCCATCGGGAGGATCTTGCCCGCCGTGTCGCAGTCGGCCGCCGGCCGGTAGCAGTGCGAGCCCTCCATGCTGTTCCATCCGTAGTTCCCGCCCAGCTCCACGAGGTCGAATTCCTCCCACGAGAGCTGGCCCACATCGCCGAGCCACAGGGCGCCGGAGGCGGGGTCGAAGAAGAACCGCCAGGGGTTGCGCAGCCCCCAGGCGTAGATTTCGGGCGCGCCGCCGCCGTTCGCGAAGGGGTTGGTGGCGGGGATGCCGTAGGGGGCGGGGCCATCCACGTCGATGCGCAGGAGCTTGCCGAGCAGCACGTCGCGGTTCTGGCCGTTGCCGTGGGGGTCGCCGCCGGCGCCGCCGTCGCCGAGGCCCACGTAGAGGTAGCCGTCGGGACCGAACGCCACGTGGCCGCCATTGTGGTTCGCGTAGGGCTGGTCCACGGTGAGGAGCGTCTCCACCGTGTCCATGTCGAAGGTGGTGAAGTCGGCGCTCGCCTCCACGCGGGCCACGTGCGTGCGCACCTGCTCGCCCTCGAGCGCGGTGTAGTTGATGTACGCGAGGTGGTTCTCGGCGGCGTTCGGGTGCCACGCCAGGCCGAGGAGGCCGAGCTCGGAGCTGCCCATGTACACGTTGGGCACGGTGCCCATCTGCTCCAGGACGGCGCCATCCTCGGAGACGCGGAAGATCTCGCCGTGCTGCTGCGTGACCGTCCACAGGCTGCCGCCTTCCGGCGAGGGGACCATCCCGACGGGTCGGGTGAACCTTGTACCTCCGAAGCTCTTCTCCAGCTCCACCTCCCATGTGGTCCGGGGCCGCTCCGGCGCGAGGCAGGTGGGGTTGGACGGACGGGCGTCCTGCCAAGGCAACGCCGGCTCGGCCTCTTCGGAAGTCGGGCAGCCGGTGAAGGCGAGGAGGAGGAGGGTCATGAAAGAGGGTATCTGGCGGGTGGAGTCCCCGCCGTGACCAGCCTCCTCAACGGCCAGCCCGCCCCCGCCCTCGCGGCCGATCCCGGCCTGCTCGGGGGGCTCGCCGCCTACGAGGCGCTCCGCACCTACCAGGGCGAGATTTTCGCCCTGCGGGAGCACCTCCTGCGGCTGGAGGCCAGCGCGGCGTGGATGGGCGTACGCTGGCCGGGCGCGGTCACGCTGCGGGAGGAGCTTCTCGCCGTGGTTGAGCCGGGCGTGGAGTTGGCGATCGTGGTGATGCTGACGGCCGAGAACCGCATTGTGCGGGCCAACCCGCTGGACGAGGCGCGCGTCGGCGCCCCGCTCCGCCTCGCCACCCTCCGGTGGGACCCTTCGCCGGCCCTGCCCGCCTGGGTGAAGCACACCTCGCGCGCACCGTGGCTCCTGGCCGCTCGTCGCGCCGGGGTGGACGAGGTGCTGCTCGTGGGAGCCGACGGCGCCTGGACCGAGAGCAACCGCGCGAACCTGCTCGCCGTGCGGCAAGGCGCCGTACACGTTCCCCCCGCCGATGGCCGAGTGCTGGCCGGCGTCACCCAGGCCGCGTTCGTGGCCCTCGCCCGCGAGGCCGGCCTCGGGGTGGTGGAAGGCCCGCTGGGCCCCGGGCCCTGGGACGAGCTCTACGCCACCAGCACGCTCAAGGAGCTCGCCCCCATCGTGGAGATCGACGGCGCGCCCGCACCCGGCGGGGGCCCTGTCGGCACCCGACTGCACGCCGCATTTCGCGCGGCACGCGGCGTGGGAAGGGATAGGGGCTGACTCAAGGCGCATCCGCGCCGACCGATGCACGCCCGGAGGCGCTTCGTCCTTGGCTGAACCCACCCGACTCTCCGCCGCCGCCGGCATCGCTGCCGTCGTGCTTCACGCGCTCGCCACCGCCGGCCTCACCAGCATCGAGGCGGCCTACCACCCCGACATGGTCGACCGGTGGGCCTACGCCGTGGCGGACCAGGAGCTCAGCGCGGCGCTGAGCGGCGGCGCGCACCTCGGGAGCATGCTGGCGCTGATGATCTGGGGGGTGGGGCTCGTGCGGCTGCTCGGTCCCTACTCCTGGCCGGGGGGCGTGGTGCTGTTCGCGGCCACGCTCGCCGGGGCAGCCGGCGGGATGATTCCGTGGGTCGTCTCCCACTTCGTTCCGCACGGCGAGGAGGCGATCGCGCAGGCGCTCCTCGGCGTGGCGCTGGCCCTGTCGGGCATGTTCCACCTCGTGCTCGGGCTCGCCCTGGTCCTGCTCACTATGGCCACCGGTCGCGATGTGCGGTTCCCCATGGCGTGCTTCGTGCTCGGCCTCGTGAGCGCCTTCACCGTGGTGCCGCTCGTCTCGGTGGCCTGGAGCCCCGTGGCCGCCGACTTCGCGGTGCTGGGCGACATGCTGTGGCTCAGCTGGGTGCTCGTGATGAGCGTGCAGATGCAGCGGGTGCCGGCCGACGTGGACGCGGCGCGGGCGGAGATGCGCGCCGAGCTTCGTACGCGCCCCACGCCCGGCCGATAGCGCCGCGCCCTCAGCGGGCCTTGCCGCCCTCGATCTCCTCGCACATCGCCACGAACGTGAGGAACGCGAGCGACTCGGAGCGGGCCTCGCGGAGCTTGCGCGCCGCCTCACGATCGCCGCTGACCAGGCGGAGGCGAGCCTCGAGGCCGAGCAGCACGGCGGCCCGGTCGGGGCAGAACCAGTCGATGCCGCGCGGCGGGGACTGCTCGCGGAGCACGTCGAGCGCTTCGAGGTAGTGGCCCTGCCGCGCGAGCTGGCGGATGGCGCCGTTCTGCAGGGCCATCGCCTCGAACCAGCGGGCGCCCTCCGGATGCTCCTCGAGGCGCGCCACCGCCCCACGCACCGCGCGGGGAACCTCGCCCTCGCGCATCTTCCCCCAGCGGGCGGCGAGCGCGCCGTTGGTGGTGGTCCACGCGGCGGCGTCGAGGTCGACCTGCGCCACGACGTGCGGCATGGCGAACCCGCCCACATCGCCCCAGGAGTCGCGCAGGGCAACCCGCGAGAACTCCTCGTCGGTCCAGGCGGTGGGTTGCGGGCGGAGGGACGCGGCCGGTCGGAGGTGGAGGCTCTTGGTTTCGCCGGCGGCGATGGCATCGAGCGTGGCGCCGAGGGCGGCGGCCTGGCGCCGGGGCTCCTCGAGCGTCCACGGCCCCCAGGGATCGGTGACGACGAGGGGATCGACGGTGTCGCCCCAGGCGCGCGCGAGCCAGAGCTGCTTCTCGGCGGGGCTCGCGCTCGTGGCGGGGGGCGGCGGGGAGAAGCCGGCCGAGGCCTGTGCCTTGAGCGCCTGGGACATCGCCGCGGCCTCGCGGCGCACATCCTCGCCGGCGGTGGAGCGCAGGCCGACGGCCAGCACCCTCGCGCGCCAGGCGGCGAGGCCCGTGCCCGTTTCGACGGGCGGGGCGTTGGCGGCGAGGGCGCTGCAGAGCCCCGCATCCCGATCGAGGTCGGCGGCGAGCAGGTCGCGTACCGCGATGACCTCGGCATCGGTGAGGGGGACGCCCCGCACGTCGGCGGCTGCGGCGGTGTACGCCTCGGCGCAGGCCTTCCATTCGCCCCGGGCGCCGAAGTGCCGGGCGAGGTCGCGCCCCGTCAGCGCGAGGTGCGCCGCCACGGCGCCACGCACGTGGTCCCAGCTCGGCTGACCGTATTCCCGCGGGGTGCGACGGAAACTGTCGGCGCTGGCCCAGGTGGGGTCGTCGGCGGCGAAGCGGCCGCCGGCGGCGGCCGGGATCGGCAGCGCGGCGTCGGGGTCGGGAGCGCGCGGGGCGGGTGCCTCGGCCCCCTTCGCGGCGGGCTTCGGTTGGGGGGCCGGCGCGGGCGGGGGGCTCTGGCAGGCCACGGCGAGCGCCAGCAGGAAGGGGCCGATGGGGTTCATCACCGCCGCCGGTATCACCGGCCGCCCGGGATGTTCAGCTCGGCCGCGCGCCGCCGGGTGGCCTCGGCGGCCCCCGGGGGCATCCGGTACCAGTTCACTCCGCCGCAGGCCGCGCAAACGCCCTCGAACCGGCCGGCGAGGTGCTGCATCCTCAGCCGCGTGGCGCGCTCCCCCTCCCAGAGCGTGCGGAAGTCGTGCTCGGCGAGCGAGCCCAGCGCGAGCTCGCTGCCGAGATCGGCGCAGCACATGAGCAGCTGGCCGTCGTGCCGCACCACGGGGGTGAGCCAGGCGCCCGGGCAGGGGCCGCGCATCGTGTGGCCGTCGTCGGCCTGCCAGGGGCGCTCCTCCCACACCGACACCGAGAAGCCATCGCCCGCCCGCGCGGCCACCGCTTGCTCGCGGAGCGTTCGTTCGTAGAGGGCGTCGGCCGCCGCCTGCCCGCGCGCGCCCCCGCCCACGCTGAGCCGCTTGAACATCACCTCGACGTGACCGCCCTCGGAGGCGTGGCACTCGGCGAGCGCGGCCCAGTAGGCGAGGAACGCCCCGGCTTCGTGGGCGTTGCCCGGCTGCACCACGAACTGCAGCTGCACGTCCACCCGGCCGGCGCCCGCCCGGTTTCGAAGCAGGTGACGCACGTGCCGGCGCACCCGTTCGAGGCCCTCGCGGCCCTTCACCCGCCGGTAGGTGGCGGCCGTGGCCGCATCGATGGTGAAGACGAGCAGGAGCGGCACCTCGCGCGCCTTCGCCTCCAGCATCCGATCCAGCCGCGCCTCGGTGAGGAGCAGCGCATTGCTGTCCACCCGGACGTGGCCCACGCGCTTGCCCAGCTCGCGCCCCGCGAGCCCCACCATGCGTTCGAGCTCGGGGTGGAGCGAGGGGTCGCCCAGCCATTGGAGGATGACGTGGTCGAAGTGGCAATCCCCGGCCACGAGGCCGGCCAGCACCCGCTCGTAGAGCGCCAGCGGCATCAGCCCCTTGGGGATGCCGTGCACCGTGGGCCACGACTCCGCATGGGGCGCGCACATCGGGCAGGCGAGGTTGCAGCGGTCCGTGGGCTCCACCTGGAGCACCCCGAGCCCACGCGGGAGGGTGGCCACCTCACCATCGTATTGCGAACGGGCGGTTGAGGCTTCGCTGCCGGCTTGCTACAGTCGCGGCCATGTTCGTGCTCGTCCTCCTGCTCGGTTGCCAGAACGCATGCCAGAACCTCTGCCAGACCATGGCGGAGCGGGCCAACGAGTGCGGGCTCTCGGTCTCGCAGGATGAGCTGGAGTCCTGCATCACCAAGAACGAGGAACCCACGGAAGAGCGCGCGGCCCAGTGCGGCGATGCCGACGACCCCGAGCGCCTCGCCGAGTGGTGGACGTGCGACGAAGTGGCGGAGAACTACGCCAATGGGGCGAGCTAGGCGCCACGCACCGTAGAGAATTCGGATAGTCTGCTTGTGCACATGTCCGAAGTAGGCTCCGCCCCGACCCCCGCTGTCCGTCCCGCCCCCGAAGCGTACGGGAAGTACTTCCTGATCGACAAGATCGCGGTCGGCGGCATGGCCGAGATCTTCCGGGCGAAGACCTTCGGGCACGGCGGCTTCGAGAACCTGTTCGTGGTCAAGCGCATCCTCGCCCACATGAGCGAGAACGAACAGTTCGTGCAGATGTTCCTCGATGAAGCGCGCGTCACCGCGCTCCTGCAGCACGCGAACATCGTGCGCGTCGTCGACTTCGGCAAGATCGGCACCAACTACTTTCTCGCGATGGACTGCGTGGAGGGCAAGGACACCAAGCTCATCCTCCGCAAGCTATTCGAGCGCCGGAAGATGCTGCCGCGCGAGTTCGCGGTGTACATCGCGATGGAGTCCGCGAAGGGCCTCGACCACGCGCACCGGAAGGTCACCAATTCCGGCGAGCTCATGCACATCGTGCACCGCGATGTGAGCCCCTCGAACCTCCTCGTGGGGTACTCGGGCGAGGTCAAGGTCGCCGACTTCGGAATCGTGCAGGCCGCCTCCGTCGTGGAGACCACCACTAAGGGCACGCTGAAGGGCAAGATCGAGTACATGTCGCCCGAGCAGGCGATGGGCGAGACGCTCGACCGCCGCAGCGATCTCTTCTCGCTCGGCGTGGTGCTGTGGGAGATGCTCACGGGCCGCCGCGCCTTCAAGACCGACAACGAGGTCAAGACGCTCGACCGCGTGCGCAACGTGGACATCGAGCGCGTGTCGGTGGTCAACCCCTCCGTGCCGGCGCGCCTGAGCGACATCGTGGCCCGCTGCATGGAGAAGAACCCGAACGACCGCTACCAGGATGGTCGGGAGCTCCACGCCGACCTGCTGAACTTCCTCTACCCGGCCACCCCCGACGTGGTGCAGCAGTCGCTCGCACACTTCATGCACGAGCTCTTCGCCGACGAGATCGCCGTCGAGCGCGACCGCCTCGAAACCGGCAGTCAGGCCGCACGCCTGTTGCACGATTCCGAGCCCAGCGTGGAGCTGCAGGAGGACTGGGAGGAGGATCGCCGGGCCAACTCGCAGCCCACGGTGGCGCCGGCATCCGGCCCGAGCCGCCCCGCTTCCAAGCTGCCCCTCGCCTTCGGCCTCGCCGCCCTCGGTGTGGCCGCGATCGCCGTGACCGGCTCCATCTTCTACGTGCTGAACCGCGAGCCCGAGAAGGTGGTGGTGGAGGTCGAGAAGGCCGCGCCGGTGCGCGCCACGAGCCTGTCGATCAAGGTGAGCCCGGTGTCGGGCACCCTGTTCGTGGATGAGGTGGAGGCGGGGCAGGGAGCCAGCATCCAGGCCGACGTGAAGCCCGGCAAGCACCGCGTGGAGGTGCGCGCCGAGGGCCACGCCAGCTGGTCCGAAGAGGTGGAGATCGGCGAAGGCGAGCGCGTGCGGCTCGATGCCCGGCTCACGCCCCTGAGGTCGGTGGAAGCGCCGCGTCCGCCCACGCCCGATCAGCGGCTCACGCCCACGCCTACGCCCACTCCCACCCCTACGCCTGCTCCCCAGGAGATCGTGGTGGTGCAGGCGCCGCCGCCCGTGGTGGAGAGGGCCAAGGGCAAGCTCAACGCGAACGTGTCCGGCGGCTGGGCCGACATCTTCGTGGATGGCAAGAAGATCGGCACCACCCCGGTCATCGGCTTCCAGCTCGCGCCGGGCACCTACCAGGTGCGCGCGCGCAACGAAGCCGCCGGCATCGACAGCACGCAGACCGTCACCGTGAAGTCGGGTGAAACCGCCAAGGCGAGCTTCTCCGCGCAGTAGGCCGAAGCCGGCCGGGGGCCGACCCGGGCGACCGGGAGGGAGCGGCTGCCCCCTGAACCCACGGAGCGTCCGCTACTTCAAAGAGACTTCGAGACCGGTGTACACGCCGCTGTCATCGCGCTCGGCCGCACCTTCGTCGATCTCGAGGCCGTAGAGCGCGGGGAGCGGGAAGCTGAAGTCGCCGAGCAGGGAGAAGAGCAGGTCGATGGGGAGCATGTCCTCCACGAGGCGGGTCATCTCCTCGTCGGTGGCGCCCATCGTGGATTCGCGCACCATGAGCACCACCTCGGGGGTGCCGAGCTTCAGGGTGAGCTCGCCACCCTCGACCACGATCTCGAGCGGCACGAAGGCGTTCACCGCGGCCTGGAGGTGGTCGCCGAGGGCGCCGCCGGGGGTGTCGATGTTCACGATCAGCTCGCCCATCTGCGCCTGGAGCTCGCCCTCGCGCTCCACGACGACCGGGGGGAGCAGCGCGTTCACGGTGATGGTGCCCTCGGTGGCCTTCAGCGGCGCCAGCATGAGCGCGCTGAGCGAGCCATCGTCGGTGCTCAGGCGGATGTCGAGGAGGCCGCCGGCCCAGGCCTCGTAGAGCATGCGGTTGAGGAGGTTGTCGCTCACCGCGCCCGACACGTCGGCGTGGGTGTCGAGGTCGGGGGTGCCGAGGTCGGCGCCGAGGTAGCCGGGGCCGGCGTGATCGCCGGTGCTGGGGATCACGACGTCCATGTCGAGGTTCAGCGCCACGCCGTCGTCGTCGATGTCGACCCGGGCGAACTCGAACGCGAGGTCCACCGTGAGGCCCATCAGCTCGGTGCTGAAGCTCGGATCGAGGCCGCTCAGGGTCTCGTCGAGGAGCGGGGGCACCATCTCGTTGACCTTCTCCACCAGCGTTTCGGTGATGGTGTCGCGGATGGTCTCCACGAGAATGTAGCTCTCGACATCGCCGGGGAGGAGGGAGGTGTCGTAGCCGAAGTCCTTGAGCTCCACGGTGACCTCGCCGATGTCCACGGCGATGCGGCCGTTCTGGGCGGTGATGTAGAGGTCTGCGCTGAGCACGGCCGCGCTGGCCCACATCGACACATCGCTGTCGAAGTCAAAGCCGAAGGCCTCGCCATATGCGTAGATGTCCACGTAGAGGTTGGGGAGGGTGACCTGGAGGCCGAGCGCGCCATCCCGCGGCTTGAAGGCGAACTCGGGGGTGTCGTACGACACGCTCTCCACGTCGGCGGCCACGATGACGTAGTCCCACGCGTAACTGTCGCTGTACACCGGATTGATCGCGGTGATCGACTCGCTGATGGTCTGCGAGGCCAGCATGTCCGCGCCGATCTCGCCGATCCGGCGGAGGCCGCCGTCGTTCACGCGCAGGAGCAGCGCATCCTCCACCGCGCCGTTGTCATCCTCGAACTCGCCGACAAGGACGCCGTTGCGGTCGAAGATGGTGTGGCCGGTGGCATCCACGCCGCTCCCCTCCACCACGTTCACGCCGCGGGCCAGCTCCACGTCGGCCACGAAGGTCCCCGCGTCCACCTCGGCGGCCACGCCGTTCACCTGCACCTCGGTGAGGTTCACGGCCTTGCCGGAAACCTCCTGGCTGCCTTCTTCGAGAAACTCGCCGCCCTTCGGCGACTGCAGCACGAACAGGCCGGCCGGGGCCGGCGCCTCTTCCGCGGGCTTGTCACAACCAGCGAGGATGAAGGCGAAGAACATCATGGAAGCCCCTGTCTGGGGCGGCGTATACACGATCGCGCCCTGCCCTGTCAAGCGCCAACGAAATAGCTGGCCGGGATGATCTCCCTGCTCACGCTCCTCGCCTGCCTGCCCATCGAGCCCGACGAAGCGGGGGCGCCCGCCGTCGCCGACACCGGTGATTCTGCGGAAGAAGGCCCGGCGCCCGCGGAGCTCGTCGAGCCGAGCGCGGGGAGCTGCCCCGACTTCGGGGGCGACCGTGTGGAGCTCGTGTCCGGCGGCCTCGACCGCGAGGCCCTCGTGTACCTGCCGGAGGGGGAAACCGCCGATGCCCCCGTGCTCTTCGTGTGGCACCCCCTCGGCGGTGATGCCCGCTACATGGCCCGGGCGCTGGGCCTCGAGGACTATGCGGCCGAAACCGGCACGGTGGTGATCGTGCCGGAAGCGAGTGGCAAGTTCCCGTTCGAGTGGGACTTCGCCGGCGATGGCGCGGAGGACCTCGCGCTCTACGACGACCTGCGTTCCTGCGCCGTCACCGAGCTGGGCGCCGACGTGCGCCGGGTGGGCGTGACCGGCTTCTCGGCCGGCGCGCTGTGGACGACCTTCCTCGGGATCCACCGGGGCGACACGCTCGCCTCCCTCCTCGCCTTCTCCGGCGGCACTGGCGGCATGGTGCGGTACAGCACGCCCGCGATGACCTTCCCCGCGCTCCTCACCGAGGGCGGCGAGGGCGACACCTATGGTTCCGGCGGCGCCATGGTGAGCTTCCACGATGCCACCTTCGCCTTCGCGGAGGAGCTCACCGCCGATGGCCACCTCGTGGCCGTGTGTTCCCACACCCGCGGGCACGATCTCCCGCCCGACGCCGACGTGATGCTCCGGGAATGGCCGCTCGCGCACCGCTACGGCGAGCCCTCCCCGTTCGCGGAGGGCGACCTCTCGGCGCTCCCCGACATCTGCGCGTTGTACACGGGCGAGTAGGGCCGGGCGATGCCGCGCGACCGTCCGCGGGGCGGGCGTGGGCAGGTCGGCATCGCGGCGCCGTCGGGGCGGGAACCGGCGGGGCGCGGCGGTGTCCAACGTCGCATGGTCGCGGCCTTCTTTCTCGGGGTGTTGCTGGCCGGCTGTTCGTCGCCGCCCGCGCAGGCCACCGAGGCGTCGGTGCCGGTGGCGGCGGCCGAGGTGGATCCTTTCGCCGCGTTCCTGGGCGGAAGCGGGCCCGTGGCCGACGGCTTCTCGGCGCCCCTGCCGGGCTGGACGCCGTGCGGCGAGGGCTGTGGCGAGGCGCCATCCGCGCGCGCGGTCCGCTCCTGGGCGGCCGGCGTGGTGGAGCGGACGGGGCCGGAGGGCGTGGTGGTGCACCACCGCTGGTACGAGAACCACGAGCCCCGCGAGCTGCGGGTGGTCTGGTCGGGGTTCGAGCCCGCGGTAGCGGCCGGTGCCTCCGTGGAGCGCGGCGGCGTGCTCGGCCGCGGGCGCACCGCGCGCGTAGCCGCCGAGGGCCTGGATGAAGCGCTGACCGCGTTCGCGGCGGCGAGACCCACGCTGCCGGTTCCGCAGGCGGAGCCCGTGCTGGCGCTCGTTTCGCACGACCTCGCGCAGATGCGGATCTACCGGGAGGGGGCCGAGGTCGGGCGGTACGAGGTGGGGTTCGGGCAGGCGGCGGGCGCCAAGGTGCGGCGGGGCGACAACCGGTCGCCCAAGGGCGTGTACTACGTGGTTCAGCACGCCACGGGGCCGTTCTCCGGGGCGTCCGCGGCGTACTTCGGCGGGTACTGGATGCGGCTGAACTACCCCAACGCGTGGGATGCGGCGCGGGGGGCGCGCGCGGGCCTCATCGACGCCGCCACGCAGGCGCGGATCACGCGGGCGTGGGCGGCACGCCGGGAAACGTCGAAGTCCACCGCGCTCGGGGGCGGCATCGGGTTTCACGGCTGGGCGTACGAGTGGGAGGATGCGGGGAGCCGGCGGCTGAGCTGGGGCTGCGTGGTGCTGCACCTGCGCGATGTGGCCGAGATCTACGCGGCGTTGCCGGATGGAGCGATGGTCGTCCTCTTTTGACCTCGGGCGTCGCGATTTGCGGTACAGTCGCCGTGTCGTCGGCCGATGGTCGGCACCGGAGGGTGGCATGATCAGCTTCTTGGCCGTGCTCGCGTTGGGGATGTCGGGGTCGGCGGAGGCCCGCGGGCTTCGGCCTGCGGGGGATCGGGACGGCGACGGCCTCACCAACGGCGTGGAGCGCTCGATCGGCAGCAACCCCCTCGCCGCGGACAGCGACGGCGACGGGTGGAACGACTGGGAGGAGTACGTGTACGTCGGCACCGCCGCCCTCATCGACGCAGGCGACACGCCCGACGACGATGGCGATGGCCTCTACGACGTGTACGAGGTGGCCTACGGCACCGACGACACCCTCGCGGACACCGATGGGGACGGGTGGAACGACTGGGACGAGTACGTTTACGTGGGCGGCACCGCCGGCACCGACCCGGGCGACACGCCCGACGATGACGGCGACGGGCTGTACGACGTGTACGAGGTGGCGTACGGCACCGACGACACCCTCGCCGACACCGATGGGGACGGTTGGAACGACTGGGACGAGTACGTGTAAGTGGGCGGCACCGCCGGCACCGACCCGGGCGACACGCCCGACGATGACGGCGACGGGCTGTACGACGTGTACGAGGTGGCTTGCGGCACCGACGACACCCTCGCGGACACCGATGGGGACGGGTGGAACGACTGGGACGAGTACGTGTACGTGGGCCGCCGCGCCGGCACCAACCCGCACAACACGCCCGACGACGACGGCGACGGGCTGTACGACATCTACGAAGCCGCCTACGGCACCAGCGACCGCCTCGCCGACACCGATGGCGATGGCTGGGACGACTGGGAGGAGTACGTGTACGTGGGCCGGCACGCCGGCACCAACCCGCACAACACGCCCGATGACGACGGCGATGGCCTCTACGACGTGTACGAGCGCGACTACGGCACGAGCGACCGCCTCGCCGACACCGACGGCGATGGCTGGGACGACTGGGAGGAGTACGTGTACGTGGCTGGCACTGCCGGCTCCGACGCGAGCGACACCCCCGACGACGACGGCGATGGCCTCTACGACGTGTACGAGGTCGCCTCGGGCACCGACGACACCCTCGCCGACACCGATGGGGATGGTGCCGACGACTACCTGGAGTACGTGTACGGCAGCGACGGGACCGACCCGACCAGCGTGCCCTGAGCGCCGCGCCGCGGGGCCCTCGCCCCGCGGCTACTCGGGAACGGCGAGGAGCAGCTGCCCCGTGACTTCGTGCGTGAAGTCGAGGACGGCCGGCCCCTGCGCCCGCCACTCCTGCTGCAGCGTGAACGCGGTGCTCGGCATCGTGGAGGTGAAGAGCAGCCGGTTGCCCTCCAGGCGCGCGTCCTGGATGCGGAAGACCTCGCCGTCGCCGGAGTCCACGCCGGTCACGATGGGCACGCCGCGGTCGATGCACACGCGGAAGCGCGCGGTGGAGGTGGGGTGCTGCCACACGCCGAGGAAGGCGCGTTGGGGGATCGCGGCGGCGCCGGGCTCCGACGGGGAGCAGGTGAGCCCCGGCGGGCGCGGCGGCATCGACGGGGTTCCGGTGCCGGCGAGGGCCATCGTCAGGAGGAGCGGGAGCAGCGCGGTCATGCCTCCCCGGTATCGCGGTGCGGTGCACCACCGAATCGTGATCCCCGACACGCGATCATTGACGTCCGGGCAGCGCACGACTATCACTCTTACGTTCACGTAAGGATTGATGTCTGACGGCGCACCCTCGACCCTGATGCGGATCGGCGCCCTCGCCGACAAGGCGGGGCGCACGCAGCGCACGCTCCACTTCTACGAGGAGCTCGGTCTGCTCACGCCCGTGGGCCGCACGAAGGGCGGCTTCCGCCTCTACGACCAGGACTCGCTGGTGCGCATCCACTGGATCACCCGCCTGCAGGACCTCGGCTTTTCCCTTCCGGAAATCCGCGAGTTCCTCGAAGCGTTGCGGTCGGCCCAGTCCGCCCCCGAGATGATGCAGTCGCTCCAGTCCTTCTACGCCCAGAAGCGGCTCGACACCCAGGCGCAGCTCAGCCGCCTCCAAGCGCTCGATGAGGAGCTGGTCACCGCGCTCGACTACCTGTCGGGCTGCCACACCTGCGCTCCCGCCACCGAGAAGTCGGCCTGCAGCGGCTGCGAAACCGGCGGCCACGCCGACATCGTCGCGCCGCCGCTCGTGGCCGGCGTGCACGACCATCCCTCCTCCTCCATGGACTCCTGAATGTCGCTCAAGCTGCCCATCTACTTCGACAACCACGCCACCACCCGGGTGGATCCGGGCGTGCTCGAAGTGATGCTGCCCTACCTCACCGAGGTCTTCGGGAACGCCGGCTCGCGCAACCATGCCTTCGGCTGGGCCGCCCAGGAAGCGGTGGAGCGCGCGCGCGAGCAGGTGGCCGAGCTGATCGGCGCCGACCCCAAGGAGATCATCTTCACCTCCGGCGCCACCGAGAGCGACAACCTCGCCATCCTCGGCGTGGCCCACTTCTACGCCGAGAAGGGCAAGCACGTCATCACGCAGGCCACCGAGCACAAGGCCGTGCTCGATGCCTGCCACGCGCTCGAGAAGGAAGGCTTCGAGGTCACCTACCTCCCGGTGAACACCGAGGGCCTCGTCTCCCTCGATGAGCTCCGTGCCGCCATCCGTCCCGACACCACGCTCGTGTCCATCATGTGGGCCAACAACGAGGTCGGCGTCATCCAGGACATCACGGCGATCGGCGCGATCTGCCGGGAGCGCGGCGTCTTCTTCCACACCGACGCCGTGCAGGGCGTGGGCAAGATCCCGTTCGACGTCTCCGCCATGAACGTGGACCTCGCGAGCATCTCCGCCCACAAGATGTACGGTCCCAAGGGCATCGGCGCGTTGTACGTTCGCCGCGGCCGCCCCCGCATCCGGCTCGAGCCCACCATGTACGGCGGCGGGCAGGAGCGTGGCCTCCGCAGCGGCACGCACGCCGTCCACCAGATCGTCGGCCTCGGCGCCGCGTGTGCGGTGGCGAAGCGCACGATGGAGGAGGGCGAGGCCGCACGGGTGCGCGTCCTGCGGGATCGGCTGTGGGATGGCCTCCGCGCCAACCTCGATGAGCTCTACCTCAACGGTAGCTGGGAGCACCGCCTCCCCGGAAACCTCAACGTCAGCTTCGCGTTCTGCGAAGGAGAGGCGATGATGATGGCGATCAAGGATCTCGCCGTCAGCTCCGGCTCTGCCTGCACCTCGGCCTCGTTGGAACCCTCCTACGTGCTCCGGGCGATGGGCGTGGATGTGGAGCTTGCCCACACCTCCATCCGGTTCGGCATCGGCCGGTTCACCACCGAAGAAGAGGTCGACTACGCGGTGAAGCTCATCACCGAGAAGGTGCGCTGGTTGCGCGAGATGTCACCGCTCTACGAGATGGTGAAAGAAGGCATCGACATCAAATCCATCGAATGGGCGGCCCACTAGGCCGCCAAGGGAGAATCATCATGGCATACAGCAACAAGGTCATCGACCACTACGAAAACCCCCGCAACGTCGGCTCGATGGACAAGGCGGCCGACGATGTCGGCACCGGCCTGGTGGGCGCCCCCGCCTGCGGCGACGTGATGAAGCTGCAGCTCAAGATCAACGACGACGGCATCATCGAAGATGCCAAGTTCAAGACCTTCGGCTGCGGCTCGGCCATCGCCTCGAGCTCGCTCGTCACCGAGATGGTGAAGGGCCGCACCGTGGAATATGCGCTGGGCATCAACAATTCCATCATCGCGGAAGAGCTGAAGCTCCCCCCGGTGAAGATCCACTGCTCCGTGCTCGCAGAAGATGCGATCAAGGCCGCCATCGCCGACTTCAAGAAGAAGCAGGCGGCGAAGCAGGCCCAGGCCGAGGCGGAGTAACCATGGCGATCGAGCTCACCGACCGGGCGCGCAACCGCATTCTCGAGCTGGCCGTCAAGCGCCAGACGCCCGACCACGTCTTCCGCATCGGCATCCGCGGCGGCGGGTGTTCGGGCCTGTCCTACTTCGTGGACTTCGCCCCGGCGCCGGCGGAGAAGGACAAGGTCTTCGCCTTCGGGCCCGACGGCGAGCAGGTCAAGGTGGCCATCGATCGTAAGTCCTACCTGTTCCTGAATGGCACCATCGTGGACTGGAAGACCGAGCTGATGAAGACCGGCTTCGAGTTCATCAACCCGATCGCCAAGACGAGCTGCTCCTGCGGTGAGAGCTTCACCGTTTGAGGTGAGCGGGGGCACATGGCTTCGGTTTGTTACGCCTGCCACG
>CAISIK010000040.1 GCA_903885375.1 uncultured Pseudomonadota bacterium
AGGGCCGGAGGGCGGAGCTGCGGGCTCGGGGCCGCGAGGGCGGGAACCGGGGGGGATGCGGCTCGGAATTCGAGGGTGGTTCTACGCCGATGGGCTTGCGGCAGTACCGCGAGCGGCGGTACGGTGGCGGGGTGTACCTTCGGGAAGAGCGTTCATGTTGCCTCTCCTCGGGCACGTGCTGCGCGGGTCGGGACAGACCGACGGCACGGTCCGCCTCGTTGGCTTCACCCACGACGTCGACGGAACCGTGGTGGCCTACATCGACGGCGTCCAGGAGGGGGAGCCCGCGATGACGACCTACGACCCGACCTGGACTGGCTGGGACTTGCTCGGCGCCGGCTTCAACACCGGCAGCCGGGTGCAGGTCATGCTGGGCCTCGTGGTCGTGGTGCCCGCGGTGGTCTCCGAGGAGGAGCTGTCGAAGCTGGCGACCTTCTCACGCAAGTGGGGCACGGTGGCACGCTGAGGAAGCGCTACCAGCGACTCATGGCGCCGAGATCGGCCACCGGGTTGAACCCGAGCTTGCGGAGCGTGCCGGCGGCCGACGCGCTGCGCACGCCGCTGGCGCAGTACACCACGACCCCGCCGTCCCTGGGGCCGATCTCATCGGCCCGGCGCGCGATCTCGTCGACCGGGATGTTCACCGCGTCGGGAAGGTGGCCGCCGGCGAATTCACCGGGGCTGCGCACGTCCACTAGTCGAGCGCCCTTGGCCACGAGCGCCCTGGCGTCTTCCGAGGAGCTCTTGCCGAAGAACCCACGGAAGATGAAGAACGCAAGGAGGAGAGCCGCGGCCAGTTGGAGCCAGTTCTGCGTGGTCATCGGGTCTCGGGGAGGGGAGGTCGAGGCGGGAACGCCGGGGTACGGGCCGGGAGGGCTCCGGCCCGCCCGTGCGCGCCCCGCTCTACCCCGGTCCGCGCCGCCCGGCGCCGCGGACGCACAACGGGTGGGCGAATCGCGTTCGCCCCACCTCGGGGTGGGCGGGTTCGCCGCGATTCGCGACGCCATCGGACGATCCCCTGCTCGCTCGCATCGCCCAGCGGCCCGCGGGAGTGTCCCGGCGCCTGGCCGTCCGGCCCAGGGATGATCCGCAGCCTCCAGTGGGTCGAAGCCCCACGCGACTTCTTCGCCGTCCAACCAGCCGTCCCCGTCCGTGTCGCTGCGAAAGGGATTGGTGTCGGCGACGCGCTCCTACCCGTTGCTGAGTCCGTCGTGATCGCGATCCCGGTCCGGTGCGAGCCCGTGGGGCCGAGGGGCGTGGCCGGTGGCAGCGAGGGCTGCGGTCAGGCAGAGCAGGAGCATGGGGGGAGGGTGCCACAGCCTACCCGGGACACCACCGAAGCCCCGGAAAGTGGATAATGCCCACGCCCCCCCGAGCTTCGTATGCCGCCCTTCCGCGCCGAACGCACTCCCCGTGCGGAGCCCGATCTCGCCGCGTCGGTGAGCCGGCTCTGTTCCCTCGTGAGCGCCGCCCCGCCACCGCTCCACGGCAATGAACGCGAGGCCTTCCTCGCCGCGCTACCTGCCCTCGCCAACGCGTTGGCGCCCCTGCGGTCGGCCCTCGGGGGGAGCCTTCTCGCCCGCCTCCTATGGGGGCCGCGCTTCGATGGCGAGCCCCGGAAAGCGCCGAGGAGGGGCGAGGTGTTCGCCTCGGCGGAGGCCGACGTCTGGATTCTCGAGCCCCGGGCGGATGGCACCGCGCGGGTCACCCACGCCCACCCCGAGAGCGTGGCCGTGCTCGGCGAAACGCTCGCGCTCTGGTTGGCTGGCGAAGCCGATGCCGTGGAGGCGGCCCGCGCCCCACGGAAGCGCGTCGGGAAGGCCCTCGCGGGCAAGCCGGCCATCGATGATGCGCTCGTCCGGCTGGCCGGCACCGCCAGCGTGAGCAGCGTGCTCGCGGCCACCGCGCACGCAAAACAAGCCTACCGGTGGCAGTACCTCCTCCTCGCCGTGAAGGCGTGCGGCCCCGTCTGGCCCGCGCCGGTGCTCCAGGCGCTCGAGGGTCGCCTCCTCGGCCGCGTGCTCTCGGGTCGGCTCAACGACAACGACGACGAGGCCGGCATCTGCGAGGAGCGCGAGGAGGTGCCGGAGGGCGTGAACCCGGTGTACCTCGGGCGCTACCCGCGGGCCGCGCGCGAACATCTCGAGTCCGGCCACATCGTGGCCTCGTCGGGAACGGAGCACTGGGTCATCCGGCGGGAGGCCAAGGGCGCGCCGATGAACTGGGGCATTCGCCTGTTCCACTGCGACCACGACGGCTTCGAGGAGCTGGGTCCGAGCGTGGAGGCCTGGTTGGCCTTCGAGTTGGATCGGTTGGGACTCTGAAGCAGCCCGGGCTTGGGCGAATCGCGTCTGCCCCACCTCGGGGCGGGCGGGCTCGCCGCGATTCGCGGCGCTACCGGAAGAACCGCAGCTCGCCGGCATCGCCCAGCGGCCGGCGGTGCAGCACCAGGACCTTGCCCGCGAGCGCCACCGTGTGGAACTGGCCGCGTAGTTTCTCGACGATCCGGCCGCGCTGCCGGTCCACCACGAAGGTATGGTCGAAGAGCGTCACCACCAGGCGATCGGCGTCGGCGGCGAGCGTGAAGTACCGCGAGGTGCCGCCGAGGCGGAGCGTGGTGAGCGGGGCGCCGGCCTCGGTGTAGAGCGTGAGGTCGCCGTGGTCGGAGAGGCGCGCGTAGCCGCCGGGGAGCCCGAACAGGGACTGGCCCTCGGCCAGCGGGATGCTGCCCCGCGGTCGACCCGTGGCGGCGTCGAGCACCCGCACGGTGGCGGGGCCGGCGCCCACGAAGGGCTGGCTCGGCTCGCCCGTCACCGGGTCTACCGTCGGCGTGCCGAGGCCCACCGCCGCCCGCTCGCCGGGCCCGAGCGGCGCGCGCCACCACAGCCGCCCATCGCTCCAGGCGTGCGCGTTGACCGCATCGGGGGCCACCACGAGCAGCGCGACGTCGAGCGCGTGAACGGCCGTGGCGCCCGGCGCCTTGGCGCTCCAGCGCGGGGCGCCGTCCGCGCAGCCGAGCGCCTCCACCCTGTCAGCGCCGAACACCCAGCAGAGCTCGCCGTGCGCGCCGGCCTCCCGGGCTTCGGCCACGGGACGGCGCCAGCGGACCGCGCCCTCGTCGGCGATGCCCACGAGGGTGAGGGGGGAGTCGTGCTGGGGGTGGGGGCCGGAGTTGTCCTCGCCGAACACCACCGTCACCCCGGCCACGCGCGCGACGGCCCGGGTGTCGGGGCCGAACCTGCCGCAGAAGGGTTCGGGCGCCTCGCCGCCCGGCCGGCAGGTGGAGGGCCGCGGGAGCACCGGCCCGATGTGGCGGAGCTCCGCGGGATGGAGCACAGTGGCGCCCTCGTAGCAGGCGAGCACCGCCCCGCCGCCGGCTTCATGAACGGCACAGCGCCCGAGCCCCTCGTGGTCGAGTGTCGCCCGGAGCGCCCCCGCCGCCGATACGTGTGCGGTGGGCGCGCTGTCGGACACGACCTCGCCGTGCCAGGCCCCCACGGGCTGCCAGCCGTAGGGCGCCACGGGGAGGGACACCTGCCACCGCGGCTCGCCGCTGTCGGGCGCAAACGCCGTCAGGCCACGGTCGCCGTCCCAGGCCACCACGAGGCCGCCTACGAGCCGCGCGGCCCGCACGACCGGCGGCGGGGCGCCTTCCGCGAGGTGGACGAGCAGGGCCAGCATGGGGGGAAGGTAGCCGGTTCGGCATCGGCCGCTCGGACCCCGCCGCGCCGCTAGCCCTTTGCGCTGCCCACGTAGGCGGCGAGGTGCTGCCCCGTCACGGTGGAGGCGGAGGCCACCAACGCGGCGGGCGTGCCCTCGAAGACCACGCGCCCGCCGTCGTGCCCGGCGCCGGGGCCGAGGTCGATGATCCAGTCCGCGTGGGCCATCACGGCCTGGTGGTGCTCGATCACGATCACCGACTTGCCGGCGTCGACGAGGTGGTCGAGCAGGGCGAGCAGCCTCTGGAGGTCGGCGAGGTGCAGGCCGGTGGTGGGCTCGTCGAGCACGTACACCCCGCCGGCCTCTGCCATGCTCGTGGCGAGCTTCAGGCGCTGGCGCTCGCCGCCGGAGAGGGTGGGAAGGGGCTGGCCGAGCCGCACGTAGCCGAGGCCCACGTCGGCGAGGCGTTGCAGGATGGCCGCGGCGGCCGGCGTCCGCACGGGGCCGGCGCTGAAGTAGGCCAGCGCGGCCTCCACGGAGAGATCGAGCACCTCGGCGATGTTCAACGCGCCGAGTCGGTATTCGAGCACCGTAGGCTGGAAGCGCCGCCCCTCGCAGTCTTCGCAGGGGGCGCTCACGCCGTCCATCAGGCCGAGGTCCGTGTAGATGACGCCCGCGCCGTTGCACGCCGGGCAGGCCCCCTCGGAGTTGGCGGAGAACAGGGCCGGCTTGACCCCGTTCGCCTTCGCGAAGGCCTTCCGGATGGGCTCGAGGAGGTCGGTGTAGGTGGCGGGATTGCTGCGACGGGAGCCCTTGATGGGCGCCTGGTCCACCGACACCACACCCGACCGCCCGCTCACCGAGCCGCGGATGAGCGAGCTCTTGCCCGACCCCGCCACGCCGGTCACCACCACCAGCACGCCGAGCGGGATGTCCACATCCACGGTCTTGAGGTTGTGCGTGGCGGCCCCGCGCACCTCGATCACCCCGGTGCGGGCCCGCACCTTCGGCTTGACCCTCGCCACCGTGCCGAGGTGGCGCCCCGTGAGGGTGCCGCTCTCCCGGAGCGCCGCCACCGTGCCCGTGAACACCACCTCTCCGCCCGCCGAGCCCGCGCCGGGGCCGATGTCCACCACGTGGTCGGCGATGGCGATCACCTCCGGCTTGTGCTCCACCACCAGCACCGTGTTGCCCTTGTCGCGAAGGCGGAGGAGCAGCTCGTTCATGCGCTGGATGTCGTGGGGGTGCAGCCCGATGGTGGGCTCGTCGAAGATGTAGGTCACATCGGTGAGCGAGGAGCCGAGGTGGCGGATCATGCGCGTGCGCTGCGACTCGCCCCCCGACAGCGTGCCGGTGGGACGGTCGAGGCTGAGGTAGCCGAGGCCGATCTCCGCGAAGGCATCGAGCGACTCACGCAGCGCGGCGAGGAGCGGCGCCACCGAGGGCTCCTGCAGCCCGCGCACCCAGGCGGCGAGGTCGGTGATCTGCATCGCGCAGGCCTCGGCGATGTTGATGCCAGCGATGCGGCTCGACCGCGCCGCTTCGTTGAGGCGGGTGCCCCCGCAGTCGGGGCAACGTTGGAACGTGATCACCCGCTCCACGAAGGCCCGGATGTGCGGCTGCATCGCCTCCACGTCCTTGCCGAGCATCGACTTCTGGATGCTCGGGATGAGCCCCGCGTAGGTGAGGTTGATGCCATCCACCTTGATCTTCGTCGGCTCCTTGTGGAGCAGGTCGTGGAGCTCCCGCTTGGAGTAGTCGCGGATGGGCTTGTCGGGATCGAAGAAGCCGCAGCCGCGGAAGATGCGGCCGTACCAGCCCTCCATGCTGTAGCCGGGGATGGCGAGGGCCCCGCCGTTGAGCGACTTCTTGTCGTCGTAGAGGGCGCCGAGGTCGAAGTCGGACACCGAGCCCATGCCCTCGCACCGGGGACACATCCCGCCCGCGATGGAGAACTCCTTGCGCTCCGTCGGTGCATTTTTCCGCTCCACCGTCACCGCGCCCACGCCGCGCACGGAGGGCACGTTGAAGGCGAAGGCCTTCGAGGAGCCCACGTGGGGCTGGCCGAGGCGGCTGAAGAGCACGCGCAGGAGCGCGTTGGTGTCGGTGGCGGTACCCACCGTGGATCGGGCGTTCGCGCCCATGCGCTCCTGGTCCACGAGGATGGCCGTGGTGAGCCCATCGAGCGCATCCACCTCGGGGCGCGCCAGCGTGGGCATCATGCCCTGCAGGAACGCGCTGTAGGTCTCGTTGATGAGCCGCTGCGACTCTGCGGCGATGGTGCCGAAGACCAACGAGGACTTTCCCGAGCCCGACACGCCCGTGAACACGGTGAGGCGCCGCTTGGGCAGCGCCACGCTGATGTCCTTGAGGTTGTTCACCCGCGCACCCTGTACGCGGATGAGGTCGTGCTGGTCGGCGGGGTGGCGATTGCGGTCGGACACGCTCACTCCTTGCGGAAGAACGGGGTGGCGGGGAGCTTGAAGGCCGTACGCTGGGGTTTGAGCGGACGGTTCAGCCAGTAGGGACGCCGCTCGCCGTTGGGGCTGTGCGCCACCGCCGACCGCGCGAGCGCGTGCCAGCGTCGGTACACCTCGCGGCTCTTCACGAGGTCCACGTGCACATCGCCGTGGCGCTCGCCGGGCACGGCCTTGCGCACGGACAGCACCTTCTGGAGCCAACAGTGGGCGCCGGAAACCGGGTCGGGTTGCACGGCGTGGGTGAGGTTCTGGTGCACCCCCACGTCCTTCCACCAGATGCGGGCGGTGTCGGGGTCGATCGAGGGGTAGGCGCGGGCGCCTTCGAGCATGCGGAGCGTGTGTCCGCCCTTGCCGTCCTCGTCGAG
Source organism: uncultured Pseudomonadota bacterium (assembly GCA_903885375.1). Taxonomy (GTDB): domain Bacteria; phylum Myxococcota_A; class UBA796; order UBA796; family SXON01; genus SXON01. Next base: position 6,506 of record CAISIK010000040.1, read on the forward strand.
GCTGGCGAGCGCGCTGGTGCCCTTGCTACCGCCGGCATCGTCCTGCAGGCGCCAGCGGCCGAGGTGGTGGCTCATGGCGAGGATTCCGGGCTTGATGGCCTCGGTGACCCAGGCGCGGTCGATGAACCAGCCGATCTCCGTCTCCACCCGCAGGAGCTCGCCGGTGCGGACGCCGAGGCGGGCGGCGTCCTCGGGGTGCACCCAAACGGGGTTGTTGTGGCCGATCTCGTACAGCCATTTGGAGTTGGCCGAGCGGGTGTGGATGAGGTGCGGCAGGCGGAAGTTGGGGAGGAGGATCATCTCGCCGGCGGCGCGGTTCACCTCGGAGGGGTCCACGTGGCTGGGGAGCGACCAGGGAATGACGCGGTCGAGCTCGGGCCACCCCCAGTCCCGGAGGGTGGGGCTGAAGAACTCCAGCTTGCCGCTGGGGGTGCCAAACCCCGCGAGGAGTTGACCGTCCACCATCACGCCGAGGCGCGCGCCCTCCGCGTTGGTGGCCAGGCCATCCTCCGTGACGTGGGCGGGCTCGCCGGTCACGGGGGCCGCGAAGGGGCGCTCGGTGCCGCTCCGCAGCTCGAACGCGCCATATTTCCGCATGTACGCGAGCGGGGTGAGCCCCTCCCGCGCGGCCGCCGCGGGGAGTCCCGGCACGCTGTTCTCGAAAATCCACGCCCAGTATTCATCCTGGCTCACGGGCTTGCCGGGCTCGCGGACGCTCTCCACCCATTGCCGCACGCCGAGGGCGCCGTCGGGGTCCATCTGCCAGGTGAGGTCTACCCAGAACTCGGCCTCCTCCCACACCTCGCCGGGGTTGGCCTCCCAGGTGCGCGACACCGGCTTCCCGAGCCGCTCCATCGCCACCCGCCGCACGGGTTGGCGGAAGCCGAGCCAGGTGCCGGCGTGGGTTTCCTGGCTCATGAGGTCGTGACGTTCGCCGGCGTGCCCCATGGGGAGCACGTAGTCGGCGAACCAGGCGCTCTCGTTCCAGGTGGGGGTGAGCGCCACGTGGCACTTGATCTGGGACTCGTCCCTCAGGGATTCGAGCCAGGTAAAACCGTCGGGGTTGATCCACATCGGGTTGTAGACCCGGGTGAAATATACGTCCACCTCGCCGCGGCCTTCCTGGAGGAAGTGCGGGAGCAGGAAGGACATCTCGTACATGGCGAGCGGCCACTCGTGCGGGAGGTGCAGCTCGTTCCAACTGTCGAAGGCGGGCGGGGTCTTGTAGGCCCGCGGCACGAACTTGTTCCAGGTGTTGAGGTTGGTGCCCCCCACCGCGCCCACGCTGCCCGTGAGCACGTTCAGGAAGAACAGGCACCGCGCCACCTGCCAGCCGCCCCGGTTGCCCATGCTCGCGGCGCGCCACACATGGGCCGCGAGCCGGTTGCCGGCCTGGGCCACGTAGTCCGCCGCCTGCCGGATGCGCGCCTCCGGCACATCCGACACCTGTGCCGCCCACGCGAACGTGAAGCCGGCGTACAACGCACGCAGCGCCCGCTCGAAGTCCTCGAAGCGCAGCTCGCCCTCGGACGCCGGCATGGCCGCGAGGATGGCCGCCTTCTGCGCCTCCGGCAGCGGGCTCGCCTCGACCGCCGCCGACCCTTCGCGCAGGAAGGTTCGCCAGTTCACCCAGCGGCGCACGAACTCGCGGTCCCACTGGCCGGTCTCCAGCAGGTGGCCGGCGATGGCGAGGAGCACTGCGGATTCGCTGCCGGGCCAGGTGGGCAGCCAGCAATCACTCTTGCTCGCGGTGTTGGACAGGCGCGGGTCGAGCGTGACGATCTTCGCCCCGTTGGCCTTCGCCTCCATGATGCGCTGGGCGTGCGGGTTGAAATAGTGGCCCGTTTCGAGGTGGCTCGAGATGAGGAGGATGCAGCGGGCGTGGGCGTGATCGGGGCTGGGGCGGTCGGCGCCCCCCCAGAGCGCGTAGCCCGCGCGCGAGGCGGCGCTGCAAATGTTGGTGTGGGAGTTGTGCCCATCCACCCCCCAGGCCGTGATGATGCGGTTGGTGTAGTGGTCCTCCCCCGGCCGGCCCACGTGGTACATGATCCCCGTGCGGCGCCGCTGGCGACTTTCCCGCATCCGGCCAGCAATGTCGGCGAGCGCCTCCTCCCAGCTCACGCGCACCCACTTGCCCTCGCCGCGCTTGCCGGCGCGCTTCAGCGGGTAGAGGATGCGCTCGGGGTCGTAGGTCTGGTTCAGCGTGGCCGGGCCCTTGGCGCAGTTGCGGCCGCGGCTACCCGGGTGCGCGGGGTTGCCCTCGAACTTGCGGACCTCGAGCGTGGTGCGGTCGACATACGCGAGGAGCCCACAGGCGCTCTCGCAGTTGAAGCAGATGGTGGGCACCAGCGTGTAGCGGCGCGGCACCCGGCGCGGCCACGCCTTTGCGTCGAGCTCCACCCAGTCCTCCCACAGCTCGGGCGGCGGGTACTGGTTCAGCCGGCCATCCTCCTGCCGCACCTCGGTAAGCGGCACGTTGGGCCGCGGGCTCTCGCTGAAGGTGGGCATCGCCGTGCCCGCAGCGTTGGTGGGCAGCGTGCCCGCCGAGCGCTCCGGGGCGCGGGCGAGGCCCATCATGGAGGCGAGGAACTGTTCGAGGGGGGAGTTGGGCATGGCTCAGGAGTTCGGGAGTTCCTGGGGGGCGCGCACGAACGCGGACTCGTAGAGGTACAGACCCGCGAGCGTGGCCACGACGGCCGCCAACGCAGCCCAGGCCGCGGGAACCGCGAGGAGCGCGAGCGGAACGAGGTGCCCGAGGCCCACGGCGCCGAGCCAGAACGTGCGGCGGTGCTTGCCGTGCACGATGGCGTGGGCGGCCCGGGCGGCCTGCTCGCTCGCGTGGGGCATGGCGTACTCGGCGAGGAGGAGCGCGGCGTGCAGCGCGAGGGACACGGCGAGCGCGAGCTGCAGGGGAGGGAACAGCGGCTGGGCGTGGGGCGCGAGCGCGGCCACCGCGAGGCCGGCGGAGGCGCCGCCCACCAGCATCTGCACGAACAACTGCACCGGCAGGACCGGGCTCTGCCACAGGTCGCGGCCCTCGCACTGGCCGAACAGGAAGGCGGTGTACACCGCGGCGCCCACCGTGAGCGGCAGGTTCAACGTGGCGAGGAGGGCCCGCACGCCGTGCAGGCCCGGCGCGAGGAGCCCGGTGGCCTCGGCGAGGTCGAGGCCGAAGAGGGTGGTGCCGAGGATCGAGGCGGCCACGAGGAGGAAGGCCCCGCGGGTGAGCCAGCTCCGCCACTGGGGGCGGGTGAGGATGCGGAGGAAGCGTTCGGGCCGCCCGAGGTCGCCCACGAGGAGCGCCGTGGTGGCCACCAGCGCGAGGAGCCCCAGCCCGCCGAGCGCCGCGCGGAGGGCCACGGGCACCTCCACCCCGAGGAGCTGCACCAGCGCGAGCACGAAGAACGCGCCCGCGCCCACCGACTTGGTGACCAGGTAGGCCGGCACCTGCCAGTGCCAGGGGATCACGTGCCAGGCCGTGTGCGCGACCTGCGCCACCATCTGTCCCGCCATCCGGCCCTCGCCGATGTGGATGGGGCTGTTCGGCACGCCCTGCACGCCTGGCTGACGGGGCGTGCCGGGGGGCGGGAGCACGGTGTCGTCGATGCGCAGGCGCACCTCGTAGCGGGCGGCGTCGGCGTAGCCGGGGCTGCGGTTCAGCCCGTCGGCGTCGAGCACATCCACCATGGCCACGCCGTCGGGCTCCCGCGGGAGGGCGGTGGGGTGCAGCGAGGGGCCGTGGCCCTGCACGTAGAAGAGCTTGGGGGCGGTGCCCTGCTCGGGCTTCCGCACCATCACGTCGTTGCCGGCCACGGCGCGGGCCACCTCGGAGGTGGGGTCGTCGAGGTCGCCGGCGAGGATCGCGTGGGTGGGGCAGACCACCACGCAGGCCGGCTCGAGGTTCTGCTCCACGCGGTGGGCGCAGAAGTTGCACTTGGCGGCGGTGTCGCTGCCCGGGTCCATGTAGATGGCATCGTAGGGGCAGGCTTGGAGGCAGGCCTTGCAGCCGATGCAGGCATCCCCATCGAAGTCCACGATGCCGTCGGGGCGCTGCACCATCGCGGCCACCGGGCAGATGCGCACGCAGGGCGGGTTCGCGCAGTGGTTGCACCGGGTGACCTGGAAGTTCCGCCGCACATCGGGGTAGCGCCCCGTTTCGGTGTACTTCACCCAGGTGCGGTGCACGCCGAGCGGCACCTCGTTTTCGGACTTGCACGCCGTGGAGCAGGCGTGGCAGCCAATGCACGAGCGGGTGTCGATCACAAAGCCGTAGTTCATGCAGGCGGGGGTGGGCGCGCTTGGCTTAGCACGCGCGGCCGCTGCCCGACCGTGATCTGCCGCCGAGGCCACCGTCCGGGCACATTCCCGACCGGATGGCGCGTCTCCCCGTTGCCGGCGGCTCCTTGCGGTCCTAAGCGGGAGGGGTGCCGCTCTCGCCGCTGCCCGCCCCCGTCGTCGCCCGCCTCGCCCGCGCCGTCCGCGGCATCGCGGAGGCGGAGGTGGCCGAGGAGCTCGACCGGAGCGACCTCCTCGGCGTGCCCGGCCTCGAGGAGACGGCGCACGTGCTCCAGTCCCGGCTCCTCGGCATGCCCCGGCACTTCGCGGCGGGCATGGTCGCGCTCACCCTGGCGTTCGAGGCCGCGGGCCCCTTCTCCGAGCTGTCGCTGGATCGCCGCCGGCGCCGCCTGGCCCGGCTCCGGTCGTTGCCGCTCGGCCCCCTGAAGAACTTCACCACCTTCTACGACAAGATGGCGCCCTTCATCTTCTGGTCCGTGCTCGAGGAAAGCGGCGAGCTGGATCAGGTGCTGGCCGGGGTGTCCCGATGACCGAGCGGGCCGACCTGCTGGTGATCGGCTCCGGCCCCGGTGGCGCCATGACGGCCTGCCTCGCCGCCGAGGCCGGCCGCGACGTGCTGATCGTCGAGGAGGGCGCCTTCTGGCCGATCGACAGCGCGCCCAGCTTCTCGCTCGCCGAGATGGACCAGAAGTACCGCAACGGCGGCCTCAACGTGACCTTCGGCGGCACGAGCATCACCTACCTCGAGGGCCGGTGTGTGGGCGGCGGCAGCGAGATCAACGCCGCGCTGTACCATCGCCCCCTCGCGAGCACGCTCGCCGAGTGGCGCGAACAGACGGACATCGAGGACTTCGGCCCCGACAGCCTCACCCCCCACTTCGAGGCGGTCGAGCGTGATTGCGAAGTGAACCTCCTCCCGTACGGCAACGGCCCCGCCTCGGCGCTCCTGCAGCGCGGCGCGGGCGAGATGGGTTGGAGCACCCGCGAGATCGCCCGCTTCTGGAGCTACGAGGGCGAGGGCCCGCGCGCCGGCCTCCTCACGGGTCGGCGCTCGATGTCGGTCACCCTCATCCCGCGCGCCCTCGCCGCGGGGGCGCGCCTCTCGCCACAAACGCGGGTCATTCGCCTCCTCCGCAACGGGCGCCGCATCACGGGCGCGGTCGTGGAGCGGGGCACCGCCGAGGGCCATCGCGAGCGCGTCACCATCGAAGCGCGCGACGTGTTCGTGTGCGCCGGCGCCGTGCAGACCCCCCGCCTCCTCCGCCGCTCGGGCTTTACCCACAACGTGGGCAACAGCCTGCAGCTCCACCCGATGATCCGCATCACCGCGCGCTTCCGGGAGGACATGAACGACACGAGCTGGGGCGTCCCTACCGAGCAGGTGGATCAGTTCAAGCCCGGCCTCACGCTCGGCTGCAGCTACAGCTCCGTGCCGCACCTCGCCCTGTGGATGGGCGCCGAGCTCGGCAACAAGCGGGCGCAGCTCCGCGACTGGAAGCGCACCGGCATCTTCTACGTGGCGGTGGTGGGCACGGGCCTCGGGAAGATTCGCGACATCCCGCTCGTGAACGAGCCGCTCGTTCGCCTGCCGCTCACGGCGGCCGATCTGGCCCGGCTCGGCGAGGGCCTCCTCCGCCTCGGGCAGCTGCTCTTCGCGGCCGGGGCCGAGGCGCTCTCCAACCCGGTGGAGGGCGGCCAGCCCATCCGCACCGCCGCCGAGCTGGAGGCGCTGGCCCGGGCGCTCCCGCAGGGGAAGATGGCGGTCTCCACGATCCACCTGTTCTCGTCGGTGCCGATGGGGCAGAACGAAGCCGTCACGGCCGCGGACAGCCACGGTCGCGTACACGGCACCGACAACCTCTTCGTGAACGACGCCTCGCTCTTCCCGGCCAGCCCGGCGGTGAACCCGCAGGGCACGGTGCTCGCAGTGGCGCGCCGGAACGTCCTCCACTGGTTGGGGTAGGGCGAATCGCGTCCGCCCCACCTCGGGGTGGGCGGGGTCGCCGCGATTCGCGGCGCGGTTTCTGACGCTCTGTCCGGTTGCCACCCGGGACCCCTTGGGTGTATCCTGTCGGGATGATGCTGCGATCCTGCCGTTCGGGCGGCCTGTCCCACGAGGGCGCGAGCAAGGGCACCTGGCGCGCCACCCATAGCGGCGCGAGGCCGACGACATGAGCAATCGGTCACCAGTGTGCGCGCTGTTTCTGACGCTGGCCGCCTGCGTGCCCGCCCAGCCTCACGACACCGGTGTGCGGTCCCGGTCCGATTCCGACGCGGACAGCAACGGCCAAGGGGACACTGACACGGGCGACAGGGACACCGATGACACCGCCTCCGAGGCGACCTGCGCCGACCTTCCTTGGAAGCAGGTGGAGTTCGGCATGGACGTGGCCTGCGGATTGCACATCGATGGCTGCGTTCAGTGTTGGGGGGGGCCAAGGGGGTCAATTCTTGCCAATATTCCCGACGTGAGCGCATCGGATCTCGCCGTATTTTACGACTATCGTCACGACCTGGAGGCGGAGGACTGGCCAGAAGGGTGTGTGATCGATGCGAACCGAAGAATCACGTGTTGGGCCGGGGAGGACTATCGTGCGATTGCGACGACGGCCGAACCGGTCGCGGACGTAGCATTTGGGGCATATCAGTCCCTCGCGGTCATCTTGGCCGATGGAAGCATGGTCGTCCAGTCGGGTCGCGAGCCGCACTCGCCGATTTCGGACGTATCGCCCCCGCTGATCTTCGCTGACCGGGCAGTCTCCGCGACGCGGAACGGCAGACTGATGATTTGGCAAGCGGGGACCCCAAGTCTGGAGGAGACCGACCTGGGACCTTTGGACGAGTGGTCGTGGCACGTGCAGTGTGGAGGTGGACTTTGTGGCATTCGCCGCGATGGCAGCGGAGAGGCCTACTACTCCGGCGAGTGGTATGAAATATTCCGTGCAGGGTCGGGCTGGGTAGCGTTTTGGAGCCACGACCACGTCTATCTCGTTCAGGACGCTGCCGGTCTGGTCTACGAATACGACGACACCACTGGCATCGTCGATCCTACGCCCTGGTTCAGTGAGCCGGTGGTCTCCGTGGCGTCTGTCGATGAAGCCACCTGCGGCATCACCGCCGACGGGTGGCTGGAGTGCACCGGTGACATGAAGGATCGCTTTCCGCCGCCAGGCAGCTACGTGCTTCCGCGGTAGCGGCGCTTCGCTGCGCGCCGACGCTCGCGGACGATTCCCGCGCAGGAGTGTCGTTCTTGAGAACTGACGGCAACCCCGGTCCAGGGCGATGGGCAGTTGCAATGTTTCGCGCACGACGCGGCCGCCAGTGAGGTCATGTTGTGGTCGGTAGCTCCAGCTTAGCCGGCCGCTGGGGAAGTCTCGCTGGGCGCTCATCGCGGTTGGGCGTTCCGCAGCGCCGCCGCCGGTAGCGGCGGAGGGCTTGGGCGACGGGTCGAGGCCAGCGGCGGAGCCCAGGTCCGGCACGTCGTCGCGCTCGCCCGGCGCGGCCCTACATCGGCGTGGCCGAGCAGTACAACCCGGAGTACGGCCGCGACCGATCGTTGCCCGGCACCTCGACGTCGGCGATGAGCGCGCCCGAAGCCCGGTCGAACCAGCCGATGCGCTCGAAGGCATACTGGCGGCCGTCATCGATCGAGAAGACGCTGTCGCCAAAGGCGGCCACGCCCCACGTCCACGTGTCGTACCCGCCGAGCACCAGCCTCCGGACCTCCGCCCCGGTGGTTGCGTCGTAGACGCCCATCCGATCGGTGGAGTGCCACATGCCGTAGAGTTCTCCGCCGAGCACCGTGAACCGCGTGGCCCCCGAGAACGTGAGCGTGCCCGTGGATGCGCCCGCGACGACGCTCGCCATGTCGGGGTAACGTTGCGACTCGAACTGGGACCTCCGTTGCACGATGTAGTCGGTGCCGGACCAGGCGATGGCGGATTCCACGTCGGTGCCGCCCCAGTCGATGGCCCGCGAAGTGGAACGGTCCAACTCCATCCAGCTATAGCCCTCTCCGTCGTCGTAGCCGAGCGCGAACGTCCCGCCGTTCCAGGTGACGTTGGCGGTTCTGAACGATTTATCGACCCGGGCCCCGGTGTACACCCTCGTGGTGCGCCCCGCCCCCGTGCGCATGTCCACCTCGAGCTCCTCGACGGTCTGGTTGTAGGCTCCCTGCTGGTCCACGCCGGCGCGGAACGTGTAGCACCACGCTCCCGTCTCCTGTGCCGAAGAGTCGCCAGTCCCGGTTTCGGAGTCGGTGTCCGCACCGGTCTCCACGCCGGTGCCGCCATCCGTGTCGGCGCCAGTGTCGCGGTCAACGGGAGGCCCGGTGTCGGTGTCGGCGGCGTGGGGGTCGCGCTCGGTCCTGGCTGCCACCCCGCTCGCCCCGTCGTCGGAACACGAGACGATGATGAACAGGATCGCGAACATGGGCACCGCGGCGGGCCTCATGCTACCACGTGACTGCCCGACCAGTGTGCCGGCGCCGTTGGCCCCCCGGTAGTCGCTGCCCTTCGGTGCCCGGCGGCCGGCCGGCGGGCGCCGCCGGGTGGACCGGCTTGCCGGCCTCGTTCCGGGTCGCGACCCCCGGCAACGAACCCCGCACGTGCCCCGCGCGCGTTGCCGTAGCGAACGACCTGGTTGTAGGGGTGGGTCGGATCCGCGCGGTGTTGCTCGAAGTTATGGAGGGCTACCTTCAGGTCGTCGGGGTGGATGAGGTCCTGCCACCCGGAAGGAGCGTGGAACCGCGTTGTCGGGTCGAAGCCGGAGGTCGTCCACACGCGGGGACTCATCCACATCCCGGTACCAGATGCCGTCGAGCGAGCCGGAATGCAGCCACGCGACCACAGCGCCGTCCTGGCGCACCAGGCCGTTGCGCTCTTGTTTCCGGCGACGGTCTTCGTTGTTCACAGCGGATACCGTCCGCCGATCAAACGGTGGCGAGCGCCACGACGGGCTTCTCGCAAATGCTCCTTTCCGGGTTGCGCCGAGCTCGGATCACGGAGCGGGGCACCGCCGAGGGCCAACACGCCGTCCTCGTGCCCGGCGTCGCCGTACAACCCCCCCGACTCGTCCGCCGTTCGGGATTCACCCACATCGCCACGCTGGCGGGGGGGTGCTCTCGCTGTACGCATGGTCGGCGATCCCGTCGTGCTACCTCCGGTTCGGATATGATTCCTCCGTGCTCCCGCTCCTCCTCGCCTGCGTGCAATCCGACTCCGCGGCCCCCGTTCACGACTCGCCCGACGACTCGGGGGAGGAGGGCGTGCCCTCCATCGTGATCATCGGGGGCGGGCCTGCGGGAATGGCCGTCGCCGGCGCGCTCTCCAGCGGACGGCTGCTGGAAGCCGCTGATGTGCTGGGCGGTCGAGCCGATCGGGACAACCTGACGATCACCTTCGTCGACACCCCGCTCCAAGCCGCCTCCGGGATCGAGGACGATCCGGAGCAGGCGTTGGCCCGTTGGGCGGACATGACCGGCGGCCCCCCCACCGACATGACCGCGGCCTGGCTGGAGGCGTCGCCCGAAATCTACGACCGGCTCGTCTCGATGGGGGTCGGCTTCTCGACCCTCTCCCCCGACCCGATCACCCACGTCGCGCGGCTCCACGAGGTCTCCCTCGAGGGCTCCCGCATCACTGCGGCGCTGCAGGAGGCCATCCCCGCCGGCGTCGAGGTCCGGACGGGCACCTGGGTTGATGGCCTCGCCCTGGAAGACGGCCGCGTGGTGGGCGTCGAGATCGGCGACGAGACCATCGCCGCCGACGCCGTGGTCATCGCCACCGGCGGCTTCTCCGGTGATTCCTCGGTGATCGAGGCCATCACCGGCGGAGACCCCTCCTTCTGGCCCGGCGAATCCGCCTCCGGCAACGGCCAGGCCCTCGCCTGGGCCGACCAGTACGGCCTGGGGACCGACTGCGAGGCCTGCGTCGGCTGGCGCTGGGGCCGGCTGGGGTCCCCGCTCGCCGAGCAGGGCCTGGAGGTGAACCTGCCCCCCGAGAACGCCCCCTGGGTGTGGGTGAACCGTGAGGGCCACCGGTTCGTGGACGAGACCCAGAACTGGAGCATCACGCTCGGCTCCGCCTGGGAGGCGCAGAACGGCCCGGTGGCCTTGATCTCCGCCGCCGACATGGCAGGGCTGATCGCGGGCGAAGCGGTCGACCCCGACGACGCCGCCAGCTGGCTCCCGGCCGAGGTCCTTTGCGCCGACTCGCTGGAGGCGCTCGGGGAGCTGATCGCCATCGACGCGAAGGACATGACCGACCTGCGCGCGCGGCTGGCGAACGCGGACAGCGAGGGCACCGAGCGCCCGCTCCAGGATCCGCCCGATCTGGAGTCCGGCGGCGCCTGCGCGGTGCAGCCGGGGCGGATCGCGCTCAAGACCTTCGGCGGCCTGGCGGTGGATGACGACGGGCGGGTGCTCGACCTGGGCGGCGAACCCGTTCCCGGCTTGTACGCCGCGGGAGAAGCGGCGGGGATGCTGGCGCCGGGCTGGGCCGGTACCAACGGCGTCGATGGCAGCCTCTCGGCGGTGGTGTGGTCGGGCTGGCGCCTCGGGGCGTTGCTGGCGGCGGGGGATCGGTAGCGAGGGGGTGGCGGTGGCCTTCGGGCGCGTGGGGATGGCCGTCCAGCCGTGAAGCGGGATGAGCAGGATGCGCCGAACCCGGCACCCGCAGCCCGCACCCGTTCCTCTCGGTCTACCGGCTCGCCGCGGTGAGCACGATGTCCCCGAGCTCCAGCGTCTCCCCCGCGGCCACCTCGGCCGGACGCTCGGTGGACACCCAACCCCCGCCGCCCACGCGCAACACGCGGGGGTCGCCGCGGAACCCGCCGTAGGGCTCGAGCACCGCGAGCGGCAGCACCCCCGCGAGCCGGAAGCGGCCATCCCGCCCCGTCCGGACCTCCTCGCGCGTCCCCCCTCGGCTGCAAGGGATCGACACGGACACGCCGGGAATGGGGCGACCCTTTGCGTCCACGACCCTCCCCGTGACCGTCCCCGTGGGGGAATCGAGCGGGGCCGGGAAGACGGTCTCCGCCTCGCCGGGCAACACCTCCGCGATGCCGACGCCCACGCGGTGGTCGCTGCCGTGCGCGTACACCGCGATGGGCCCGGCGGGCATCCACGACGTGGTGCACCCATCGAGCGTGGCGCCGCAGGTGCGGTTCCCCTCCAACCAGAGCGAAGCCGCGTAGCGCCCCCCCGACACCACGCGCAAGCGGCCGAACCGGGCGCCTTCCAGCTCCACCTCGCCCTTGAGCGGGAGGGTGACGCGGACGGTCGGGCCCTCCCCTCCCTCGCCCGCCTGCCAGAGGGAGAGGTCCACCACATCCCCCGGCGCGAAGGCGGTGGTGATCCACGTGCCGTCGTCCTCCAGCGTCCCCTTCACCTCCTTGCCGTCCTTCACCGCGCGGACCTGCGCCCAGTTGGTGTGCGGGTCGGTGTTCGCGTGAACGAGGATCGCCGTGGCCAGGCGCAGCTCGGGCGCCGCCCCACCGGGCTTCCAGCGGGCCACCGCCGCCTCGCCGCCGCGCACGGCCTCCACCTGGAAGTTCTCGTCGGGCACGGGATCGAGGGTGAAACGCCCGAGCTTGTCGGTGGTGGCCTCGGCGGTGACCACGTGCTCTCGGGAGGCGACGCCCCTCGGGAGCTGTCGGTCGAGGAGGCGCGCCCGCACCCGCACGCCCGCCGCGGGACGGCCCGCCGAGTCGAGCGCGACGCCCGACACCCGCGTGGTGGGGATGAGCGTGAGGTCCTGCGTGGTGTCCGGCCCCACCCCGAGGCGCTCCGCTCGCTCGGGCAGGCCGCCGGGGCCCGCGGCGGAGAGCGTCCAGCAGCCGAGGGCGAGGTTCGGGATTTCGTAGCGCCCCGAGGCGTCGGTGCGGGCCAGGAGGGGCTCGCCCGGCTCCCAGCACCGCTCCGCGCGCACCTCGGCCCCGGGCACGCCCACGCCGGTGAGCGACACCGTTCCCGTGACGCTCCCGGCCGTCGCGGCGCTGGCGGGCTCGGGGGGCAGCGCGGGGAGGGGACGGATGCCCTGCAGCAGGGCGAGGTCGTCGGCTCGTGTGGCCGTGGCCTTCGGGCGCGTCACGATGGCCACCGAGCCGTGAAGCGGGATGAGCAGCCGGCCGCCGTCAGCGCTCCACAGGAGGCGGTGAAGGAGCGGGTTGCCGCCGAGCTCTGGAAGCTCGATGCGCGCCACTTCCTGCCCGTCGGGCCGCACCAGCCGCACGGCTTCGGCCTCGGGCACCGCGAGGAGCTCGCCGTCGGGGGAGAGGACGCCTCCGGGTGCGGCGGCTGCAGGCAAATCGATGCCGGCCAGCCAGGCCTCCCACGACCCCTGCCTCGCGGCGCCCACCGTGCCCGCGGCCACGTCGGCCGGGCTCCAGCCATCCTGCTGCACGAAGGCGAGGCGCGTGCCGTCGGCGTTCACTCGGAGCCCGTAGCCAGCCTTCCCTTCGGGTCGCGGCACCGTGCCGAGCAGGGCGCCGCCCGGCAGGGCCCACACGCCCACGCGCTCGCCGCCGCCGAGGCGCGCGGTTGCGGCGCGGCCGCCTTCGGCGATGTCGGCGATCGGGTGGTCGGCGGGTGGGCGGGGCCAGGCGTCGAGCCGCACGGCGGTGCCTTCGTGCAGGTCCCACGCGAGGAAGGGGTCGGTGGCGAGCGCCACGAGGTGGCCCTCCGGGGTGAGCGTGAGGGCGCGTACCTTGCCCGGGTCCACCCGTCCTTCGGTGGGCACGAGCGGAAGCTCCGATTTCCCGGCGGCGGTGAACGCCACCACGCCGCCGCCGTTCACGCTCACCGCGGTGCCGCCCGGAAGGAGCGCGTGGGGCGTGTAGACCTCCCGGAGCACGGTGACCTCGCGCACTTCTTCGCCCCGCCAGCCCATCAGTTCGGCGCGGGTGCAGGCCGCCTCCGCGCGGGCGCGCGCCCGCCCCCGGGCCGTGGCGATGCCGGTGCACGCGCGGCTCGCCATGGTGCCGATGTCTGCGCGCGAATCCAACGTATCGGGCAGCGCCGCGCCGAGCAGGCAGGCCTCGGCGTCGCCGAGCCGGCAGGCCGCCGCGAGGTCGCGGGCGGCGGCGCCCGTTTCGGTGGCCGCCAGCCCGCGGCAGGAAGCGGCCTCACCCGCTTCGCAGTCCCATCGCGCCACCGCCATCGCGGTGGGGTCGTCGGGCCGAAGCTGGCCGGGCGGCTGGTGCGCCACGCAGCCGACGAGCAGCAGCACCGCGTCCCAGCCCGGCCGCTCAGCGACGCAGCGTGAACTCACAGCCGCTGCACGTTCCCGTGATCTTGTCGGCGGTCTCGACCGTGCCCACGCAGCCATCCACGCTGTTGTCGTCGGCGAAGGTGATCTGATCGCCCTCGATGGTGGCCGAGTAGGGCATACCCATGGTCATCCCGCCCACCGAGTCGTAGTCGAGCGTCATCGTGCACGCCTCCACCGTGATGGCCACGGGCGTGCGCATCTGGGGGCACTCGCCGCTCCAGGCCCAGTCGTCGCCGGAATTGACGGTGGAGCAGGCGGGACCGGTGTCGGTGTCGGTGTCGGTGTCGGTGTCGGTGTCGGTGTCCGTATCGCTGTCGCTGTCGGTGTCGGCATCGCCCGCGCCGGCGGAGCCGGAATCGACGGGCGCGGTGCCGCATGCGAGCACAGCGGTGCCGCAAGCGAGCACAAACGGGAGGAGGGAAAGGGAACGGCGATTCATGGGGTACTCCGGGCAGCGAGTGTACGCCGCGACGCGGTACGTTGCGCGCGGGGTGATCATGCGTTTCCTGCTTCCGACAGTTCTCCTCGCCTGCACCGGCGAGGCCGATCTTCCAGGTTCCCACACCGGCGGCGTCGAGGACTCCGGCGCGCTGGAGCCCGAGGCCTGCGGCTACACCCCCGCGCCCGACCTCGACGCCGCCGAGGGCGTCGTGGAGGTCGATCTCACCGCGTCGGCCTTCCCCTGGGACCCCGGCACGGGCGTGCCGCTCACCGAGGGCGTGGCCTACAACGAGTCGGTGCCCGGCCCGCTCATCGAGGCGAACGTGGGCGACACCATCGTCGCCCACTTCCGCAACGACCTCTCGGAGCCCCTCACCGTGCACTGGCACGGCATCCGCCTCGCCTCCGACATGGATGGCGGCATGCAGATGATGGAGCCCATCCAGCCCGGCGAGACCTTCGACTACGTCTTCACCGTGCCCGACGCCGGCTTCTACTGGTACCACCCCCACCTCGCCGGCGCGAAGCTCATCGAGCGCGGCCTCCATGGCCGTCTCCTCGTGCACGCCGACGACGAGGTGCCCGCCGACTGTGATCTGCCGATCTCGCTCGACGACCTCCTGCTCGACGAGGACACCCTTCAGGTGGCGCCGGTCGACACCGACATGATGCAGCTCATGGGGCGGCTCGGCAACGTGCTCCTCGCCAACGGCCGCTCGGACCGCCGCGTGGCCCTCACCGCCGGGCAGACCGTGCTGCTCCGCCTCGTGAACCCCTCCAACGCCCGCTACTGGGACGTGTACGTGGAGGGCCAGTCCCTGCAGGTCGTGGCCACCGACGGCGGCTGGATTCCCGAGCCCTACGCAGCGGAGAGCGTCGTCCTCGGCCCCGGCGAGCGGGCAACGGTGCAGTTCACCGCCACCGGCAGCCCCGGCGAGGAGGTGCGCCTGATGAACAAACGCTTCCAGCTCCACGAGGAAGGGGGCGACATGATCGAGTACGACCCCCTCGGCAACGGCGAGAACCCCGTCCTCGCCTTCGTCTTCGGCGAGGGGAGCGTGGCCGGCACCCCCTGGGTGCAGCCGTCGGTACCGGCGATGCCCTACTCCGGTCCCACCGAAACCCTCGGTCACCACTGGGTGCTCGAGGAGGACATGATGGGCGGCACCGTCACCATCGATGGCGAGGCCTGGCCGAACGTCCCCGTGGTGGACGTGGCCGCCGGCGTGGACACCACCTTCGAGATCGAAAACAAGTCGGAGATGCACCACCCCTTCCACATCCACGGCAACAATTTCCAGATCGTCGCTATCAATGGGGAGCCGCCGGCCACGCCCCAGGGCTGGAAGGACACCTGGGACATTCCCCCGCGCAGCACCGTCACCGTGGTCAGCGACCTCTGGAACCCCGGGGACTGGATGTACCACTGTCACATCCTCGAGCACGCCGAGGATGGGATGATGGGCGAGATGATGGTCGAGTGAGGGAGTTGGGCGAATCGCGTCCGCCCCACCTCGGGGTGGGCGCGCCCGCCGTGATTCGCGGCGCCACCGGGGCATTGCGGCGGCGTGGGGCGGCGGTCGCGCTCGGGTGCGCCCTTGCGCTGGCCCTCGTCGAGGTCGTGGCGCGGGTGGCGGAGCCCTTCGGCGACATCGGGGAGTTCGCTCGCCACCTCGATGTGGACACGCTCGGCTGCGCCCGCCCCTCGCTCACCCGGATCTACGAGATCGTGGGCCGCTGCGGGCGCGATTCCCACGGCTTCCTCCTCGACCAGGCCCGGCCGCTCGGCAACCCCTCCGCCCGCCGG
>CAISIK010000041.1 GCA_903885375.1 uncultured Pseudomonadota bacterium
GCCGGCGCGGGCTTCGCCGGCGCCGCCGGCTTGGCCGCCACGGCCGCCGGCTTCGGCGCGGGGGCCGCGCCGCGGCCCTGCGCCCAGCTCACCCCGAGGACGGCTCGCCCGTTGGAGGCGCCGATCCCCGACGAGATGCCGGTGCCGGCCCCGAGCGAGAGGCGGAGCTGGTCGTTCACGCCGTACCAGCCGGCCACCATCACCTCGGCCGGGGCGCCCGCGGCGTTGCCGAGATCGCTCCACAGCGCGTATCCGGCGAGGTCGGCGCTGGCGCCCCAGTCCCCCTCGTGGTCGTAGCCGGCGCCGAGGCGCCAGAGGAGTTGGTCGTCGACCTGCACGTTGTCGAGTTGCACGTCGGGGAGGCCGCGGGTGCCGATGTTGGCGGCCACCAGCACGGGACCAATCTTGCGGTCGGCGATGATGGAGAGCTCGTAGGCGAAGCCGTTGCTCGAGAGGGGCACCGCGGTGCTCCCCGTGGGCAGGTCGGCCCGGAATGCGAGGGCGAGGCCGACCGGCGCTTTGTTCCGCTCGAGCACGACGCCCTTCAGGTCGAGGGCGATGTCGCCCACGCCGCCGCCGCTGCCGCCATCGCCCGCGGCGAGGGGGTAGAGCGGCACGTCGAGGCCGGCGCGCACGCGCCAGTACGTGTAGGACGCGAGCACGTCGAGCCCGACGGCATCGCCCACCACGGGCACCCGCTCGCCGGTATCCTGCCACACCCAGACCACGGGCTCGTGCACCCAGCCGGCCACGGCGCCCGCGCGCAGGCCCGCGTTGAGGCTCGTGTCGTCGGCCCAGGCGGTGTACTCCGCATCGAGGGGCGGACGGTACAGCTGCCCATCCACCGCCACGTCGGGAACGCCGTCGGCGGCGTGGGCGAGGGCGGCGAGGATCAGCATCGGCGGCTCCGGCGGTTGCGTGCGGCCAAGCCTACCAGACCGAAGAGCCCCAGCGGGAACGCGGAACCGCAGCCGCCGTAGAGCCCACCCTCGCGGGCGACGTCGGCCACGCCATCTCCGGGCTTGTCGTCGTCGGGATTCAAGGGATCGGTTCCGGCATCGACCTCGGCGCCATCGCCGGCGCCACCGCCGTCGGTGTCGGGGTTTTCGGGGTCGGTGCCTTGGATGGCCTCCTCGGCGTCGGTCAGGCCATCCCCATCGCTGTCGGTGGCGATGTCGTCGGCCGGGTTGAGCGGGTCGGTGCCATCCACGAGCACCTCGGCGCCATCGCCGGTGCCGCCGCCATCGCTGTCCACGAGGGTGGGCGAGGTGCCGAGCTGCACCTCCTCCCCATCGTTGAGGCCATCGCCATCGGTGTCGGCCACGTAGGGGTCGGTGCCCCACTGGGTGCGCTCGTCGTAGTCCTCGAGGCCATCGCTGTCGGTGTCGATGCCATCATCGGCGAGGCCGTTGCAGTCGTTGTCGGCCGCGTCGGGGAGCTCGGCGCCGCCCGGGTAGCTGGTGGCGTCGGCATCGTCGCAGTCGTCGGCGTTGGCCACGGCATCGGCGGGCTCCTCGCAGGCGCGCACGGGGGCGTCGGGATCGCCGTACCCATCCCCGTCCACGTCGGCGTACCAGGTGAGGGCATCGACCGCTTCTTCGTCGGAGCTGCCATCGCAGTCGTTGTCGATTCGGTCGCAGACCTCGGCGGCGTCGGGGTTGATGGCGGCGTTGCCATCGGCGCAGTCGCCGGCCTGATCGGCGGTGCCGAGGGGGGCATCGCAGGACACCTCGGCGTGGGCCGAGTTGCCCCAGCCGTCGGCGTCGTCGTCGCGGTACCAGGTGGTGGCGTCGACCGCATCGTCGTCCACCGCGCCGTTGCAGTCCTGATCCACGCCGTCGCACACCTCGGTGGCGGTCGGGTACACGTCGGAGCGCGTGTCGTCACAATCCTGGTCGTCGGTGACGTAGCCGGCGGGCACCGTGCACTGCACGGTGAGCGCGGCGGCATCGCCGTAGCCGTCGGCATCGTCGTCGGCCCAGGAGCTCAGGGCGTCGATGGAGTCCTCATCCACCGTGCCGTCGCAGTCTTCATCCACGCCGTCGCAGTTTTCGAGGGCGCCGGGGTAGGCCGAGGCGTTGGTGTCGTCGCAGTCGGTGCCGCTGGCCGAGTAGCCGGCGGGCAGGGTGCAGCTCAGGGTGGTGGAGGCCGGGTCGCCCGCGCCGTCGCCGTCGTCGTCGAGGTACCAGGTGGTGCGATCCACCGCGGCGTCATCGGCGGTGCCGTCGCAGTCCTCGTCGTCGCCGTTGCAGACCTCGATACCGCCGGGGAAGTCGCTGGCATCGGCATCGTCGCAGTCGGTGGAGACGGAGCTCGTGTAGGTGCCGCTCGCGGTGCAGGTGCAGGTGGAGCTGGTGCTGCCGTACCCGTCGGTGTCGCCATCCTGGTAGAACGTGGTGCAGCCGGTGGCGCCGATGTCGTTGGCGCCGCCATCGCAGTCATCGTCGGCGGTGGTGGCGCAGGTTTCCGTGCCCGCGGGGCTCACGGCGGCGTTGGTGTCATCGCAGTCGGTGCCGCCCGAGGCGGTGGACGTGTAGCCGTCGCCATCACTGTCGCTGTCGCAATCATCGCCGGTGCCATCGCCATCGCTGTCGGCCTGCTTGGCGTTGCTCGTGGTGGGGCAGTTGTCCTCGTAGTCGGCCACGCCGTCGCTGTCGGCGTCGGGCAGGTACACCAGCACGTCGTCGAAGTAGCAGCCGGCGTAGCCGGAGCCGTCGTCGTAGCAGTAGAGGCCCACCATGCCATCGCTGAATGTCGCGTCGGTGGTGTCGATCGGGTGCTCCGACGAGGAGAACGTGCCGTTCTGATCGTTGTCGAGGTACACGTCGATGTCGGTGCCGCTCACGACCACCTTCACATCCACGATCCGGCCCGACTTCAGGCCCGTGGTGCTCGAGCTCACCAGCGAGGCCGAGCCCGCCACCACCTTGTAGAGGTAGGTGCCGGTGCAGCCCGTGGCGCGGGCCCCGGTGCCGGTGCCGGGACAGGCATCGCCGCCCGGGAACAGCACGGCGTAGAAGTTGCTCGCGTCGGTGTAGCGGAAAACGAGGCCGATGGTGTCGTCATCGCCCTGGTAGAGCGTGGACCAGAAGGTGTAGTCCTCCCACGAGTCGGCGGTGTAGACGAGGTGGTTGTCGGCCGCGCCACCGCTGCCCCAGGTGCCGCCGCTGTCGTCGGTCTTCGCGTACACCCCGCCGTAGGTGGCGGCCGACCACGCATCGCTCGAGTAGCCCGACACCCAGGCGGTCGTTCCGCTGAACGAGGAAGTGCTGTAGGCGTCGAAGTTGTCGTCGAGCGCGGTGATGTCGGCGGCCGCGGCGAGGCCGCTGAGGAGGAGTAGCACGGCGACATCCTATCGGAACTGCGCGATCCCTGCGCGAAGATCAGCGGGCGCCGGGCCCCCGCCCCCGCCGCCAGGTCGGGCCGCTGCGCCGGTACCCGAGCTCGGGCAGCGCCTCCTCGTGGCTCCATCCGGGCAGACCGAGCGCCTCCGCCTCCGGGCCGGTGAACGCGCCGCGGCGGGCAAGCTCGCGGAGGCCCGCGCTGATGCGCTCGTACTCGTCGAACCGGATCGCGAGCGGGCCCGCAGGCGCCCATCCGACGGCGAGGAGGAACGCCGGGCTTGCCCCGCCACGCTCCACGAGGGGGCCGGTGGGCAGCTCCGGTCGGGCCGGGAGACCCGCGGCCACGGCATGGAGGGTGGCGCGCGCCTCGCCCTGGGCCTGCATGGCTTCGCTCCACACGCGGTGCACCCCGAACCGCACGCCCGCCCGGGCGAGCACGCGCCGGTCGGCCGACGTCACCCCGCCATGGTCGAGGCTCGCCGTGGGCACCGAGCCGAGGCCCCGATGCAGCGCGTAGAGCAGCCCGCGGGCGGCGGGTGGGGCTTCGTCGGCGCGGAGCGGGGCGAAGACCTCGGCGAGCCAGTCCCGCAGCCACGCCACGGTGCGGCGCGACACCCGCAGTGCGGCGCCGGCCGGGAGGAGCGGGTTGCGGAGGAGGCGGATGCCCGGCTCCGTGACGTGGGGGCCGGCCACGAGGCGCGCGAGCGCACCGCCTTCCCAGTTCACGCGCAGCTCGCGGTCGATCGAGAAGCCGCCGACACCTTCCACGAGGCGCTCCACGCGCGCGTTCACCTCGGGCTCGAGCGCCCGGGCGAGCGCGGGGGGCGGGTCGGACCCCTCCCACGCGAGGCCGCGGAGCGCGCCGAAGGCGGCGGTGCCCACCCGCACGTTCCCGTCCTCGCCGAGGTGAACGGGGGCGCCCGCCCCCACGCGCACCACGCGGTCCACGAACCGCTCGGCGAGCCGCGCGTGGAGCGCGTCGGAGAGGAGCGTCTCCACGCCGAGCGCCATCTCCGCGAGGCCGGCGCCATCCTCCACCCAGCCGGGGCGCCCGCAGAGGTACGTCCACGTGCGGATGGCCGACACGCGGTCGATGAGCTCCTCTACGCCCCCATCGATGCGCTCGAGCTGCAGGATGCGGGCCTCGATCGAGCGGCGCGGGAGCCGCCCGCGCTCCACGAGCTGCCCGTAGATTTCTGCGAGCTGCGTGGCGTGCGAGAGGGCGCCCACCTGCCGGAAGTCGGGCACGCGGCTCACCTCCCACAGGAGCGCCACTGCGTCGGGCGTGCGGGCCAGCCGCAACGTGGAATCGAGCTCGAGGAGCGCCGCGAGCGTGGCTTCATCCTCGGCCGACTCCACGCGCCGGAGCGCCGGGTGGGGCGGGCGCTCGGTGAGCGAAGCGCGGAGGCTCCGGATGGAGCGGAAGTCGAGCGCGGAGGGGCGCCAGAGGAGGTGGCGCACCTCGGGGAGCTGGGATTGCTCCACGGCCGCGGCCACCTCGGGGGCAAGGGGCGGCGCGGCCTCGGTGGTGCCGAACTCGCCGTCGCGCTGGAA
>CAISIK010000042.1 GCA_903885375.1 uncultured Pseudomonadota bacterium
AGGGGTTGGGCAAACCGCCGCGACCGGCAGCGGGGCCGAACGTTCGCTGGCGCGGTTTGCGGCGCCTCGGAGGCTATTTCCGCCCGGTGGCGAGGATGGTCGTGAACGCCGGTGCGCGGCGGTCCACGTGCACGATCTCCTGCCGGACGTCGTGGAAGCCGGCGTCGCGCAGGAGCCCGGCGAGGTCCGCGAACCCGAGGTGCTGGTGGCCGAGGCGATGACGGACCCAGGCGTGGGTGTGGGGCGCGAGGTCGAGCACCGCGATCTGCCCGCCGCCAGCGAGCGCATCGCGGCACCGGCGCAGGGTGGCCACCGGGTCGTTCACGCAGTGCAGCGCCTGCGAGATGAGCACGAGGTCCACCTCGCGCTCGCCGAGCGGGAGGTCCTCGAGGGTGCCCACGCGGCGCTCGATGCTCGCGGGCAGCCGGGAGAGCGCGGACTCGTCGCGATCGATCGCGATCACGTGACGGGCGCCGGCCGCGAGGAGGCTGGTGAGGTGCCCGGTGCCCACGCCGAGATCGGCGATGCGGAGCGGCGGCAGGAGCGAGAGCAGCATCCGCGCCAGCGCCTCCCAGGAGCGACCGGGCAGGTAGTCGCTGCCGAGGCCCTCGGGCGTGGGCGCCGTGCGCTCGGCGAGCACCCGGCGCAGCGCCAGCGCATCGCCTTCCGGGAGCGGCTCGCTCGCGAGGAGCTGGTAGAGCGCGTCCTGACCCTCGGGGCGCGCGGCGGTGTAGCGCGTGTGGGCGCCATCGCGGCGGGCCGTCACGAGCCCGGCCGCCCGGAGCTGGGCGAGGTGCCCGCTCACCGTGCTCTGGCCGAGCCCCACGATGTCCTGGACCTCGCCCACGGCGAGCTCCTCGCGGGCCACGAGGGCGAAGATGCGGAGGCGGGTGGGGTCACCCAGCGTACGAAAGATGTCGGCGCGAGACATGGGGGCGCTCAGAACCGCCAGTCGAAGCGGATGTCCACGGCCGTGAGCGCACGTTCGCGCCCCGCCAGCGGAACCCGGGACTCCAACGCCAGCCCGGCGTGCTCGCCGATCCCGCCGCGGAAACCCACGCCCACGCCGGCGTGGTCGAGCGTGTCGGTGCGACCGAAGCCGGAGATGCCGTCGAGCACGAAGCTGAAGCGCTTGAACGCCCGCCACTCGGCGCCCAGGTCGAGGTTCACGCCGCCGCGCGGGTAGAGCGGACCGCCCCCGGCCGCGAACCCGACGTTGGGCATGAGCGCGGCGTGCACGAGGAGCACATCCTTCGGCGCCCACACGAACTGCACGCCGGCATCCGCCCCCACGGGCGCACCGTGCTCATCGTGCAGGAACGCGGTGGGCAGCACCACCTTGCCCTGCACCGCGAGCGCCCACGACGCCCCCTCCACGCCCCGCCAGCTCGCGCCGAGCGCGGTGTAGCCGGGGCCGATGGCGCTCGTGGAGATGGCGGAGATGAGCATGTCCATGCGCACGCCTTCGAGGCGCGCGTAGAGCTCGAGCTTGTCGGTGGCCGCCCAGCTCCCGGTGAGGGTGCCGGTGGCGAGGATGCGGCCGTAGAGGTTCTCCGGCTCGATGATGGCGTACACGCCGGGCGTGAGGCCCACGCTGGTCATCGGGCACACCCGGTGCGCGCCGCCGAGGTCGCCATCCGCGAGGCCGGCCTCGACGGGACCCTGCGCCACGCCGTCGGTCCATTCGGTGCAGAACATCAGGGCAGCCCGGGGCCCGACCAGGTGCCGTTGCCGTCACGATCGAGGAGGAAGGGGTTGGTGAAGGACATGGGGTAGCCCCCGGGGGTCACGGTGCGGAAGATCCACTCGGGCGAGTCGCGTTCGGGCTCGGGCGGCTCCGCGAGGGGCCCCACCACGTCGTAGCAGTCCACGCCCGGGTCCTCCGTGAGCTCCTCCACGTCGTGCCAGTCGATCTCGCCATCGCCGTTGTTGTCGCCCGTGTCGGGCAGGCCGTTGCAGTCGAGATCGGCCTGCTCGGCCAGCGGCGTGCCCGCCTCCACGACGATCCATGCGTCGGCGGCGCCGGCGGGCAGGAGGTCGGCGAGGGGGATGTCGAGGCCAAGCCGTTCGAGGGTGTCCATGCCGAAGGGGTCGGCGGGCTCGGCGAGCTCGGTGTAGGTGTGCGTGGTGCCGTTCACGATGACGCGCACCTCGGTGACGGGCACCCAGGGCGCCGCGGACACCTCCACGTGCAGCACATCGCCCTCGGCGGGGGCGAAGGAAGCCACGCTGGGGGTGTTCGTGCCGATGCTCGCGACCAGGACGGGCCCGTTGGTGCCCATCACGTGGCCCGCGCGCACATCCGCGTTGAAGGCGGCGGCATCGAAGTCGGCGCGGG
This sequence comes from uncultured Pseudomonadota bacterium, assembly GCA_903885375.1. GTDB lineage: Bacteria > Myxococcota_A > UBA796 > UBA796 > SXON01 > SXON01. The sequence continues at coordinate 2,339 of CAISIK010000042.1, forward strand.
TGGTGTCGGTGAACACCACGTTGCGCGGCGTGCCGAGCACGTTCTCCACGAGGCTGTGGCTGTCGGAGTTGGCGGTGCCGCCGCGCACGATGCCCTGGTTCAGCAGGTAGTGCCAGAAGGAGCGGTACTGGATCAGGTTCTCGTTCAGGGTGCCGTTCATGACCTCCTGCACGTCGTAGGCGTCGTTGCTGTAGCGGGCGCCCTCGGGCTTGTGGAAGTACAGCCCCTGGCTCGCGCTGCTGCCCTCGCGGTCGAGCGGGAGCGTCTGGTCGATGCCCATGGCCGTGGCCCAGGAGTAGTCGCGCCCGAAAGCCGCGCCGCCGTAGGGGTGGTTGAGCTGTACCACGCCGCCCGCCTTGTCCCACCCGACATCCTCCTGCCGGGTCATCAGGAGGCCCGGCTCGGCCTTCTCGTCGTACGCCGCGCCGCGCCAGGGGGCGGTGGGGTCGTAGGCCACGGGCCAGAACATCCAGTGACCGACCACCTGCGGAAAGCCGTAGTCGCTCCGGTAGCGGAAGAGCAGGTGCCCGGTGGCCTCGGTGCCCGCGAGCAGCGTGAAGCGGTCAGCCACGCCGAGCGCATCGATCGCCGCGGCGTAGTCGTTGACCACGTCGTGCTCGGTGGTGACCACCACCTCGAGCCCGGAGGCCACGAAGGCCTTCACGCGCTCCTCGTCGGGCATGTTGCTGTCGAAGCTGGCGCCGCCGTGCACGTGGAAGTCGCCGGTGAGGGTGCCGGCGGGCTGGAGGTCGAGCGAGGTCACCTCGAGGGTGACGCTCTGGCCGGTGATGGCCTCCACCGCCACGCCGCGCGCGGCGCCGAGCGTGGAGAAGGGGCCGCGCGAGGTGTAGAAGTCGTAGTTGCCCGCCGGGAGCGCGATGGTGGTGGGGCCGTTCACGATCACCCGGTTGCACGAGGGGCTCCCGCCGTGGGTGAGCCCGAGCATGGGCGCACAGGCATTGAAGAAGCCGAACACGGTGCCCTCGGTGGCGGCAGCGGTGGCGTCGTCGGCCGGGATCACGTTCACCACGGCGTAGTCGCTGGCGCCGTCGATGAGCACGTCGATCGACACCTCGCCCACCGCGGGGAGCGTGAGGGTGCCGGCGTCGGCATCACCCGCGCCGACCTTCACGGTGGCGGTGGACACTTCGCGCCCGAAGGCCTCCGCATGGATGGTGTAGCTGCGGTTCGCGGGCACACGCGCCGACCAGGTGCCATCGTCGGCGGGGAGCACGTGGGTAACGGGCACGTCGTTCTCATCGACGAGGAGCAGGCTGGCCCGCAGGTTCTCGCCGAGCACGCCACCCGGGGCCTCCACCACCCCCGACACCGTGGCCCAGGCCTCGCCCCAGAGCTGCTCCCGCAGCTCCCACGCGAGGTCGGCCGCGCCCGAGATCGAGGCGCCATCGGCCGCGAAGATGAAGCGCTCGTACACATCCCAGTCCCGCGAGGGGAAGACCCGCGGTCTTGGCCCCATCGCCGACACGTTGTCGCTCTGGAAGCCGTTGAGGCTCTCCTCCGAGCAGGCCACCACGCCGTAGCTGGCGGCCGGATCGCTGTGCAGGCCGCCCACCATGAACGGCACGTCGAAGAAGGCATCGCCGATGTCACTGAGGCCGAAGCTCGGGTGGGTGAAGCCCGAGCCGGCGCGCGGCGTGAAGGGGATGATCTCGCGGCTGCCCCAGTAGAAGGCATCGGTCAGGTACATCGAGAGCGCATCCGGCGTGCCGTTGGCGATCTCGGTGCGGATGCGAAGGCCGGGCTCGCAAGGGCGGATCTCGTAGCGTGTGGCCACCGGCACATCGGGGTACCCGTCGAGCGTGCCGAGGAGCTGCACGGCGCGGATGTCGCCCTCCTCGAGGAGCTCCATGCTCGTGTAGTGGAAGCCCTCCTCCGGCAGGAGGCCCGTGGCCTGGAACACCTGCCGGAGCGAGTCGTTGTCCTTCCCGCGGATGCCGAGGTCGAGGATGCCGCCGCCGGTGGGGGCGATGTAGTGCGGATGGTCGAGGGCCTCGATCACGGCCACGATGCGATCGTTGGCGAGCACGAGATCGCCGGTGGCAGCGAGCGTGTCCATCCCTCCGGGGGGCGTGTCGTCGGGGCCGATCCAGTAGGCCTCGGTGCTGCCACCCTCGCAGGTGTACGCGATTTCCTGGCAGGGCGAAGGCATCAGGCAGGAGGTGTCGCCTTCGAGGCAGGCGGGACCATCGCAGCCGAGGAGGGAGAGGAGGGTCAGCACGTGCCGACGTAACCCGGAGGATGCGTCGAATCGCGGCCGGACAAGTCAGTTCCCCATGCCGCCGCGCGCGTCGGCTCACGGAGTCATGAAACGCTCGGACGGCCTGGGGGACTGCAGGGATGGGGAGAGGGCCACGCCGGGCGCGTTACTCAACGCGACCGGCGCCGAAGGCCGGAAAGCGAAGCTTGGAGGCCGCAGGGCATGGCCCGGTAGGGGAAGGGGCGGCGAGCCCCTTCCCCCGTTTCGGATTAGGTCGCGCGCGTGAAGCCGACGCCTCCTCGCCCCGCCCCTCGGCCCCTCCGCGGGGCGCGTGCGCCGGGCGGGCGGCGCTGAAGTCGTCCGCGTGCGCATTGCCCAGCTCCCCTCGTTGACCCTCGCCCTTGCGGCGCCGTTGCTCGTGCTGCTGCCCGCGTGGTCCACGCTCACGACCGCCCCGGAGTGGGCGCCGTCGAAAGACGTGGCGGAGATGAACGCCACCGCCACCCGGGCGCCCGCCGAAGTGGTCATGGTCGGCCCCTCCTTCGCGCGCACCGACATCGACGGGCCCGCGCTCGGCGCGGCGCTCGCCGCCTCCACCCCCGGCCACCCGCTGCGGGTGGCGCGCTTCGCGCAGAACCTCGCCTCCGCCCCCGCCTGGTACGCCATCCTCAAGGAGCGGGTCTACGGCAACGGCCTGGAGCCGCGTCTCGTGCTGCTCGTGGCCACCACCGACTACCTGCTCGAAGTGCACCCGCCGGCCTCCCGCATGGTGGGCCTCGAGCAGCACTTCGCCGAGCCCGACGAGGTGCTCCGCGCCCGCACCTGGAACTCCCGGCTGCCGGCCACCCTCCAGCGCGCGCTCGACCGTCGGCGCGTTCTCCGCGATCCGGTGGTGTCCGCCTTCCGTGATCCGCTGGTGGAGATGTTCTTCGGCGGCAAGAACGGCGCCGAGCTGGCGGCGGAGGCGGGCGTGGAGGTTTTCGGCCAGGAGCACGGCGGGGGCACCCGGCGCCTGCTGCCCGGCGTGGAGGCGCAGGCCGCCGAGGAAGCGTCGGAGGGCGAGGTCCGCGCCGCCGACAGCTACCTGCCCGACATCGCGGCGCTCGTGGCGCAGCACGGCGGCCGACTGGTGGTGGTGCTCCCGCCGGTGGCGGCGTCCAAGGCGGCCGACCACCAGGTCTCGGCCGAGGCGGAGCGCGACATCGTGGAGACCGCCAACGCCCTCGGCGTCGGCCTCCTCGACCTTCGTGCGCTCCCCTTCACCGAACTCGACTACTCCGACGGCTACCACATGCGGCCCGACGCCAAGCGCGTCTTCACGGCCGAGCTGGCCGCGGGCCTCGAAGCCATCGGGGCGATGGGCACGGGCGCGATGCAGGGATCGTGGGTTCCCCCGGCGTTCACCGTGGTTCGTGAGGGCACCGCCCCGACCCTCACGGTGGGCACGCCCGTTGCCGGCACGGCCCCGTGCGAGGTGTCCCTGCCCTTCCCCGGCTGGGAGCCGCTCACCGACGAACGGCTCCCGCTCGTGTCCGGCCACCTCGCCGCCCCCTTCGTGGTGAGCGACCCCTCCGGCGAGCTGGAGCACCTCCGGCGCGCGCCCGGACCCTGCTCCGGCGCGTGGATCCTCAACCGCGATGCGCTCCGCGTGTCCACGCGCGCGCCCGGCCCGGCCTCACTCCAGGTGGCGTGGAACCCCGCGCTCCCCGCCCGCGATGCCGATGGTGAGGCGGCGTGGTGGGTGTACCCGGGCGGCGCGCTCGACTTCGCGTGGGAGGCCGGCGGCCCCGAAGGCCCCTGGCAGGCCGACCTCGAGGTGATCGACCCCTCGGGGAGCGCCACCGTGCGGGTGTCGTTCGGCGAGGCCGTGTCGGCGCTGCCGGAGGGCGGCACGCTCCGGCGCCTGCGCCTCGAAGCGGCGGGCGCGGCCGGCGTGCACCTCCGCGTGGAGAGTGATGCCGCCGTGGTCGTTCGCAGCCTCACGGTGCGGATGGCGGGGCGCGACTCCGCGGTGGTGCGGCCGCCCACCGCGCGCCTCGTCGACTTCCTGCCGGGGGCCATCGAAGCCGAGGCCCCGCCGGCGCTCCGGCCGGTCGAGCTCGGCGTCGTCCGTGGCCGCGCCGCGTTCGCCGCGCCGTTCGAGGACACGCTCGGCTGCTCGCCGGTGCGCGTGACCGAGAACGGCGAGCTGCTCCCCTCGGGGGCGAGCGCGGCGAGCACCACCAACCGCCCCAACGGCGTGGTCGTCGACCATGTGGACGGCCACGTCTTCGTGGTCACCCCCGACGGCAGCGATCCGCTCACCAACGGGCGGGCCTACCGCCTCGCCTACTCGCCGGAGCGGGCCTGCCGCAGCAAGCTCAAGCGTGTCTCCGTCTCCCGGGCCTGGGTGTACGGCGAGGAGCGCATCCGCTCCACCGTGGCGCCCACGCCGCCGCTCGGCGCGTCCGGCCCCATCCGGGCGCTCCGCGTGCGCGCCGAAACGAACGCGCCGCCGCCGCCCGCGGCCACCGTCACCTTCACCCTTCGCGTGGGCGGCGAGGCTCGCCTCTCCCGCACGCTGCCGGTCGCCGATCTGGCCGGCGGGGCCGAGCTCCTGCTCGATGCCCCCATCACCCGCCGCGATGATGGCGAGGCCGTGCTCGAAGTCCAGGTCGTCGGCACCGACCTCCCCGTTCTCGTCTCCGCCGTAGGCCTGGAGGGCTGATGTCCTTTTTGCAGCCCGAGTTCATCGGTTTCGTCGTGGCCCTGGTGCTGGTGTACTGGGCCGTGCCGAGCCGCCGGGCGCAGAACGGCCTCCTGCTCGTGGCCAGCTATGTCTTCTACGGGTGGATGAGCCCGCGGCTGTGCCTCCTGCTCGCCTCGGTCACCGGCGCGAACTACCTCGCCGGCCTCGTCATGGAGCGCTTCCCCGCGCGGCGGGGTCCGGTGCTCGGCGCCGTGGTGGTGGCGAGCGTCCTGAACCTCGTCTGGTTCAAGTACTTCGGCTGGTTCGCCTCCGAGCTCATCCCGCGCTTCACGAGCCCAGAGCAGGCCAGCGCCATCGCGGCCTGGAAGCTCGCCCTGCCGCTCGGGCTGTCCTTCTACACCTTCCACAACCTCGCCTACAGCATCGACGTGTACCGCGAGAAGGTCCACGTCCGCCGCGACCCGGTGGACTACTTCCTCTACGGGAGCTGGTTCCCGCAGCTCGTGGCGGGCCCCGTGGAGCGGCCGCAGAACGTGCTGCCGCAGCTCGAAGCGCCGCGGCGCTTCTCGGTCGACCTCCTCACCTCCGGCCTCGGCCTCGCCCTCTGGGGCGCCTTCAAGAAGATGGCCCTGGCCGACACCATCTCGCCCTTCGTCGACACCATCTTCAACACCGCCGATCCCTCGTGGGGGATGATCTGGTCCGCCGCGCTCGGGTTCACGATCCAGGCCCTCGCAGACTTCTCCGGGTACACCGACATCGCCCGCGGCGTGTCGCGGATGTTCGGCATCGAGCTGATGAAGAACTTCGACCACCCCTACATGGCCGCCACCCCGATGGAGTTCTGGCAGCGGTGGCACATGTCCTTCTCCACCTGGCTGCGCGACTACATCTACGTGCCCGCCTGCTTCTCCGAGGGCGTGCGGCGCTGGCTCACCGTTCCGGGCACCGGCGACTGGGGCCCGTTCGGTACCACCTCCCGCGCGCTGCTCATCACGATGCTGGTGTCGGGCATCTGGCATGGTTCCACGTGGAACTTCATCGCCTGGGGCTTCTACTACTTCTGCATCGGCACGGCGTACGCGGCCATCGTGGCGCGGATTCCGCGCAAGATGAAGAAGCAGGGCGCGTGGCGCTGGTTCACGGTGCCCGTGATGTTCGGGTTCACGCTGCTCGGCATGCACATCTTCCGCGAGCCCTCGCTCGCCACCCTCGGCGAACACCTGCTGCTCAACCCCTTCGTGGGCACGCGGGAGCAGTGGATCGTGACCACCGCGATGCTCGGGCTCTGCGCGTACGCCGCGGTGCCGCTGGTGCTGGCGATGCTCGCCGGACGTTTCGCCCTTCCGCGCGTGCGCGGCACCTGGGCCTGGCCCGCGCTTCAGACGACGTTCTGGGCCTTCTGCGCGGTGGCCGCCTTCTCCAGCGTGGCCACCTCCGAAGCGGCGTTCATCTACTTCCAGTTCTGATGGGGAAGGGTCGGGGCGATGCCGTGGGCCCCACCTCGGGGGCTGCGGTTCCGCCCGGCATCGCGGCGCCTGGGAGGACGAGAAGCTCCCCCGCAGCGGGGGTTGAACACGGGGCGCGCCCCGGCCGCGCTGCGGTGCGCCCCTTCCCGCGCCCACCCCGGTCACAGGCCCGGCGCACCGCCCACCTCCCTTTCACACCCGTTCTAAGAACCACACCGCGCCGGTCAGGGCCACCAACGCGCTGAGGGCCGGCACGGCGCGCCGCTCCCAGTTCGGCCACGCCCGGAGGCGCAGCAGCAGCGGGAGCAACACCACCACGACGGCGCCCTGCCCCAGCTCCACCCCGCCGTTGAAGCACACGAGCGCGGTGACCAGCTGCGCGCGGGGGAGCCCCAGGTCGACCAGCATCGAGGCGAACCCGAAGCCGTGCACCAGCCCGAGGGCGAAGGTCATCGCGGCCCGGCGGCGCAGGGTGGGCCGCCAGAAGTTCTCCACGCCCACGATCACGATGCTGGCCGCGATGGCCAGCTCCACCCACGCGGGCGGCAGATGCACCCAGCCAAGGGCCGCGGCCGAGAGCGTGATGGAGTGGGCCAGGGTGAAGCCCGTCACGATGAGCAGCATCGCGCGGAGCGAACGAGCGGCGAGGAGGAGCGCGAACAGGAAGAGCAGATGGTCGTAGCCGGTCCAGATGTGCTCCACGCCCAGCTTGCCGAAGCGCAAGGCCACCTCGCTCGCGTGCGCAGTGCCGCTCACCTCCACGCTGGCCGAGGACTGGTCGAGCACCGCCACCGGCTTCCCCTCCGCCTCCACGTAGTGGCGGTGCCCCGGCTCCATGCGGGCGAGGAAGCCGGCGGTGTACAGCCGCGGGCCGGCGGGGCACTCCGTGGGCACGGTCAGCGCGATGCCATCGCCCTCCACGGGCGCCACCGTCGGGTCGCCGTACGCGCACGGCGTGCCCGCCACCACGAGCGTGGTGTCCCTCAGGACCGCGTCGGCGATGAGGAGGCGGGAAAGCTGGAGGTCCTCGCCAGGCCGCACCACGGAGGCGAGCTCGGGCGCGGCCACCGTGATCTCCAGCTCATCATCGGCGATGCGGGCGTAGGAGAGGCCGGGGCGGTGGGCGAGGGCGAGCGGGACCGTCCACAGGATCACGGCACACGCTCCGAGGGCAGGAGGCCGGGCCCCATGGCCAGCGCGCGCGCCACGAGGGCCGGATCGGCGAGCACCTGGCCGCCCATCCGCAGCACGCGCGGCTCCACGATCCCGGTGGCCAGAGCGGTCCGGGCCTCGGCCGCCGCGTCGAGCGAGGGGTCGTGCGCGTGCCAGGCGGCCCAGGCCCGGGCCATCCGCGTGGTGGCGTCCTGTCGTACCCTCCACTCCTCCTCGAGGATGGCGAGCGCCTCCTTCGGGTCCCGCGGCGTGAGCCACATGGCGTAGCCGCGCGGGTCCTGCGAACGGACCGCCTCTACAGAGGCGGTGGCATCGATCTCGGAGAGCGCCCAGACCGCCTCTACCGTGGCCCCCGCGGCGCGAAGGTCCTCGGCGGCCGAGGCGGGGTCGGCGCCGGCGAGCCGAACCCGACCGCGGTGGAAGTGGGCAGGCCGGTAGTCGGGGAGCAGCGCGAGCGCGGCATCGAGCTCGGGGCTGGGCCGACCCCCGAGGGCGTTGAGCCAACCGAGGCGGGTGAGCACCCACGCGAGCGGCTCCGGGTCGCGCGGCGAGCCGGCCGCAACGGCATCACGCTGCAGCGCCAGCGCCCCCTCCACATCGCCCCAGAGCCAGCGCAGCCAGGCCACCCGGTCGTACATCTCGAGGCCCGGGCGGAGGTCCATCGCGGTCTGGTAGGACGCCGCCGCCTCGTCGAGCTTGCCCTGCTCCATCTGGGCATCGCCGAGCAGCGCCCAGTCCAACCAGGTGGCCCCCGCGCCGGTGAGCCGCTTGGCGTCGGCCTCCACCTCGACGAAGCGGTGGAACTGGACCTGCACGTGGTCGCGGAGGCGGATCGCTTCGCGGTCGGTGGGGGCGGTCTGCAGGTGGCAGTCGAGGGCGGCTTCAGCGAGGGTGTAGAACCCCGCATCGCTGGTGAGGCGCGCCTCCTTGATGAAGAGGCGCGCGAGCGCAATGGGCTCCTGCGTGGCGGCGCGTTCCGCGGCGAGCGGTCCGGCGGCCGGGGCCTCCACGAGGGTGCAGGGGCCGAAGGCGGGCGCGGGGGCCGGCGGGGCGCAGCCGAAGAGCAGCAGCGCGAGCATCACGGGGCGGTCGCCACGCGCGCCCGGAACTCCGCCTCCAGGCCCGCGAGGGCGTCCGCGCAGGGCGATTCGGCGGCGGAGGCCTCGCTCCGCAGCTCGGGCCGGGCCTCCACCCCGCCAGGGCCCGCGTACTGGTACTTCAAGGTCACCTCGCAGCGCTGCGTGAGCTCGCCGGCGGGGGCGCCAGGCACGGAGCGGGTTGCCAGGCGCAGCTTTCCCGTGGCGGGACCGCTACCGCTGCCGCCACAGGCGGCGGCAACCGCGGGGTCCGCGCTCGCATCCGTTTCCGTACGCCCCGCATCGATCTGCCCCACCGCCCAGGCGCCCACGGCATGCACGCAGGTCCAGCCTTCGGCGGGGGTGGCCACGCCGGGGCCGACCGCAAACGGGACGACGAGGCGCCGCGGTGCGTTCGCCGCCGTTTCGACCCGCGGCACGCGGGGCTCACCGCCGCCCTCCACCGCGAGCTGACCGATGGCGTTCGGGCCGCCCGGTGCGGCGGGAATGAAGGGATCGGCCACGGGGTCGCGCGCGGTCACGCCGGGCCCCGGGTTCTGGCGAGCGCTCATCAGCGCCATGGCGGCGGCGCCCAGCAGCACGCCGCCTCCCCCCACCAGCAGCAGTCGTCGATCGAAGATCATGCGCGGGTGTATCCGGCACGAGTGGGAAGGCGGAAGCGCAACTTTCTTTCGGGAGGGTGTCCGGTAGCTGCGTCATCACGTACTCCCGACTGTACGCGGTTGGCCCCCGGCCGACCTTCCCCCAGGAGACAGCATGGTTCCATTCTTGACACTCACCTTGCTCGGCTGCCCGCAGGAGGAGCCGAAGGACACTTCGGACACCGCGGCCGATGCGGACACGGACACCGACACGGATACCGACACCGACTCGGATACCGACACGGATACCGACACCGACACGGACACCGACACGGACGCGGACACCGACACCGCCGACACCGCCGACACCGCCGACACGGCCGACACGGGCGACACCGGCGACACCGGCGAGGAGCCGGTCGACCCGGTGTTCGACGCCTGGGGCTTCGGCGCCCTGCCCGACCTCACCGATGCCACGGACCTCGCGGTTTCGGGCACCACGCTCTACGTGGTGGGGCTCGATGGCAGCGGGGAGGCCGCGGTGATGGCGGTGGACCTCGGCTCCGGCGCGGTCGCCACGCTCTACTCGGGCGATCCGCTCGTGCTCCCCACGGGCCTGGGCCTCAGCACCGACGGCAGCACGCTGTACATCTCCGATGCGGCCGCGGCCTCCTCGGACTCCTCCATCAACGGGTCGATCTTCTCGCTCGCGGTGGGCGGCGGCGCCCTCACCACGCTCGACGACACCATCGATCGTCCCGGCGATGTGCTCGCCGACCCCAGCGGCAGCACCCTCTGGGTGAGCGGCTTCACGGCGGCGGGCGAGCCCGCCATCTTCAGCCTCGGCACCGGCGGCGGCGCGCCCACGGCCGAGCTCACGGGCAGCGGGCTGGCCGATCCCACGCAGCTCGCGGTGCTGAGCGATGGCAGCGCCCTGTTCGTGCTCGACTCCCTCGGGTCGGGTGGCGGCAAGGCCGCGCTCTGGGAGTTCGACACCGGCTCCTGGGCCAGCACCGAGCTGGACTCGGCCTTCGACGTTTCCTTCCCCGGCGGCCTCGCCGTGGATGAAACGGACGACCGCCTGTTCTACACGACCGTCGGCGCCGCCGGGCTCTCCGCCTACCACCTCGATGGCAGCGGCACCGAGCTCTACGACACGCTCGATGCCCTCGATCTCCCCGCCGGCGTCACGTCCGCCGGTTCCCAGACCTTCGTCGCCGATGAGTCCAGCCTCGTCGGCAGCGACATCTACCTCCTCACCTTCTAAGTCCCCGAGGTCCCATGCTCACGACCCTTGCCCTCACCGGCTTCTCCTCCTTCGCCCTCGCCTCGTCGCACCGCGAGGCTCCCGCCATCGCGCTCGATGCCTCGGCGGACATCTCCGACTTCTACATGTTCATCAGCCCGGAGGACAGCTCCAAGGTGGTGATGATCATGAACGTGAACCCGATGGAGCTCCCGGGCGGCGGGCCCAACTTCCATCGCTTCGATGATCGCGTGCTCTACGCCATCAACGTGGACAACGAAGGCGATGGCGAGGAGGACATCTCCTTCCAGGTGCAGTTCGCCACCACGTACACCGCGGATGCCTTCGGGTACGACACGTTCATCTACAACATCGGCGACGTGGGCACCCGCTCCAACGTGTACCAGCAGCAGACCTACACCGTCACCCGCGTGGACGACGGCGTGGCTTCGAGCATCCTCGCCTCCGGCGAAGTGGCGCCCATCAACGTGGGCACGCAGAGCGGCTCGTCGGGCTACGACCCCGAGAGCTCCACGCCGGGCAGCATCACCAGCGCGTACATCGAGAGCTCGGGCGATTACCGCTTCTTCGCCGGTCCCCGTCAGGACGGCTTCTACGTGGACCTCGAGCGCACCTTCGACCTGTTGAACCTCGCCGGGCTCGACGGCACCGACAACCAGAACACCCTGCTCGGCTACAACGTGCACACCATCGCGATCGAGGTCCCGATCGAGTCGCTCACCAAGGATGGACTCGCGCCCAGCTCGGCTGACCAGAACGAAGTGATCTCGGCCTGGTCCACCACCTCGCGCAAGGCCGTCACCGTGCGTCGGGCCAACGGGGTCGACACCGCCGACCGCGGCGGCTGGGTGCAGGTGAACCGCCTCGGCAACCCGCTGGTGAACGAGGTGGTGATCCCCGCCGTCGATAAGGACGTCTTCTCCTCGAGCCACCCGCGCGACGACATCCAGTTCCTCGCCTACGTGCAGACCTCGCTCCTCGGCGCGTACATGAACGCGGTGCTCGGCACCACGTGTCCGTCCAGCTACGACGCCGGTCTGGGCATCGGCGGCCGTGAGGACCTGATCCTCGCGTTCCTCACCGGTCACCCCAGCCTCGGCACGCTCCCCAGCGGGTTCGCGCTCGGCGGCAGCATCCCCGGCGAGGCCAAATCGTTCGGTGCCTTCGAGGCGCTGCGCATCAACCTCGCGGGCGATGGTTTCGGCCAGTGGCCCGACGGGCGCAACGTGGACGACGACGTCACCGACACCGCGCTCCAGGCCGTTTGCGGCCTCCTCGCGGACTCCGGTGAAGGTGCCGCGGTCACGGACGGCGTGGACTCCACGGGGCTCGCCTACCTCGACAGCTTCCCCTTCCTCGGCGACCCCTGGGCCGGCGACGACCACCCGAACGGTAGCCACGACGAACTGCCGTAGGCAGGCGCAAGGTGGGGCGGCGGGGAAACCCGTCGTCCCCCATGCATTTTTGGCGGTGGAATCGCCCCGGCCGCTCAGCCCCCGCCCGGCGCTCCGTAGGCGTGCACGAGCGGACGCACCTCCGAGCAGGGGCGGCACATCGAGGAGGCGAGGCCGGTGTTGCGTCGGGTGCGCCCAGCCACGGCCTGGAAGATGGCGCCGCTCTCGTCCTCGTCGCATTGCAGGCAGGGGTTCAGGCTGCCGTCGGGCTCGTTGTAGGGGGCGTCGTAGTATTCGAGGCACACCCCCATGCAGGCGTCGCGGGTGTGCGTCGTGTTCCACGCCCAGATCGAGGCGCAGGGCTCGGTGAACCCGATGGCGGCGATGCAGGCGGTGAGCGCGGCAATGTCCCCATCGAGGTTGGCCATGCCGCAGGCCCGCACGGGCTCGGTGAGATCGGGGTGCTCGGCGTACACCGCGAGGTCGGCGAGCGAGGAGCAAAGGCCGCAGGTGCCGAAGTGGGTGACGGCCGCGCCGGCCGCGAGGGCCTCGGCGGAGGAGGGCTGGTTGACGAGCCGGTACTCCGCTCCCGCGGGGAGCATGGCGCACACGGCGGCGGGGCCGGGCGGGGCCGGGGCCGCCTCCGCGTAGGGGTCCGAGGCGAGCACGGCCGGCGGGTCCTGGAGCGACCACGCCCGCCACGCCGCGAGGTCCTCCGCCGTGTAGGTGGGCTGCACCCAGGGCGCCTCGCCGCACGACGCGCAGGTCGGGGCGCAGGCTTCGGCGTCGAGGCCCGTAGCCTCCGTGGGCGCGCCGAAGAGCGCCGTGGACTCCACGCAGCCCGACTCGGTGTCGGGCGCGGGGCAGCCGGCTAGGGGGAGGAGCACGGCCAGCCCGAGGCCGGCGCACGCCGGGCGGGGCCACGCCCACCCGCGCGCCGACGCAGCTACCACGGCACCGGCGAGCGCTCGGCCAAGCCCTCGCGCACGAGCTGCCCGATGGCGCGCAGCGCGGGGTGCATGATCTGGTCGTCGTGCCAGAAGGGCACCACCTCGCGAACGCGGGCGTGGAGCGCCATGAGCTCCGGCGCAAAGGCTTCGGGGGGGCCGCTCACCAGCTCGCCCTCCACGAGGCGCTGGCCGCCCACCCGCCAGTCGAGCGCCTGGGCGGCGAGGAGCACCTCGATGCCCACGATGTCCGCCACGCACTCGAGCACCCGCAGCGTGAGCCGCGCCGCGATCGGCCCCATGCTCACGTGGTCCTCGTGGTGCTGCACGGTGGGGATGCTGTCCACGCTGGCCGGGTGGGAGAGGCCCTTGCACTCGCTGGCGAGCGACGCCGCCGTGTACTGCGCGAGCATGAAGCCGCTGTTGAGCCCGGTGCCGGCCACGAGGAAGCTCGGCAGGTCCCGCGAGAGGGAGGCCGAGGTGAGCCGGAAGGTGCGGCGTTCGCTCTGGGTGGCCACCTGGGTGAGCGCGATGCGCAGCGTGTCCATCGCGAGGGCCACGGGCGCGCCGTGGAAGTTGCCGCCCTCCACGGTGCCTTCGCCTTCGAACCAGAGCGGGTTGTCGCAGGCCCCGTTCAGCTCGGTGGTGACGGTGCCTTCGATCCAGGCGAGGGCATCGAGCGCGGTGCCGAGCACGGCGGGCGCCGCGCGCAGCGAGAAGGCGTCGGGGAAGCGGGCGCCGAGGCCCGGCGTGCCGAGGCGGCGCCGCATGCGTTCGGCCGCCTGGAGGCCGCCGGCGTGCCCGCGCGCGCGGAGCAGGTTCTCGCTCAGGAGCCCGACGTCGGCGTGCGAGACGGCGAGCGTCATCGCGCAGGCATCGAGCGCGGCATCGAGCACGCGGTGCGAGCGGTGCACGGCGAGCGCGGACAGCGCGCTCGTGAGGGTGGCGCCGTTGATCGTGGCCAGCGCTTCCTTGGCGGTGGGCACGAAGGGGGGGAGCGGCGAGCGCCCACGCCCGCCGCCGGGCAGCTCCGCCTCGCCGCCGAACCCGAAGAGCACGCGCGCCACGTGCGCGAGCGGCGCGAGGTCGCCCGCCGCGCCCACCGAGCCCTGCGAGGGCACCACGGGGGTCACCCCCGCCGCCAGCATCCGCGCCATGGCCTCCACCAGCTCCGGCCGCACGCCCGAGTGGCCCGAGGCGAGCACGTTGGCCCGGCAGGCGATGAGCGCGCGCACCGAGGCTGTGGGCAGCGGTTCGCCCACGCCCGCGCAGTGGCCGAGCACGAAGCTGCGCACGAGGTCGCCCCCCGTGGCGCCGCCCTCGCCCACGAGGAACCGCCGCCGCGTTTCGAGCACGCTCGGCTGCGCCGGGTAGGCCGCCGCCGACACCTCCATCCGCGCCCGCGCCGACGCGGCCAGCACGATCGGCGCGCCCGCCGCGATGGCCGCGACCTGCGAGCACGTGAGGGACCGACCGTCGAGGAGGATCGGGCTCATGCGAAGTCCCCCAGCGCCACGCGGGCGGCGATGGCCTCGATCGCATCGGAGGCCACCTCGCTGTCGGCGGCCAGCGATTCGAGCAGCGGGAGCACCTCCTCGGCGCCCTCTCCCAGCCGGGCCGTGGGGCTCTCCTCCAGCCGCAGGCGGAGCGCCCGGGCCGCGCACAGGAGCTCCACCGCCACCACGCGGCGGCTGTTCTGCACCACCTCCCAGAAGCGCCAGGCGGCCGTCGTGGACATGGCCACGTGGTCCTCCTGGTCCTCGCAGGTGGGGATGCTGTCTACGCTCATCGGCCAGGCGAGCGCCTTGTTCTCCGACACGAGCGCGGCCGCCGTGGTCTGGGGCACGAGCATGCCGAGGCCGGGGCGGTCCGCGCCGGCGAGCGCGGGGGGGAGGCGCGCGCTGAGCGAGCCGGTGGTGAGCCGGTAGAGGCGGCGCTCGGAGAGGGAGGCGAGCTCGGCCACGCCGATCTTCATCGCGTCGGCCGCGATGCCTACGGGCTCGCCGTGGAAGAGCCCCGCCGAGAAGGCGTGGTTCTCCACCAGCTCATCCATGAGCATGACCGGGTTGTCCGTCACGCTGTTGAGCTCGGTCTCCACCACCGCGCGGCCGTACCGCAGCACATCGCGCGTGGCGCCGAGCACCACGGGGGCGCAGCGCAGCGAGTAGGCGTCCTGCACCTTGTCGGGCATGGAGTCCACCAGCGTGCTCCCCCGCAGGTGGCGACGCAGCTCCGCCGCCGTTTCGATGGCGCCCGGGTGGGGGCGCAGGGCGTGGACCGCCGGGTGGAAGGCCCGGGTGACGCCGAGCAGCGCCTCGATGCTCATGGCCGCCGCGCGCTCGGCGGTGCGCACGAGGATGAGTGCATCGTGCAGGGCCAGCGCGGCGATCGCGGTGGTGAGCTGCGCCCCGTTGGTCATCGCCAGGCCATCCTTCGCCTGCGGGGAGAGCGTGGCGATGCCGGCGCGGGCCATGGCCTCGAGCCCGGCGAGGGTGCCGCCCTCGGCGAGCACCTCGCCGCCTTCGCCGAAGACCACGAGGGCCAGATGGGAGAGGGGCGCGAGATCGCCCGAGGAGCCGCAGGAGCCCTGCCGCGGGATGCGCGGCACCACGCCAGCGGCCAGCATGGCGCACAACGTTTCTACGAGGAGCGGGCGGCAGCCCGAGGCCCCGCGCGCGAGCGCGTTGGCGCGCAGGAGCATCATCGCGCGGACGATGTCGGGCGGGCAGGCGGCGCCCACGCCCGCCGCGTGGCTACGGATGAGGTTGCGGGAGAGCTGGCTCGTGTCGGCCGGGGCGATGCGCACCCGCGCGAGCGAGCCGAAGCCGGTATTGATGCCGTAGATGGGGGCATCGCCGTTCTGGGTGGCCTGCACCCAGCCGTAGCTGCGTTCCATGGCGGCGCGCGCTGCGGGCGCGAGCGAGGCGGCCCCGCCGTTGCGGGCCACGGCCACCAGATCGCCCAGGGAGAGGGAGACACCATCGAGCGCGATCATGGGATGTCCGTCCACACCGAGGTGGGGCCTGGCTTCAGGGTGCCGTCGGCCGCGATCGCGAACCAGGCGCGAAAGCCCTTCGACTCGCTCTGCCCGTAGGCGAGGATGTCGAGCGTGCCATCGCCATCGAGGTCGACCGGGGCGGTGAGCGTGGGCACGGCGCAGGTTTCGGCCGCGCCGGGCAGCGGGAGGGTGGAGAGGGTCTTCTCGGCGTCGTGGTCGAGCACGGCGATCGCCGCCACACAATCCGCGGGGGAGGAGACGGGCGACCGGCCGCTCGGGCCGGGGATGCCGTGCGCGCCCGCCGTGGCGGTGGCGAGGTACACCGGCGGCGCCAGTTCCCGACGCACCTTCACCACGCTCCGCACCGATACGCCTGCGCTCCGCACGGGGTCGATCTCGGTGGTGCCGCGGGTGCCGAGGATTTCGCGGAACCGGAAGCCCGCCCGCTCCACCAGCGGCGCCGGGATCGGCCCGCCCTTCTCCACCACGGGCAGCTCGCGCGTGGTCTTCCACAAGGGGCCGGCCTCGCCGAGGAGCGAGCTCCCGCGCGGGCCCTCCGTGGGCACCCTCGAGAGCGTGCCCGCCGAAGGCGACCACACCTGCACCGGCCCGCTGGCCGCGCCGCGCACCACCGCGTTCCTGCCCGAGGTGTACACGCCGAGGTCGGGCTCGCCCGAGCACGCGCCGAGGAGCAGCGCGAGGCAGACCAGGGCGGGAGCGGAGCGGCGCACGGCGGGCGCATATCAAGAAGCGTGGGCGCTCGACGCGCTACATGGCCGCATGGCCCTCGACCCGCACACAACCCAGCTCGTGGTGATCGACCTGCAGGAGAAGCTGGCAGGCGCGATGCCCGACGCCCCGCTCGCGCGAACCCTCCGCGCCGCCGACAACCTCACCTTCGCCGCGCGCGAGCTGGGCGTGCCGGTCGTCTTCACCGAGCAGTACCCCCAGGGCCTCGGCCCCACTGTGGCCCAGCTCGGCGCGACCGACCCCTTCGTGAAGCTCGCGTTCGCGGCCACCGACGAGCCGGGCTTCGAGGCCCGGCTCACCCCCGGCCGCACGGTGGTGCTGTGCGGGATGGAAGCGCACATCTGCGTCGCCCACACCGGCCTCGGCCTGCTCGCCCGCGGCTTTCCCGTAGTCGTGGTGCCCGACGCCTGCTGCTCCCGCCGCAACGACGACTGGCGCGAGGGCATCGAGCTCCTCCGCCAGGCCGGGGCCACCGTGATGCCCAGCGAGTCGCTGCTCTTCGGCTGGCTCGGGCGCGCCGAAGGACCGCTTTTCAAGGCGATCAGTCGACGCATCCGCTGAGGGGGCCCGGAGGCCCCGCCCGGACTACTCGCCGCACTCCGGCGTGTCGTTCTCGGCGCGCTTGATGTCCTCGAGCTCGTCGTAGCCCCAGACATCTTCCGCCACCTTGGTGATCTCGAATTCACCGCGGTAGAACCACACGGAGCCCGTGTTGTCGGAGCTGTACATGTAGAGCTGGAAGTCGCCCTTCAGGGGCTTGCTGAGCGTGCCGGTGGTGATGGCCGCGAGGTCCTCACGCGACCAGTTGAAGCGCACCCAGTTCGGGTTGGCGCTCACCCAGCCATCGAAGCCCGAGGCATCCGTGCCGGCGCCTTCTTCGGTGTGCCGCCAGCTGTTGTCTTCGACCTTCACGTTGAAGGGGAAGTCATCGTGCGGGAGGCCCGCGAGCTCCTCGAGCTCACGATCCACGGCGATCACCTCTTCATCATCGCGGGTCACGCCGCCGTTGTTGAAGTTGTCGGCCATGCCCTGGTAGAAGTCGGCGTAGTCGTCGTAGCGGGAGCAGCTGTCGCCATCGCCGCAGTTGAGCTCGGGGTACTGCTCGGTGCCGTAGTTGCCGTAGCCGCTCACGACCTTGCCGTCGTCGTCGGTACCGACCCACATCGGGTTCACGGAGTAGTTGCCGGCATCATCGAGCGCGTAGTCGATGTAGTCGGTGGAGAACATGTAGGCGTCTTCATCGCCGAAGCGCGAGAAGCCCGCGCCCGCCGACCAGGTGCGGTGGAAGTACCAGTAATCATCCACCTTGTTCGGGTTGGCCTGCACCGCGCCGGCGTTGAGGTAGTACACCGTCATGCCGTCGGGGTCGTTCTGCGACCAGCCATCGATCCAGTTGCCATCCTCGAACAGGCTCTGCTCCACCGCCTTGCCGTTCTCGTCTTCCACGCACTCGGTGGGGGAGAAGTCGGGGTCGATGACCCAGCCGAAGCGCATGTCGCCGAACTGGGTGGTCACGTGCACGGTGAGCTGAAGATCGCCCTCGGCGGTGAGCACCGCCTCCTGCCGGTAGCCGTCGAGGCTGCCGGTGTGCAGGTAGAACGCCTTCTCGGTGGGGAAGGTGGAGTAGCGGCCGCGGCGAACGGTGCAGTCGTCGGTGGTGAAGATGTTGCCGTCGGGGTCGTTGTCGGCATCCTCATCGTGCGCTTCGGCGCAGCAGAAGTCTTCGTACTGCTCTTCCCAGCCGGGGACGAGCGAGTCGCGGATGCGCACGGCGTTGCCGTTGTAGGGCGCGCCATCGAAGGTTCGGCAGTCGATCGGCTTCAGGTTGTAGTCGGCCTGGAACTGCTCCTCGGCCGCCACGTGGTCGGCCCAGCAATCGTCTTCCTCGAAGAGGTTGGACAGGAAATCGCCCTCGTCCATGTCGTCGAGCGCTTCATCGAGCGGGTCGGTGAGCGCGTAGTCGCACGAGACCGGATCGTAGTCCTGCTTCACGCGCAGGATGTTCGAAGAGGTAGCTTGCGCGAAGTACATCGCGAAGTCCCCCGACACGGTGGCGTCATGCGGATCGCAGCCCACGAGCAGCGAGAGGACGAAGGGGAGGGTCATGGTTGGACTCCGACCCTGCCCTATAGGCCGCTGCCCCCCCGATCGTCAAGCCCCTCGCCGCGGGTCAACCCTTGCAGGCCGCCGCCACGCCTTCGCGGTAGTCGGGCCAGCGCCAGGTGAACTCCAGCTCCTTGTCGAGGCGATCGGTGCGCAGCCGCGAGCTGGCGGTGAACAGCCGCAGGTTGTCGGTCGTGAACCGGGGCTTCCGGCCCAGCCGGCTCATCAGGATCTCGTTCTGGCGCGCGGCGCCGAACTGGAACACGCTGGGCACCCAGGTGCTCCAGAACCGCACCGGCTGCCCGCCGACCGCCTTCGCCACCGCTCCGTAGAACTCACGCAGGGTGGGTGTGCTCGGGCCGCTGATGTGCCACGTGCCGGGGCCCCCTCGCTCGCCGATGGCCACCAGCGCGGCCGCACAGTCCTCCACGTGCACCACCGGCACGAGGTTGCGGCCCTCGCCCGGGAGCCAGGCCTTGCCGGCGCGGATGCGATCCACCTGCATGAAGCGGAGGCCCGGGCCGTACACCGCGGCGATCCGCACGACGTGGAGCTTCAGGCCCGTGCGCGCCGCCACCTCGCCGAGGAGCGACTCGGCGGCCACCTTGCTGCGGCCGTAGTCGGTCTGGGGGGCGGGCGCGTAGTCCTCGCCCAGCCAGAGGCCGCTGCGGTCGCCGTACACGGCGCAGCTGCTGGCGTACACGAAGCCGTGGAGTCGTGCGGCATGCCGCCCGGCCGCCGCCGCGATGGCCTCGGTGCCGCCGCGGTTGAGCCGGTCGGCATCCACCCGACCCGGGCCGCGCTGGCCGCCCGCGAGGTGCATCACCAGCTCGGCTCCGGCCACGCCCCGCTCGATGGCGTCGGCGTCTTCCAGGTGGCCCACCAGCAGCGTGGCGCCCGCCGCGCGCACCTCCGCCGCGGCCGACTCGCTGCGGACCAGCGCCGTTACCGCATGGCCGTTCTTCACCAGCGCCTGCACGAGCGGCAGCCCGATCTGACCGGTCGCGCCGGTGACGAATACGCGCATCTTCTCTACTCCGAGGCGGGATCAGGAGCCGCGGCGTACAGCAGGGTGCCGGTCCAGTCCACGCTGTCCGTGGTGTCGCGTTCATCGCCGAGCCAGAAGGCGTCGGGAACGCCGTTGCCATCGAGATCGCCCACAAAGCCGCGGCCGCGGGTGTCCCGCGCCATGCCCGACACGAAGGGCACGCCGGGCTCGCCGCCGAGGCCGCGCCACGCCGCCAGCACGCCGCCGCTCTGCACGAGCATGTCGGGGGTGCCATCGCCGTCGGCATCGCCCGAGGACACCTGCCCGCCGAAGCCGAGCGCCGCCTCCACGCCGGCCACAGTGGCGATCGTCTGGGCGCCATCGCTCCACACGCTGTCGCCGAGGCCATCGCCGTCGAAGTCGCCCACCGCGAGGGTGCAGGTGCCGGGGCAGGTCAGGAGGTCGTCCTCGCCGTTGCCATCCACGTCGATCGCCGCGATGTCGCCTACGGCTTCGCCGGTTTCGCCGCGCGCCACGCCCGATTCGGAAATCCACGTGAACTCGCCGGCGCCGTCGGTGATCACCGCCACGTTGCTGCCGAAGGCGCCGCAGGCGATCATCGAGCCGCTCACCACGGTACTGCCGACCTCGGTGAGGCCGCCGAAACCATCGAGCGAGAAGTGCTGGGCCACGGTGCCCTCGGTGCTCTCGTAGAGCGCCCACACCTCGCTGCCGCACACCGCGAGGTCGAGCGGCACATCGGTGACCTCGAGCGCAAACGCGCGGGCCGCCCGCAAGGTTTCGCTGGTGGCGCCATCGGCCGCCGAGCCGTAGAACGCCTGGATCGCGGGGCTGCCGGTGTTCACGAAGGACACGACATCCACGATGGCATCGTCGTTGAAGTCGCCCACCCACGGGTCGGTGCCGAGCCCGAGGTCGAACAGGCCGGTCCACGGGGTGGCCACCATCCACGACACGGTCTCGTCGTCTTCGGTGTCGGGATCGTCGACCACCGTGGTGCCCACCATGGCCACCGCGCCGGTGCCGGAGAGGATCACGTCGGGGAAGCTGTCGCCGCTCACGTCGGCCACCGCGATGCGGGAGGCGTCCGGCACGCCGCTGAGCGTGTCGAGCACGAAGGTGCCGCTCGTGCGGGAGTATTCCGCACGGTAGAGGCGCCTCTTGGCGGACATGAAAACGTCGGTCAGGCCATCCCCGTCGGCGTCGGACACCGCCACCGCCAGCGATTCGAGCGGCTCGATGGTGCCGGTCAGGCCGTAGATCAGCTCCACGGCGTTGAGCTGGCTCACGAGCTGCGCGGAGTAGCCGGCCCCATCCGCGCCCGCGCCCCACACGAGGATGTCGGGCACGAGGTCGCCATCGCCGTCGAAGTTGCCGATCATCTGGGCATCCTCGGCCACCCCGAGCGGCGCATCCGCCTTCGAGGCCGCCTGCCAGTCGCCATCCCGCAGCTGGAAGCGCCGCAGGATGCCATCCCCCGTGAGCATGGAGACCTCGGCGGTGCCGTCCTCATCGGCATCCTCCGCGCTGATGGCATAGGCGCCGAAGTCGGTGTCGAGCACGGCGGTGGGCTCGAAGTTGCTGTCGCCGTCGTTCTCGACCCACACGAGCGTGGAGCTGTCGGCATCGCCGAGGAGCATCACCACATCCACGCTGCTGTTGTCGTCGAGCGGCTGGGCCACCACATCCACCACTTCGCCGGCGGTGCTCTCCCACCCGGCGAGGAAGCCGAGGCCGCCTTCGCTGCGCCCGCGCAGGAGCACGGCCTCTTCGGCGCTCCACACCACGAGGTCGGCCACGCCATCTCCATCGAGGTGGGCCGACTTCATGCCGCGAACGGTGCTGCCGAGGGCCGCCACGCGGATCGCGGGGCCGCCCTCCATGGCGGTCCACCACACCTCGTTGTCGCGCGTGACGGTGAGGCCCGCGCCGGCTTCGGCGAGGGGGCTGCCCGCGCCCGTGGTGAGCCAGGCCGGGAAGGCCACGTGCACATCGGGCTTCAGGTTGATGAAGGCCGTGCCCGAGGCGACGCCTGCGCCGCCGCTGCCATCCACCGACCAGGCGCCCGGCGTGGGGGCGGTGACCTCGGCCCAGGCCCACCCGAAGGCATCCGGCGTGGCGGTTTCGGCCGTGAGCACGCCGGTGGAGACGAACGCGATATCGCCGCTCGCCACCGCCGCGCCCACCGCGTTGGTGGCGAACGCGGGCACCCGCACGGCGCCCACGGCCGAACCATCCCCCACCCACAGGCCGGTGGCATCCGCCGAAACGGCCTTCACCCGTTCGGGCAGGCTCTCGTCGGGGGTACACCCATCACAGCCGGGGAGAAGCAGCAGGAGTACGAACGACGTCGCGCGCATTCAGTCGCCGTACCAGTAAACGCGGTCGTAGGTGTAGCCGGCGGATAGCTCGTGCACCTGGGCGGTGACCCCGGCGGCGCTCACCCGGTACACGCCCTCGGTGGGCGAGTACATGAGCCAGGAGCCATCGCCCGGATCCCACGCGCAGCTGTTGATGTCGGTGAGGCCGCCCTCGAGCGTGGCCACGGCGCGCACCTTGCCGGCGATGAGGTCATCCACGCTGTACACGCCGCCCGTCATGCTGCAGGCGTAGGGCCTGTCCTCGGGGCCCACGAACACGTTCGAGCCCCGGGTGGCGCTCGTGTCGTAGTCGGCCTGCACGAGCTGCGCCTCGGAGTCGCCTTCGATCATCCAAAGGTCGGGCCCGCCATCGCCGAGGTCGGTGAAGAAGACCACCCGCGAGTTTCCGCCGAGGTAGGCGATGTCGCCGAGGGTGCCGTAGGGCACGAGCTCTTCCGGCTGGCGCGCCTCCTCATCCACCGAAACGACGCCGCCGCTGAGGGCCACCACCATCTTGTCGCCAAGGTGGCTCACATCGAAACGATCGGTGCCGGTGCCGCCTTCCGTCTGCTCGGCGTTGCCGCCCGCGTGCAGGAGGTGGATGGCCTCCACGCCCACGAGGATGCCGTTGCCGGTGACGGGGTTGAACCAGGGCGCGCCGACGTAGACCCCGAGGTCCTTCCACTCGGCCACGATCGCGCCATCCGCGGGGGAGAAGGCCCGCACGATGCCCCGCTCCGCGCCGGTCATCGAGGTGACCCAGCCCACGATGGGCACGCCCGGCTCCTCACCGGTATCGCCGGTGTCGGTGTCTGCCGTGTCCTTGCCGCCCCGCTTGGCGCACGGCTCGTCGGAGGTGCAGTTGACCTCGGCCGATTCGAACACGTGGCATGCCAGCAGGGACAGTAGACTCAGCGCGACCAAGCACGGCTCCGACGAGAACGAACCCACCATAGCAGGGGGGCGGCGATCGCGGCACCCCCTTCGGTGCCGCAAAGCCGCCGCGCCTCCGCGTCGACCTCCCAGAGTCGCGCCCTTCCGGCGCCCAGGCCGGGGTCGGCCGCCTGCCACGTGAACCGCTCGCTCATCGCGTTGCCGGCGAGCCGATCCGCGACTTCCCGGGCGGTGCTGTCGGGCGCTTCGCCGAGCGCGAGGGCGATGGCGCCGGCCACTGCGGGGGTGGCGGCGCTGGTGCCATAAAACCCGGTGGGGCCGTACGTGAGCGTGGAGAGGCCGTCGGGCCCCGCGATGTCGGGCTTGGGGTGGCCGGAGTGTGTCGGGCCGCGCGAGCTGAAGGACTCGGGCCCGTTGTGGGCGTACCCATCGGCGCGAACGGCCCCCACGGTGAAGGCGCCCAGGCTCGAGGCCGGGTCGGCGAGGCTCCCGCCGTTGGCGCCGTACAACTGGCTCCCGCGGCTGAGCACCGACACCTCCATGCTGCCGGCCCCCCGCTTCCGGAACACCCGGATCCAGGCCCAGTCCTCGTGGTCGGCGTACATCGAGATGCGCTCCACGGGCCAGCAGGAATCGGCGTCGGCCTCCTGCACGCCCTCGGCGCGGCCGATGATCTCGCCGTCGCGGTTCACGGCCACCACATCGAGGTCGTTGCGGCCGCAGCGGCTGAACTCATCCCACGACACGTAGGCCGAGCCGCCGCCCTCCCCGAGGTACACCGGCAGGTACTCGCTGCCACCCTCGAACTCCATGAAGCCGTCGTGGTCGGCGTCGACCCAGCCGCCCGACCAGTGCTCCTGCGCGTAGTTGCCCGCGCTGGTCACGAGCAGGACGCCGTTCTCGCCGAGGCGGGCCGCCGCGTCGTTGAGCGGGCCGGAGCCGTCGTGGAAGGAGTTGTTGAAGAAGGACATCGACATGCTCACCACGTCGATCTGCTCGCGGATGGCCCACTCCACGGCGTTCTCGAACGTGGTGAGCCCGTTCACCCGCACGAGGTGAAGCTCCGCCTCGGGCGCGAGATCGTGGATGACCTCGGCGCAGGCCACGCCGTGGCTGCCTTCCTCCCAGGTGAACCGCGGCCGCAGCGTGTCCATCGGCGCCTCGCAGCTCCGCTGGGTCTCGCAGTCGTGGGTGACCGGGCTGCCCAGCTCCTCCATCGCCAGCGCCGCGTTGAACCACTGCACGTCGAACACCGCCACCTTCACGCCCGCACCGCCCACGCCGGCTTCGGCCCAGGGGAGCACCGCGAGCGCTTCGACCGCCTCGCGCGCCACGAAGGTGTCCACCACGGGCGCATCCTCGTACCGCCAGGGCGTTCCCGGGGGCGGGGGCGCGAGGAGCGCGCTGCCGGAGGCGCTCGTGGAGAGGGCCCCGGGCCAGTCGGGAACATCGACCCGCACGCGGTCCTCCATGCCCACCTCGGGGAGCTCGGCGTCCACGCTAGCGGAGGGGGGCGGAGGTGGGTCGGGGCGTCGTCACAGGTTCGAAGCTAACGCCGCTGGAACGGCGAGAGGGGCGGTGGGGCAACGCGCGAATCCCGGCAGCGTGGGGGCGACAGGGGCAGGGGCGCGTTGCGGCGCGGGGGTGGGGGCGGGCATCCTTCAGAAATCCACCGGATTCGGCGGGCATCCGATTGCCATGCCCGCAGATGCGTGGCCTACTGCACCCACCCCTCGCGCGTAGGAGCGTCCATGTCCGAATTCACCCCCCCCCCAAACTTCGCGGGCCCTCCCGCTTGCCCTTGCCTCACTCCTGATTGCCGCAGCCGGTCCGGCTCGAGCAGCGTGCACGTACGACGTGGACGGTGATGGCTACGGCAGCCCCACCAGCGGCGCAGGCTGCCCTGCCCTGTTGGACTGCCACGACGACAACGCGGCGGTGAGTCCCGGGCGCCTCGAAACCCAGACCACGGCGTTCGATGACAACTGCAACGGCCGAAGCGCGATGCTGGTGGGTTTCACGGAGTCTGCTTTCGCCGCAGGCGCGTGGTCCGACACGGGCCTGGTCAGCCACGGAGCCGACGGGGTGCTGGTGGGGACCAGCTCCGCGACGAAGCGGGTCGGCATCAACCGGAACCTGAACACCGGCACGGTCGTCGCCGTCCGTGTGACCTCCACCGCGGGCGGTGCGTGCAACTTCCGAATCCGAACGTCCGTTCCGGGCGTGCCCGGCGCAACGTGGTACACCAAGCCGCTCCCGGCAACGGGGGTGAACATGCTCGACTTCACGGGCGACTTCTCGCCGCCCCGGGTGCTGAAGGAGGCGGAGATCAGCTGCCCGGCAGGGCGCTCGGTGAATGTCGACTGGCTGTCGGTCCAGGACGCGGAGCTCGAGTTCGCTCCCCCCGCGGACATCTCGGTCACCTGGAAGGACACGCGCCTGCCGGCAGGCGCCCACAGCGTGTCCATCGTGCGCGACGATCACAACGGCGTGCTCTACTTTGGCGACGATGTGGGGGGCATCTCCCGCTTCATGGGCTCCGGCTGGGAGATCGCCAACGGCGAGGGCACCCAGAGCCTCGTGATGGGCGGCACGGTAGGCGTCACCGACCTCCTCCCGATGGAGGACGGCTCGGGAGAGGTCTACGCGTTGATGGGCGACATGAACGCGGGTCAGGCCGGGGGCCTCTGGCGCACCACCGACAGCGGTGATTCGTGGGAGATGCTGGCCTCGGCGCAGAAGCAGATGCCCGGCCAGGCCTGGGCCGCGGCCACCACCGCCGACGACGTGATGGGCGATCCCCGCACGGGGCACTGCGGTTCGGCTGCGAGCTACCAGATCGGCGGCTCCTTGCTGCAGGCCCACAGCACCGCGCCACTGCTCGACAACACCATCTACATCGCCAACGCCGACCCGGACAACCTCGGCGTGTCCATCTGGGATGGCACCGAGTCCTGTGCCATGCCGCACACCGGCGATGCGCTGCCGCAGGACCTCGTGGGCTCCCTGCTCGTGGTCGACACGCTACCCGGTGGCACCCCCGCCCTGGTGGTGGGTTACCGCGGCCGCGTAGGCGGCGCGCCGAGCCTGTATGTCTGCGAGCTGCCCTCCTCGGGCGCGGTCTGCGGCGGCGCCAGCGCCGCGTGCCAGGAGGTGACGCTCGGCGATGGCGCCCCCGACGTGCGCGACCTGGAGTTGAACACGTGGCGGCGCGACGTGCTCGAGGAGACGACCGAGACCGGCGTCCTCGTGGTGGACTCCGGCGGGCGCCCCCTCGTGGATGGCGGGGAGTGCGAGTACACGGCGGGCACGGTCGGCGAGCTCCTGATCACCGACACGGGCTCCGGTCTGAGCGTGTCCGTGGTCGAGGACATCGTGACCGGCGCCGAGCTGGCCGACGTTGCGGCCGGCTGGGCGCTGACCGGCGTCAGCTTCGATGGAGATTCGGAGTACCTCTTCGCCAACACGCCGGTGGGCCCCGGGAGCAAGTATGCTTGGGACCGCGCCTATCGCGTGCTCGCCGACGAGCTCTTCGCCGGAACCCCGGTGTTCGAGCCGTTGAACAGCGAGGCGACCGGCGCAGCGGAATCGACGTACGCCGAAGAGGACTGGTACGAGAAGGGCCGCCGCCTTGGCGACCTCGACCTCGCTGGCGCATGGCTCGAGTCCGAGCTGGAGGGGAAGGCCAACGTGTTTCCTGCCCGGTCGGCCCCCGGCGCCATGCCCGACTTCGAGTGGCTGGACAGCTACGAGCTTGCCGGCGGGGTGGAGATCGCGGTGGGCATCAACGGCAACCACGCGTGGTGGATGATCGGCCTTGATGAGCCCTGGGGCGACGACGAACTGTACGAGTCCATCTTCGACCCCACGGACACCGTCGCCAACGCCGAAGCGAACGTCCTGTTCAACTTCTGGCCGGACATCAACACCAGCACCCAGCGCACGCCGCAGGGCACCTCCACCAAGGACGTCACCATCGGGTGGGATGGGCACATCTGGGGCGCGCACGGCGACCTCGGCATCTCCCACACCGACACCACGGTGGTGGCCACGAGCAGCGACCCGGTGGGCGCCGAGGTGGATTGCCTCTGGGGCGGCTGGCGCGCGAGCGCCCAGAGCATTCATGCGGTGCGCTTCCGCGGCGAGGGCGAAGGCCCCGACCCGGTGATCTGGGCCACGATCCGCGACCAGGGCTCGAAGGGGCCCGACCACCAGGCGGGCGTGGTACGGAGCTTGGACAACGGGGCGACGTGGGAGTACGCGGGGGCGGGGTTTTTGCACGCCCCGCTCAAGCCGGCGCACTCAGTCACGGCTCTGGCCGAGGATCCGGCTGGCGGCGAGTACGGCTACCGCGCGTGCCTCGACGAACACAACAGCCACGTGGCCACGCCGTTCCTCGATCTGGACACACTCGACTTGTACTGGCCCGCCCACGCCTTCTCCGCCGGCACGACCCTCGCAGAAGCGCAGTTGGTCACGACCTCCACCATCGGCGTCCCCCGCCACATTCGTGCGCTCGACGAGAGCCTCGCGCTGGTCTGGATGGGCCCCGACGAGGATGTGAACGAAACCCCGGATGCGATCGGCGGCATCCTGCTCACCGTGAACGGGGGCAGCACCTGGAACTTTCTCGACTTCGACGGCGGCCCCGCCGGCTGCGACGAGGCCACGGTGTACGCGGGCGGCGAGTTCGACCTGCGCCCCACGCCGGTGGATGAATCGTTGGCCGCATGGGATGGCTCCGACGGAGCGCTGGAGTTCTTCGTGTACGGGCGCGACGGCGCGGCCAACAAGGACTGCGCCATGGCGCGGGTGATCGTGGATGACCTGGGCACCACGCCCGTGGTGTCGTGGGACTGGCTGGAGTTGCCCAAGGTGGACACCGGTTCCTGGGGAGCGACCGGGAGCTGCGGGGTGACCCACGAGAACCTTCAGGCGGCCGCCCTCTCACCCTGGTCGGCCGAGGTCATGCTGGTGGGCAACTACACCCGCGATTGGGGGGGCAGCACGACCACGTTCACCAACGTGTACGGTGGCGCCTGCCTCTACAACATCGACACCAACGTGTTCACGATGGTCTCCGATCCGCGCACGAGCACCAGGAGCTTCGCCGCGGCGGCGGCCCACCCCAACGTGGCCGACCTGTGGGTGCTCACCCCTGAGCTGGACGTCGCGTCCTACCAGCAGTGCAACGATGTGCGTGCTTACGCGGGCAGCTTTGCCACCGCCTGCGAAGAGCCCATTCCGCAGCTCGTGAAGGGCACCACCGGCGCAGCCGTCCTGATGCCCGTCAACGACCGACCGCCCCACCTGATGGGCACGAGCGTCGTGTGGTCCGAGCTGGGCGTGGACGACGACTCGGCCGACGGACAGGGCTCGTACATCGTGGTAGGCATCGATGGCGGCGGGGTGTGGCGCGGAGAGCTCACGTGGTAGCGGCCCTGGTCCTCGCAGCGGGGTGCAACGGCGGGAGCGCCGTCATCGGCGGCGGCGACAAGGGGGACGCGAAGGTGGACACCGGGACGCCAGAAGTGGGCGACACCGGCGACACCGCTGCAGGCGACACGGACACCGGCCCCGACGCGCTCGATGAGGACGCCGACGAAGACGGCTACACCCCCCGCGAGGGCGACTGCGACGACAACCTGCCGCATGTGTACCCGGGCGCGCCTGACTACTGCGACGGCCTCGATCAGGACTGCGACGGCGAGCCCATCCCCAACGGGAGCTGTGGCGAAGAAGGCGACGTGGCGGCGATGTGGACGTGGAGCTTCGAGAGTGACGATGAGCAGTTTGGGGGGGTTCTCTCCTCGGTCGGGGATGTGGATGAGGACGGGCGCACAGATTTGCAAGTCGAGCGGTACCTGACGGACCCCTATCAGGACGAGGCGGGAGTGTTCTACGGCGCACAGCTCGACGGGTTGCCGGCTGTCAATCCTCTGCCTGCGCTG
>CAISIK010000043.1 GCA_903885375.1 uncultured Pseudomonadota bacterium
CCCGACGCCGTGGATGCCGACGGCGACGGCGTGAGCGAGTGCGACGACGACTGCGATGACAGCGACCCGACGCGCTTCCCCGGCAACGAGGAGCAGTGCGACAACGGGATCGACGACGACTGCAGCGGCGCGGCGGATGACGGCTGCGACTACGGCGGTACCTGGGAGCTCGACACCTCGATCTCCTACAGCTGCGCCTACGGGCTCGTCACCTACAACTTCGACCAGCTCGTGGTGACCGACCTGAACCCCACGATCAAGTTCGCGGGCGGCGGAACGCAGCCCGGCACCATGGTCGGGAGCATCACCGGCAGCGCTGACTTCGATGCGGACAACCAGCTCCCGGGGAGCTGCACCGAGACCTACTCCGTGGTGGGCCAGTTCACGAGCTACAACAGCTTCGACGCCACCTTTACGGCCACGTACGCCGGCCGGTGCATCGACTGCACCAACCAGAGCTACGTGATCCACGGCACGCGTTGACCCGTCGGCGCGCTGGAGCCTGGCGAACCTTCGCCGGCCGGCGCGTCGTGCTCTTCGGGATCGGACTGGCGGGATGCGTGGAGGCGACGCCCCTTGTGTCGTCGGCGCCCCCGGGGGAGACCGCCGAGCCGCCGCCGCCCCCGCTGGTGTTCGTGATCCTCGCCGATGACCTCGCGGCCAACGTGGTGTGGGCGATGCCCACGGTGACCGAGCGCCTCGCCCCCGAGTGCGTGCGGTTCAGCCGCGCCTACGTGACGGTGCCGCTGTGCTGCCCCGTGCGCGCCAGCCTCCTCGCGGGCGGCGAGTACCCCCGCAATACCGGCGTGCAGTCCAACGAGCAGCCCAACGGGGGCTTCCGCGGCTTCGTGGACGACCGCTCGTTGGCTACGCGCTTGCAGGCGTCCGGGGTGCGCACGGCGCTCGTGGGCAAGTACCTGAACGGCTACGAGCTGGAGGACGGCGGGTACATCCCCCCCGGGTGGGATCTGTTCGCGGGCGTGGGCGAGATCGGCACCGCCTACGACAGCGGGATCATCGAGGGGAGCTCCACGCCGGAGGCGGCCGGCGTGGGCGAGATCGGCTCCACCGACGGCGCCTACGTGGTGGACTGGCTCGTGGAGCGGGCGATCACCTTCATGCAGGCCGAGCCGGAGTCGCCGACCGTGATCTTCCTCACCGTACCCTCGCCGCACAAGGGTACGGCGCCGGCGGAGGAGGATCGGGACACCTGGGCGGACTACCTCCCGAGGCCGCCCGCCTACAAGGAGGAAGACCTTGGCGACAAGCCCGCATGGCTCCAGGAGCTGGGCGCGCAGGGCGCGGTGGAGGACTGGGACTTCGACACCGACGCGCGGACAATGCTCGAAAGCCTTGGCGCCATCGACCGCGGGGTGGGCCGCGTGCTCGACGCGATCGAGGCGGCGGGGCTCGCCGAACGTTCGACCGTCCTCTTCACCTCCGACAACGGCATGCTCCAGGGGGAGCACTGGCTCGTGGGCAAGGGCGTGCCCTACGAGGAGTCGGTGCGGGTGCCGTTCTACGTGCGGACGCCGGGTGCGGAGGGACGGGAGGACAACCGGTTGGTCGCGATGAACCTCGATCTGCCGGCCACCGTGGCTGAGCTGGCGGGGCTGGAGCCCTCCGGCGAAGGCGCCAGCCTTCTCGGCGCCCTCACGAGCGCGGACGCGCCCCCCGCCCGCGACCACGTGTTCCTCGAGACCGCCTCGGGCGACCACCCGGTGTGGGCCGGCGTGGTCACGGAGCGCTGGAAGTACGTGCAATGGGGCGACGGCTCCCGCGAGCTCTACGACCTCGACGCCGACCCGTGGGAGATGGAGAGCGTGCACGATTCGGGTGTGCGCGATGCCGATCTTGCGACGCTCGCGGGCTGGGTGCAGGAGCACCGCTCCCTGGCGATCACCACGCAGACGCTCGCCGAGGCCGCCGTGGGCCGACCCTACACGACGCGGCTCGCGGCTTGGGGGGGCACGTATCCGCTGGCGTGGAGCATCGAGGCGGGGCGCATGCCGGACGGCTTGTCCCTCTCCAGCGGCGGCGAGCTGGCGGGGGTGCCCACGGTGGCGGGGACGGAGCTGGTGATGCTCCGCGTCACCGACTCGGTGCCCTCGCCCCTCACGGGGGTGCCGGCGCACTTCTCGTTCAACTTCGACCTCTCGGTGGTGCAGGGGCAGGCGGTGGCAGGCGCGCCGCCGCGTTGGGAGCGCCTCCCCGGCGACAGGTCCCGCCTCCTCGTGCACGCGCGGGCGGGCGCCCGCGTGCGCCTGCTCGTGTACAGCGACGACACCCGCGATGACGCCGGCACCGCCTCGCCGGAGGCACGCGCCGATCACCGCGGCCGGGCCGTGCTCCCCATCCCCCCGTTGCCCCTCGGGGGGAGCGGCGCCCTCTTCGTGGAGGTGGATGGCCTGGAGGTGCCGGCGGGGCGGGTGGAGGGCTGACGGCCGGCGGCTCCGATCAGCCGACGGTGTGGATGCGGAGCACCTGCTCGGGCGCCATGCGGGGCTTGCGCGCCTGCGTGCTCGCGGCCGCAGGGCCGACGACGATCATCATGAGCGGCGGATGGGCCTCATCCAGCCCGAGCACCGCGGAGAGGGCCGCCGGATCGAACCCGATCATGGGGCACGAGGCGAGGCCTGCCTCCTGGGCGGCGAGCATCAGGCACATGCCGGAGAGCCCGACCGAGCGGAGCGACTCTTCGCGGGCGCGGGCGGGATCGGCGTAGCCCGCGGTTCCGGCGATCATGCGTTCGGCCACATCGGCCGGGAGGGTGCCGGCGGCCGCCGCGGCGCGCGTGCGCTCCACGAAGCCCTCGCGGGCGCGGAGATCACCCGTGAGGACGATGACGGCGGCAGCGGCGGCCACCTTCGGCTGGTTGTAGGCTGCGGCCATGACCGCGCGCTTCGTGGCCGGATCGATCGCCGCGACGAAGCGGGTGAACTGGATGTTGAAGCAGCTCGGCGCTTCCTGCGCCAGGCGCACGAGGTCGGCCACCTGCGCCTCGGTGAGCGAGGCCGTAGTATCGAAGCTGTTGCTGGAGATGCGGCTGCGGAGGGCGTCGGAGACGTGCATGGGAGACCCGGGGGCGGACACGGTACGCACCGCGCCGACGCCGTCCAGCCAACGCACGGAAAGTTGTTGCCACCGGGCGGCTGCGGTACGTTCCGGGCCCATGCTGTCCTCGCTCCTTGCGTTCGCCATCGCCACCAGCTTCGCCAGCGACACGCCCGTGGCGGAGGAGGAGGAAGTCACCGACCTCGACGCGGAGGAGGGCCACCTGCCGGATGGAACGGTGGCCACGGTGATGTCGCATTCGGAGGCCGCGGTCATGGACTGCTCGCGCCGCTTCGGCACCCGCACCACGCACGGCCGCATCGAGTTTTCCTGGCAGATCGAGCTCGACGGGTCGGTGAGCCACCTGAAGATGGTCGAGTCGGGCCTGAAGAACCCGCTGCTCGAGGAATGCCTCGTGGCCACCGTGAAGAAGGCCACCTTCCCCAAGCCGCGCGGCGGCACCGTGCACGCCTCGCACACGTTCAGCTTCTAGGGTGGATGCCGTCGGCCTGCTCGCGCTCTGGGCGAGCGTGGAGGGGAGCGTGCGCGCCCTCGCGGTGGTGCCGCCCGCGCCGCCCACCGCGGCCCTCGCCCGCGAGGTGGATGCCGGCGGGATCGGGCGTGCGTCGGTGTCGGAGGGGGGTGTCGCCGCGTGGGGCGTGCTCCCCGTCAGCCAGCCCCTCCTCTGGCTCACCCTCACCGACGACCGCCTCTCCGAGAACGTGAACTCGCTGACGGAACGGGCGCTGGAAGGGAGCTGGGCCTCCCCGAAGCTGCTCTACCAGCGCATCGACCTGCCCTGGCCCTTCGCCGACCGCCACTGGGTGCTCCGCCTCGCCAACAACGCGCGGCTCGCCCAGGCCTCGGGCGTGTGGGAGCGCTCGTGGACGGTCGACCCCGCCGCACTGCCGCGCGGGCGCGCGGAGGCCGACGCCGCCCTGTTCGATGCCAGCACCGCGCTGACGGTGAACCGCGGGGCGTGGCTGCTGGTGCCGGTCGACGCCGGACACACCCTCGCCGTGTACCAGGCGTGGACGGACCTCGGCGGGAACATCCCCCCCGAGGCGGCCGACACCTGGGCGCGCTCCTCGCTCAGCGGGCTCTACGCCGGGCTGCGCAAGCACGCGGCGGTGGTGCGGTCACGCTACGGTGCGGGTTGCCGGCCGCAACCCGGAGCCGACGGCACGCCCATCGCCTGCTTCGACTAGCGCGCCTTCGATTCGGTGCGCTTCCGCAGCTTGTCGACGACGTTGATCATGCTGTCGTTCGCCAGCCAGCGCCGCACCCAGCCGGGCGACCAGACCTCGCTGATGAACTGGCTGTGGAACACGATCGCGGACCCGTCCTTCTCGGGGCGCACGATGAGGTGACCAACCTCCTCGCGGACATCGCTCACCTTGTCGGGGTCCTGCACCCAGGTGCACGTGAGCGCCTCCGGAAAGCAGGTCCAGTGGTCGTGGATGACCACCTGGATGCCGAAGACGCTGAGCTGGAACCGCACGAACCAGTCGTTCGGGGAGTTCCGCTTGTACTCATCGAGTTGTTTGAGTGTGGGGTTCTCCGGCTTCTTGGCCTCGAAGTCGAGCGCCTCGCGCCAAAGGATATCCGGGGGCGCGGCCACCTTCACGATGCCGGTGCTCACGGTGAGCGGGGTGGAGGTGTCGGCCCGGAGGACCAGCTCGCCCTTCTCGAAGCGAGCGAGCTCCTCGGTGGTCATGCTGGGCCAGGTGGGGAGGGCGAAGGCGAGAGGGAGGAGGAGCAGCACGGCTGTGGCGCTAACCCGCGACCGGGGGAAGGTCGTCCTTCGGGAAGGCGACGGCCCACGCGATCATCCCGAAGAGGGCGTAGGCGTACTGGTAGACCGCCTCGCCGCACATCATCAGCGCCACGAGGCCGAACAGGCTCGCGGACTCCGCGAGCGCCCAGCGCAGGATGTTGCGCGTAAACGGGGGCGTGCCGGGCAGGAGCGCGGGAATGACCCCGAGCGCGATGGAGGCGCTCGCCGTCATCATCGCCGGGAGCGCGAACACCTGTGCGGTGGCCACGGCATCGGGGTTGGCGGCCGGCGCCAACATCGCGCCGAGCCCGAGGAAGAGCAGATGGGAGCTTCCCATCGCGATCCAGATGATGAGGGCCGGGTTCGGTCGGGAGGCGGGGGGCATGCGTCCTACTTGCAGGCGGGTGCGCCGTTCAGGGTCTGTTCGAGCAGCGCCGGGCTCGGGACGTCGGCCGGCGCGGCGCCACAGGCCTCGCCCGATACGACGTGCCAGGTCTGGCTCACCACGGTGGCCCCGGGCGGGTACAGGGCGGGGCCGAAGCGGCTGGACACCCGGCAGAAGCCTTCGTGGCCTGCCAGGGGGCCGAGGGCCACCCCGTCGGGAACGACGATCGCCACGAGCGTTTCATCATCGCCGCGGGGGTTGGGGAGCGCCCACGATTCCCCGAGGTCGAGGCTGCCCTCCACCCGGTCGGGACCGGTGATCGGCCACACGTGGTACGCCGCGCCCGCCGAGTCTACCGAGTAGACGTGCAGGTGACTCGGCTGGTCCACCGTGAGGACGGGCTGCACGGGCTGGCCCACGCAGAGGCCTCCCCCGCGGGTGGCCACCTTCATGTCGAGGTTCACGGCGCCCGTGCGCTGCCCCCGACCATCCAGGCCGAGCTTCGCGCTCCCGACGCACGCCGCGCCGCTGCTGGGCACGTTGTAGGCGGCGGCGAGGAAGCCCACCGGCGCTGCGGAGATCTGCGTGCCGTCGGGCAGGTTCACCGTGCCGGCGAGGGTGACCTGACCCTGGCTGACGGCGGCGCTGAGATCGAGCTCGGGTGCGGCGGCGGTGGCATCGTCGGCGAGGGTGGCGATCCCGGCTTCGCCGAGGCGAGACCGCACCCACATCCGCACCGGCTCGAGCTCGGGGAGGGCGCAGCCATCGGCACGATGGGGGTCGGTGAGGCGCACGCTCGTCTTCCCGGCGGCGACGAGCTTCCGGGCGAGCTCGTCGCCGAGCCGGCTCACGCTGGCTTCGGCATCGGCGCGCTGGCGGTCGGGGTTGAGGAGGCGGAGCTCCACCACGGCGGTGGCACAGGCCCTCCGTGTTGCCTTGTCGTAGACGCCCGGCGTCTGCCACTCGGTGATGTAGCCGGCGTACCGCTTGCAGTCGTCGGGCATGGCGGCGCAGAGCTCCGACTCGAGCCGCTTTCGGGCTTCTCCGCGCGCGACGGCCATGGCCTCCTCGCGGGCCCGGACGGTTTCGGCGCGGGCCGAGGCGAAGCCCACCGCGAGCTTGTACTGGTTGGAGCCCGGCGGCACCGGCTCGCAGGTCGTGGGCTGCGACGCCTGCCCGGGGCCCGCGATGGCCGCCCCGGCCGTGAGGCCGAGGCCGGCGGGCAGGAGCAGGAAGCCGACGAGGCCGCGCGTGCGATTTGCGCGGTTCACTTGGCCACCGGGGCGACGAGCAGGGCGGCCGCCGCATCGACAGAGGCGTTGGGCACGTAAGCGAGCGCACGGGCGCGGTATTCGTAGCCGGTGGGCATCGGGAGCTTCTCCACGCAGGTCTTGCTGTTCTGCACCAGCGAGGCGAGGCCGCTGGCGGCGCCTTCCACCCAGGACTGCGATTGCAACTGCAGCGGGGCGCTCGACGCCTGCGTCTGTACGGTCACCTCGCCGCTCTGCACCTGCTCTCCCACGAACTGCACCACCTGCTTGCGGGCGTTGAGCATCGCGTCGTCCCGCGCCTTGGCCTCGTCGGCCACCACGGGCGACACACCCACGAAGTAGTAGCCCAACGACGACAGTGGCACGCTCTCGCTCGCGCAGTCCCAGTCGGGGGCCCCGGCGGCGTTGGGGTAGAGCTTGAAGCCGAAGTACACCGGCTCCTGGAAGACGATGCCGCGCGACCACGACTGGCCGTGCTTCACCTCGAGCTTGGGGAAGATCTCGACGTTGAGCCCGGGGGGATCGACCTTGAGCTTGGCCCCGGCCTCCACGCCGCTGGTGTAGTAGATCGCCCCGGTTCCCGACACGAACTCGCCGATGTACTCGGCCGGACACTGATCGGGCGCGCGCGCGCAGCACGCGGCGTACTTGTCGGGGTCGGCGATGTAGCTGATCATCTTCTGGTCGATCGTGTACTTCACCCGCACGGTCCGCCCGGTGCTCGCGCCCGCGGAGATCGTGGCCACCTGGGGAATCTGCGCGCTGATGCTCGCGCCCGAGCTGGCGTTGTAGAGCTCGTCGTACAGCACGCCGCCGCCGCCGACCGACTTGTACTGGATGTGGCGGCTGCACTGCGTTTGCATGCCCCGCGACTCGTCGATCTGGTCGAGCGCCGTGCCGTCGGGGATGAACCGACCGAGGTACAGGCTGGGGTCGGTGTCGAAGGCGTTTCGGAGAAACAGGGTCTTCGGCGCGGTGGCGGTGGGGCCGGTGCTCTCGGGAACCAGCGGCTTGGGCGCCGCCTGCCCCGAGGTACAGGCCGACACGCAGAGCGCGAGCAGGGGGAGCGTTCGCATTTGTGGTTCTAGCATGCCCGGTCCTGCGGGGGGACGACGCAGGAGAGCGGGATGTCGTGGGGCTCCGTGGGGAGGCGGGCCACGACCTGGTGGGCGAAGCCGATGCCGATCGTGGTTCGATGGGGAGAAAGGTTGACGAGGAGCCGATCGTAGAGCCCCTTGCCGCGCCCGAGGCGGGCCCCATCGGGGGTGAAGGCGAGCCCCGGCACGAGGAAGACGTGCACCTCGCTCGGCGAGACCAACGCTGCATCCGCGCGGGGCTCGCGCAGCCCGAGGGGCCCGGGAACGAGCCGCCCCAGGTCGCGGACCCGGTGGAGCGTGAGCGCGCCGGACGCCACCCGGGGCAGGACCAGGCGACCGGCCGGGGCCAGCTCGGCGAGGAGCTCCCGGAGGTCCACCTCGCCGGGGAGCGGGAAGAAGGCCGCCACGGTTCCCTCGCCGAGGTGCGGGCGGAGCCAGGCGCAGATCCGCTCCGATTCGGCGCGGGTTTCCTCCGGTGGGCGCGCGCGCAGCCAATCCTTCATCTCCCGGCGGATGTCCGCCTTTTCTCGCTGGCAATCGTCAGTCAACCGGTCCTCCGCCGTCATGCCGGCTCGAATAACGCGGGTGCGTCCTGTCCTCCCCGTCGATACACCCGCGGATGCCCGCGGCTCCGCGCCAGATCAGCGACGTTGAGGTTTTCGTCCGCGTCGTGGAGGCGGGGGGCTACGCCGCGGCGTCCACGGCGCTCGGGCTGTCGCGGTCCCACGCCAGCCGGCTCGTGAGCGGGCTCGAGGAGCGCCTCGGGGTGCGCCTGCTCAACCGCACCACGCGGCGCGTGGTGCCCACGCAGTCGGGGCGAACCTTCTACGCGGAGTGCGCGCCGCTGGTCGGCGCGCTGCTCAACGCGGAGGCGCGGGTGGCGGCGGAACGCGAGGAGGCGGTCGGCGTGCTCCGGCTGTCGTTGCCCTCCCACATGGGCGTGGACTACCTCGTGGGCCCGCTCTCGCGCTTCCAGGAGCTGCATCCGCGCGTGGAGCTCCTTCTCGACTACTCCGACCGCAAGGTCGATCTGCTGGCCGGCGGCTTCGACGTGGCCATCCGGGGCGGCAGCGTGGACGATCCCGCGCTCGTGGCCCGGCGGCTCTGGCCCTTTCGTTCGGGGGTCTACGCCTCGCCGGCCTACCTCGTCGCGCGGGGGGCGCCCGAGTCCCCCAACCAGCTCAAGGAGCACCCGTGCCTCGCGTTCTCGCTCACGGCGTTGCCGCGCCATTGGCGGCTCGAGCGTGGCTCCGACGAGGTCACGACGGTCGTTCCGGGCACAGTGAGCGCCTCCTCCTCGCGCGCGCTCGCGGTGGGCGCGGCGGCCGGGCATGGGCTGGTGCTCCTGCCGGAGTTCGCGGTGAAGGGCCATGTGGAGCGGGGAGAGCTGGTGCGGGTGCTCCCCGAATGGGAGGGGCCGCGGCTGTGGTTCTGGGCGGTTCGCGCCCACCGCACGAATGTTCCCGCGCGGGTGAGGCTCCTCATCGACTACCTCGCCGATCTCTGGGTCACGCCGCCCTGGTCGACCGGCTGAAGGGAGGGAGCCGGATCGCCGCCGCGTGATAGCCAAGCGCGTGCGTCAGCTGACCTTCCAGCGTGTGATCGGCTCCGGTGCTTTCGGCACCGTGTACCTCGCAGAGTTGGCGGGGCAGCGGGGCTTCCGGCGCACGGTGGCGGTGAAGGTGCTCCTGCCCGGCCAGAGCGACAACGAGATGTTCGTGTCGCGAGTGCGGGATGAGGCCCGGCTCCTCGGGCTCCTTCACGACGAACACATCCTCAAGGTGCTGGAGCTGGTGCAGGTCGGCGACCGCGATGCCGTGGTCATGGAGTTCGTGGAGGGGGTCGACCTCGCCGCGCTGCTCACAGCCGGCCACAGCCCCCCGCCGCGGGCCCTCGCCGAGCTGGGCGCCGCCGTGGCCGGCGCGCTCTCGGCCGCCCACACTGCCGTGCACCCCTCCAGCGGCGAGGCGCTCAACGTCGTGCATCGCGACGTAAAGCCGGCGAACGTGATGGTGAGCGACCGGGGCGGCATCAAGCTGCTCGACTTCGGGGTGGCGCAGGCCCGCTTCGCCGCGCGCGAGAGCCGCACCGGCCAGTTCGTGCTCGGCACCTTGAACTACATGGCGCCCGAGTATGTGATCACGGGCGAGGTGAGCCCGGCGGCCGACGTGTACGGCCTCGCGCTCACGCTTTGGGAGGCCGCCGTGGGCGAGGTCTTCGGGCAGCCGAAGCTCAAGGAGGAGTCGCACGTGAAGCGGGTGGATCAGCGGCTCCAGCAGCTCCCCGAAGCCCACGCCGAGCTGGCCACCGTGCTCCGGCCGATGCTCGCGTGGTCGCCGGAGGCCCGGCCCGATGCGAAGCACGTCGAGAACCAGCTCGTGGGCGCCGCCGACCGGCTCTCGGGGAAGGGGCTGCGGAGCTGGGCCGACGCGACGGTTCGCCCGGCCATGGAGAAGCTGCAGCGTGAGGCGCGCGATCTCGTCGGCCTCGCCGGGCAGACCATCCCGGTGGCCGACGCCGAGGAGCCCCCGCCGGCCGCCGCGCCCGCGCCGGCCCCGGCGCCCGCTGCTCCGGCGCCGCCCGACGAGTTCACCATGCTCAACGTGCGGCGGCCGGCGTTCCTCGACCAGCCCGGCCCTCCCCCGCCGGGCCCCGCTGGCGCGCCGCTGCCGCCCGCGGGCAACGCGGCCGCGCCGCCCTTCCCCACGAACCAGCGCAGCGTGCTCCCCGGCCAGCCGGCGCGGGCCCCCGCCCCGGCCCGTCCGGCCAAGCGCGCCGAGTCCGGTCTCTTCTCCGTGGTCCTCCAGGGGCTCCTCGTGGGCGGCGTGCTTGGGCTCGGCCTCGTCTTTGCCGTGGCGCTGTACCTCGTGGTCCGTCGGTGGGGCGGATGACCCCGGCGCGCTGGTTGTCGCTGGTCGGCATGCTGGCCATCTCGGCAGGGTCGCTGGCGCTGGTCACCCAGCCCGAGCCGGTGGTGCAGCCCCCGGTGGCTACGGCCGCGGCCGTCGTGCAGGCCCCGCCGCTCCGCTACGTGACCGAGTCGCGCGAGGTGAAGGCGGGCGACACTGCCGGGAGCCTGCTGCGCGCGATGAACGGCCCGTCGGAGCTCCTGCTGGCCGGCGCGGGCAGCACCCTGAACCGCCTGCGTCCGGGCGATCGCCTCCACCTCGACTGGCGCCGGGGCGAGGCCCAGCCCTTCCGCTTGCGCCTCGACAGCGCCGCGGCCTACACGGGAGAGCTCGTGTGGGATGGCAGTCGCTACCTCTCGCGCCAGGTGCCGATCCCCTACGGCGTGGAGGAGCGGGCGGTCGCCGTCACGGTGCGCTCGTCCTTGTGGTCCGCCGCCACCCGGGTGGGCTTCTCGCCCTCCCAGATCATGGGGTTGGCCACCATCTTCGAGTACGACGTGGACTTCAACACCGAGCTGCAGGCCGGAGCCCGCTTCCGGCTGGTGCTCGACCAGCTCACCGCCGACGACGGATCGGTGCGCGTGGGCGACATCCGCGCGGCCATCCTCGAGAACGGGGGCAAGGAGTACGTGGCGCTGCGGCACCGCGCGTCCGATGGCACGCTGAGCTGGTACGACGCCAAGGGCGCGGCCCGCAAGAAGGCCTTCCTCCGCTCCCCGCTGGAGTTCTCGCGCGTCACCTCCGGCTTCACCCTGGGCCGCTACCATCCCATCCTCCACCGCATGCGCGCGCACAAAGGGGTGGACCTCGCGGCGCCCAGCGGCACGCCGGTTCGCGCGGTGGCCGACGGGGTCGTGTCCAGCGCCGGCTGGTCGGGCGGGCACGGCAACCACATCGAGGTGAAGCACGAGGGCGGCTACACCACCGGCTTCTCGCACCTCAGCAAGATGAACGTGAAGCGGGGCGATCGGGTGCGGCAAGGCGAGATCATCGGCCGCGTGGGCAGCACCGGCCTGAGCACCGGCCCACACCTGCACTACGAGTTCCAGGTCAACGGCGTGCACCGCGATCCGCTCAAGGCCATCGTGCCGGTGGCGCGCCCCCTCGACGAGGCCGATCGGCCCGCGTTCTTCGCCTTCCGCGACCTCGTGCTCCCGATGCTGGCGGCCGCCGAGGAGGTGGGTGCAGCGGTGGCCGAGGAGCCAGAGGAGGCGCTGCCGGTGGAAGCGCCCGTGGCGGCCGAGGAACCCGCGCCCGCGGCGGAATGACGCCATTTTCTTTGGCGCTCCGCTCAACTTCCCGGCGCGGTAACCGATGGCAACTAAACAGGCAGAACCGTAACTATTTTTCCTGTGTCGGCCTACAGAAACGGGCCGGCTGATCGATGAGGGGGGGCGGCAGAGCTGCCGACCACTACCGAGGAGGAGACCCCCCATGCAACTTCGAACCGCCCATGAACTTCCCCCACACCCGGTGGAGCTGTCGCTCGAAACCGACGCGCCGTCCCGGGCCCGCCGGCTGGACCCTGCCGTGCGGCAGGCGCTGCTCGCGGAGCACGTGCCGATGGTGCGGCGCGTGGCCACCCGGATGGCGAGCCGCTACCCCAGCTGCGTGGACGTGGAGGACCTCGTCAACATGGGCATGTTCGGGCTCATCGACGCGGTGGACCGCTTCGAAGCCGACCGGAGCCTCAGCTTCACGGCCTACGCCCGCATCCGGGTGAAGGGCGCCATCGTGGACGAGATGCGGCGCACGGACTGGGTGCCGCGCTCCGTGCGGGATCGTGGCGACCGCATCCGCGAGTCCGAGGCCAAGCTCCAGCGCGACCTCGGCCGCGCGCCGACCGAGGTGGAACTCGCCACCGACCTCGGCGTGACGCCGGCGCGGCTCCTCGAGCTGCAGTCGAACAGCCAGATCCACAACGTCGTGTCCATGGAGGAGACGATCGGGGAGGACCACACGCTCGGGGAGGCCATCGCGGGGGAGTGGGATGCACCGGACGCCACGACCGAGGCCGCGGACTTCCGCAACTCGGTGCGCGCCGCCATCGGCAGCCTGCCCGACCGCGACCGGATGATCGTGGAGCTGCACTACTTCCGCGAGAAGGGCTTCCGGGAGATCGGCGCCATCCTCGGGGTGACGGAGAGCCGCGTGAGCCAGCTTCACTCGCGGATCATGGAGCGCCTGCGGCCCAGGCTCGCCGAGCTCGCCGGCGAGGGCTGAGCCGCGCCTAGTTCAGACCGTGGCGCTTGCGGACTTCCTTGAGCGCCCGGTTGAGCGCGTCCTGGCGCTCGACGGACCCTTCCTTCACGTTCTTGATGCGCTCTTCCGCTTCGGCGCGCAGCGCGCGCTCATCCACATCGAAGGGCTTCAAGAGGTCGAGGATCTTCTTGTAGAGCTCGCGATCGTCGGTGTAGACCTCACCGATGAAGTTCGAGATCATGAAGTTCTCGATGAACTGGCGGGCGAGGAAACGATCCACGTCATCGCCGGTGGGGTGGCCCCAGCCTTCGGAGATGGCGCCCTTCACCTTGCCGTACTGGTCGTAGGGCAGGTTCTTCCGGTCCATCTCATCGCGCACGGCCTCGCGGAGATCGTTGTCGCGCCGGAGGTAGGACTCCATGATGGCGACAAGGTCGCTCGCGGCCTCCTCGCGGTCGCTTCCTTCCACCTCGATGTCGCCATCGGCGCTGAGCCGCTCGATGACGGCGGTGGCGATCTGGGGAATACGGGCACGATAAAGCTTCATGGTGCTCCCATCGGGGGCCGAGCGTATACCCCAGCCGACGCGCCGTGGCGAGCGCCTGCGTTCAGGTCAGCGTTCGCCAAGCGTCGGCGAGCCGTTCGGGGTCGAGCGGCATGACGGTGACGGTGCGAGGGAGATCGCCGGTGAGCTCCGTCTGGGGGATGAAGCCCTCGCGAATCTTCGCCTCCATGAAGCTCTGGTAGGCGCGGTCCATGTCCCCGCCGGTGTCGTAGACGTGCAGATCGACGAGGCGGGTCCCGTAGGGGCGACCGAAGGCCACCCGGCCTCGCTCCACGTAGCAGGCGTAGCCCTTGAGCAGGAAGTCGAAGTCGACCACCGGGTTGCGCTTGGCCTTGCGTGGCTCGGGGGAGGAGGCGCCCACGGTCGGACCGGGCGAGCCGGGCGCACCTTCGTAGACCGGCAGCGAGAACCCTTCGCCGGGCGCATCGATCCGCGCGGCGGGGACAGGCGGGGCGTCGTCGACCACGAACCCCATCGCGCCGATCGCCGGGGGCGGCGCCGTGGGCGGCGGGGCATCGTTGTCGCCCACCGGGACGCCGAAGATGTTGTCGAAGACGGCGGCCGGTACCGCCTCGGTGGCCGCGAAGGCATCCACCGCGGGGGCGGGCGCCGCCGCGGGCGGCGGCGAGGCGGGCGCCGAGAACGGGTCTCCACCGGCGAAGGGGTCGGCGCTCGCAAAGGGAGCTGACGGCGGACGGGATGCCGAGGCCGGGGGGGCGCTGGGCGGAGGGGAGGCGAACGGGTCGCGGTGGGCGAAGGGATCGCCGGCCGGCGCGGCGGTGGCGCGTTCCGGCGTGGGCGCCGGCGCCGCGGGGGGCGCGGCGAAGGGGTCGGCCTCGGTGCTCTCGAAGAGGAAGGCGGCCCCCATGACGGGTGCCTCCTCGGGGGGCGCGGGCTCGGCGGGGGCAGGCTGCACGAAGGACGGCGCAGCGTCGAACGCGGGCGCGGCCTCGAACGCAGACGTGGCCTCGAACGCGGGCTGCGCCGGCGGGGGCACGGCGATCACGGGCGGGGGCACGGCGATCACGGGCGGCTCCGCTTCCGGCGTGGGCGCCCGGCGCTGCGGGCGGCGCACCTCGTGGCTGGAGTCGCGCGGACCCTCGGCCGCCGGCTCCTCGTCGGCATCACGGTCGGGCATCGCCACGATCGGCCGGGGCGCGGTCTGCGCGAGGTCATCCCGGGAGGTGGTTCGCGGGGGCGGCGGCGCCGGCCGCGCCGCGGCGGGGGGCGGACTGGCCGCGGGCTTCGGCGCGCTGGCGGGCTTCGCGGCTGCCGGCTTCGGCGGCGCTTCGCCGGCGGCGCACAAGGCCTCCCAGTCGGCCGGGGCACACCGGGCGAGCTCGGAGGCGTCGCCCAGGCCGGGCACGGTAATCAGCGCGAGCACGCCGAGATCATCCTCCCAGGCTTCGTTCGCCCAAGCGGGGCGCCCTCGGCCGGCCCGCTTGAGGCGCTTGCTGCGCAGCGCATCGAGCACGGAGGTGTGGGCGGCCACGCCGGAGCCACGCAGGGTGCCGTCGATCAGGCCGAGCTGCGAGAGCACGGGCGAGTCGGGGAGCCGCATGTCGAGCGGGGAGTGGGCCAGGAGCCGGAGGGCGTCCTGTACGGCGGGCCCGCTCAGGCGCACCACGGCCCCGTCGGTGCCGCCGCTGACCGTTCCGGTGGCCACGGCGGCGGCCGGAACGGGCAGGCCGGCAGCCGGCCGCTCGCGGAGGGAGAGCGCGAAGGAGATGCCGCGGTAGGGGTCGGAGAAGGCGAAGAGCGCGACGGCGCCGTCGTCGGAGGCGACCGCATGGGCGCCCAGGCTGGCGCGCCAGCCGG
The DNA here is from genome assembly GCA_903885375.1 of uncultured Pseudomonadota bacterium. Classification (GTDB taxonomy): domain Bacteria; phylum Myxococcota_A; class UBA796; order UBA796; family SXON01; genus SXON01. The sequence goes on from CAISIK010000043.1 coordinate 15,079, forward strand.
CCACGGCTTCGGCGACCTCCCGCGACAGCGCCACGGGCTCGGAGACGGCCGTGCGCATCATTCCGGTGGACACCGCCACGATGGTGGCGATGGTGGCCCCGCCTCGGGGCACGAGGAGCTGCCGCTCGATGGAGGGTTCACCGGTGGGGACCACGCACGCGATGACCGCCGCGAGCACCTCCCACACCTGAATGGTGCGCAGTGTGGCGCGGAAGGTGGCGGCCACGGCGGTGCCCACGTCGGGCCGGCAGAGCTCCACCGCCCGCGCCTGCACCGCGCCGGCCTCCAGGAGCGCGCCGGCCGACACGGTGCCGGCGAGCTGGGGCATCAGGTGCGCCCAGGCATCGGGCTCGGCCCGGAGCACCTCCGTGGCGCGCTGGCCGAGCTCGGCGAGGTTGAAGCGGAGCGCGAAGACGTGGTCGGCCGGCGTGGCCTTGCCGCCCTCGAGGCGGGAGAGCGTTTCGCCCAGCGCCGTGTCGAAGCAGATCACCGCATCCCGGGCCAGCTCGGGATCGATCGCCGCGCCGGTCACGCCGGCGAGGAAGGGCAGGTCGAGTCCCTCGGCGAAGCCGCCCTTCGCGAACAGGAAGACCAGGGGGTTGACGGCGATTGCGGAGATCAGCGCCGGCGGGCGCGTGCCCGAGGCCGCCAGCTCGCTCGCCGCGAGGGCCAGCCGCGCCTGCATGGGGGCCGCCACGCGCGCGAGCGCCGGCCCGCGCCGTTCGGGCGGAAGCGCCGCGAGCCCGGCGACGGACTCGCGCAGCAGGGGGCCCGGATTGGCCAGGGTGGCCGCGCACTGACGCGCGTAGTCCAGCGCTACGACCCCCGCGGCGCCCGGGGAGAGCGACGCCGCTTCCTGCAACAGCCGCCGTAGCCCGCGGGCGAGCGGATCCTCCCGCAGCCGCTCGGTGAGCTCGGCGAGCGGCGGCGGGCGCACCTCGGCCATCGCATCGTCGAGCGCCATTCGGAGCGCCCGCTCCACCGCGCCGCTCAGGAGATCGGAGCAGCCGACGGGGAACTGGGGCAACCGACCTTGCGTGGGCAGCGGCACTTCGGGCAACGCATCCGCGAGCGCGGGCACGAGAAACAGCGCGCGGGCCGCCATGTGGGGGCCGGGAGGAAGGTGCACGGCATCCCGCACCAGACGAGACACGAGGTCGAGGTTCACGTCACGGCTCCCTGTGCATCGTATCCGAAATTCAGAAATCGAGTCCCCGCCGCGCGGCGGGGTCGTCGGCGATGCGGGTGCCATCGGCGAGGCACAGCGGGGCGCGGGCGGGGTCGGGGCCCTCGGCGCACGGCGCAACGCGCGCGCGCGGCCGGGTTTCCGTGAGGCGCGTGACCTTGCCGGTGCGCGCGAGCACCGCGCATGTCGCCGGCGCGGTGCAGCGTTCATAACGAAGGGTCCACTCCCCGGCGCGGGTGCCCTGACCGTCGAGCTCCACACTCGCCAGGATCTCCCCGCGGTCGTACACGCCCGCCCGACCGAGCACGGCCCGCCACGCGAGGCTTCCTCCCTCCCGCTGCCAGCCCCCCCGGGCGGCGATGCGCTCGGGGTTCCGCCCATCGTGCCCGAGGGGCCAGCTGATCAGGAGCCCGGGCTCCTCGACGACCTTCGGCGAGAGGATCGGCCACGCGCCCACGAGGTCGGCACGATCGGGCTCGCTGAACCGATCGAGGCCCTCGAGGCTGAGGATGTCGCCCTCGGGGAAGGCGCGGAGCTCGGCGCAGGTGGAGGTGCCGTCGAGGCAGTAGAGCCAGCCGACGCTCCCATCGCGGAAGCTCCGCACGAATTGCCGCGTGAGCAGGAGCTCGCGGCTCTCGGTGGAGACGTGCCACACGGTGGCCGGCGCCTCCTCGACGCGCCCGAGCGCGTCGTGCGGCAGGCAGGCCATGGCCAGGACGGCCAGGAGGCCGGCGGTCATGCGTCGCGCAGGGCCTTGAGCCGCTCTTCGTCGACCAGGATCACCCGCTTGCCCTCGGTGAGGACGAGCCCATCCTTGCGCAGGTCGAGGATGGCGAAGCTCACGGTTTCGCGGGTGGCCCCGATGAGGCTGGCGATCTCCTTGTGCGTGAGCTTGAGGTTCACGATGCGGCCGCGACTGTCGCGCACGCCGAAGGTGTCGCCAAGATCGAGGAACAGCGCCGCGAGGCGGGAATGGGCGCTCTTGAAGAGCAGGCTCTCGACCCGGTTCTCGAGCCGCTGGCGGCGATCGCCCACGAGGCGGATCATCCGCATGGCGAGCGGCGGGTGCCGCATCATCACGCGCACGAAGTCATCCTTGGGGACGGCGAGGAGCTGCGTGTCTTCGTACGCTTCGCAGGTGGTGTCGTGCGGGGACTCGTTCACCACGCCGAGCTCGCCCACCAGCGCATCGCGGGTGTAGAAGCCGAGGGTGAGCTCGCGGCCCTCATCGTTGGTCTTGCTCAGCTTCACGATGCCGGCGCGGAGCAGGTACATCGTGTTCGTGGTGTCGCCCGGCTCCCAAACGAGCGCGCGACGCCGGAGGTCGATCGATTCGCTCACCTGCTCGAGCAGCTCGAGCTCGCGCTCGGGCAGATCGGCCAGCATGGGCGTCTGTCGAATGAACCAGGCCTTCGTCTTGCTGATCACGGACGCCCTCGTGCGCGCCGGAATGGCGCGGATACCATGTAACCGGACTCGGCACGGAGGGCGCAGGTGGGAAGGAACGCGGCAATGCCGGTGGCGGACGCCGTGATCCTCGCGGCGGGCCAGAGCCGACGCATGGGGCGACCGAAAGCGCTGCTCGCGCTGGGCGGCGTGCCGCTCGTCGTGGCGCAGATCCGCGCCTTTGAGGCGGTAGGATTGCGGGTGACGGTGGTGCTCGGCGCCCACGCCGAAACGATCGCCGCCGCGCTCCCCGCGGGCGTGCGTCGCGTTTTCAACCCTGGGTGGGAAGGCACAGGACCGGCGGAGTCGGCTGCGATCGGGCTGGCGGGCCTCGGTCCGGCGCTCCTCACGCCGGTGGACGTCCCCCCCGCGTCTGCCGCCGATCTACGCGCGTTGATCGCGGCCAGCGGCCCGGCAGTGCTCACCTTCGGCGGGCACGACGGCCATCCGGTGCGCCTCGACCCCCCGCACGGGGCCGGTCGGCTCGACGAGCGGCTCGTGACCGCCGCCCGCATCGCGAGCGAGGACCCCGATCGGCTCCTGAACCTGAACACGCCCGACGAGTGGGCGATCTGGCTCCGGGAGCGGCACGGCCTCACGGCGGTCGGGCCGCTGGCTTAGCGGGGCGCATGGAGCTGCGCGCGTTCGCCGAGTCGGTCCTGCACGGGCGTACGCTCGACGAGAAGCTCGTGGCGGTCGAGGCCTTCAGCGATCGTGCGCCCGGCCCCGCCGCCCCGCTCACGCTCCCCGCGCGCCCGCCCGAGCTCGCGTTCAGCCCTGCCGCGCGCGACGAGCTCCCCCCGCCATCGGCGCTCGCCGACCCCGCGGCGGCGGGCCGCCTCCTGCACCGCTTCGCCAACCACGAGCTGCTCGCGCTGGAGATCATGGCCAGCACGCTCCTCCGCTTCCCGGAGGCGCCGGCGGTCTTCCGACTCGGGCTGGGCCGCACGATGCGGGAGGAGCAGCGGCACCTCGCGATGTACCTCCGGCGCATGCGCGAGCTGGGCGTGGAGCCCGGCGCGGTGCCGGTGAACGACTTCTTCTGGCGGGCCACGGCCAGCAGCGCCGGGCCGCTCGACTACGTGCTGCGCGTGGCGCTGACCTTCGAGCAGGCCAACCTCGACTTCACGCGCACCTGGCGGGGTCGGTTCGCCGCGGTGGGCGACGCCCGGACCGCTGCGATCCTCGACGAGGTGTACGCCGACGAGATCGGCCACGTGCGCGGCGGCCTCACCCTCTTCCGGCAGTGGAAGGACCCCGCGCTCGACGAGTGGACGGCCTTCGAGCGCGGGCTCGAGATGCCGCTGAGCCCGGCGCGGGCGCGCGGCCAGGAGGTGGACCGTGCGGGCCGCCTCGCGGCGGGGTTCACCGAGGACTGGGTGGACCGCATCGAGCTCTTCACCCGCTCCCGCGGGCGACCGCCGCGCGTTTTCTTCTTCAACCCCGACGCGGAGGCCGAGGTGGCCCGCGGGCGGCCCGGCCACCAGCCGGACCGGGCCGCGGCCGCGCTCGCCGACGACCTCGCCCCTACCCTCGCGCTCCTCGCCGCCCGCGAGGATGTCGTGCTCACCCCGCGTCTGCCCTCGCCCGCGTGGCAGCGCGCGCTGGCCGCGGCAGGCTTTGCGCTCCCCGAGTTCCTGGCCGGCGTGGGCGCGCTCGCCGACCGGCAGGTCGGCGAGCTCCGCCCCTGGGGCGCCTCCCCCGACGCGGCGGCGCGGCTCGCTCCGCTCGCGGGCGCCGCCGCGCTCTGGACGCCCTCGCAGCGCTCCGCGTCGAGCAAGCTCGTGGCGCTGTCCTGGCGGGCCGCGCTGCTCGCGCAGCTCCAGGACCCGGAGCTCGCCCCGCCCGAGGGCGAGGCCTGCCTCACCCTCGCGGAGGCGGAGGCCGCCGCCGCGCGTGGCCTGCTCCTGAAGGCCCCGTTCTCCACCGCGGGCCGCGCCCGCCGCCGGGGCCCGCTCGACGCCGCGGGGCTCGCCTGGGCCGAGCGGCTGCTCCGCGAGCAGGGCGGCCTGCGCGTGGAGCCCTGGCGCGATCGGGTGCTCGACTTCTCCTTCCACTTCGACGTGGAGCCCGACGCCCCCGCGCGCTTCATCGGCATCTGCCGCTTCTGCACCACGCCCGCGGGGCAGTTCACCGGCACGCGCCCGGGGCGCTGGTTCGGCGAGCTGGACCCCGCGCTGGCCCGCTTCCTCTCGCAGGATGGGCGGGCCCCCCGGCGGCTCCGCGAGCTCGGCGAGCAGGTGGCCGCCTTCCTCGCGCCCCGCCTCGCGGCCCTCGGCGTTCGCGGCCCGGTGGGGGTGGACGCCTTCGTGTACCGGGAGGGAGGCGCCCTGCGCATCGACCCGCTGGTGGAGGTGAACGCCCGCACCACGATGGGTCGGGTGTCGCTCGCGCTCGACCCGCGCATCCACCCGCTCTCCCGCGCGCGTTGGGAGCTGCTCCCGGTGGGCAGGCTCGGCCGCCCCGCCGCGGCGTGGTTCGCAGAGCGGGTGGCGGAGGCCCCGCTGGAGCTGGAGCGCGGGCTTCTCCGCAGCGGTGTGCTGGCCACGAACGACCCCGCCACGGCCCAGGCCGTCCTCGGGGTGCTCACGGTCGACGCGGGAGGTCCCCGTGGACCGGAGTGAGGCGCTGCTGGCGCTCCTCGCGGCCGGCGGCCACCGCCACGCCGTGCTGGAGCACGCGGAGGCGCGCACGGCCGAGGAGGCCGCGGCGGCGCGCGGCACCCCGCTCGCCGTGGGCGGCAAGTCGGTGCTCTTGCGGGCGGAGCGTGTGGGCGACGTCGTGATCGTCGTGGGCAGCGACCGTCGGGTGGAGGGGCGCCTCCTGCGGCGGGCGCTGGGCATCCAGCGCTACCGGTTCGCCTCGCCGGAGGAGCTCCACGCCCTCACCGGGCTGCGGCACGGGGAGCTGCCGGCCTTCGGTCGCCCGCTCTTCGAGGCGGAGCTGGTGGTGGGCGAGGACTTCCTCGCGCGCGGCGAGATCGTTTTCGCGGCCGCGAGCGCCACACGCTCGGTGCGCATGTCGATCGCGGATTGGCTGGCGGCGGCGCGGCCCCGGGTGGTGCCGCCCTTCACCGCGGCGGTGTAGGCCCCGAAGCCCGCACCCGGGGCGCCGGGAGGCGCCGGCGAGCCGCGAGCCCCCGAGGTGTCCGCTTTCCCCGTCTTCCTACTTCGGCGGCGCCGGCATGGAGAAGGCCAGCGAGGGCGGGAGCTGCGACTGGACGGGCAACGTGGGCCCGCCGCGACCGAGCCCGGACGGCCAGGTGAAGGGCGCCACGACCACCTCCGTCTGCCCGTTCCAGTGGTCGAGGTCCCAGGCCATTGCGCGGTCGCCCTCCACCACGGGCGGCCCGAAGAGCGCGGTGAATACGGCCTGGTAGGCGTTGGTGATGGCGTACAGCCGCGCCGGGAAGAGCTCCCGGTTCAGGGAGGCCGTGCGGACGCCGGCTTCGGTGAGCGCCCGGAGGTCGTCGGCTTCGAAACGGAACGCGCCGGTGAGCCGAGCGCGTTCGAGGTCGCGGCAGGCGGCGAGGAAACTGTTGCCGTCCATCGCGGCGTCCCAGCCGGGGGGACGCACGCGCTGAACCCAGAGGGCGTGCCCCCCGATGAGCGTCTTGTGGTGCTCCAGCTGGTAGATGAGCGGGGCCTGCGAGACGGCGGCATCGGGGGCGAGCGGCGGTTCGAGCAGGATCGACCCGGGGAGCTCTCCGATGGCCGTGTAGTAGGCGGTGGGCACGACCGCCTTGGAGAAGAGCGCGTGGTAGGGCGCGCGGAGCACCTCCAACTGCAGCGGCACGGACAGCGCGAGGAGGACCCCGGCGACCGTGCGGCGTCGACCCGCGGTGAAGTGATCGATGGCGAGGCTGGCGAGCGTGATCCACACGAAATTCAGCACCACGACGTGGCGGTAGGGCCACCAGAACCGACGCAACGGCCCGGCCAGGCCGTAGAGCCACTCGTAGGGGCCGTGCGGGATGAGCGGGCCTGCCATGAGCGCCGCGAAGGTGAGGCCCACCGCGGCGAGGCCGAGGGTGACCCGATCGCGGCGGTACCACAGGGCGACGAGCGCGAGGACGGTGGTGGTGAAGGGGAGCGCCCGGCCGGCGTGGCGCCCGCTCTGGGCGAGGAAGGGGATGGCGGGCCAGCAACTGTCGCCGAGGGCCTCGGGATGCGGGAACTGCGTGGCCTCGGCGGTGCCGGGGATGGCGCTCCAATTCAGCAGGAAGACCGCGAGGAGCGGCGCGATCAGCGCGAGGTAGGCCGGCACGAAGAGGGCGAGCGCCCGGAGGTGCGGACCGGCGACCACGGAACGCCCGCGGACGAGCAGGAGCACGGCCCCCGCCACCACCGCAAAAAGCCCGTAGTACCAGTAAAGCGCGCTGGTGGCGGCGAGGAGTCCGGCCGAGAGGAGCGCGCGCCGCGGGGAGGGAGCTTCGAGGAGTCGGAGCCAGCTCGCCAGGAAGAAGGCGAGGAACCCCATGTCGGCCTGGGAGAAGCGACCCGCCCCGAGCTCGAAGCCCGCGTACACCGACATCGCGGCCGTGGGCGCCGCCGCGAGCGCGGCCGCGGGAGAGGCACCGGCGGCGCGGGCCAGCGACCACGCCCCAAGGCCGTTGAGGGTGAGGATGGTGAGCGTGTGCGCCGTGCTGGCCATTGGCCAGCCGAGGAGGAAGTGCCAGGGCAGGTAGAGGAAGCCATCGCTGCCGTTGCCCGCGAGCCAGGGCGCATCGCCGATGGGCCAGTAGTACCGATCGTTGTGCACGAGGCTCTGGCCCGCCGCCACGCGCTCGGCCACCCAGGTGAGGAGCCAGTGGTTGCCGAGGCAGTCGGGGTGCACCCAGCCGCACACGATGGTGTCGGTCGGCGAGAGGACGACCGGCGCGATGACGAGCGCGGCGCCGAGGAGCGAGAGGGCAACGGCGGCGAGGGTCCAGCGCACGCCGCAAGCTATGCCGGCGGGGCGTCGGGAGGCGGCTTCAGGGTTCCGCGGCGGCCGGCGCGCCGAGCCAGCCCAGCGCTTCGGCCAGCGCCGCCCTGCCCCCGGTCTCGATCACCTCGCCGTGCGACAGGACGAGGCGGTCGAAGTCGAGCGAGAGGAGCTCGGCGATCTGGGGGCGCGCGACCGCGCGGTCGAAGCCCAGCCGTTCGAGCAGCGTCGTCCTGCAGCCCGGGTACCCGCCGAGGCCGGCCATCACCGCGCGGGTGGCCCACGGCGCGGTCGGGGCGAAGTTGAAGACGAGGTCGGTCACCACGAGCGTGCGGCTCGGTCGGTGGAGGAGCACCACCTCGTTGGTCATGCGGAAGCAACGCAGGGGGAACACCCCGATGTCCTCGCCAAAGGGGCTGTCCGGGGAGTCGAGGCAGCCCGCGAAGCGCAGGTCCGGGCGCTTCTCGGCGAGGCCGGGGGCGGCCCAGGCTTCCGCGCCGGCTTCCATCCAGCGGCCGACGTGGAGGTGGTGGAGCTTGTTCGGCGCCACCACCCACCGTGGTGCCCCCAGCGCCCCGAGGGCCGATCCCGGCACGTTGAGCGGCCCGTGCACCAGCACGCCCGCGTTCGTTTCCAGCACCGTCATCCGCGCGCCGACCTCGAGGCCCTGGAAGCGCTGCTGTGCCTCCAGCACATGGACGCCTGCCGCCAGCGTTCGCAGGGTGCCTTCGCCCATCCCCTACGGCTCCTTGTAGCCCTCGGCGATGCCCGTCATCGCCGCCACGAACCGCGCGCCCAGCTCGCGGTAGCCCTCGGCGCTGAAGTGGATGAGGTCGCCGGCGGCGAGCTTCGGCTCCGTGTTGAAGTACCACTGCAGCATGGAGCCCGGCCCGCCCGCGGCGGCCTGGAGGTCCCACGTGGCGCAGCCGAACTCGGGCCCCACCTCGCGCTGCACGCGCGCCACCCACTCCGTGGGCGCCCAGATGGCGTAGGTGTTCCCCTTCACCTTCTTGCCGCGATCGCTCGGGCCCACGAGGACACAGGCGGTGCCGGGCAGGACCTCGCGCATCCGGCTGAGCGACAGCCGCAGGGAGGCCGCGTACTTCTCGGCGTCGAGCGACTTGTCGTTCGCTTCGTTGGTGCCGTACGCGAGCACCACGAGGTCGGGCGGGCGACGGTCGAGGTAGGGCCGCTGGAGCGAGGGGTCCCACTTCTGCCAGCTCGAGGCGGTGCGGCCCGAGACACCCTGCGCGTCGACCACGATGCCGGGCTCGTCGCGCTCCAGCCAGGTGCCGTACACGCGGACCGCACCCCTGGCGCTCACCGTGAGCCGGTGCGGCCCCTCCTCCACCTTGAGCACGGCGAGGCCCGGCCCCTGGGGGCCGTTGGCATCCACCTCGATGGGGTCGGCGTCATCCACCTGGAGGCGGAGTTGGCCGGCACCGGGTTCGCGGAGGAAGGCCACCTCGAAGCGGCTGACGCTGCGGCCTTGCGGGTTGGTGCGCGTGGTCTGCACCCAGCCGACCGCATCCTCGGTGGGGGAGACGTCGAAGCCGGCGGGACCGTAGCGGCCGTCCTCTCGCCCGCCGCGACGGTCCACGTAGTCGCCGAGCCAGGTGCCGCCGGAGCAGAGGTTCACATCGCTGGCGCGGTAGCCTTTCCAGGGGGGGCCGGGCATCACAAAACCGTGGCCGCCATCCCCCCAGCGCTCCTGAAGGATGCGCCGCACCTGCCCGGTGAAGAACTCGCCCGCCACGTGCGAGGCGCCCCAGAAGCTCAGGCGGGTGGTGCCCTGTCGGGCCGCGGCGAGCATGAACACCTCGCGAACCCGGGCGATGTCGGCCGGGTCGCCGCGCAAGGGCTCCAGCGGCACGGCGGACACATCGAACGGCGGGCCCATGTCGGCCGTGTTCTGCGTGGGCATCGGCTCGCTGATGGGCGTCTCCACCTTGGCGGAGGTGGCGGTGCTGGGCGGCCCCTCCTCCTCGGCGCTCCGCTCGCGCGGCGCCACGACCTTCGCGCGGAGCTCGCACCCGTCGGCGGGCGGGCCGAGCGTGCGGGGGACGGTGAAGGTCTGCACCCAGGGCGGCTCGGCGGCGAGCGCGACGGCGAACGCGGCGACGAGGACGATCATGGCGCGGGCTCCGTCGGGGCGGGGGGCGTGGGTGCGGCGGCGGGCTCGATGGCGGCGGGGCCGGGCGCGACGCCGGGCTCGACTGCGGCCGGGCCGGGCTCGGCGCCGAGGGCGGGCGCCACGGGGGGCGCGGGCGACCGGGCGGGGCCGCCCGACTTCACCCAGTCGTCGAAGCCGAGCTCGATGGCGTCGGCGAGGGCCTGCCCGATGAGGTCCTGGCCGGCGGCGCTCAGGTGGAGGAGGTCGGTCCAGGCGAGGGGGGGTTTTCGGCGGGTCCACGCCACGATGGAGCCCTCGCCGCCCATGGCCACAAAACCGCTCCAGAACGCGCAGCCTTCCGCCCGGGCCACCCGCGCCTGCGCGGCCACGAGACGCTTGAGCGCGGGCTTCGTGGTGGGCGTGCCGCCCTCGCGGGTGCCCTGGTCGAGCGGGGTGACGACGAGGCAGCCCGCGGCCGGCGCCCCCGCGCGCAGCTTGCGGAGGGTGGCGGTGTACAGCGGATCGTAGCCCGACGCCGTGCCCTTCTGCAGGACCGGCAGGCCGAGCTCGTTGCCGCCGAGCATGAGCACCACGAGGTCGGGCTGGCGCTGCGCCACCTGCGCGGCGAGGTGGTTCTCGCCGAAGTAGTTGAACGAGCGGGTGCCCACCCCCACCACGCCGAGCGCATCGAGCACCACGCCGGGGCCGGCCGTCTCCATCACCACCCCGTAGAACGCCACCGGCGCTCCGCTGGCGCCGAAGGTCAGGCGGTCGTAGCCCTCGGGCACGTCGAGGGAGGCGCGCTGGTCGCTGCGGCCCTCGGCGGCGGCGCTGCCCGCGGCGTCCTTGCCCTCGCCGGCCCGGAGCCACCAGCCGCCGCTGCCGGCGTTGGCCTGGTACCAGAGCTCGGCGTGGTGCAGCGGGCGGGCGCTGCCGCCGGGGCCCTTCGGGGCGCGCAGCGTGAGGCTGCCTTCGGGGGGAGCCGTGCTCACCACGCCGCCGAAGCCGTAGGTGCCGCGGGCGCCGCCGAGGAGGATGGACTTCGTTTCCCAGGTGCCGCTGCGGGTGGTCTTCAGGTCGGGGCGGGCGCTCCACTGCGGGTCGAGGCCGGCCACCACGAAGCCCGGGCCGCCGTACCCGAAGCGGGCCTGGAGCCGCGCGCGCACGGTGCCCGTGATGCCGTCGGCGGCGATCGTGGAGTCGCCCCACCACGCGGCCCGGGCGAGGCCGGTGCCGCGGTGGAGGGCCTGGTAGAACGGGGCCATGCCGGTATCGGCGGGGTCGTCGAGCGGCGTGGCCACGGCGGGGGCGCGCGAGGGGAGCCGCAAGGCGGCGGCGGAGAGCGGCTCGAGGAGGGCGGCGGGAGCTTCGCCGGGAAGGGCGGGCGAGCCGGGCGCGGCGGCCGGGGTCGGTGCGGGCGCGGACGGTTCGGGCTCGGGATCGGCCTGCACCACGAGCCCCGTGCGCTCGTCCTCGACGACGCGTGCGCCCTGCCGGGGCGTGAGCGTGCGGAGGACGGGGATGGCCTGGCCCGGCTGCCACGGCGCCGCGTCGGCCACCGGGGCCAGCCACTCCGGCGCGCCCGCCGCCTTCACGCCGACGGCGCCGAGCGCGAGGGCGCCCGCCGTTCCGAACGCGGCGAGGAGGTGCGGGAGGCCGGCGAGGTCAGAACGCATAGTAGATGAACGTCAGGCTGTCGCCGACGCCGTAACGAACGCACAGGAGGCCGAGCGCGGCGAGCGAGGCGCCCCACACGGGCGCGGGGAGCGCCACGAAGCGGTCGCGCACGGCGAGCGCCCAGCTTCGGGGCGTGAGGTGGGCGGCGTAGCCGAGGAGCAGCACGGCCCAGGCGTGCATCGACCAGCGCGGGAGCGTGATCGACTCCCAGCGGGAGAGCAGCGCGGTGGCGATCTGGCCGGCGTGGTCGAGATCGTCGGCCCGAAAGAGGATGCGCGCGATCACCACGAACTGCAGCGTGAGCATCCAGCGCCAGCCGATGCCGAAGACACCCTCCGGGGCCCGCCAGTTCGGCCGCTTCTTCCACCATCGGTTGAGCGACACGGCGAGGCCGTGGAGGATTCCGTACACCACGAAGGTCCAGTTGGCGCCGTGCCACACGCCGAGGATCACGAGGGTGACGAGCGTGTTGCGGTAGGGCGCGAGGCCCGAGCCGCGGCTGCCGCCGAGCGGGTAGTACACGTAGTCCCGCACCCAGTTCGACAGCGTCTGGTGCCAGCGACGCCAGTAGTCGGCCACGGAGGTGGCCTGGTAGGGGCGGTCGAAGTTCTCCGGAATCTGGAAGCCGAGCAGGCGCGAGCTGCCCACGGCGAAGTCGGTGTAGCCGGAGAAGTCCGCGTACATCTGCAGCGTGTAGGCGTAGAGCGCCGTGAGCACCTCGAGGCCGGTGAACGCGCTCGGGTCGATGAACACGCTCTCCACCACGCCCTGCGAGAGCACGTCGGCCACGAGGAGCTTCTTGGTGAGGCCGACGCCGAGCCGCCAGAGGGCGTGGCCCACGTCGGCGCGGGTGAGCACGCGGTCGGCGCCGAGCTGGTCGAGCAGGGTGTGCGACCGGAGGATGGGCCCGGCCACGAGGTGCGGGAAGAAGCAGAGGAACGTGGCGTACCGGACGGGGCTCTTCTCGGGGGCCTGCCCGCGGTGCACGTCGAGCACGTAGGCGAGCGCCTGGAAGCTGTAGAAGCTGATGCCGATGGGGAGGTGGCCCTTCGGCGGCACCCAGGGGGTGAAGCCGGGCACGAGCGCCGCGAGGTTCTCGCCGGCGAAGTGGGCGTACTTGTAGAAGAACAGGGGCCCGAGCATCAGCGCGGCCACCCCCCAGAGGGTGGGCACCTTCGCCGCAGGCGCGAGCCGACCGAGGAGGTGGGAGGCGGCGAAGCCCACGGCGCCCACCCAGAGGAGGATGAAGGAGTCGACCGGATTCCACGCGAGGTAGAAGATGGCGCTCGCCACCAACAGGAGCGCCGTGCGCGCCTGCTTCCCCCCGAGCAGCCAGTGCCCGACCGCCACCAGCGGGAGGAAGATGAAGTAGTCGAAGGTCGAGAACAGCATCGGCTGGGAGCGTCTTTCCTCGCTGCGCTTGACGTGTCAAGCGAGTTAGCTCCGCTCGTGCCCTCCCCGATCGCCCACTTCGCGGTGGCCGCGCTCCCGGCGCTGCTCGCGGCCCCGGGGAGCCCCCTCCGCTCGGCCCGCGGGCTCGCCGCGTTGGCCGTGGCCAGCGTGCTCCCCGACGCCGATCTGCTCCTCGTGATGGCCCTGCCCGGCGGGATCGGCTGGCACCACGGCCCCACGCACTCGCTGCTCGGATCGGTGCTCCTCGGGGGACTTGCCGGCGCCCTGGGCGGTCTGCGCGGCGGTGCCTTGCTGACCGCCGCAGCGGTGGGGGCCACCCACCCGCTCCTCGATGCCCTCGTGGGCGAGCCCGGTGCTTCCCGCGCCTACGGCGTGCCCCTGTTCTGGCCGCTCTCGGGGGAGAAGTACATCTCGCCCTGGCCGCTGTTCATGCCCTACCGCATCGACGAGCCCGGGTTCCTCGCCAACATGCTCAGCCCGCACGCCGTAGCGCCCTACCTGCGCGAGGTCGTCTTCGCGGCGGTGGTGGGGGCGGCCGGGGTGGCGGGTCGGTTCGTTCGGGGGCGCTGACCGCTCAGCCCGAATGCGATCCGGAGCCGCGCGGGCGACGCCTGCCAACCAGCCCTGGCTTGACGCAGGTGCGCTTGATGGATATCACCTGTGATATCGGAGCCGGATCATGGCCCAGATTCTCATCCGTCGACTCGACGACGAGGCGATCGCGCGCTTGCGGGCGCGTGCTGGGCGCGTAGGGCGCTCGCTGGAGGAGGAGTGTCGGCTGGCGCTCGTTGCCGCCGCGAACAGGCCCGATCTGCTGGGCGCGGTCGCGGCGTGGCGAGCCGACTGGCCAGGCACCGATGACGAGTCCGACCCCTTCGGCGACCCTCGTGACCGCGGCCCGGGGCGCCCGGTCGATCTCCCGTGAGGTACCTGCTCGACACCTCAACGGTGAGCGCCCTTGCTCGACCCCACCCTCCGACGGGCCTGGAGCGTCGCATCGCGCTTCACGGTGGCCAGTACGGGATCGCCTCGTTGGTCGTCGCCGAGCTCCGGTTCGGGGCGCAGCGTCACCCCGACCCGGTTCGTCGGGAGAGGCTCACGGCCTTCGTCGACGGCGTGGTGTTCAGCGCGCCCGTCGTGGCGTTCGACGCGCGCGCTGGCGAGTGGCTCGGGCTGGAGCGGGCCCGGTTGGAGGCCTTGGGCACCCCCGTCGACCTTGCCGATCTGGTCATTGCCGCGACCGCCGCCGTGAACCAACTGGTGGTGGTGACGGCCAACACCCGTCATTTTGAGCGGCTGCGCGTTGCCGTCGAGGACTGGACCACTCCGTAGGCGGCGGGTCCGGCAAGGGGGACGGGTTGGCCTGGACGCTTCGGCGGCTCGTTCGGGGGCGCTGACCCTTCAGCCCGCGGCGACCTTCGCGGAGATGTAGAGCCCGAGCCCGAGCACCAGCACGCCGAAGGCGATTCGGAGCCGCGCGGGGCCGACGCTCGCCGAGAGCGGGGCGCCGAAGAAGGAGCCGACGATGCTGGCGCCGCCGAGCGCCGCCGCGGTGGCGAAGTCCACGTGGACGTGCGTGACCTGCCCCAGGAAACCGGTGAACGCGTTGAGCGAGATGACGAGCAGCGAGGTGCCCACGGCCTGGTTCATGGGCAGGCCGAGCAGGATGACCATGGCGGGCACGGCGATGAAGCCGCCGCCGGCGCCGACGAGGCCGGTGAGTGCGCCCACCGCGAAGCCCGCCACGGCGGCGAGCGCCGGGGAGGGCGGCGTGCGGGGCTTGAGCTCCGACCGCCGCAGGAGCATCGCGCCGCCGCTGGTCAGGAGCAACAGGCCGAACAGGCCGAGCAGCAGGCGGTCGGGCAGGTGCTCGGCGAGCCGGCCCGCGAGGAAGGCGCTCACCATGCCGGCCAGGCCGAAGCTCAAGCCCGTGCGGAGCACGACAGTGCCGGTGCGGAGGTGCTGGAGCGTGGCCACGCCGCTCGACGCGCCCACCACGAGCAGGGAGGTGGCGATGGCCTCGCGCGGGGGGAGCCCGAGCACGTACAGGAGGATCGGGGTGGTCAGGCTGGACCCGCCCCCGCCGAGCGCGCCGAGCAGCACCCCCGCCAGGACGGAGAGTCCCAGCGCGAGGGCGACGGCGGCGGGCGACGCGAGCTGCAGGCCGGACGCCTATTCCGCCAGCGCGGACGGCGGAGCCCCGGCCCCGTCGCTCACTTCACCTCGACGAACTCCTGTCCGAGCCCCTTGAGGCCGGCCACCACGTCGACCGTGGTCTTCGCGCCGCCTTCGCCTTCGATCTCCACCGTGCGGGGGCCCACCACGACGACGAGCATCTTCCCGGCGTCGAGCTGCGCGCGCGAGGCTTCCGCCACCATCGCCGCGCTCACGCTCGCCACGTTCATGCCGTAGCTCTGCCAGGCATCCACGGGGAGGCCGAACCGCGGCACCTGCACGAAGGCGCGCGCGGTGGCCGAGTTGGTCTCGAAGTTGCCGGGGAGCGACTTCACCAGCGAGTCGGCCGTGACCTTCAGCTCGGCGGCGGTGGGCTCGCGGGAGGACTGCGCCTTCAGCTCGTCGAAGATGACCTGCACCGACTCGGCGGTCTTGTCGGCCTGCACGCTCGTGCGGGCCTGGAACACCCCGAAGTCGCGGCTGTCGCC
The DNA here is from genome assembly GCA_903885375.1 of uncultured Pseudomonadota bacterium. Classification (GTDB taxonomy): domain Bacteria; phylum Myxococcota_A; class UBA796; order UBA796; family SXON01; genus SXON01. The sequence continues at coordinate 30,503 of CAISIK010000043.1, forward strand.
CACGCCCGCGAAGGCGCCGTAGCTCCAGCCCTTCTCCTCGCGCAGCGCCATGTTCAGGCGCGACCCGAACATGCCGCCGAAGAGGTTCGTGGCCACCTGGACCTTCCAGTACTCGGGGGCGTTGCGCGCCGGGGCGAGCGTGCCCACCCGGATGACGCTCTGCACGGCACCCGGCTGCTCCTGGAACACGATCCGCGTCTTGAGCGGGGCCACGGGAGCGGCCACGGGGGCGCGCGCCGTCTTGCCGGCCTTCCACTTGCCGAAGCGCGCTTCGAGCTCGGCCTTGAGCGTGGCCTCGTCCACCTTGCCGGCCACCACGAAGGTGGCATTTCCGGCGTGGAAGTGGTCGGCGTAGGCGCGGGTGACATCCGCGAGCTTGAGCGCGCCGACGCTCTTTTCAGAGCCGGCCGAGGTCTGCCCGTAGGGGTGGCTTGCCCCGAAGAGCTGCTCGCTGAACACGCGCCGCGCGACCTCGTTCGGCTCGGACTTGCCGGCCTGGATCGCCGCGACCACGTCGGACTGGACGCGAGCGAAGACCTTCTTGTCGAACGCGGGGCGCAGCACGACATCGGCCATCAGGTCGAACGACGGCGCGAGGGTGCTGCCGCTGAGGGAGTCGAGCGACACGACGATGTTCTCATCGCCCGCGCTCACGCCCAGCTCCGCCCCGAGGCGGGCCGCTTCGGCCGCGATGCCGGCGCCGTCACGCGTCTTGGTGCCCTCGTCGAGCATCGACGCGGTGAGCGAGAGGAGGCCGGCCTTGCCGGCGGGGTTCGCCTCGCGGCCCACGCCGAGCACGAGCTGCACGCTCACCAGCGGGAGATCGCCCTGCTGGACGAGGTACACGGGGATGCCGTTCGAGAGGTCGAAGCGCTTGGCCACGGGCGCGCTCCAGGCCTTCTCCGGGGCCGGCGGCGGCATGGTGGCGCGCCAGGCTTCAGGGTCGGGCGGCGGCGGCGGCGTGGCCACCACGGGCTCCGGCTTCTTGGGCGCGCAGGCGGCGAGGCCGGGCATGAAGAGGGCGAGCGCGGCAGCGCCGGCGAGGATGGACTGCTTCACTTGGCACCTCCTTCGGACTTGGGCGCAGGCACGACGGACACGACGACCCGGTTGTCCTTGCGGATGCTCTCCGCGAAGGCCTTCTGGACGGCGGCGGGCGTGGCCGACTCGTACCGGGCGAAGTCCTTGGCGAGGAAGCCCGGATCGCCCGTGTGGTGGTTGTAGTAGTCGAGCGTGTCGGCCTTGCCGCCGAAGCCGCCGAGCTCCTCGAGGCCGCGGAGCACGCGGGCCTTGGTGGAGGTCCAGGCACGATCGAGCTCGGCCTGCTCGGGGGGCGCGGCGCGCAGCGACTCGAGCACGCGCCAGGCCTCGGCCTCGAGCTTGCCCGGCGTCTGGCCCGGCTTGCCCACCACCTCCACGGCGAAGACGCTGCCGTAGGTGAGCGGGTACTGGTAGGCGCGGACGGACTGGGCGATCTGCTGCTTCTCCACCAGCTCGCGGTAGAGCCGGCTCGACTTCCCATCGGCCAGCACCATCCCGGCGAGCTGCAGCTCGGCATCGCCCGCCTGGAAGACCGGCGCGGTGACCCAGCCCATGTAGAGCTTGGGGAGCTCGACGTCGTCGGTGAGATCGGCCCGCTTCTCGGCGGGGATGGGCGGGGCCATCTGGGTGGTGACCACCGGCTCGGGGCCGCCGGGGATGCTCCCGAAGTACTTCGCCACCAGCGGTTTTACCGCCGCCGGATCGAAGTCGCCGCAGATGACGAGCGTGGCGTTGTTGGGCACGTACCAGGTGCGGAAGAAGGTCTTCACGTCGTCGAGGCTGGCGGCTTGCAGGTCCTCGTGGGTGCCGATCACGACCCCGTTGTAGGGGTGCGGCGCCGGGAAGAGCATCTTGTAGAACTGCTCCTCGGCCACCCCGTACGGCACGTTCTCGGTGCTCTGCTGGCGCTCCTTGCGCACCACGGCGCGCTGGTTGTCGAGCCGCTCCTGGGTGAGCGTGTCGAGCAGAAAACCCATCCGGTCGCTCTCGAGCCAGAGCGCGAGCTCGAGCTGGTTGCTGGGCACCGTTTCGAGGTAGTTCGTGCGGTCGAAGTCGGTCGTGCCGTTCACGAACGTGGCGCCGGCGCCCTCGAGGATGGGGAAGAACTGGTCCTCGGGCACGTTGCGACTGCCCTGGAACATGATGTGCTCGAAGAGGTGCGCGAACCCGCTGCGCCCGGGCAGCTCGTAGCCGCCGCCCACGTGGTACCAGATGTCGGTGGCCACGAGCGGAAGGCGGGAGTCGGGCGAGAGGATGACCTCGAGGCCGTTGTCGAGCGTGTACTTCTCGAACGGGATGCTCGGAGCGGGGTCGGCGGCCAGCGCCAAGCCGAGGAGACTGAGGAACAACGGACCTCCGGGGGGGTGGCGGCTGGTATCGCCCACCGCCGGGGGAGGCCCGTAACTTTCGGTCTGTGGGGGGGCGCGCGGAGGCGCGGAGGGGTCGCGGCCGGCACGGGGTAGGAGATCGAAGACTGCAACGGGGCGCGGCCGGGGCGTGGGACGGGGCCGGGGACGGGTGGGGGCGGCGTAGCTGAACCCCTCGCGGCGACCCGGGAGAGCACGGCGAGGCCGGCGTGCGTCGGCTATGGGGCGAGCAGTGCGGACAGGGACGTTCCCGGGTGGAACATGTAGTGTCCTTCAGCGTTCTCGCGGTAGTGTGGTAGCTGCCGCAACCACTTGGGAGCGGGGGTGCGCGGCCATGGGTTGACGTAGGCACACCAGTCGGAAGGAGGGATATCCGCGCTCGTGAAGTGAGGGACGACAATAAGGGCGCTCACGCTGGTGCTCCGGTTCCGGCTGTGGGGTGCCCAAACGCCATCACGGTCGAAGAACGGTGCGCCGACTTCTCTTCTGCCTTCGACGATTCACACAGGCCAACGTGTGGTTCCGAACAGCCCGCGGATGACCTCGAAGGAACTGGCGCCAGCCCAATGGGTGCAGGCCAGCGATAGAATGAGTGGCCGTTCGCCGAGTGCATACCGCTTTTCGGCCTTCTGCCGCGCATTTTCTTGGATTGCCTTCCCTATCGGAAAGCTGAGCATCGGCGCTGGGACGGGAAGGTCCTCGATCTGGCGGCGGTTCGGGACGGACTCGGGATTGACGGCCGCGAGCGGCGGCAATGGGACAGGGCTGCACACCAGCCGAATGCCGGGGCGCTCGATCGTGCACCGGGGAAGGTCATCGTACTCGCCGGCTGCGACCTGCCTCGCGAGATGGGCGGCGTCATCCGCCGAGAAGCCGTCCAGCATTCGGTGCAGCTGGTTGCGCAGTTTGCTCAACGAAGCCTGTTGCTCAGGCGTCTCGGAAAGCTCCCAAACGTGGATGGCAAACCGAGCGTGCGGCGCCTGATCCAGGTGGTCGAGGACAGCCTCGCGGCGGCGCCGTGCCTTCCGCGCTTCGTTTGACTCCACGTTGGCCACGGTTGCCTCGACAGCGGCATCTTCGCCGTCGATGGTCACATCGAACTCGTAGGTCGTTCGCTCCCGCGTCGGGAGAAGCGCCCGGGGGCGGCCGCTGAGCCTCACCAGGGCCTCGTGCAGCGCCAACTCGAAGGCTGCCGCGGTGTGTTTGCGGTCATCCTCATCCCGGAATCGACGGACCAGATCGGGGCGAGCGTCGTCTGGGTAGCGACTGAGCCATTCGCGGTAGCACCGCCTGACTTCCGCCATTTCGGGGCGGGCCGACTCGTTGAGGTAGGCGAATTCTGACTCGGTTCGCCAGCGATATCGGAGCTCCGATCCCGGGATGGGGTCGAACGGGGCTGAGAGCTCGCGCTGTTTGGACAACATCCCTACACCGTTGATTCGGAATTGAGCTCGTTCCGTTCGGGGCTTGGCGTGCCGGAGGCGCGGTAGAACTCTGCGAGGCTGTTCGCTGCGATCACCACGAGACAACGGTCGTCCGGAGCGGCTTGCACGGCCGCGCATTGGCGTCGTTGTGAGCGCAGTCCGCTGGCCACGACCCCGATCATACTCGCGTCCCACCACTCACCCCAGCCCAACCTCCACCCCGCCGCCCGCCAACTCCACCACCCGCTGCGGCAGCGGCACGAAGCGGGCCACGCCTTCGAGGTTGGTGCGGGCGTGCGAGGACAGCGCCCCGGTACGGAACACGCTGCCCGGCGCGAGCGACATGGGCACGAGCAGCTGGTCGGCGAGGTGTTCGCCCACCGGCTGTCCGTGCGCGAGCCACGCTTCCGCCTCCTCCGCAGCGCGCGTGGCGACGGCCTCCGCCGTGCGTCCGCGCTCGCCGATGGCCGCAAAACCCTCGGTGACGTGGGCGCACTGCACCTCGATGAACACAGCGTTGCCCGGCCCCATGGGGGAGCCGACGGTCTCCGCCACCAGCGCCTCCCGACCGAGCCCGAAGCGGTCGCGCAGGACGAGCAGCTGACGATGCGCGACGTTGGGGTTCAGGCCCGAGGTGATCGCGGACGCGGTCATGGCGAGGACATCGCCGCGTTCGAGGAGCACCAGCGGGCGGAGCGGCGCCGGCTCCACCTCCAGTACCACGCGCCCACCGCCCGCCGGGTAGAACCCCGGTCGGTCGAGCGCGAGCTCCACGGAGGCGCCCATGCGGCAGAGGAGCGGCAGGAAAACCCGGGAGAGGAAGGGGTAGGGCGGGGCCGCCGGGTTGTGGGTGCCGCCATCCACGACGAGCCGGGAGGGCCCGCCGGCCACGAGCAGGCCCGGCAGCACGGCCTGGATCACGAGCAGGGCGCTGCCCGCGCTGCCGATGGCGGCGTGGTGCTCGCCCGCGCGGAGCCCACGCGGCGTGAAGGAGAGCGTGGTGGACCCGAGGTGGTCGCCCTCCACGCGCGCCTCCCCGATGGCGGCGGCCGCCCGCACGGCGGCGAGGTGCTGCCGCAGGAGGCCGGGACGCTCGCGCCCGGCCCGAATCCCGCGGATGCGGAAGGGCCGCCCCGTGGCGAGGGAGAGGCCGAGGGCCGTGCGCAGCACCTGGCCCCCTCCCTCGCCTGCTGAACCGTCGATCTCGAGCATGACCTACCCCTTCACACACACGACCTGACGGAGCGTGTGCACGATCTCGACGAGATCGGCCTGCGCCGCCATGACCGCATCGATGTCCTTGTACGCCATGGGAATCTCGTCGATGACGCCCGCGTCCTTCCGGCACTCCACGCCGGAGGTGGCCGCCACCTGGTCGGCGACGGTGAACCGCCGCTTCGCCTCGGTCCGCGACATCACCCGGCCTGCGCCGTGGCTGCACGAACAGAAGCTCTCGGGGTTGCCCAGGCCCCGCACGATGAACGACCGGGCCCCCATCGAGCCGGGGATGATCCCAAGCTCGCCGGCGCCCGCCCGCACGGCCCCCTTCCGGGTGACCAGCAGCTTCTTCCCGAAGTGGACCTCCCGCGCCACGTAGTTGTGGTGGCAGTTCACGGCCTCCATGGTGGCGGAGACCGGCCGCGCCAAGGTGGCGCCCACCGCGCCGATGGCGCGCGCCAGCATGAGCTCCCGGTTGATGCGCGCGTACTCCTGGGCCCAGCCCACCGCCTCGACGTAGTCGTGGAAGTGGTCGGTGCCCTCGGGGAAGTAGGCGAGGTCGCGGTGGGGGAGGTTCACGAACCACTTCCGCATGTCGGCCTGGGCGAGCTCGATGAAGAAGCTGCCGATGGCGTTGCCCTGCCCCCGGCTGCCCGAGTGCAGCATCACCCACACATGGCCGTCCTCATCGAGGCAGAGCTCCACGAAGTGGTTTCCGGTGCCCAGCGTGCCGAGCTGCCCGGCGGGCCGCGCGTGCTTCGCCTTGGGGTACTTCTCGAAGATCTTCTCGTGGAGGGGCGACAGTTGCGCCCACCCCGCCGCGATGTCCTCGGGGAGGCCACCCCGCCAGCTGCCGTCGTCGTTCCGCCCGCCGTGGTCGGACCGGCCGTGCGGGATGGCCGCCTCGATGGCGGACCGCACGGCGGCGAGCGAGTCGGGAAGGTCGTTGGCGACGAGGTTCGTCCGCGCGGCGACCATGCCGCAGCCGATGTCCACGCCCACGGCGGCGGGGATGATCGCGCCCTGCGTGGCGATGACGCTGCCGACAGTGGCCCCGATGCCGAGGTGCACGTCGGGCATGATGGCCACGTGGGGCCCCACGAACGGCATCCGCGCGATGTTCTCCACCTGCTGACGAGCGCCCTCCTCGAAGGGCACCCCTCGCGTCCAGGACTTCACGTAGGTTCCGCCGCTCACATCGAAGACTTCGTAGTTCGTTGCCATGGTCGTTCGCTCCGAGTGGTGGAACTGCACGCGGTGTGCCACGTGGAACAACGCCGGGAGTTCTCCCAAACGTTGGCCGAAGCGTATCGATGCAGCGCGTATTCTATCTGTTGGGATAAAGCATTCTGGATGCCCGCCGACCGCCCCGTCATCGCCCTCGGCCTCCTCGGCACCACGCTGGACCGTGGCGCGGGCGCCGAGCGGTGGTCACGGTGGCGCCCCACGGTCGCGCTCTGCCAGCAGGAGGACCTCGCGCTTGCCCGCTTCGACCTGCTCTTCCCTGTGCGGGAGCGAAAGCTGGCCGAATCCGTGGCGGCCGACATGCGGAGCCAGAGCCCCGACACCGACGTGGTGCTGCACGCGCTCGACCTCCCCGACCCCTGGGACTTCGAAGCCGTGTACGCCGCCCTCTTCGACTTCGCCCGGGCCTACCCCTTCGATCCGGAAGCCCACGACTACCTCGTGCACATCACCACCGGCACGCACGTGGTGCAGATCTGCTGCTTCCTCCTCGCCGAGTCCCGGCACTTTCCGGCCCGGCTGGTGCAGACATCGCCCGCGCGCACGCCGGCGGGCCGCTACTCGGTCATCGACCTCGGCCTCGCCCGCTACGACCGCATCTTCCGCCGCTTCGAGGAGGAGCGGGCCGCGGCCACGGCCTTTCTCAAGGGGGGCATCCCCACCCGGAACGACGCCTTCAACCGACTGATCGACCGCATCGAGCTCGTGGCCTTACGCTCCGCGGCGCCGATCCTGCTGATGGGGCCGACCGGCGCGGGCAAGTCCCGCCTCGCGCGCCGCATCTGGGAGCTCAAGCGCGCCCGCCGCCTGGTGTCGGGCCCGCTGGTGGAGCTCAACTGCGCGACACTCCGCGGCGATGGCGCGATGTCGGCGCTCTTCGGCCACCGGCGCGGCGCCTTCACGGGTGCCATGGCCGACCGGCCGGGACTCCTCCGCGAGGCCGACGGCGGCGTGCTCTTCCTCGACGAGATCGGCGAGCTCGGGCTCGACGAGCAGGCCATGCTGCTCCGGGCGCTGGAGGAGCGCCGTTTTCTGCCGGTGGGCGCCGATCGCGAGGTGGAGAGCGACTTCCAGCTCCTCGCCGGCACCAACCGCGACCTCGCCGCCGCCGTGCGGGAGGGCCGCTTCCGCGAGGACCTCCTCGCCCGCATCGACCTGTGGAGCTTCCGCCTGCCCGGCCTCGCGGAGCGCCCCGAGGACATCGAGCCCAACCTCGACCACGAGCTGGCGGAGCTCACCCGCACCACGGGGCGCAACGTCACCTTCAACCGGGAGGCCCGCGCCCGCTTCCTCGCGTTCGCCGAACACGCCCCCTGGCCGCGGAACTTCCGCGAGTTGACCGGCGCCCTCACCCGGCTGGCCACGCTCTCTGCCGGCGGGCGGATCGGAACGGACGAGGTGGACGAAGAAATCCAGCGCCTCCGGGGGGGCTGGCGGTCGGGGGGCACGGTCGACCCCGTCGCGGAGCTCCTCGGCGAGGTGGAGGTGGACCGCTTCGATCGCGTGCAGCTCAACGAGGTGATCCGGGTGTGCCGCACGTCCGCGAGCCTCTCCGACGCCGGTCGGGCGCTCTTCGCGGTTTCGCGCGCGGAGAAGCGCTCCGTGAACGACGCGGACCGCCTGCGGAAGTACCTCGCGAGGTTCGAGCTGGACTGGGCGAGGGTGCGGGGCGGGTGAGGGTGCGGGAATGGTTGGGTGGGCAAACCGCCGCGACCGGTTGCTGGGCGAGGCTCGGTCCGGCGCGGTTTGCGCGCGGACGGGAGGGGGGTGGCCTGCCCGCGAATTTCCATCCCGTCGGCAACCACACCCTGTGGCCGGGCTCCACCCACGCACTTTGCCACGACCCCGACCCCGCTTCGTGCCTGATGACGGGGATCGTTGTCGGCCTTCGCACGCCCACTGCGGTGGCCACCGAGGAGACGCCCTTCACCCAGCTCCGGCAGACGCTGAGGAAGGGCCGGTACGACGCATTCTCTTCGAGCCACCGAACATCTACAGGCACTACGTCGCCTCGCTCGTGAACCCTCCACCGGACTCGCCCGTTGCCCTCATCCCCTGGGCCGAGGCGGCGTTCGTGTTGCTCCGGTCGGGCTTCGGCGACGCCCCGGCGATCACCGGCACCGCGGAGGAGTTTGGCCTCGAGAGCGAGTGGGAAGCCGACATGCTCTGGTACCGTGTTCCGGTGGCCGCCCCGGCCTTCGGACAGGCGGAAGTCTTCGTCCTGATCGCGGACGACGGGACCGTGTGCGAGGTGAACTTCGGGCACCAGACGGGCGCTCACCGATTCGTGGTCAACCAGCCCATGCCCGTGGACTTCGGGCTCGAACCCCCCTGGTTCGATCCCAACCTCACCAAATTGCGCCTGCCCTTCCTCTCCAGCCGAGGCATCCCCGACACCGGCGATGGCCTCCCCGACGGCCGCGCCAAGGTGATCGAGTAGCGAACCCTCCGGTAGCGCCGAGCCGCGCGCCGGCCATCGGCACCCCCGAGGTGGGTCACGGCCACGACGACGTCACCCGTTCGCCGCGATCGGCTCGATCCTGCCGCGCATGACGTGCCGGCGCAGGCCCGGACTCCAGCCGTCCTGGCCCCAGGCGGCCGACCAGGATGTGCCGCCGCCCCGAAACTGCGGGGTGCGCCCGTCGTCGCTCCACACGCGGTAGGTCTGCATCGCGTAGGGGTATCGCCGCCACGGACGGTCGCGGTGGCCGCTCGTTTCGTACTCGCTGCGAACCTCGCTCCAGATCCGCAACATGTCGGCCTCCAGCGCCGCCAGGTTCAACGCGGCCACGGCCTCGTCGCCCACCAGGGTGAACCCGCCCTCGTCGTCGCGGACGAAGGCGAACCCCACCTCGCCATGGTCTCCGAACAGGCGGATCGTACGACTGAACCCGAGGGCCAGGAGCTCGCGGGGCACGTCGGGCCGCTCGGGGAGCGGGAGCGCCACCGCCGGCACGTTCTCGGCGCGGACCTCGGGCCAGTCCAGGATCAGCGGGGGGTGGATGACGATCTCGAACGACGCAGACATCGACATCGTCGCCGGGTCGTTCGGGCCCTGGGCGGCGGTGGGCGCCTCCGGCTCCATCGGGACGGGCTCGGGAATGGCGGGGGCGGGGCGCGCGGGCACCGGCGGCATTGGCAGTGCGGCGCGCACGAGGTCTTGCCAGTCGGCCCAGGCGGCGTCGAAGTCCGCCCCGTACACCATCGCGCTGGCGTTCCAGGCGTCCACCACCACGTGGCAGGCTGCGTTCTCGGCCCGGTCTTCCCACTCCGCCATTCGGAGGGCGGTGAGCGCCCGCTGGAACGCCCCCGTCGCGCCGCCAGGCTGCGGGACGGGCAGGCGTACCCTGGCCGGAATGGCCTCCTCGATCGGCATCTCCGCGACCAGCTGGGCGAGCTGGGCGAGGGAGATCCCGGGCACGAGCCGGGCGTCGGTGAGCACCGGGATCGGCGGCACCTGAGGGGGCTGGGCGTGGGGGTCGAGGGTGAACGGGAACCGTTCGGGCTCCGACGACGCCCACCCATCGCCCCGCGACGCCATCCACTCGATCGCCTGTCCACGCGCTCCATAGGTGATCTGGTAGACGGCGTCGCGCAGGTGCATCGCCACGCGCCCGGGGCGGCCTCCGGGCGCAAGGGCGACCACCTCACTCTGCGCCCTCGCCTCGGCCTCCCGGGCCAGACGCTCCTGGAGTCGTTTGTTGCGCCGCTCCATGTCGGGCGGCAGCTCGATGTGCACCGGAATCATCGGGGGAGGCGCCCAGTCGGTGACCAGGTAGAGCAGGCGCTGCGGCACCACCCACTCGGGCCGTTCCCGGTCGTGCATCAGGAGGCAGCGTTCGTCGGGGGTGCTCCACGGGTCGAGCGATCCGCGATGCCCCAGCGCTTCCACCACGAGCGTGAACAGGGCCTCGGCGTCGCGCATGCTGGGCAGGCACCGGTTGAGGGCCTCGGTGGCCTCGGCCTGCGGGCGGGTGTCGAGCCGCACGAGGCCTTCCCGAGCGGCGGCCTTCGCTCCGGCCGCAGCCCGATCCCGCTCGATCCGGGCTTCCCACGCGGCGTCTACTTCGGCAAAAGGATCGTCGGGATCGGACATCCCCCGAACGTAGCCGAGCGCTCGATCACGAGCAGCCTCACCGCGCGGCCAGCCGCACGGTCACGCCGGCCGCGCTACCGCGCGCCCGCCGCCTCCGGCACCCGCGCGCCAGCCCGCACCCCGCCCTCCCGCTGCCGCGCTGCAGCAAGGAGCAGGGCTGCCGCGATGCGGCATGCGGCGGGACACACGAGCAGCGCCACGCCCACGCGGGTGGGGTCGGCGCCCGAGCCCGCCTGCTCGGCGAGCCACCGGAGCGCGGGGGGCCGAGGCCGTAGCCCACGGCGTTGACGCCGGGGACGAAGAAATCCAGCGCCTCCGGGGTGCTGGCGTTCGGGGGGCACGGTCGACCGCTGTCGCGGAGCACCTCGGCGGGGTGGAGGTCGACCGATTCGACCGCGTGCAGCTCAACGAGGTGATCCGCGTCTGCCGGGCCGCCAGCCTCTCGGACGCCGGCCGCGCCCACTTCGCCGTGTCACCACTTGGAAGGATCATCCCAGGGGAGGTCGAAGCCTTCGATGAAGAGGGTGCGCATGCTCTTCACGCCGGTGTTGTCGACGTCCCACTGCGTGTCAACGAACACAAACTCTGGTCGATGATCGCCGGTAAGGTCGGTGGCCGCCATGAGGAGGGGTACGTCGTAGTTGTCGAAACGAAAATGTGGGTATGTGTCGAGGTCGAGCGTGCCCCCGGCGCGGAGCACCGTGGACTCCAGCATGTCGAGGCCGATCATGATTTCGGGCACACCGTCGCCATCCATGTCGGCGACCGGCTGGTTCAGCGGCATTCCCGAGAGCTCGTCGGACGTGATCCGGGCGTGAACGTCGTCGTTCATCGCGCCGGCCGGGATGCCGCCGGAAATTACCAGCACTTCGTTGTGATCCGACGAGTGGCTGAGCGTTAGGTCGGGCAACCCATCGCCAGTGAAGTCGGGTTCATCCCCCTGGTCTGCGTACACATGCCAGAACCCCTCGGTGTCCGGAATTTCGTACCAGGCGCGGTGGGCCACGGCAGCCATGGAGCCTCCGGCGGCCAGGTCGGCGCCCTCGACGATCAGCAGCACCGTCCACAGTCCCTGCTCGTCGTCGGAAGGGTAGCCCTGCGCCACAAACTCATCGAGTCCGTCGCCATTGAGGTCGCGGACCAACCAGGTTCCGTTGGTATACGTCTCCGTGTCCCATTCGAGCTGCGTCAGCTCGTCAAATCCGTTCACCCGCTCCCCCGCGCCGAACGGGCTCATTATCGCCCAACCGGTGGTGAAAGCGTCTTTGTCGTTGAGCAGGACCACAACGTCCTCCCCTGGCTCCTCGTCAAAGTTGCCGGCACCAAGTACCGCCGTCAACTCCAGCTTGGGCCGATCGAGCCACATCACCTCGGCGACGTCGACGACCAACTCGTCCTCATACGGAAATCCCTCCGGACTACCGGGGAACAGGAAAATGGATCCGGTGTACCCCCCGGAGGAGTCGGTGCCTGTCAGGACGTCGTCGTACCCGTCGGCATTGAAGTCAGCGATGGCCCAGACGCTGACACCTCCGAAATCGGAGGCGGTCATCGCCCAACTTGCCGCCGGGAGTGGCGCCGCCGCCGACCAATCTTCCGGTTGGCGCCCGAAAAGAATGCCCGAACGAGCGAACCCCTCGTCGTCAATCACCTCGTCGGCGTCGAAGTTGACGTCGCCCATTCCGTCACCATTGACATCGCCGCGCCGTAATCCGACGGCGCCAGACCCATTGACCGGTCCTTCGAGCGACCACGACCACATCGCCTGCATGTCGCCGCGCTGGCCGCAGCTGCCATCCGGAATGGCCTCACCATCACAGTCGGCGTCGAGGCCATCGCAGTAATCGGGCGCGCCCGGGTACACGTGCGGCAGCTCATCGTTGCAGTCGCCATCGCGGGGGGCGTACCCGTCCCCGTCGCGGTCCACGTCGTCGTCCGGCTCCGCAGAGTCGGCGGTGTCCTCCGGGTCGGCGCTGTCTCCCGTGTCAGCGGTGTCGGTGGCGCCTGTTTCCGGCGCGCTACCGGTGTCGCCCGAGGCCGATTTGTCGGGTTCGCCCGGGTCGCAGGCGAACAGCGCGAGGAGCGCGGCTACCACGAGAGCTCCCCTCGCCATAGGCCGCCGCCGTCGATACCCACCACGAGGTAGGCGCCCTTGGCGTCGGCCGAGTCGTCGTGTACGTCGAGGACGGACCACACCCCGGCGTTGGCCATGAGATGGGGCGGCCGGTCGTTCATCGTCGTGAGCTGGACACCGCCGATTACGTTTCCGCGCACCAGGACGGGGATGGGCTCGGCGCATGCCGTGGCGAAGCTGCCGGCGTACTCGCGCACGTCGTTGCACTCGGCGAAGGTGGTGGCGTCGAGCTCCGGCAGGATCACCCAGAGATCGGCCACGTTGGGGTGCGGCACGGGCACGAGCGGGCTCAGGGTGGTGAGGCGGGGGTCGATCACGCGCCGGACCTCGAGCGTGTTCACGTCGAGCAGGCAGGCGCCGCCGTACAGCCCCGCGAAGTCCGTGTAGGGTGCGCCACCGAAGTTTCGGTCGTAGTTGCCGGTGATCATCACCTCCGGCGACCACGGCGCGAGCGCCGCGCCCTGCAGGTTCACCCAGGACACCCCGCAGGCGCTCGTGCCGGTGGCGGCGGTCATGTTCACCTGCGGGAGCGGAATCCAGTCCCAGGAAACGGTGGGCGTGGTGCCGAGGTCGTCGACGATCACCCTCGCCAGGGCGCACGACTCACTCTCTGCACCGGTTGTGACGGAGACCAGCAGCTCCATCGCGCCGTCGGCACCATCCCAGGGCGTCAGCGAGTCGTCGTTGGGGATGGCTCGCAAGTCGAGCGTGCCGCCGTTGAACACCGTGTATTCGTCGCACAGCCCGTCGCCGCCGTCGTAGTCCAGCATTTGCCAGGAGCTCCCGCCATTCACGGTGAGGAGCAGGCCGCCGTTGGTGCTCCCGCCATCCTCGTCGGGCCGGAGCCAAACCACCGCGAGGTCCTCATCGAGCGCGCGGATGGCGTTCGGGATGCCGATCACCTCGGTGAGCGTGCTCTGCTGCGAGAACAGGTCCGTGCCCGACGAGAATGTGTGGGCGGGGCGGATTTGGTCGAACGAGTTCGGGTCGGGGAAGGGGGTGGCCACATGCGAGGTGAGCCGGTCCAGACAGGCGCGTTCGCCGTAATCGCCGGCCCCGTCCGTGGTCACGGTGCCGCTGCCGGCCAACGAAAACGCGGGATCGCCGTACTGATCCAAGAACCCGGCCCCCGCGTACTCCCAGGTAGCCCCGTTGTCGAGCGTGCGCACCACACCGATGGCGTGGTTGGGCCCCTCGGCGGCCTGATCGCGCAGCGTGGCCCAGATTGCCGGGTGGTGTGCTTCGCCCAGGAGCCCGGTGTCCCGCATCGGCACCGCGTGGATGCTCTGTGAGCTCGTTCGGTACCCCGCCCACAGGCAATCGATCTCGGCGGCCGCCGGGTCCGCCGCCGTACCCGGCACCGTGGCGTCGAAGTGGGAGATGCCGAGGTCGCCGTGCGCGCCCCAGATGTGGCCGTCGGGGGCCATCGTGACGTCCTTCGTGCTGGCGCCCTGGGGCGTGAGCTCGGTGACGGTGTTCACCCCAGGCAGGAACACGAATTCAACGTCGCCCTCCGCGTCTGCCTTGGTGTCGGTGGGGTTGAAGGTGACCTCGTCCACCTCGTTGTCCGTCCAGCCGGCGGTGAGGTCGAACATCAGCCAACCATGGTTTCCGTTGTATCCGGCGGCGACGTCCACCTCTCCCCAGGCGAAGTCGGTGGAGTACAACCACTCGAAGTCGGGCACGGCGCCCGGCGCGCTGCGCGCGGGAAACACGTTGGGCCGCACGTTCACCTCCGCCTCCAGCCACGCCCCCTGCATGTCCATGTCGGAGGTGAGTCGTGCGGTCTCGTAGGGGTCGGCTTCGTCGTACGGCTCGAGCGCGATCCCGTTGGGACTCGCGTTGAGCGGCTCGAACACGGGGGCGCCCGCCGGGTCGAAGAGCTCATCGGCGAGCACCCGGTACGCGCGATCCCAGCTGTATCGGGTGCTGGGGCCGATGGGCGTGTTGAGGAACAGGTAGGCCACGTCCGGGTCGAAGCTGATGCCCGTGAGTCCGATGCCCTGGGCAATGTCCGCGAGGTCCAGCCCGGTGACGATGTCCTCCTCGATGGCCACGGAAATCCCGGCGCCGGAGTCGTCGAGATAGAGCGCGCCCAAGGCGCCGCTGGCGAACGTACAATCCGTGTTGGCGGTGGTGGGCCGACCGCCAGCGTCCACCAGCAACACGCCCGCCTCGGTAGTGACCCCTGCCACCTCCTGCAACCATCGATGGCGCTCGAGGTCGCGGATGTCCGGTGCGCCGTCGCCGTAGTTGACCATCTGGCAGACCGCGGGTGCGCCGCCACAGGTGGAGCCGCCCACCGGGAGCTCGCAGACGTACAGGCTCGGTTCCCCGTCGAGCCGGGCCCGGTAGCCCACCACCAGCGCCGGCGTGCCGTTGGGTAGCGCATCCACCCTGAGCAGCGCGCCGACCTGGTCCTGAGGGAGGGTGTCCCCGGTGTGCGGCAGCGCGCAGGAGTCGAGACCATCCCAGATGGAGACGCCGCGGTTGTGGACGTCGGCGTTGGCGATGTACAGGGTGTCGCCGCTCGTGGGTTCGATGGAGTGGGCTTCGAGCAGGTGGCCGCCCGCCTGGTAGGCGTTGGTGGGCGTGCAGTGCCACTCGCGCGGATCGCCCGCCACGTCGTCGTCGTTGGTGGCGTCGGCCCACAACTGCCCAGGCGCCTGCTTCTCGGAGGAGGCCAACAGAGTCCAACTGTCGCCCTCGCTCGTCGTCACCCACAGGCCGCCGCGGGTCTTCCCGTTGAGGTCGCCCATGAGCGCGTAGACCTCGCCCGAGCCATCCTGCATGGGCAGGAGGTCGCTCACGCCGAGCACGCCGCCCATGACGAGGCTGTCGGCCCCGTTACCGTTGGCGATCTCCCACACCGCGCCGTCGTACCGCCACACCCCGCTCACGTCGTCGCCAAAATAGAGGGTGCCGAGATGGTCGTCACGAATGACGGCCGTGGAGTGCGCGCCGGCCGGCAGGCGGGTGTCCTTCCAGGTGACGTGCAGGTCCTGGGGGGGCGGGAACTCGATCTCCGCGTCCTGAAAGGTGAGCCAGTCCACGGTCATGCTGCTGAGCGCGCCGCAGGCCAGGCGCACAGCCCGAAGGGACTCCGGGGGCGCGAACGTGCTCGTAAAGTCGCACTGGTGGACGACGCTGCCGGAGATCGGCATGGCATGCCAGGCGGCCGGGCCGCCCGGCTCCGAGGTGCGCACCTCGAAAGTGCAGTTGGGGCCGGATTGCGCGCTCACGTCCACGGTGACCACCGTGCCCGTTGCGAGCGGCGAGTTGATGCCCGAACGGGTCACCGATGAGCTGCTCCCTATCTGGACCGCGTCGGGCGTCACTGCAACGCCCGGTCCGGCAGGCAGCCACGCCGGCGCGAAGAAGTTCGCCGCCATGAACCCATTAGCGGGGCGGTGCGGCCGTTGCAGTTGTCGTCGTGGTCGGTGTTGTCGTACTCCAATTCGGCCGGGTTTATCGTGCCGTCGGTGTCATCGCAGTCGGCCACCGCCGGGCAGCCCAGCATCCCGGGCAAGGGCGCATAGCCATCAAAGTCAGCGTCGCTGAGACAAACGGCCGACGCTCGGGGGCTGAACAGGGCGAGCGCCATGAGGAAGGTCAGACGACCGAGGCAGAATACCGTTTGTTGGGGGGGGGCGTGCTCATCTGTTCAGCTCCTTCGGGATGGTGGGGGCGAGGCATGGTAAGCATACACCATCTCCACGGTCACGCCGGCCGCGCTACCGCGCCCCCGCCACCTCCGGCGCCCGCGCGCCGGCCCCGACGGCGCCCTCGCGCTGCCGCGCTGCAGCAAGCAGCAACGCCGCCGCGATGCAGCATGCGGCGGGACACACCAGCAGCGCCACGCCCACGCGGGTGGGGTCGGCGCCCGAGCCCGCCTGCTCGGCGAGCCACCCGAGCGCGGGGGGCCCGAGGCCGTAGCCGATGGCGTTGACGCCGAGGAAGTAGAGCCCCACGGCGAAGCCGCGCTGGTTCGGCGCGACGAGCTCGGAGAGGTCGGCCGCGGCCGGGCCGAGCCAGGCGAGGGCGACGGCGAGCAGCGGCAGCAGGCAGGCGATCGCCAGGGGGAACGACGGCGCGAACAGGAGGCCGAGCCAGAGCGGGGCCGCCGCAGCGGCCGCGGCGGCTCCGAAGCGCAGTCGCCCGCCCGGGGTGCGGGCCCGCCAGGCGTCGGCGGCGCGGCCGCCGAAGGCTGCCGCCGCGCCGCCGCCGAGCAGGGTGCAGAGGCCGAGGGTGGTGCCGACCTCGGCGAGGGTGAGGTGGAAGCGGGCGCCGAGCAGCGCGGGCATCCACATGCTGACGGCGTTGGCCGCGAGCGCGAAGCAGGCGTAGCCGGCGGTGTGCAGACGGAGCACGGGGTTGTTCACGATGGCGCGCCACCCGCCATGCTGCGGAGCAGCATGGGCCGCGGGGGGCGAGGGGAAGGCCCCGCGAGCGGGCTCCCGCACCGCGAGGAGGAGCACGAGGGCCAGCAGCACGCCGGGAAAGCCGAGCGCGAAGAAGGCGCCGCGCCAGCCCCAGGCCTGACCGATCGCGCCGCCGCCGAACATCGCCAGCGCAGCGCCGAGCGGCACCCCGGCCGCGTAGATCGCGTTGGCGTTCGCGCGACGCTCGGCGGGGAACGAGTCCGCGAGGAGCGAAATCGCGGCGGGGCCGAGGGTGGCCTCGCCAACGCCTACCAGCACGCGGCAGAGGAAGAGGCCGGCGAAGTCGTCCATGAACCCGGTGAGGCCGGAGGCCACGCTCCAGAGCGTGAGGCCGGCTGCGATCATGTGCACGCGGTTCACCCGGTCGGCGAGGCGGCCGAAGGGCACGCCGAGCAGCGTGTAGAACAGCACGAAGCTGGTGCTGCCGAGGAGCGCGAGCTGCACCTCACCGAGGCCGAGCTCCGCCTTGATCGGGGTGAACAGGATGTAGATCAACGTCCGGTCGAGGAAGTTGAACGTGTAGGCGAGCGTGAGCAGCGCGAGGGTGCGGCGGGCAGCGGGCGAGGACATGGGCGCTCCGGAACGCGCCGCCCTAACGCACATGCTGCGATGCGGCAAGCGATCGTGCTGCGATACAGCAATCGCTCGGGCGCCGCGATTCGGGGCGAAGGGGCCCGCCGAGCTTTGGGTCGCGCCGAATCGCCCCGTGTCCCCTGATCAGAAGCTGTAGGGGACCGAGTACCCGCCCAACCCCACGATGATGGTGCCGCCCGCGCCGTAGCTCTCCTCGTAGGCGCGTTGCAGCGGCAGGAGGTCCACGATGACCTCCTCCATGATCCACGCGTCGCAGGGGTCGGGCTCGTCGACCTCGTGGAGGAGCTCGAGGTGGGCCTGCACGGGCGCCGACTCGAGGAAGGACTGGTCGGGCCAGCAGGTGGTGAACCAGTGGGTCGAACAGCCGCCGCCGTAGCCCACGAGCACGGAGAGGCTGTCGCCGTCGAGGGTCACGCTGTCGATCGTGGTGGCCTGGCCCTCGTCGGCTTCGCAGGCCGGGTAGGCGACGGGGTCGGTGACGTAGTTCCAGGTGCAGACGAGGTCCACGCAGTCGTAGCCGTCGGCCTCGGGGCAACTGCAATCCGACGCGGTGCCGAGCTCGCACCCGGCGGTCGTGCCCTCGGCGAGCAGCGCCTGGAAGGCGGTGGGGTCGGCGTCAAGCCGCGCGACCCAGTCCTGGGTGCACCCGCAGCTCGTGCCGGTGAGCACCTGCCCGCATTCGGCGGCTTCGGTGCAGGAGCGGATGGCCGTCGTCTCGGCCGCGAACTCGGCCTCGATGTCGACACACGTGCGATCCTGGCCGGCCGTGTCGGTGTCGGCGGAGTCGGGGCCACCCACGCACGCGACGAGGAGGATGAGCGTCATGGCGGTTGGTTTCATGACCCACGTTACCCGCAAGTGGCGTGCCACCGCGCGCCTACACGACCGCGCCCCCGCACGAGCTCCCCGCCCCGGCGGTGCAGCCGAAGCAGTGGCGGTCGACCACCACGCGGCGGGCGCGGAGGGCGGCGTAGTCGAAGTCGAAGATGGTCGGGCGACCGGCGGTGGGCAGCGCGAGCATCTGGTTGAAGTCGCAGTCGTAGAGTGCGCCGTCCCACCCGATGGAGAGGGTGTTTCGACACATCAGCCCGGCCACGGCCGCGGGGTTGAAGGCGGCGTGGAGCTTCTGCATGTAGGCGTCGAGGTTGCCGCTCGCCACGAGCCAGTCGAGGAAGCGGCTGATGGGCATGTTGTTCAGCGCGATGAGCCGGTCGAAGGTCACCCCCGTGCTGCGTTGCAGCGAGGTCTTCCACTCGCGCTCCATGCCGGCCTGCGCCCCGGGGAGCCAGGCGCCCGCGGGGTTGTGCATGAGCGTGAGGCGGCGCTGGGGGTTGCCCTGCCCGTAGCCGACCGCGTTGAGGCGACGGAGGGCCTCGATGGAGCGGGACCAGGTGCCCTCGCCACGCTGGGCGTCGGTGGCGGGCTGGCGCGGGTGGGGGAGCGAGGCCACGATCTCCACGCCCTGCTCGGCGAGCCAGGCGGGGAGGGCCTCGAAGCGCGGCAGCAGGAGGACGGTGAGGTTGCAGCGGTCGATGACGTGTCGGCCCCGCGCGCGCGCACCCTCCACGAGTCGGACGAAGTGGGGGTTCAGCTCGGGCGCCCCACCGGTGATGTCGACGGTGTGCGCGGGCGTCGTTTCGAGTGCGCGCAGGCAGGCCTCCACCGTGCGGAGGTCCATGTTGGCCACGGTCTGCTCAGGCCCAGCGTCCACATGGCAGTGGCGGCAGCGCATGTTGCACAACTTGCCGATGTTGACCTGGAAGATCTCCAGCTCCCCCACGCCGAGGCCATCCGGGTGGCCCGCGCGGGCCAGCGCAGCCCCGAAGTCCTCGCCGGGGAGCGGTACGCTCACATCCCCGCCTTCTTGGCCGACTCGCGCATCTGCATGCCGTGCACGAGCGAGGCGCCGCCGCGAATGGCCACCGCCACGTGCAGCGCCTCCGTCATCTGTTCGAGGTCGGAGCCCTTGGCAAGCGACTCCGCCGTGTAGGCCTCGATGCAGTAGGGGCACTGCACCGTGTGGGCCACTGCGAGCGCGATGAGGCACTTCTCGCGCTCGGTGAGCGCGCCCTCGGCGAAAACGGCGTTGTAGTAGTCGAAGAACTTCTTCCCGAGGGCCGGCGAGGCCTCGCTCACGGAGCCGAACTGCTGCAGGTGTTCGTGCTTGTAGTACTCGGACATGGGGGCTCCCGGCCGGTGGTCCTATCGGGCCGGAACCCCCGATGCGTCAGCGAATGCCGCGCGCCATCGCCGCGGCGATGAACGGGAGCAGCACCACGAGCCCCGTCTCGATCGCGCTCAGGCGGGCGAAGTGCGCCATGAGGCGGGGATCGCCGGCCGTCGCGGGACGGACGCGCCAGCGGATGAGCGTGACCATGGGCCACATCTCCAGGATCGAGGCCAGCGCGTACACCGCCATCTTCAGCTGGAACGCAGGCGAATGCAGGTACCAGTCGCTCCCCTTCTCGAGCCCCCCGAAGGCGCGCGCGAGGCCGCTCCCGATCCACAGGAGCGCGGCAAGCCCCCACCAGTTGTCGGCCGTGAGGGCCGCCGGAAGGTCGCCGCGGGCGAAGGCGCGCCAGCGGGCGTAGATGGCGGGGAGGCCCACGCCGAGCGCGAGCACGTGCACGGCCGAGGCGACGGCCGAGAGGTAGACCACGCTACTCGGCCGGCATGAAGGTGCCGATGAAGGCGAGGATCAGGATGGGCGTGCCGATGCACATCGCGAGGATGTTGCCGGCGCCGAAGCGACCGTTGAGATCGGCCGCCGCGTCGGCCTCCCGGAGCTGGGCGTTGATCTCGTTCTGCACGGGCACGATGAGGAAGGGGGCGATCAGGCCGACGAGTCCGAGCGGACCGAGGTCCACCCGACCGGCGACGCGATCGAGCACCTGCACCACGATGAAGCCGGCCGCAAGCGGACCGGCCGCGAGCGAGGCGCCACGCATGCCGCCGGCGGCGCGGACCTCCTCGAACAGGCGCGTCACGAAGAAGATGCTGAACAGGGCCCGGGCCCACGGCATGCTGTCGTCGCCCCGCCGCTCCTTGAGCTTCGACCACTGGCTGTAGTGCCAGTAGAGCAGGTACACGTTCAAGGTGCACATCGAGAGCACCACCAGCTTGAGCGGGGTGACCGCGTACCAGTCCGGCTTGATGTCGGAGGGCGCGTGGAGGGCGCCCACCGGGGCGGCGTAAGGATTGTCGACGAGCGGCAAGGGGAACCCCGGGTTGGCCGAGAGGGTACGCCCCCGCGGCCACATCGCGCAAGTGCGGGGCAGGTCCCCGCTACTTCACCCGATACCCGCCCATCTCGTTGTTGAAGATCCACGCCACCAGCTCGCCGATCTCGAAGTCGGTGGCCATGAAGCTCTTGATGCTGGCGGCGGCGGAGCCTTCGTCGCGCAGCGTGGCGCGGCCGGCGAGCATCTTCTCGCAGCGCTTGCGCCAGCGCTCCATGTTCGTGGGACGCAGATCGATCCAGCCCTTGTCGGCCCAGGCGTTGACCTTCACGGGGTCGCCGAGGGTGACGCTCTGCTTGTGCCCCTCGAGCTCCGGGACGTTGATGCGCGGCCCGCGCAGGAGCCGCTTGCCATCGGGCAGCAGGATGGGGATGCCGATGGAGGGCGCGGTGCGCCGGGTGCCGGAGGGCTCGATGGCCGCTTCGCAGCGCGCCGAGAGCTCGGCGGGCGCGGAGGCCGCCACCGCTTCGAGGGAGCCGAACGCGGACCGCAGGAGCTCCGCTTCGAACAGCAGCTTCGACAGCTCCGGCGGCCCGAGGCGGCCGAGGGCCACGGAGGGGATGCCCGCTTCGTGTTCGGCCACCGCGAGGTCGCGGATGGCCACGCTGCGCACGAGGCCCGCCTTGTAGGAGGGCGTCATCACTGCGCCGTCCATCGCGCTGATGGCATCGTTGCCGGTGTTGGCGCCGCGAATCTCGAGGACCACGGTGACCGCGATCTCCTCGGGGGTGATGTACTCCATCTGACCGAGGGCGGTGATCGCCGCGAACTCGCCGCGGGTGAAGACGCCGTTCTCGCCGGTGTCCACCACCGGTACGCGCAAGCGGCCGGAGCGGGCGTAGCCCTTCACGTCCTCGCGGAGCGAGAGCTCGCCGGTGCACTCCACCTCGCGGGCCTCATAGAGGTCGCTGTTGTCGTGCTTGTCGCGCGCTTCCATCACCTGCACCGCGCGGTAGCCGATCATCGCGGCGGGCTTGACCTCCTTCACGATGGGCGCGTTGGGGGTGCGAGCGAGCAGGAACAGCAGGCCGGTGTGCCCAAACGCCGCCTCGTTCTTGGCGAGCAGCTTCTTGCTCGGCTTGTCCTCGCTGTGGGTGTATGGGATGTTCAGGCCCATGCCGCCCGTGCCCGTGGTGCCCACCTTCAGGTAGACGCGGGTGGCGTACTCGGTGGTGGCCTGGTGCAGGAAGCGCACGTGCCGGATGAGCTGGGGGACGCTCTGGGAGAGCAGGAAGGTCTCGAGGTCATCGACGCCCTTGGCATCGAAGCCGCCTTCCTTGCCGATCCAGCTGCGGACCTTGGCCGCGCCGTCGAACACGTCCTGGTAGGAGAAGCCCGTGGCGGTGTTCACGCAGTCCACGATCACCTCGGGGCGATGCCGCCGGATGAGGGCCACCATGTGGTTGTTGGCGTAGGCGGTGTCGTAGTCGTCGTACACCGCGTTGAGCAGGTTCCGGCGGAGCTTGAGGTCGTTGAGGATGGCGCCCCGGGTGAGGTTCGCCATCTCGCCGGGCACGAACAGGTTGCCCCAGGCCGGCACGAAGGCCACGCTGTCGCCGAACTCCCGCTCGAGACGCTTGCAGGCGGCCACCGACTCGGCCTCCACGAGGGAGGCCACCACGATGCGCCGCGGCGAGAGGTTCGCCACGATCTGGCGGCACACCTGTAGGCCGACGAGACCAGCGCCGCCGAGGATGAGGAAGTCGTGGTACACGCGGGCTCCGTGAGAGGGCGGCGAGTCTAACGGACGAGCGGGGTGTGGGCGATGCCGGGCGGCCCGGCCCCGGGGTGGGCGCGTGCCGGTCGGCATCGCGGCGCCGCTCGGGGCGAGGGCCGGGAAGCGAGCGCCCGCCGCCTTTTCTGGATAGCGCGGGCGTATGAAGCTTACCGGCCGCGTCCTCTACCTCACCGACGACGCCTCCCTCCTCTCCAGCCAGCTTGAAGGCAAGGATCTCGCCTTCGGCGGTCAGCCCCTCCACTACGGGGTCAACACCGATCTGATGATCAGCGGCGCGGCCTGCACGCTCGGGTACACCGGTGGCGTACTCGGGCCCTACTTCCTTGAAAACTTCAAGGAGGTCGTCCAGAAGGACGGCGTCTTGAACGGCGGCTTCCAGGTGGTGGTCGGCGGCGATGCGTACGGGTCGGGCTCCTCGCGCGAGGTGGCGGTGGTGGCGCACCAGGGCGCGGGCATCGAGCTCGTGGTGGCGCGCAGCTTCCAGCGCATCTTCCAGGAGAACATGGTCTACGGCGGCATGCCGTTCACCACCGACCTCGGCGTGGTCGATCGGCTGAGGGCCGGCGAGGATGTGGACACCCGCCGCTTCTTCGAGGACCTGCCGAGCTTCTTCCGCTCCGTGGCGGAAGGCGGCGGTCTCCTCGAGTTCGGCAAGCGCCTGCTCGCCGGCGGCGTGGTCCCCACCTACGACGTGAACGTGCCCGCGCGCCCGCTCAACAGCGTGGAGAAGATCATCGCTCGCCGCACCTGGACGGGCAGCGGCCCCGATGGCATCGCGGATGTGAAGCCGGGCGATCAGGTGCTCTGCCGTACCGCGTTCCGCGGTGTGCACGAGTACACCGCCGGCATGGTGGTGGCGCTCTACCGCGAGGCCTTCGGCGCCGCGCCGATGTACGCGCCCGAGCTGGTGGCGGCGTTCGAGGATCACTTCGTCCTCATCGACGAGGCCACCGTTCCCGACAACGTGAAGCGCGCACGGCTCGCGCCTGCGAAGCAGCTCACGCTCGAGATGGTCGATGCGTGCGAGGAGTACGGCATCCGCCTGCACGGCCCCGGCCGCCCCTTCAAGCCGGGCGTGTGCCACCGCCTCGTGGTGGAGGACTACGCCAGCCCCGGCGACATCATCGTGCTCACCGACAGCCACACGCCCACCGCCGGCGTGCTCAACGCCTTCGCGTTCGGCGTGGGCAGCACCGCGATGGCCTTCGCGTTCCGCACGGGCCTCATCCCCGTCACGGTGCCGAAGGTGGTGCGCGTGCTCGTCGAGGGCGAGCCGCGCGGCGTGCTCTCCCCGAAGGACCTCATCCTCCACATCATCGGCGATCCCTACTTCCGCGAGGAGCACTGGCGCTCCGCGCCCACCGACACGTGCGTCATCCAGCTCGGCGGCCCCGGCCTCGACCACTGGAACGTGGATGAGCTCTCGGTGCTCACCAACATGACGGTGGAAGGCGGGCTCATGACCGGCGTGGTCGAGCCCTGCAAGCCGATCGTGGACTTCCTGAAGGCCCGCCGCGGCATCGACTGCACGGTCGACCTCGTGCACCCCGACGAGGGCGCGCAGTACGAGCGCGTCATCCGCGTGCACCTCGATGAGGTGCCGCTCACCGTGGCCACCCCGGGCGACAGCCGCAACCGCGCGCGCCTCGATTCGGTGGAGGATGTCGCCATCCACAACGTCGTGATCGCCTCGTGCACGGGCGGCTCGCTCTCCGACCTGCGCGCTGCCGCCGACGTGCTGCGGGGCCACGTGATGGCGCCCGGTGTGCGCATGACCGTGACCCCCTCGAGTGCGGATGTGGCCGAGGCCGCCGAGGCCGAGGGCCTCCTCGCGCTGTTCCGCAGCGTCGGCGCGGTCGTCTCCCCTCCCGGTTGCGGCAGCTGCATCGGCAACGGCCCCGGCATCCCCTACGCCGGCGAAACCACCGCGAGCACCACCAACCGGAACTTCGACCGGCGCATGGGCTCCGCGGGCCCCGTCTACCTCGTGAGCCCCGCCGTGGCGGCCGCTTCGGCGGTCACCGGCAAGCTCACCGACCCGCGGCGGCTCTGAAGCATGCGCTGGCTCGCCATCGTCGCGCTCCTGCTGCTCGTGTGTGGCGGCGCGCTCACGCTGGGGGGCTACGCCGGCTTCGAATGGTGGCGCGTGAATGGCGCGCCGGAAGTGCCCGTGGTCGCCGCTACGCCTGCCACCCCGGGCAGCCCGGAGGCCGTGATGGTGGCCGAGGCGCCCGCCGCCGCCGCGAGCTGTGAGGAAGGCGCGGCCGCCTTCGGGGCGAAGGACTACGAACGTGCCACCACCCTGCTCGATGTGTGCCTCGAGCACGCCCCCGAGCGGGAGGACCTCCGGATGCTGCGGGGTCGCTCATGGGCGGCCTCGGGTCGCTACGAACGTGCGGTCACCGACCTTTCGCGCGCCCTCGATGTCCGCCCCGAGGATGCCGCGGGCTGGGAGGCGCTGGTGTACAGCCAGGTGAAGAGTGAGAACGACCGCGCCGCGCTGGGCACGCTGGAGCGCTGGCTGGACAAGCAGCCCGACGCCGCAGTGGCCCTCCGCCTGCGCGCCGACGTCCGTTACCGCCTCGGGGAGCTGGGCCTCGCCGTCGATGATGCCTCTCGCGCGTGCGCGCTGGGGGATGCCGACGCCTGCCTGCTCGAAACGAGGATGAAGGATGCCCGCCGCCGTCGCTGAGCTCCGCCTCGTGGGCGCGGAGGATCGCCGCGGCCTCGATGCCGCGAGCTTCGCGGAGTGGGGCGGGGGCCTCGCGCTCCCCGCACACCTCGAGCGGGAGCGCGCGCTTCGCGAAACGCCGTGGTCGCGCGCCAGCCTCTCCACGTGGGTGTGGGAGGCCGGCGAGGAGCGCCTCGCCTTCTGCGAGACCTACGCCGTGCCCTCGAGCGTGGAGGGCGTGGTCGGGGTGTCGTGGGAGATCGCGAGCGTCTTCACCCCCGAGGCCTGCCGCGGGAAGGGCCACGCCTCGCGGATGCTGGATGCGCTCGCCGACCAGCTCGGCATGGTGCCCGACGCCCAGGCGTTGCTCTTGTACTCTGATGTGGGCGAGGCCATGTACGCCCGCCTCGGTTTCGTGGGGCTCCCGGCGTGGAACCGGGTCTTTCCGGCCGAGGCCGCCCTGGTCGAGGGGGTGCGGCTCCTGCTCCCCGAAGGCCTCGCGCGCCACTGGCCGCGCTGGCCCGCCGCCAACGAGGAGGGGTTCACGCTGGTGCCCTCGGTGGAGCAGCTGGGGTGGCACCTCCACGCCGCGGAGCTCCGGGCGATCGCGGAAGGCCGTGCGCCCCTCGCCACCGTGGGGGCCGTGGTCGGCGAGGGCGCCATCGCCTGGGTGGAGGCCCGCGAGCACGACGAGCTGCGGGTCCTCGACCTCGTCACGCGGTCGCCGGCCGAAGCGCGGCTGCTCCTGCGCGCCGCGCAAGCAGCGGCCGCGGAGGCGGGGCTCGCGGCGGTGGTGGCCTGGGAGTCCACCGATGGCGCGCCGTGGCCCGAAACGCTCGGCGCGCGCATGGAGCGGCGCGGCGCCGTGCCGATGATCCGTCCCTTCGTGGCGGAGCTCGACGTGGAGGCCTGGCGGCGGGTGCCGCGAGGGCTTTGGGTGTAGCGCTAGAAGCTCTCCCGCATGAAGTCCACGATGCGCTGCGCCTCCTCCTCGGTCACCCGGATGGCGGGCATCTCGTTGCGACCCTTGCCGTTGAGGATGATCTCGACGATCTGATCGTCGCTCAGCTTGGCGAGCTCGGGCACGATGTTCGGTCCCTGGTTCCGCACGCCCGTGCCGTCGTCGCCGTGACAGGCCGAGCAGTGCGCTTCGTAGAGCTCGGCGCCCGTGAGCTCCTCTTCCACGCCGGTGTCGGTGTCCGTGTCGGCGGCGGTGTCGCTACCGGTGTCGGCGGCGGTTTCGCCCCCGCTGTCGGGGCTGACGGGGCAGGCGAGGAGGGCGAGGAACAGAAGCGGCACGCGGGATCCGGTTGAGGGCCGGAATATACTCGGACCGCGTTGCTGTCGCGTGAAGAAGCCGTAGAGCCCGCCGGGGCGCGTGGGCGGGGCTACGCGGGGAGGGCGTTGGCGAGCCGTTCAGCCCGGGCGAGCCAGGGAACGTCGTGCCTGAGCTCGCTGCGGGCCGCCGCGAGGTCGATGCGGCCGCCCAGCTCGGCGGCGAGCACCCGCGCCCGGCCGCGCGAGAGCGGCGTCTGGCGGGCGAGGCGCACGGCATCGAGCGCGTCCTCGGGGTTGCGGGCGGTGGCCGCCCGCACGCAGCGCATTTCCACGGCCATGCCGAGCAGGCCCTGACGGTCGGCGTAGGCCACCGCGGTGTCCACCGTGCCGGTGGGCGCCGCGCGGAGCCGGCTCCGCCAGGCCTCCGCCCGGAGGAAGCCGGCCTTGCGGGAGACCCGCGCCCAGGCCGCGGAGGCCTGCGAAAAACAGGCCTCCGCCTCGGCGAGCTGCAGGTCTCCGTCGTCGCCGAGCGGGTACCAGGGCACCCCCTGGAGCGACTTGCGGAGCACGAGCGTCTCCCCCAGCTCCATCCAGGTGGCCGCCAGCGCCCCGGCCGCGGCGGGGTGGGGGCGGAGGAGCGCAGCCAGGCTCTGCCACTGGGCTTCGGCCTGGCGGAGGTCGCCTTCGAGGCGGGCGAGCTGCGCGAGGCGGAAGCGGCTGGCCATGCGCGCGGAGGCGGTGTCGACCTCCGAGAGCTCCGCCACGGGCTGGCGGGCCTCCTGCACCATGCCGGCGGCGAGCATGCTGCTGGCAAGCACGTCGAGCGCCAAGGCGCGCCCGGCCCCCTCCTCCGCGCTGTCGGCGGCCGAGGCGCTCACCGACACGGCCGCGTTCACCTCGCCGCAGTCGAGGAGGGCGCCCGCCAGCAGCACGGCATCGCCCACCGTGGCGGGACGGTGCGCCAGCGCGAAGCGCATCGCCTGCACGGCCTCGGAGGGCTCATCGGCGCGGCGGTGGGCATCGCAAGCGCGGGAGGCGAAGCGTGCGGAGGGTTCCCCGCCCGGGGCCTCGCGGGCGAGCGCCATCCACGCCTTCCCGGCTCCCGACCAGTCGCCCTCGCTTTCCAACGCCTCCGCTTCGGCAGGTCCCATCGCCCGAGCGTAGCCCGGTTAGGCCACGGTCATGGCGGTGTCCTTCTGTGCGGCGGTGGGCGCGGAGCTCGGCGGGCTGCCGGGCGAGGCGCTGGGGGTGGGGCCCGTGGTGGCGGGCATCGCGGCGGGGTCCTGGCTCGAACGGGCACGACCGGCTGCGGTGGTGCTGCTCGGCACGTGTGGCGCCTACCCCGGCGGGCCCGCGGTGGGCGCAGTGGTGGCGAGCGCGCGGCTCGGCCTCGGGTCGGCCGCCGCGGCGGCGGGGCTCGGGTACGTGCCGATGGCGCCGGGGCCGATCGAGGGGGCAGAGTGGCTCCTGGAGCGCGTGGGCGTGCCGCGGGTGCGGGTGCTCACGGTGCAGGCGGTGAGCACGGCGAAGGCGCTCGTGGCGGCCTTCGGCGCGGAGTGGGAGGTGGAGCACATGGAAGCCTACGCGGTGGCGCGGGCGTGCGCGGATCGGCACATCCCCTTCGTCGCGCTCCTCGGCGTGGCCAACCGGGTGGGGCCCGATGCCCACGCAGAGTGGCTCCGGAACCGCCGCGAGGTCGAGGCGGCGGTGGTGGCGGTCGCGGGGCGCCTGCACGCAGGTTAGCCGGGCCCACCATGAATCCTCAGCTCCCTCGCGATGTCGTGCACAAGTGGTCGGAAGAATGCGCCGCCGAGGGGCTGGCCTTCCAGTCCGTGGCTCGTCGCATCCTCCAGGATCAGGCCCGGCTCGCCCGCTTCTTCAAGTCCAACGTGCCCCAGATGCCCGGCCAGTCCGGCGAAGTGGCGCTGTACCTCCTCGCGGTCGTCGTGCGGCTCTTCGAGCGTGCCGGCGGCAAGCTCGGCCGGATCACCCACAAGGAGATCGACGAGGCCACTCGCCGCATCCAGAAGCACGCCGCGCTGCTGCTCCCCGGCGATGAGGGCTTCCCCAACCGCGTGCGCGCGGTCGAGTCGCGTGCGCAGCCCCACATCCTCGACGAGGCGCTGCACGCGCTCTTCGAGCGTGAGGAGAAGAAGGACGAGGAGGTGGACATGCCCCTCGATCACGCGGCGCTCGTCTTCCTGATGCTCTGGGCCGCCACCGAGGCCTGCGAGCTGGCGTGGACCCCGCCGGCCGCCCCGGACTGGTCCGCGTAGATGGGCCTGCGGGACGCGATCAAGGCTCGCGTGAAGGCGGTGCTCGGCGCCACGCCGGCCGCGCCCTCGCCGTCCTCCACCCCGGCGCGGCCCCTACCGGCGGCGCCCCCTTCCGCTCCGGCGGCGCCCCCTTCCGCTCCGGCGGCGCCCCCTTCCGCTCCGGC
>CAISIK010000044.1 GCA_903885375.1 uncultured Pseudomonadota bacterium
CCGGCGAGGGCATCGCGCCGGGCTCCACCGACGGCCTCTACTTCGCGGCAGGCTCCTCGTTCTGACCGGAGGCGTGGGGTTGGGCAACGCGGCGCGACCGGCAGCGTTGGGGCGAAAGGGGCAGGACCGCGTTGCGGCGCTCGCGCGGGGGTGACCGCTTTCATTTTTGCGTACGCCCCGCCTTTCCTCCCGCACGCGACCTGCGGTAGACTTCCCCCGAGGCTCCAGCCTCTCCCCCGCTGCGCGCCGCTGCACTCGCGAGATTTTGATTGTTTGCGATTTGTCCGGGGTGTTGCATGCGCTTTTTTTCGCAGTTCGTATTGCTGTGTGTGGCGGTCCCTTCGGCGCTTGGGGCCACTGGCCCCGATCGGGTGGCCACCGCCGCGATGCCCGTGCAGCGCGCCGCCGATCCCGGCTTGCAGCGCGGCGTGGTTTCCCACACGGTGCCCTTCGAGCTGCCGCCCGCGGCGGGCGGCATGGTGCCGGAGCTGGCGCTGGTGCTCGACATCGCTGCCAGCAACGGCCCGGTCGGCGCGAGCTGGCAGCTCGCGGGGTTCTCGCGCATCGAGCGCGCCTCGCTCAACGGCGGTGTGCCCAGCCACGACGCCGACCCTGAGGCCTCCGCCGACATCTTCCTCCTCGATGGCATGCGCCTCTGGGACACGTCGGCGGAGCTGCCGAGCGGCGCGTGGTCGAACGTTTGGTCGGCCGTGGCGTGGTCGCCGGAAGTTCAAGATGGGCGCCTCGTGGACTACGACGCCGCGGCCAACGTGTGGCGCGTGCGCCAGAACGGCTGGACGTGGGAGTACGGGGATGACGCCGCGCTGAGCGCCGCGCACGAGCGGGTCACGGAGCGAGCTGCCGGCGATGTGCTGAACGACGGCAGCAGCACCTCGGCCTGGCTGCTGCACACGGCCGCCGACCCCTTCGGGAACACCGTCACCTACGAATACTCCGCCCTCCCCTCGGGCCTCACTCCCCCGACGCTCAACGACGACGGCAGCACCGCCGTTCTCGGCGACGAGTACGCGATCGCCCACGTGCCCACCACGATCTCGTTCGGTGGGGCCACGCCGGCCACGGTCACGCTCACGTGGGAGGAGCGCGAGGATGTCACCTTCACGGCGCGATCGGGCCGCCTGCGCGTGATGCCGTGGCGACTCTCGGCGATCGAGAGCGCCGTGGGCAGCTCGGTGTACTCCGCCTACGATCTGGTGTATCTCGACGAGTATTCCTCGGGCGAAGGAGGCTGTTCGGGCGAGGTCGTGGCAGAGAACAACGACCCCACGAGCGTGCTGAAGCGGGTGTTGCGGGTTTCCGACAACGGATTCGACACGCGCGAGCTGCGGTGCTTCGAAACGGACGAGTCGGAGTCTGCCTGGGAAGAGGACGCCACGTTCAGCGCCGTGT
Source organism: uncultured Pseudomonadota bacterium (assembly GCA_903885375.1). GTDB lineage: Bacteria > Myxococcota_A > UBA796 > UBA796 > SXON01 > SXON01. The sequence goes on from CAISIK010000044.1 coordinate 1,411, forward strand.
CCTTCAGCACCGGCGGTTCGGGCACGAGCGGCGCGCGCGCGATGCAGGTGAACTTCGACGGCGACAGCTTCCAGGACCTGCTCTACCTCGTGACGGACTGCGAGGTGGACGACGCCGACGACATGGGGTTCCAGGCCTGTACCGATATTCACCTCGCCCTGAGCCGCGGCGCACCCTCCAGCTTCACGGACGACCCCGCGGCCGACGAGCTGGCGCTCCTCACCGACGTGCTCACCGTCGGCTTTCTGGGCCCGGGCTTCAGCCAGGACCAGGAGGGCGACGCCGGCTACATCGAGCCGGGCGGCCATGCCATGATCGACGTGGACCGCAACGGCACCACCGATCTCCTCGTCGGTGCGCAGGACGGATTCGCGGATGGCGTGGATGCCTCCACGGGCCTCGTGTGGTCGATGCAGGCCGATGGGGTCCCCACGTTCAGCGTGCTCGACCTCGGCGCGCATCCCGGACGCCTCCTCCGCATGGCGCAGTGGGCCGACGTCAACGGCGATGGTTTCGTGGACCTGGTGCTCCCGGCCAACGAAGTGCTCGACGACGACGGCACGATCTCCGCGCTGGTCGGATTTTCCCCGGGGCTGAGCCACTGGATTCCCAACACGGGGTCGGAGCCCTACTTCTCGGCGGACAACCTTCGCGCGTTGGTGGTGCCCTTCGAGGAGCCCTCCCCCACCGACCCCACCACGCCGCTCCTGCTCGCCGAGGCTTTCTCGGAATGCGAAGCCGACCCCGAGCTGCCCGATGTGGAGGCGGAGCCGCCGGACGCCTACTACGCGAGTCGCGGCCTCTGGCAGCGGACCTGGGCGCAGTGGGGCGACTTCAACGGCGATGGCGTCGCGGATGTGACCTACGCCGTCCATGCCTGCTGGAACCCGGTGGAGACGGCGGCGCCGCCCGTTGACTACCGCGAGTCCGGCCTCGTGGCCCACACCTACTACGGGGATGGCCGGGGCACGTTCGTGGACTCCGGCTACGGACCGGACACGGGTTTTGACTCGGTGACGGTCGCGGTGAGCGACGAGCCCACCTGCATCACCCCCATCACCCTTTCCGAGCTGCGCGACCCGAGCGGCGCGCCCTGTCTGTACCCCTGGGCGATCGTTCCCCGCGAGGGCACGGCCGTGGTGGACATCGACCGCGGCGGCGGCCCCGATCTGGTGCTGGCGGCGGCATCCACGGAGCTTCCGCTGGCGCACGTGAACGAGGTCCCGATGCAGGCCTGGACGGGCGGCGGGGCCACCCGCGGGTTCACCGCGGAGATCGGCGAGCTGGAGGGCGCCTGGCTGTTCACCGACAATCTCGAAACGCCCTACCCCGAGCAGGATCGCCACCTCGGCGACTTCGATGGGGACGGCTTCATCGATGAGCTGGTCATCCGGGACTACGAGGAGGGCGGCTCGGGCCCCACCGGCCCCCGCCTCCTGCTGAACACCCGCACGGCTGGACTTCACCGCGTCACCAAGATCCACGACGCCTTCGGGGGCGAGATCGCATTCACCTGGACCACGAGCGCGGTGAACGGCGACAACCCCGACCTCCCCTGGCCGGTGGATGTGATCGACACCGTCGCCGACCAGAACGGCACCACCCATTACACCTTCGACGGCGGCATCTTCTGGGGCCTCGAGAGCCGCTTCATGGGCTTCCGCGACGCCACGATCGACGGCGAGCTGCACGCGCAGACCCAGCTCCGCTACATCGTGCAGCCGTGGGCGCCCGGCGCGCTGGCGTACAGCGTGGAGCGCAGCCAGGCGGGCGAGGTGGCGATGTTCCGCTACACCTCGTACCTGCACGACCAGCCGCTCATCGGGGGCAACAACCCGTGCCTGCCGCCGCCCGGCCAGATCGGCCCGCCCCCGCCCGGTGGCGAACCCCCGCCCGGCGGCGGCCCTGGCGGCCCACCCCCCGGCGAGCCTGGCCCGGCCGGGCCCGTTGGCGGCGGCCCCTGTGTGCCGGGGCCGCCTCCGCCGCCAGCGGCGAGCTCGCAGGCATGGGTCGATACCGTGGCGCCCTTCTTCAACCCGCCCCGTCGCACCTGCACCACGCAGCTCGGGCCCGATGGCGGCGACATCAAGGCGCTCGCGGAGCGCTGCGAAACGGCCGGCGGCTCCACGTTCGTGGATTTTGCCGACCAGTTCCCGCTCAACGGCTGGAGCATGGACGAAGACGCGGAGGCAAGCTCCATCGGCTGGCTGCTCGCCGTGCAGATGCCGGCCTTGTCGAAGGTGGCCACCAGCACCGACCCCGGCGACTGGGAGGGCACGCTTCGCCCGCTCGGCCCGGCGGTGTTCGCGGCCACCTCCACGCCGCCGCCTGCGTGGCTGGCGCTGCCTGCCGTGCCCGGCCGGGTGCCCCTCCCGGTGGACTCCGCCGACCCGGTGATGCACTGGCAGAGCTGGAACTACAACAGCAACAAGCTCCCCTCCGCTTCGTTCGCCTGGGGCGACGAGCTGCTCGCCGGCGACGATGTGCGCACCGACTTCGCCTACGGCTCGTTCAACTGGGAGAAGGTGGGCGCCCGCCTCCTGAGCACGACCACGAACAGCGCGGTGGGCACCGAGTTGTTGACCTACGTGCCGCATGCGTACGGGTTCGACACGCCGGCGTCGGTGACGCAGAGCTCCGGCGGTTCGTCGCGGACCTGGACCTACGACTACAGCGCCACGGGCGCGCTCATCGAGGAGACCGACCCCGACGGCGTGTCCGCGCACTTCACGCAGGGCCCGTGCGGGCTCCTCGACACCCGCACCGACGCGGCCGGTTTTGTGGCCGACAGCGACTACGACGCCAATTGCCGGGTCACCTCCAGCAGCTACCTCGGCGCCACGGCCGACACGGACTACGACGGTTTCGGCCGCGCCATCCTGACGGAGACGACCGCCGCGGGCGGCGACACCCTCGGCGAGCGCACGTTCCGGCAAGACGACACCACGGCCATCGCCGACGATGGCCAGCCCGACGCGGTGAGCGTCTCCGCCACCGACACGGTGGTGGAGACCTGGCTCGACGGGTGGGGCCGGTCGGTCCGCACGGTCGTGTGCGAGGTGCCGGGGGCGTACGCCACCTCCTCGACCGACCTCGGCGATGTGCGCTGCACAAGTGCGCTCGCCACCGACGGCGTGGCCACCGAGTCGCACACGCTCTACGCCGCCGACGGGTCCACGCGCGCCACGGTGGCACCCGTGGCGATCGACCTCGCGCTGGACCTGCCGCTGGGGGGCGTCGAAGCGGTGTCGAGCTGGGTGTGGAGCGACGAGTTCGGGCGCGCGGAGCTGGTGCGCACGCCCTCGCCCACGGCCGACGCGGCCGCGCCCGACTGGGAGTCGGTCAGCACGGTGTACCTGCCGGCCGAGGTGATGGTGGAAGGGCCCACGCGCACCTGTGCCGTGGCCTTCACCACGCTCGAATCGGCCTGGAGCTGCGAGGGATTCGATCGCGGCTCGGAGGTGCGAGACGCGCTGGGCCGGGTGGTCACGGCCACCGATCCGCTCGGCGTCACGTGGGAGACGTTGTACGACGACTTCGGGCGCCCCGAAGTGCGCCGCCTGCAAGGCGCGGGCGTCGTCGTGGTAGGCGGGGTCACGCACGGCGCGAGCACCCAGACCTGGACCGACGGCGACCGCCTCGAGCGCGAGGAGAACGAACAGGGCGACGTGACCCGGCACGTCTTCGACGCCGCCGGCCGCTTGGTCGAGACCTTTCACAAGCCCGCCGGTGCGACGGAGCGGCTGGTGTCCTCGGCGAGCTTCGCGACGAGCGTGTCGGGGGGCCTGCGCACGGACGTGGCCTACGACATGGCCCACGCGCCTACCTTCGTCACGCGCGATGGTCTGGGGCGGGTGGTGGCCACGCTGTCGCCGGACTTGACGGCCACGGCGGCCACCTACGACGCCGCGGGCCGGCTGGAGGCGGCCACCGACGCGCGGGGCGGCAGCACGCAGTACGCCTACGACTACCTGAGCCGGTTGGTGGTGGCGGAGGACGACCTCCACGCGCAGACGACCTACGACTACGACGCGCTGGGGCGGCTGGCGTTGACCACCGACGCGGATGGGGTGGAGGTCGCCACCGAGTACACATGGGGCGGGCTGCCGATCGCGCGCTGGCAGGGTTCGGCGCTCGTGGCGCAGACGGCGTACCGAGCAGACGGTCTGGTTCGGTCGAGCACCGCGGGTGCGGTGGTCACCACGTTCGCCTACGACGACCTGGGTCGCCAGACCGAAGCCTGCGTGGGCGAGGCGGTGGTGCCGTGCGTGGCCGACGGCCAGCGGCTGCGCTGGTCGTACGACGACGGCGACCGCCTCGAGTCCGAGGGGCGCTGGTCGCCGGTGACGAGCGCCTGGGTGGCGCGCACCACGACCTACAACGACCTCGGCTGGGCCACGGGCTTGGAGCACCCCGACGCCACGACGGAGAGCTGGGAGTACGACGCCCTCGGGCGCTTGCGCGAGCACCTCGACGCCGCGAGCGTGTCGAGAACGTGGGAGTACGACTCGTGGGGCCGCCTGGAGCGCGAAGACCTGCCGGGGCTCGCGAACGACCGCGTGCACAACTACAGCTTCGGGTCGTTTCCGAGCACGCCGGCCACGCATGAGGTGGCGGAGCCGGACGGCGCAGCCTCGTCGACCCGCTTCGACTGGCTCGGCCGCACGCTGGACTACACCGACGCCGAGGGGGTCGTCACCGAGTACGAGTACGTGGGTGGCGACCTGAGCCACGTGGTGCGCAGGGGCCTCGCGGCCGAAGAGGTGCACTGGGGCTTCTGGACGGACACTACGGGCCAGATGCTGGCGCGGGCGGGGCCGATGGAAGCGTCGGACTGGGCTTCGGCGTCGGGCCCCACGCCGCCCGACCCGAACGCGGGTGGGCCGTACGGCTTCCTCTACACCTACACCCCTGCCGGCCGGCTCGAAACGCGCGTGGGCGCGAACGAAGAGCAGACGACGTGGGGCCACGACGA
>CAISIK010000045.1 GCA_903885375.1 uncultured Pseudomonadota bacterium
CGCGAGCCGGGAGGCGAGCGCTCGCACGAGCAGGCGCCCGGCCTCCGGCGGGGGCGCCGCCATGAGCGCCGCCAGCGCGAGGGAGTCCGCCGCGTCGAGCGCCACGAGCAGCGCCGCGAGCGCGGCACCGCCCGTGGCTTGGGCCCCGGCCCCGCCGAGCAGCACCCACCGCCCCTCCACGCACACGAACCGTTCGGGCAGGCCCTCGCCGCCGCCGAGCCGGCCTTCGCCGTGGAGCGCCGCGGCGGCGATGGCGGCGGCCAGGGAAGCGTCGTCGGCGAGCGGTTCGTCGTGAACCGGGAGCAGCTCGCCGAGGGTGGCGCCGAGCGGGCCCGACCAGGCGGCGCCCGGAGCGAGCGGGTCCGCGGTGAAGGTGAGCGGCTCGGGCCCAGGCGGGCCCACACGGAGCACGCGGCGCACCCCATCGTCCATCGTGAGGGCATCCCACCACGTCGTTTCGCCGTGGCGGTGAAGGCGGACGCGGGCCTGGCCCCGCCCCACGCGCCCCGGCCCGGACAGGCTCACCGCGGCGCGAACTCGACGAGGGCGTTGCGGATGACCACCGTGCCGTCGGGGAGCGCGGTTTCGAGCCGGTACCGGTCGGCGCCCTCGGCCCACCCCGACACGGTGAGCGTGGTGCCGTTCGGCACGGGGCGGGCGAACCGCACGGCCAGCCGGGTGATCGTGCGGGGCTCGGCCTCGGTGCCCGCGGCACGGCTCGCCGCGGCGCCCGTGAGGGCCATGGTGCACAGCCCCTGCAGGATGAGGTCGGGGTGGCCGGCGGCGCGGGCCATCGCGGGATCGATGTGGATGGGATTGTCGTCGAGCGAGGCTACGGCGTAGCGGTGGGAGAGGTCGGCGGCGACCGGCACCTGCACGGTGAACGTGGGGGGCGGAGGCGCGGGCGCTTCGGCCGCCGGCTCGCGTGCGCCACCGCGGGAGGGGCCGCGCACGAAGTAGGTGGTGAGCGCCTCCACCGCGAGCTCGCCCTCCACGAAGCCGAAGAGGCGACTGGTGACCACAGTGCCGCTCGCCTTCTCCTCGACCGCTTCGAGGCGGGCGCGGAGCTGGACGAGGTCCCACGGGCGGAGGGGGCGATGGAAGGTGGCGTCGTGCTCGCCGTGCACGAGCCGCAGGATGTCGAGGCCCAGCTCGGGGTCGGTGGCGACCTTGAACATGAGCGCGTGGAAGAGCCGGACGTGGAACATCGGGGGCGCGATCGGGTCGGGCGCGCGGTACCTGGGCGAAGGGTCGGCCGTGCAGTCGGCGTAGAGCGTGGCGAACCGGGGTTCCACAAAGGCGGCGCCGGCTTCCCAGATCTTCCCGATGGGCCAGGCGCGCGGCCCCGTTGCAGCCTTCGCCCCGGCGACGGCGGACCCGGCGGGAGCGGCCGGACGAGCGGAGAAGTCGAAGGCCATGGCGAACTTCATGAGCACGCCCATGTTGTCCGCCGTGATCTTCCCCTTCATGAACGCCTTGTCGGGCGCGATCGTCTGGTTGAAGATGCCCACGATCGTGTCGCGGTCGGTCTTGATCACGCAGTCGGCCGCGCCGGTGGCCCCGGGCTCCACGCGGCAGGCGCCCTCCTCGACGATGAGCGTGTGCCCACCGCCATCCTTGAGCACGAAGTGGATGCGGCAACGCCAGTCGCCGGCGCGGTCGGGCCGGTAGGCCATCGGCACGAGCGCGAACGCTTCGGCCACCACGTCGGGCCCGCCGGTTGCGGCCGCTGGGGCAGCGACAGGCGCCCAGGCGGTGATCCGATCCCACGCCGCGCCGATCTCCGCCACGGTCCACGGCTCGGCGCCGGGCTTCTCCACGCCGTCGTTGGTGTGCACTTCGTAGAGGTGCAGGCGCTGGCCGGCCACGCCGATGACGGCCCCGGTGACCTGCCGCGCCGCTTCGCTCGCCAGAAACACGACGACCGGGCTCACATGGTCGGGGGAGAGCGCAGGTTCGATGCCCGCGATGTCCTCCGTCATGCGGGTGTGGGCGATGGGCGCAATGGCGTTCACCGTGATGCCCGCCTTCTTCAGCTCCAGCGCAAGCACGCGGGTGAGGCCGTAGATGCCAGCCTTCGCCGCCGCATAGTTCGATTGACCGAAGTTCCCGACGAGCCCGGACACGCTGGTGGTGTTCACGATGGCCCCGCCCTGCCGGGCGAGCGCGGGGATGGCGGCGCGGCACACGTGGTAGGTGCCCTTGAGGTGCACGGCCACCACGAGGTCCCACTCGGCTTCGGTGAGCTTGGAGAAGCTGCGATCGCGGAGGATGCCGGCGTTGTTCACCACCACGTCGAGGCGGCCCCATCGATCGAGCGCGGCGGCCACCATGCGCTCCGCGCCAGCGCCATCCGCCACGCTGTCGGTGTTGGCCAAGGCCTCGCCGCCGAGCGCCACGATCTCCGCGACGACCGCCGCGGCCGCGCCACCGTCGGCCCCGCTCCCATCACGCGCGCCGCCAAGATCGTTCACCACCACGTGCGCACCCACCCGGGCAAACGCGAGCGCGTGGGCCCGACCGATCCCGTTGCCCGCCCCGGTGACGAGCACGACGCGCCCGGTGAACTCGCCGCCCATCTATTCGACGCCGCCCGCCGGCTCGCTGAGCTCCACGCCCACGATGAGCCCGCCCAGCTCCCACCGCGCGCGCCCAGCCCGCCGGTGCCAGCGCACGTGGAGGTCGAGCGTTGCCTGGATGGCGCCCGTGGCCACCGCGATGCGGATGTGCTCGGCCGGGGCCTCGGCCGTGGAGAGGGCGCATCCATCGGCGCCCACGTTCAGGAGCGTGCCCGCGAGCTCGGACGGATGGGTGATGCGTACGGGCCACTGCATGGGCTCGCGCTGGCTGCCCCGACGCTGGCCGAACGCGTCGGCCGGTGCATCTTCGGCGGCCCGGAGCGCCTGGTCGCGGAGGTAGACGCAGTCAAGGTAGCGGGAGAGCGCCTGCTCGCCGAGGGCGGGGATGAGCGCCTGCCGGGCCGCGACGTAGCGGTGGATGGAGCGCAGGTACCGATCGAGGAACATGGCCCGCTCGGCGTCGGCCCGGGCCTCGCCGGGGCCCGGCGCCGACCGCAGCTTGCGACGGAGGGTGTCGGCGGCGGTGTTCACATCGAGGAGATCGTCGGCCCCGTGCCGGATCCACTGCAGCCGCTCCGGCACGGTGACCGGGTCGAGCGTGAGGGCGAAGATGGGGAGGGACCCGCCAGCCCGCCGGAAACGAAGGAAGATGGCCGCTGATTCCGGGCGAGCGTGGATGAGGACGCCGTCGACGTCGCTGTCGGGGACTTCATCCTCCGCCACGAGCTCCACGACGCCGGCGAGGGCGGTGGCCAGCTCCGCGGGGACCGGCCCGCCGAGCACCATGTACCGAGTCAGGATGTCGCGCACCGGACGCCCTTATCGGGCTCATCCAATTGCCGCCCGTTTCCGATCGACACACCCGGAGGTTGCGATGGACCGTCGGCGGCTGGGAGAAATCCTCGTGGGAGAGGCCATCGTGAGCGCCGAGACCATCGATCGGGCGCTGGCGCTGCAGCCGACGAACCCCCGTCGACGCCTCGGGCAGCTGCTCGTGGAGACCGGAGCCCTCGACCCCGGCTGGCTCACGGCCGCCCTGGCCCAGCAGGCGGGCTGCGACACGGTCGATCCGCTGGCGCTGCCCGTCGATCCCGCCCGCCTGTGGGTGGTTCCCCCCGATGTGGCCGAGCGACTCGGCGCCTTCCTCGCTTGTGATGCCGAGGGCCCCATCGCCGTGCTCGCCGACCCCACCGCGCCAGGGACCGTGCGGGCCCTCGAAGGCCTGCTCGGCGTGCAGAAGCTGCGCTTTGCCGCCGGCCTGCCCGAGCGGGTGGGCGCCGCTATCGCGTTGCACTACGACACCTCCCGCACCCGCGAACGGCGCCTCCTCGGCATCGTGGGCGACCAGCGGCCGATCACCCTGTGCGTGACGAACTCGGAGCTCGATCAGCGCCGGATGCTGGCCCGCCTCGCCCGCGCCACCGAGCGCGCCCACCACGACTTCGCGGTGGCCCTCCTCGTCTTTGCGATCGAGAGCGGCGCCGAACGCCTGCAGCTGCAGGGCGGCGTGCTCACCGTGACCTGGGATGGGTTCGATCAGAAGCTCCTGTCGCTGCCGAGCGCCCACGCCGTGAACATCGCGGCGCGGCTCAAGGCGTTGGCCCGCAAGGACCCCGACGGAAGCGGCCCGCACGACGTGGAGCTGCCCCTCGGCGATCACCTCGTTCCCGCCCGCCTGCACACCGCGGGGGGCCCGAACGGCGGAACCGTCGACGTTCGACTCAACGTGCGGTCCAGCCCCGACGACGCCCGGTTGGCGCCCCAGGTCGCGGCGGCGTGGCAGACGCTGCTCGGCCGCCCCGGCCTCGTGCTCCTCGTTTCCGGCGACGATCCGCGCCTCGTGGAGATGCTCGACGTTCCCGCCGGGGTGCAGGTCTGCGAGCTGACCGACGCCGATGCGGTGCGCCGGGCCGTGGCGGCGGTCGAGAGCGGGGCGTGCGTGGTGGGGCGCATCAATGGGGCGAGCACCGCGCAAGGCGTGGCCCGCCTGCGGACGCTCGCACCGGCGCCGTTGGCCGCGGCCTCTGCGTTGACCGGCGCGCTCCTGACCACGCGCGTACGCCGCGTGTGCGCCATCTGCTGCTGCGCCGGCGAGGTGGACGCCGAGGCGGGCGAACGTTTCGGCGTGGTGCCTTTCTCCGCGCCGCTGGCGGGGGTGGGGTGCCCGGCCTGCGCCTACCGCAAGCACGTCGGGAGCTTCCTCGCCTTCGAGCTCGCCGTCGCCGACGACGACCTGCGCGCGGCGCTGTGCCGCGGCGCCTCCCTCCCCTCGCTGGGCGAGCTCCTGCGGCCGGTCGCGGACCGCACCCTGCACGTGGACGCGGTGGCGCAGGCCATCGCGGGCGATGCCACCGTGGAGGAGCTCACCCGCGCGCTCCCGACCCGCCCGCCATGGGCGCTCCGCCCCGCCGGCGAGCGGCACCGCGGCCTGTTCCGCGCTGTCACCGATCCGGGGGCGCCGGCCTCCGAATCGCCGCGCCCTGACGGAAACGAGGCCGAGGTTCCGATCGTGGTGCTCATCGCACCGGGCGACGGCGCCGCGGTGGCGCTGCGCGCCTCCCTCCGCGGGCGAGCCGACGTGGTCGGCTTCCACTCGGCGACCGCGGCGCTGGCGTGCACCCAGCCCTTGCAGCCCAGCGTGGGCATCCTCGCGCAGTGGGCCACCGGCGGGTGGCACAGCGAGCTCATCCGGGAATGGCGGAGCCTCGGCACGCGGGTCGTCCTCCTCGGGCCGCCCGGCGACCTCAGCCAGATGGAGAGCGCCTTCGCGCTCGGCGCCGACGACTACGCGGGCTCGCTGGAGGAGCTCGGGGTGCGCATCGCGCGCTGGCTCCCCGTCGCCGATACCGGACGCCGGGCCACCGGATGACCCCTCGGGGTCACTCCATGGTGAACGTGACCTCGTCTTCGCTGGACTCCGAGCCCTGGTCGTGGGCCTCGACGCTCAGCTTGTAGCGACCGCGGTCCAGCTCGGGCAGGAGGTAGATCACGCGCCCATCGGCCGTGGGGGCCTCGGGAAGATCGGGCAGGTCCTCGCCGAGGCCGCCCCAGGTGAGCCAGACGTCGGCCATCGAGTCGTTGCCCGGCTTGACGGTGACCTCCAACCCCACGCTCTCGCCCACGCGGAACCGTTCGCCATCGGCCGGCTCGTTGATGGTGACCCTCGGCGCCGAGTTGCCGGAGATGACCACCTGCACGCTGTCGGACGCGGAAGCGCCGAGGTCGTCGGTGGCGGTGAGCTGGATGTCGTAGGTGCCCTCGTCGAGACCGTCGGGGAAGTAGACCGTAGCCTCGTGCTCGGTGCGCAGCGGGTTCTGGGCGACGTCGACCTCCGGCTCCACCTCCCACACGAGGACGAGCGTGGTGGTGGTGGCATCGTCGCCGATCGAGGCCGCCACCGTGAACGGCACGCCCTCCTGCTCGCGCGACCCATCCGACGGGCTCGTGATCTGCACCTCGGGCGCCGAATTCTCGGAGCTCAGCACGGTGCAGGCACCCAGCAGGAGGGAAATCAAGGGAAGTACAGGATAGCTCGCAGGTCGATGCAACGCACGGTGTCGAGAGTCCGCGAGCGCCTCCCCGATGCGTTCCTCACCGGAGCCCTCGGCCTTGCCGGCGGCGGCGTGGAGGCGGCCCTGCGCGCCTCGCCCCGGGCCGGCCTGGGGCCGGTCGAGCTGGCCGGTTTCGTGGGCCTGTCGTGCGTGCTGGGCGCGGGGGTGGGCGCGGCGCTGGGCTTCGTCCTGGGCGGTCGTGCCGGCGCGATCGGGCGGCTTTTCGGCGGCGCGGCGCTGGGAGCCCTCTTCGGTGCGGTCACGTGGCGCTACGAGCTCGTGCTGAACGAGTCGCTCCGCAACCCGACCGTCTTGCTGGGCATCGCGGGCGGTGCCGTGGCGGGCGCGGCGGTCGGGGCCCTCCTCTCGCGCATCCCCACCCGCTGGCTCCTCGGCGTGGCCGCCGTGGGGGCGCTCGGCACCGCGTGGCGCGGCCGGGCGCCCGAGGGCGCGGCGTCGGCCAGGCCGAGCGTGCTCGTGGTGAGCCTCGACACCACGCGGGCCGACGCCGTGGGCGACAAGCCGGTGTGGTCGCGTCTGGCGCGCGAGGGCACCACGTTCTCCCAGGCGATCGCCGCCGCGCCGATCACGGAGCCCTCGCACCTCGCGATGTTCACGGGCCAGGCGCCGTTCCGATCGGGCGTGGTGAGCAACGGCACGCAGCTCGGCACCCGCCCGCTCGTGTGGCAGGAGCTGCAGGCCGGGGGCTGGCTCACCGCCGGGTTCGTGTCCGGCTTCCCGTTGCACTCCCGCTACGGCTGGGCCGAAGGAATGTCGGTCTACGACGATGACTTCGGCGCGTGGCCCGGCGCCGAGTCGCTCACGCTGGTGAAGGCGTGGAACCAGGTCGCGCTCAAGGAGCACGCCCTGCGGGAGCGTTCGGCCGATCGGGTGCTCGCGCGCGCCGAGCGCTGGCTACGCGCCCACCGCGAGGAGAGCTTCTTCGCGTTCGTGCACTTCTACGATTCCCACGGGCCCTACACGTCCGCCGCGAACGTGGCGCTGGGCCCGCCGCCGCGGGATGGCGCACCCCTGCAGCTGCCGGCGTACTGGCCGGCCGCCCACCGGTCCATCACCAGCACCGACTGGCTGCGGCGGGCCTACGATGCCGAGGTGCACGACACCGACGCGGCTGTCGGGCGCCTCCTGGACGCGCTCGGCGACCGGCTGGACGACACGCTCGTCGTGATCACCGCCGACCACGGCGAGAGCCTCACCGAGCACGGCTACCTCTTCGACCATGGCGACGACCTCTACGACCCCTCGCTGCGCGTGCCGCTGCTCGTCCGCTGGCCGGGCGTCGTCGGCGCGGGGGTCACGCTCGACTGCCAGGTGGGCGGCGTGGACCTCGCGCCGACGCTGCGGGACCTGCTGGGGCTGCCGCCCGGCACCGAGGCGGCCGACGGCGTTTCGCGCGCCGGGGCGCTGCGCGGCGGGGCCTGCACGGACACGCCGGTGGTGTCGAGCACCACGGCGGGGCGCTTCGTGGAGACGCCCCCGGTGGATCATGCCTTCCGCAGCGAAGGGATCAAGGTGATCCGCCACCAGGCCGGCGCGGTGGAGCTCTACGACCTCGCGGCCGATCCGGGCGAGCTCTCCCCGCTCGCGCCTACCGAGGCGTTGAACGACCGCGCCGAGGCCTTCGGCCTGCTCCTCGGCACCGGGGGGCCCGCGGCCAGCCCCGACATGGACGCGGAGACGCGCAAGGCCCTCGAGCTGCTTGGTTACGTCGAGCCGGAGGGAGAGCGGTGAGCGACCACTTCGGTACGATCGAGGCCCCGCCCGAGCTCCCGCCCGTGCCGGAGAGCCGGATGGCGTGGCGCATCGCCACGCAGGTGGCGGCGGCCGGCGCGCTGTTCGGCGCGGCGGAGGGCGTCGTGGTGGCGAGCCGCTCCCAGCTCCTCCTCACCAGCTTCGAGCGCGCCCAGCTCAGCCTCGCGGCGGCCCTCGCCGATGCGGCCGTGGCGGTGGTGGCCGGCCTCGTGGGCGGGCTGGTGGGGCGGCACCGTCATCCCGAGGACCCGCTCTGGCGGCGCTACCAGCGGGGCTTCGGCGTGGGGTGGACGCTCGTGTCCTTCTTCTTCCTCGCGCCGATGGTGGTGGAGCTCCTGCGCCGGAGCGACTGGCGGAACGCGGCCGGGCTCGCGGCCGTGAGCCTGAGCGTGAGCGCGTTCGGGTTCCTGGTGGCCGGCTTCTTCTACCGCCGCGAGATGATCGGCTTGATGCCGCGTCTGGGCTTTCGCCTGCCCGCAGTGGTGGGGGTCCTCGGGCTGGCGGCGCTGAGCGCGGGCGTGCCGCAGTACCGGGTCGTGCCGGCGCTCAAGCCGGGGCCGGGCTCGCCCAACCTCGTGCTCATCACCATCGACACCCTGCGGCGCGATCACCTCGGCGTGTACGGCGGGCCGGTGCCCACGCCCAACCTCGACCGGCTCGGGCTCGAAGGTGCCATCTTCGATGCCGGCGTCACCCCGCTCCCGGAAACGGCGCCCTCGCACGCCTCCATGCTCACCGGGCGCCACCCCAGCGAAACGAAGGTCATCCAGAACGGCCGGCGTCTCCCGGCCGCCGAGCTCACCGTCACCGAGCAGCTCGGCCTCGCCGGCTGGCGAACGGGCGCCTTCGTCTCCTCGTTCGCGCTCGACAGCTCGGCGGGGCTCGACCAGGGCTTCGAGGTGTACGACGACGACTTCTTCCCGTCGGTGCGGGGGGTCGGGGAGTTCCGCACGGGCTGGCTGGCCCTGCGCCTCCTGATGCGCTTCGGCGACCCCGCCGACTGGCCGTGGTTCCTCGAACGTCGCGGCGATGCCACGGTGGCGCGGGCGCTCACGTGGGTGGACACGCTGCCCACCGACACCCCGATGTTCCTGTGGGTGCACCTCTTCGACCCGCACTCGCCCTACGATCCGCACGACGAGCCCGGCGGCATCGACCATCCCGCCATCCTCGCCGACGAGCCGGGCCATGCGTACACGCCCGAGGAGGTCGCGGCGCTCCGCAAGCAGTACGCCGCCGAGGTGGCCTACACCGACCTCCAGGTGGGCGCGCTGCTCGATGGGCTCCGCGCCCGCGGGCGGCTCGAGGAGGCCGGCGTGCTCGCGCTGGCCGACCACGGCGAGAGCCTCGGCGAGCACGACATCCACTTCACCCACCACGGGGTGTACGAGGAGGTCCTGCAGATCCCCATCCTGCTGTGGGGGTCCCGGCAGGGGTGGGCGCCGGGTACGCGCTCCTCCGCGCCGGTGTCGGTGCTCGACGTGGCCAACACGCTCCTCGAATATGCGGGCGTGCCCAAGCTCACGCGCACCGACTCGCTCCCGATGGAGGTTCCGCTGCTCGGCGGCCTGGCCAGCTCCGCGCCCGCGCTGCTCATGGGGCGAACGGAAAAGACCTGGCTCTACGGCGTGCGCTCGTGGGGCGGCGCCAAGTACATCAGCGGCGCCGACGGGTCGGAGGAGCTCTACGACCTCGTCGTCGACCCGCACGAACAGGTGAACCAGGCGCCGAACCAGCCCGCGGCGGTCGAGAGCGGCCGGCGGAGCGTGGAGATGCTCAAGACCCACGTGGACCGCGCCCCGACCGCCACCACCGACGCCGCGATGCTGGAAGCGCTCGGCTACACCGAGCCGACCCACCGGTGAAGCGCCCCGTCTGGCTCGGCCCCCTCGCGCTCTACGTGCTCCTCGCCGTGATGCTGGCGCCTGCCGCCGCCACGGGGAGCGGCGTTTTCGGCTACCACGACTTCCGGCACCACCACCTGCCCTGGCGCGCGTGGGCGGCGGCGCGGTGGGGCTCGGGCGAGGTGCCGTGGTGGGCGGCGGGAGCGGGGAACGGCTTCCCCCTGCTCGCGGAGGGCGAGGGCGGCTTCTTCTACCCGCCCACGATGCTCCTCTTCGTGCTGCTGCCCGACACCCTCGCGCTGGACTGGAGCGTGCTCGGCCACCACGTCTTCGCCGCCATGGGGTTCTGGGCGCTCGCCCGGGCCGTGGGGCTCCGCGGCCCGGCGCCCGTGATCGCCGGCCTCGTGTGGGGCTTCTCGGGGTTCCTCGTCTCCCACGCGCTCTACCTCGGCATGCAGAACGGGCTCGCGTGGGTGGGCTGGGTGGCCTTCGCCACGCTCACCCGTCGCCACTGGCTAACCGCCGTAGGCATCGGCATGATGGGCCTCGCAGGCCACCCCCAGGCGGCCGCCTTCTCCGGGGTGCTGCTGCTCGCCTTCGCGCTGACCCACCTGGAGGGGCGCGAGCGCCTCCGCTGGCTCGGCGCCGCCGCCGCCGGCGGGCTCATCGCGGCCGGCCAGCTCCTCGCCACCCTCGAGCTCAGCCGGCACTCGCTGCGCGAGGGCGGCGTCGGGGGCCTCTTCGCGGGCATCGGCGCGATGCCTCCCCAGGAGCTGGTGGGGTTCATCCTGCCGAAAGCCTTCGGCTTCGATCGCCCGGCCGACGTGCTGGAGACCTACTACCATCGCGGGGGCGGGTACTGGGGCGGCGGCGTGAACAGCTGGGAGATGTGCGTGTACGTGGGGGTTCCCGCGGTCGTGCTCGCGGCCGCCGGCGCGCGCCGATCCCGGTTCTGGGCCGGCGCGGTGCTCGTGGGCGTGGTGCTCATGCTCGGCGGTCCGCTGTGGGCGATCGTTCGTCTCCTGCCGGGCTTCGGCTACTTCCGCTTCCCGGCGCGCTTCGCCATCGTGGCCATCGCCGGACTCGCGATGCTCGCCGCCTACGGCGCCGACGAGCTGCGGCGCGGCCGCGGGGCGGCCTGGATCCGCAGTGCATGCCTCTGGACCGTGGCGCTCTTCACGATGAGCACCGCCGTGGTGAACCTCGGCCTCGACACCCGCCGTGGCGAGGTCACCCGGGCGCTCACGGCCCACTTCATGCGGCAGCTCGATGCGCCGCCACCGCCGCCCGCGCTCTCGCCGCTGGCCCTCGCGGCGCTCCCCTCGCCCGAGCCCGAGGAGGCCGCGGCCATTCCCGGCAAGGTGCGTCGCATCCTCGCCGACCTCGAGGTGAGCAGCGATCCCCGTTCGCCGCGGGTGCTCTGGCCCGCGCTCCTCCTGTTCGTCACGGCCTTGGCGCTCCGGCGTCCGCGGCTCCTCGCCGGCCTCGTCGCGCTCGACCTCCTCTGGTTCGGGATCGACTACCACCCCACCCGGCCGGCGTCGGAGGCCCAGGCCGCCCCCTCCTGGCTGGCGCCGGCCATGCGCGAACCCGGCGGCTACCGTACGACCGTGCTCGACCGGCGCGTCTCCGCCGCGCTCGATGGCGACCTGCTCTCGGCCAGCATGGGCCTGCCGCTCGGCACGAGCGACGTGCTGCTGCCCTCGCCGCTCCTGCTCGTCCGCAACGACGCCCTGCTCGCCGCGGGTGGGCTCGACGTGGGCGACAAGGGCGTGGTGAAGGTGGCGCGATGGCTCCTGCACCCCGACATCGCGCGGCGGCTGTCCGTCCGCTGGATCGCCTCGCTGCACGAGCTGCCCGGACTCATCCCGCGGGTGCGCGGCCGGTACAACGTGTGGGAGGACCGCGAGGCCCTCCCCCGCGCGCGGATGGTGCCGTGCGTGGAGCCCGCCGCCGACGCGGACAGCGCCTTCGCCGCCGTCCTCAAGGCCCGGCCGGCGCGCACGGTCGTCGTGGAGGGCGGCACCGCCGGCTGTGTCGACGGGGAGCCCGTGCCGGTGGAGACGATCGCGTACACCGACGAGCGCGTGGAGCTCCGCGCTACCGGCCCCGGCATGCTCGTGCTCGCCGACAGCCAGTACCCGGGCTGGCACGCGCGGGTCGACGGCGTGGAGGCCCCGATCCTCACGGCCGATCTCATCCTGCGGGGCGTGGCCCTGCCGGCCGGCGAACACACCGTCGTTTTCACCTACGAGCCGGGCGCGCTCGCGGCGATGGCCGGACTCGGCGCCGTGGTGCTCCTCGGCGCGCTCGCGGTGCCGTTCTTCGGGCTGCGTCGCGGGATAGGGCGCCCGCGTGGATGAGCCCGCCCGCAACCTCGGCCGGAACCTTCGTCAGCTCCGCAGCGCGCGCGGCGTGAGCCAGGGCCAGCTCGCGCGGGCGGCCGGCATCCCCAGGGCCACCTGGTCCAACCTCGAGTCAGGGGGCGCAAATCCCACGCTCGGCGTGCTCGCCGCGGCCGCCTCGGCGCTCGGCGTGTCCGTGGAGGAGCTCCTCGCCCCGCCGCACACGGAAGGGCGGGTCCTCAAACGCGACTCGCTCCCGGTTCGGCGAGCCGGCAACGCCATGGTGCGGCGCATCCTCGGCGAAACCCTGCCCGGCGCCGACGTGGAGCGGATCGAGCTGCCCCCGCACGGGCGCTTCGTCGGGATTCCCCACACCGCCGGCACCCGCGAGTTCCTCGCCTGCGAGTCGGGCTGCATCGAGGTGACCGTGGCGGGAGAGGCCCACCTCGCCGAAGCGGGCGATGTCGTGAGCTTCCGCGGCGACATGCGCCACGCCTACCACAACCCCGGCGCCGAGCCCGCGGTGGGCTATGCCATCGTGCTGTTGACGAGCCCATGAGCGAAGAGAAGTACAGCGTCGGCCGGCTGGTAGGGGAGATCAACTCGCTCCTGCGCGAGGCGTTCACCGACATCTGGGTAGAAGGCGAGGTCAGCGGCTTCAAGCCGGCCGCGAGCGGACACTGGTACTTCTCCCTGAAGGACCCGGACACCGAGGCCGTCATCTCTTGCGCGATGTTCCGGGGCGACAACAGCCGGGTCCGGAAACCGCCGCGGGAGGGCGAGAAGGTGCTCGTTTTCGGCGGCGTCGACGTGTACGCGCCCCGGGGCACGTTCTCGCTGAAGATCCGCCGCCTGGAGCTCACCGGGGCGGGGGAGCTCGCCCGCCGGCTGGAGGAGCTGCGCGCAAGGCTGGCCGAGGAGGGCCTGTTCGACCCGGCCCGCAAGCGCGAGCTGCCCGCCTACCCGCGCGCCATCGGCGTGGCCACGAGCCCCACCGGCGCGGCGCTCCAGGACATCCTGCGGGTGCTCGGCCAGCGCTGGCCCGGCCTGCCGGTGTACCTCGCGCCCTGTCGGGTGCAGGGCGAGGGCGCCGCCGCCGAGATCGCCTCGGCGGTGCGGTTGCTCAACGCCGATGGGCGCGCGGATGTGCTGCTCGTCGGGCGAGGTGGCGGGTCGGCGGAGGACCTGTTCTGCTTCAACGAGGAGGTCGTGGTACGGGCCATCGCGGCCAGCCGGATTCCCACCGTGAGCTGCGTGGGCCACGAGGTCGACGTCACGCTCGCCGACTTCGCGGCCGACTGGCGGGCCGCCACGCCCTCCCACGCCGTGGAGCGGGTGGTGCCCGTTCGCGACGAGGTGGCCGGGTGGGTGGAAGAACGCGAGGCCCGCCTGCGCGGTGCCATGGAACGCCGGGTGCGCCTCCTCCGGGAGCGGCTCGCGCGCGTGCGTCTCCAGCACCCGCGGCAGAAGATCGAGCGCGGCCGCCAGCGTGCCGATGAGCTCGACGAGCGGCTCCGCGCCGCGATCGCGCGCGGGCTCCAGCGCAAGCGGGACAGGGCGGGCGCCGCCACCCGTCACCTCGATGCGCTCTCCCCGTTGAAGGTGCTCGACCGCGGCTACGCGCTCGTGCAGCGGCAAGGGCTCGCAGTGACCGACGCCGCCACCCTCCGCAGCGGCGATGTCGTGGAAGCCCGGTTCGCCAAGGGGCGCGCGACCCTCGTGGTGAAGGGCACCAGCGGGCTGTTCTGAATGGAGGCCGACCTTCCCGTCAACCCGCGCCTGACCATCCCCGGCGAGGAGCTGGTGCTCTCCACCAGCCGCTCCGGCGGCCCCGGCGGGCAGCACGTGAACACCACCGACAGTCGGGTCACGCTGCGCTGGAACGTCCGCACGTCGTCGGCGCTCTGCGAGGAGGACCGCGAGCGGCTCTTCGAGAAGCTGGCCGCCCGCTTGACGCGCGAGGGAGAGGTCATGGTGTCGGTGAGCGACGACCGGAGCCAGCTCGTGAACCGCGGACTGGCACGCGAACGCCTCGCGGCCGGGGTGGCGGCCGCGCTCGTCATCCCGCGGGTGCGAAGGCCCACCCGTCCGAGCCGGGGGAGCAAGGAGCGCCGCATCGCTGCGAAGAAGCGGCGTGGGGACCGGCTGCGCGATCGCGGGTCCGACGAGGGCTGAGCCACCCGCCCTTCGTGTAGACTCGCGACGCATGAACCCCCTCGCTCGCACCGACCTCCCTTGGTGGCTCGCCCTGGCCACCCTTGTGGGCTTTTTCGTGGACTCCTACCGTCGACGGAGAAACGCCGGAGTGGTGCGGCCCTGGCTGCGTTCGAGCGCCGCCGAGCTGGTGATGAACCTTGTCGGCGTCTACGTGGTTTTCGGGTTGGCCCAGATCAGCGACACCATCCTCACCACGCCGCCCCCGAGCCAGATGCGGGAGCGCGCGGAGCTGTGGAACGTCCTCCTGCTCCTCCTGCTCGTGCCCCTCGCCACGATCGCCGCCATCGTGGCCCCCAAGGCGGTCCCCACCCCCGGCCGCATCGAGCGCACCGCCGACGGCTGGCCCAGCGCCCCGGAGTGGAAACGAATGGTGGCGCGGACCGGGCTCGTGCTCCTCGGCACCCGGATCGTCGGGGCGGTGGCCTGGTGGGGCGCCACGCGCACGGATTTGCTCTCGCTGTAGGTCGTGGCGGTCATCTAAGCCGCGAGCCTCGTGACCTACCTGATCCTGCTGGGGCGGGTCCTCGACCACGTCTTCGGTACCTCGCCCTCCCGCATCGTGGCGGGTGTCTTGGCGGCGCCCGTGCTGTTTCTCGCCTACGGCGCCTCGCTCCCCACCGACGTCATCGAGCACCCGCCCAGCGTGCAGGACGCGGCCGCCGACGCCGCGCAGGGCGAGGTCGTGGCCTCCTCCTCCGCCGCCGGCACCACCGCCCCTGCGGAGTGGTACCGGGCTGCCGCCGCCCGTCTGGCGGCCATGCCCGACGACGGACCGGTCATCTTCGTGGCGGCCTCCGGCGGCGGCTCCCGCGCCGCGATCTTCGCGGCGCTCGTGCTCGAGACGATGTCGTTGCCTCCGGCGTCCATCCAGATTCCGGGCGGCGGCGACAGCGCGCGGACGCCGAGCTGGAAGCGCCCCCTGGTGGACTACGTCTTCGCCGTCAGCTCCGTCAGCGGCGGGTCCGTGGCCGCCGCGCAGTTCGCCGCCGCGACCTCGGATGTGCCGTGGTCGCCGGATGCTGACGCGGCCACCCACCTGCAGTGGCCGAGCGTGCTCGACGCGGCGGAGAGCGGCCTCGAAGCGGGCCCCGCGCGGACCATCGCCCACGAGGTGCTGGCGCGCCACGCGGTGCTCCGGCCGCTGCTCGTGAACTTCAACGCCGTGGCCGTACGGGGTTTTCTGGCGCCCTTCGACACCCGTGGGCGCGCCCTCGCCGACTTCTGGGAGGACCACTTCGACTGGACGGGGCGGGTGCGGGGCGGAACCCCCGGCAAGGTGCCGCTGCTGCTGATCAACGCCACCCTCGTGGAGAGCGGCCGCGGGCTCGTGGTGGGGGTGCCAACGGTGCCGCAGGAGCTCTTCACCGAGGGCTCCCGCAACGGCGTGCTGGCCCTCGCACCGGCGCCGGCCGATCGCATCACCCGCGTCTCCCTCGCGCGGCTCGACGGCGAAGGGAGCGTGCGGGTGGGTGACGCCGTTCGCCTCTCGGCCAGCTTCCCCTTCGGCATGGACTCCGCCCGGCTCGCCGGGCTCGACCGCACCGCCGTGATGCGGGCGTTGGCGCCCTCCGACGACCACGTCAGCATCTCCGACGGGGGCGTGCTCGACAACACCGGCACCGGCACCATCCGCGAGCTCCTGACCGGCCTCCTCGAGGCGGTGGACCGCGGCACGCCCGGGGCCGCCGAGGTGGTGGCGGTGCTTCGCAAGCGCGGCGTGCTCGTGGTCGAGATCGACTCCGGTGCGAAGCCGATCACCGGCGGCGGGCTCGTGTCCCGCATGTTCGGACCGGTGCAGCAGTCCGGCACCGTCCTGACGCAGGCGGCCTACACGGCGGAGCGCGAGGCCGTCTTCCTGCGCCGGAGCGCGCTCGAGCGCACCGGACTCGACGTGTACTGGGCCACGTTCAGCTACTGCCCTCGCACCGACGGCGAGGAGGTCATGACGGCGTGGGGCCTCGGTCCCGGCGATCAGATCAACCTGATGGACCAGTACTTCAGCAAGACCCTCACCGGGGAGTGCGCGCGGCGGGAGATTCCGTGGGCCGAAGCCACCGACACCGATGCCCCCTCGCCGCTGGGCTCGGTAGACGCGGCCTTCCAGCCCAACGACCCGAAGCCCGGCGAAGCGTTGGCGTACCTGCCGGCCGACGCCTCGCCCACCTCCCCGGATGTGGCGCGCGTGCTGCTCTCCACCGTGGATCACGCCGTGCTCAGCGGACAGGTCGGCCTCGCGATGCAGGCGGCCTCCCGCTTCGAGGGCGAGGCGCGGTCGAACGAGGCCGTCACCCTCGCCATGATGGCGCCCGGCCTCTCCCGCGCCGGCACCGGCCGGGTGCACACCATCGACGCCGACGACACCCGGACGGGCTGGTTCGCCGCCGCCCGGTTCACCGAGACCGCGGTTGATCCCACGCTCGACTGGAGCGTGCTCTGGTCCGACTCCAGCGGGGGCCTCGAGGTCTACCGCGGCAGGGAGGTGGCGCTGGCACGACCGGTGTTGCTTCACGCCAGCGGGCCCGACGATGCCTTCGCCCCCGGCGGCGTGGTGGCGCTCGCCGACCGCCTGACGCACCTGACCGTCACCGACGTGAAGTCGGAGACCGTCGCCGGACGAACCACCTGGTACCTGGCGGTGCAGTGGGGGGGCGCAGTCGCGCAGCCCACACCCTGCACGGACCTGTCCTACACCCTGCGCGTCTGCGCGCAGAGCCGGAGCCGCGCCGAGACCCTCGTGCGGTACCTCGTCGACAACGGTCACATCCGGCGGGCGTGCATCACCGAGGTCGAGGTGC
Organism: uncultured Pseudomonadota bacterium; assembly: GCA_903885375.1. Taxonomy (GTDB): domain Bacteria; phylum Myxococcota_A; class UBA796; order UBA796; family SXON01; genus SXON01. The sequence continues at coordinate 17,105 of CAISIK010000045.1, forward strand.
CGGACGAGGGCCGGCTCCCGCGGGCGCAGCGCAGCGACGCCATCGAGGCCATCGAGGCCATCGAGGCCATCACGGGCGACTCGCTCGCCATCCGTGAGTGGGCCAGCCGGGCGCTCGCGGAGCACATGGCGGTCGAGGGGGTTGCGGAGGCCGGCGCTGGCGGTATCGGCGTGCGGCTCTGCCGCCCCGGGGGCTGAGGCGCGCGGGTCAGTCCCGGCTGCTGAGCTGGCGGTCGAGCTCGTTGAAGCGCGCGGCCAACGTTCGCACGATGCTGCCCACCCAGGAGTTGAACCCGAGGCCGTTCTCGAGCGTTTCCCGGTCGAGCACCAGGGTGGTGAGCTCGCCGACCGCCCGCACCGAGGCCGTGCGCGGGCCGTTCGCGAGCAGCGCGTACTCGCCGAACACATCGCCGGGCCCCATCTCCCGGATGAACTGCGGACGGCCGGTGAGGTCGCGCCAGGCGGTGGCTCGCCCCGACACGATGATGTAGCCCTCGTGGCCGAGATCGCCCTCCCGGATGACCACGGCCCCCGGGGCGAAGACCCGTTCGGGGAGGTGCAGGCCGCTGCGGAGGAAGCCGCGCAGCGCCTGCGCGAACTCGGCCACGCTGCCGTAGCGGTCGGCGGGCGCCGCTTGGATGGCCTTGCGCACGATGGCGGCCAGCGCTGCGGGCGGCGGGCGCGCGAGCGCCAGCTCCGTGAGGTCGGTCCACGCGGCACGCTTGGCGAACTGGATGAGGCTCACCACGTTGCCGCCGGTGTACAGGCCGCGGCGGGCCACGACGTAGTAGAGCAACGCGCCGAGCGCGAAGACGTCGGTGCGCTGGTCGATCACCCCGCCGCTAGCCACCTCGGGCGGCATGTAGTTGGGCGTTCCCGCGGGGCTGGCGATGCTCCCCATGCGCTGGGCGATGCCCCAGTCCATCAGGTACACCTCGCCGTGCTCGCCGATCATCACGTTGTCGGGCTTGATGTCGCAGTGCACCACGCCGCGGGCGTGCGCGAGCGAGAGGGCATCGCACACCTTGAGGAGCACCTCGATGGCATCGGCGATCACCGCGGTGGCTGGCACCTGGGCATCTCGCGCCACGAGCCAACGGCGGAGCGTGGTCCCCGTGACACGCTTCATGGTGAAGAAGGGAGTGCCGTCCTGATCCACACCCGCGCTGTGCACGGGCACTATGTTCGGGTGCTCGAGCTGGGCCGTGAGCTTCGCCTCGGCGAAGAAGTCGCGAACCTGCCCGGTGGAACGCGCCGAGAGGGCATGCAGACGCTTGAGCGCGAGCTCCCGCCCGAGACGGGTGTCGAACACGCGGAGCACCTGCGCAGACCCGCCACGCCCCAGCTCATCGAGCTCGGTGTAGCCCTGCTCCGGAAGCTCGTCGTCGGCCGGGGTGGGGGCGCCCGGGATCGTGCGGGGATCGTCAGTGCCAGCCAAGCGGCAGCTCTCCTTGGGGAGCGTAGCGCCCCACCACCCCGCACGGCAAGGCGACGGGCCATGCCGACCACACGCTTTGACACTCGCCGACTCCCCGTGGCGGCGCTACATGCTGGACCCTGCGAGGCACCCATCATGTCCACTCTCGAGAAGCTGAACCAGGTGATGTGCGAGGTCTTCGAGGATGACGATCTGGTCGTGACCCGGACCACGAGCGCACGCGATGTGGCGGCGTGGGATTCCGTCATGCACGTCACCCTCATGATCTCGGTGGAGCGGGCGTTCGGCCTACGCTTCAAGAGCGGCAACGTGGCGGGGCTCAAGAACGTCGGCGAGCTCGCCGACCTCATCGACCGGCTGAAGGCCGGCGCATGAGCCGCGCGCAGACCCTGATCGACTACGTCGCCGAGCACCACCCCCGGTCCGTGCGCGGCATCGACGAAGCCCGTGCCGTCGATCCGGCCGCGTGGGATGCCATTGCCGAGACCTTCCTCGGGTGGGCCGAAGGCGTGTGGGGCCCCGACGGCTGGCAGGCCCGTTGCGTAGAGGCCTTCGTGGTCTTCTCGAGCGACGTGATCATGGCCCAGGCCCGCTACGAGGCCGATGGGCACTACGAGAACTCCTCGTTCGCGGAGTGCAACGCGGCGGTGTACAGCCAGCGCGAGGTGATGGACGACTACCTCTGGGGCGTCTTCATCACGAACTTCTGCTGGTCGCACCACATGGAGCTGTCCCTGTTCTTCCGGGATCGTTTCCTCGCCCGCCTCCCGGGCGCACCCGCCATCGTGGAGATCGCCCCCGGGCACGGCGGCTGGGGCGTCTGGGCGCTGAGCAACCGGCCCGACGCGCGCCTCCAGGGCTTCGACATCAGCCCCTCCTCGATCGCGATCGCGAGCTCGATCGCGAAGGCGGCCGGCGTGGGGGATCGTGCGGTGTACACGCTGCGAAACGCCCTCGACCTGGCCACGATGCCCACCGCCAGCGCCGATGCCGTCATCTGCTCGTTCCTCATCGAACACCTCGAGGATCCGGGCCTGCTGGTGGCGAACATCGCCAACCTGCTGAAGCCCGGCGCCAAGGCGTACCTGGCGGGTGCGATCACCGCCGCGCAGGTCGATCACATCTACGAGTTCCGCCACGAGTCCGAGCTGGTCGCGCTGTGCGAGGCTCACGGCCTGCGGGTGTGCGAGACGATGTCGGTGCACCCGCGCCGCATCCTCCCCCGCGCCCGCTTCCTCCCGCGCTCGATGGGGCTCATCCTGGAGAAGCGGGGATAGCCCGATGTCCGACTTCATTTCCGAGAGCAACCGCCTGCGCAAGGCGGGAGAGGTCGAGGAGGCCATGGCGGTGCTCCGGCGGGGTTTGCGCCCGGCCGGCGTGCCCGCCGATGCGCACGAGCGGGCCGGGAGGCTCCTCCTGAAGCACCAGGGCGCGGCGAAGGCGCCGCGGGTGCGGGTGCTCGGGCAGTGCACCACCTCCTGGATCGTGCCCACGCTCACGGCCGTGGCGTGGGCCCGCAACACGCCGCTCGCGGTGAGCGAAGGCGAGTACGACAGCGTGATGCAGGAGCTCGCCCACGGCGTCGAGGCCGAGGTGCTCGTGCTCCTCCCCTGGACCCAGCGTCTCTTCGCGCCCGATGCGCGGAGCGAGGCCGAGCGCATCGAGTCGGAGATGGGGTTCTGGCAGGCGGCGTGGGCCTCCCGGGGCTCCGCCCGGCTGTTGATGGTCGGCTACGACCTCGCCGCGCCGGGGCCCGAAGGCGTCATGCTCGGGGCGGCGGGGCGGATGCGCCTCGTGCGCCGCATGAACGAGGCCCTGCGCGCGGCCTTGCCAAGCGGCGCCGCGTTCGTGGACCTCGAGGCCATCTCCGCGGGCATGGGCCGGGAGCGGTTCTACGACCCCCGCCGCTGGTTCTGGACCAAGCAGCCCTTCTCGGAGGAGGGCACGTTGCGGCTCTGCCGGCACCTCTTCGCCGCCGTTCGGGCGCTCCTCACCGGGCCGAAGAAGGTCCTCGTGCTGGACCTCGACAACACCCTCTGGGGCGGCGTGGTGGGGGAGCTCGGGCCCTACGGCGTGCAGCTCGGCGAGAGCCCCGACGGCGAGGCCTTCCGGGCGTTCCAGGGCTACTGCAAGGGCCTGGCCCGGCGCGGCGTGCTGCTCGTGGTGGCCAGCAAGAACAACGACGCCGATGCGCGCGAGCCCTTCCTCAAGAACCCCGACATGGTCCTCAAGCTCGAGGACATGGCGGCGTTCTCGGCCAACTGGGAGCCCAAGTCCGGCAACATCGCCGCGATGGCGGAGAAGCTGCGGCTGGGCCTCGACAGCTTCGTCTTCTTCGACGACAACCCCGCCGAGCGGGAGCAGGTGCGTCAGGCGCTGCCCGCCGTCGAGGTGGTGGATGTGCCGGAAGATCCAGCCGAGTACGTGGCCGCGCTGGAAGCCTCGCTCCTCTTCGAGAGCCTGAGCCTGACCGCCGAGGATGCCGAGCGGAGCGCGCAGTACCAGGCGGAGAGCCTTCGGGAGGAGGCCCGGGAGCAGTTCGGCTCGCTCGACGACTACCTCACCTCGCTCGGCATGGTGGCCGACCTCCGACCGGTCGACGATGCCGACATGCAGCGGGTGGTGCAGCTCCTCGGCAAGACCAACCAGTTCAACCTCACCACCCGCCGGCACGGCGAAGAGGTGGTGCGCCAGTTCCTCGCCGACCCTCGCTCGGTGCTCTACACCCTCCGGCTCGCCGATCGGTTCGGCGACCACGGCCTCGTCGCCGTGGTCTTCGCCGTCCCGCGGGAGGAGTCCACCTTGCACGTGGACACGCTCCTGATGAGCTGCCGGGTGATCGGCCGCACGGTGGAGCAGTTCCTCTGGGCGGCCGTGCTGGAGGAAGCCCACCGCCTCGGGTTCGAAAGGGTGGAGGCCGAGTACATCCCCACTGCGAAGAACGCGCAGGTGGCGGCGTTGTACGACGGGTTCGGGCTCGCGCGGGTGTCGGAAGGAGACCATGGCGTGAGGTACGCGGCCAGCCTCCCCGAGCTGGCCCGCCCCCGGCACTTCGTCGCCCAGCAGCGGGGTTGACGCGCCCCTCGAATCTCACAGGCTCTTGCCTTGCTGATCGCGCGGTGGCGACTGTATAGTTGGCCATGTCTTGGAGGCGCCCCGCCCGCTCCCTGTGCTTTCTCGGCCTCGCCCTGTTCGGCGGGGCCTGCGAGAGCGGGGCAAGCTCGGCATCGGGCTCCGACTGCAGCGAAAACGAAGCCCTCGTCACCTGGGAGAACTGGGGCGCCGGGTTCTTCGCCGGCTACTGCCGGAGCTGCCATTCCGCGGGCACGCCCGACCGGCGCGGCGCGCCGGAGGGCATGGACTTCGAAACGCTGGAGCAGGTGCTTCTTTACCGCGCGGCGATCGAGGGTAGCGTGGTGGACGACGAGACGATGCCGTACGGGGGCGGGCTTCCCAGCGAGGAGCTGGCCCGGCTTCAGACCTTCCTCCGGTGCAACCCATGACGCTCCTGCTCCTCGGGTGCACGTCCGGGACGGCGGGCGACAGCGCGCCCGCCGCGGAGGACACCGCCTGGTTCGCCACCGACAACCCAACGGCGGTGTTCACCCCCGCCGAGGTCGAGGCGGAGGCGGAAAGGGCGTTCGCGGAGGGCATGATCTTCCCCTTCGAGCAGCCCCGCTGGATCGATGCCCTCATCGAGGAGTTCGCCGACGACGACAGCGAGTGGTGCATCCACCCGGTCGAGTCCACAGAGACCGCCGACACCTGGACCCTCTTTGGGAAGGTGGAGTGCACCGGCGCGGTGCACCGGACCTACGGCACCTGGCTGCTCGAAACCTCCAGGGAGAAGCCGGACAGCAGCATGTCCCGGGTGAAGGTGGTGCACCTGTACTCCTTCTGGGGGGAGACGATCGCCACGGGCGGACTGGTGGAGGGCGGCGGCGCCGTGAACATGCTCGTGGAGCAGCGCGGTGAGTCGCTGGCGATCCAATCGCGGTTCGGCGGCCACTTCGTGGACCCCGCGTTCGATGGACTCCTCGGGGCCGGGGCGTCCGGGATGATGAACGCCACCGGCACGTTCGCCCGCCTGGATGGGTTCGAGGGCACCCTCAACGGCTCCACGGCCGGGGGTGGCGCGATGGTCGACCTCGATGGCATCAGCTTCACCCGGCAGTGCGCCGGCCCCTCGGGCACCCTCTCCGTGCGCGACCCTTCCGGCGGCTGGTGGCGGGTGGACCTGACCGACGACTGTGGAGGTTGCGGCCCCCTTTCATGGAACGACGAGGTCGTTGGCGAAAGCTGCGCCGGCCTGGCACTCGCCGCGGCGGTTCACGACAGTCTCGACGCTGCGCTGGACAATCCGCTGTGATGTTCACGCTGCTGCTGCTCGCCTGCGACACCGCCACCTCCGACGCTCCGGCCGAGAGCGTGTTCGTGCCGCTCGACGAGCGACGCCTGGCGAGGCGGCTCAGCATCGACCTTCGCGGGGAGCTGCCCTCCGCGGCGGAGCTCGGCGTGGCCGCGGAGCCCGGCGGGATCGAAGCGCTCACCGAGCGATGGCTGGCCGACCCCAGCTTCGAGGACCACCTCGCGGAGCTCGTGGCCGAAGAGTGGCTCATGCGGCTCGACACCCTGCGCATCGACACCGCCGAATTCCACCTCGAGCCCGACGAAGGCTACGCCTTCACCCGCGCCTTCGGCGACGAGCCGGCGCGGCTCTTCGCGCACGTCGCCGCCGGGGATCAGCCCTTCACCAAGCTCGTCACCACCGACGTGACGATGGCGAACGACCTGCTGCTCGAGCTGGCGCCGATGGAGGCCCTCGACCCCACGAGCACCGCCGAGTGGAAGGAGGCCCGGTACACCGACGGGCGCCCCGCCAACGGCGTGCTCGCCACCAGCGGGCTGTGGCTGCGGTACCACACCACCATCTTCAACTACAACCGCGGGCGCGCCTCCACCCTCGCGCGGCTCCTGCTCTGCTACGACTTCCCCGCCCGCCCCGTCCTCTTCAAGGACATCCAGGACGAGTCCACCGCGGGGCTCGCCGCCGCCATCACGACCGAGCCCGGCTGCATCGCCTGCCACGCCTCGCTCGACCCGCTCGCCGGCACGCTCTTCGGCTTCTGGCCCGGCGAGGACCTCGATGGGCGCGAGCTCATCGGGTACTTCCCCGAGCGGGAGCAGCTCGGCGAGTCCTTCACCGGCGCCGCGCCGGCCTACTGGGGCACCCCGGTGCTCGCGGCCAGCCAGCTCGGGCCGCTCGTGGCGGGCGATCCGCGCTTCCCCGTGTGCATGGCGCGCCGCGCGACCGAACGCCTCCTCGACCGCCCCACCGACGATGGCGACAACGTGCTCGTGTACGCCGCGCGCGATGAGCTGGTGGCGGACTGGAAGTACAAGGATGTGCTCCGCTACCTCCTCGCCTCGCCGGAGTACCGGGCCGGCGCCCTCACCGCCGCGGCAAGCGACGAGGAACTCGAGCGCGTCCACCCGATGCGCCGGATGACGCCGAACACGCTCGCGCGGGCCGTGGAGTCCCTCACCGGTTTTCGGTGGGTGTACGAGAAGAGCGACATGCTCGACAGCGATCTGCTCGGCCTGCGCTCGCTGGCCGGGGGGGCCGACGGGGAGACGGTGCGCCGCCCGTACCTCGACCCGACCGCGTCGCGCACGCTCGTCGTCCGCCGGTTGGCGCAGGCCGCGTCGGGGTGGGTGGTGCGGGCCGACCTGGCGTTGGAAGCGTCCGACCGCCGGCTCGTCGGCCGTACCGTGGAGGACCCCACGCTCGTCGAGCCCGACAGCGCCGAGTTCGACCGCGAGCTCGCCGGGCTCGCGCTCGCCGCCCTCGCGAAGGACCTCGATCCGGCCGAGACCGAAGCGCTCCGCGAGCTCTACCGTGCGGTGCGAGCGGAATCCGACGCCGCCGAGGCCTGGGCCACCGTGGTGTCGGTGCTGCTCCGCGACCCGGAATTCTGGACCTACTGATGTTCAACCTCTCTCGACGCCACCTCCTCGCGCTCGGTGCCGGCGGCCTCCTGTACCCCCGGCGCGCGCGGGCCTCGGCCGGGACCGACCGGAAGTTCCTCTTCGTCTTCTGCCCCGGCGGCTGGGACCCCACGGCGGTCTTCGTGCCGGTGTTCAACGCCGGGATCGACCACTTCGAGGGCGATTCTCTCGAGAGTTTCGGCGACCTCCGCCTCGTGGGCAACCCCAACCGCCCCTCGGTGAGCGCCTTCTTCTCGCGCTGGGCGAGCCAGACCTGCGTGGTGAACGGCTTCCAAGTGCCGTCGGTGGCCCACGACGTGGCCACCCGGTGGACCCTCACGGGCGCCTCGGTGGATGGCCTCGAGGACTGGGCGAGCATCGTGGCGGGCAACTCGGTGGCGGAGCGGGTGCTCCCCAACGTGCACGTGAGCGGGCCCATCTTTCCGGGTCGGTACGGGGATGCGTCGGTTCGGGTGGGCCTGAACGGCCAGTTTTCGCGCCTCCTCGACGGCACCGTGCTCCTCGAGAACGCCACGCCCTTGCCGCCCGTCTCCGTCGCGCGCGAGGCCCGCGAGGAGGCCTGGGTGCGCGCCCGGATGGCGCGCTGGGGCGAGAAGGCGGCGGCCGGCCAGGCCAGCCGACTCGCCGCCGCCGAGCAGCTCGCCCTTGAACGCACCGCCTCGCTCACCGACGTGAGCGACACCTTCGCGGTGGCCGACAGCACCCTCTACGGCACGGCCAGCGTGATCGTGCGGGCGCTCTCCCTCGGCACCTCCCGGAGCGGCGTGGTGGCGTTTGGGAGCGGGAACAACGGCGACTGGGACACCCACTCCGGCAACGACCTGCAGATCGAGCTGTTCGGCCAGGTGTTCTCCGCCCTCGACCAGCTGCTGCAGGACATGGACTCGCTGCCGGGAGAGTCCGCGCCCACGCTGCTCGAGGAGACCACCGTCGTGGTCCTCTCCGAGATGGGCCGCACCCCGCTCCGCAACGCCGCGAGCGGCAAGGACCACTGGACCTGGACCTCGATGATGTTCATCGGCAGCGGCGTGGCGGGTGGGCGCAGCATCGGTGGCTGGACCGACGCCATGATCGGACAGAACGTGGACCTCGCCACCGGCGAGGTCGACGGGAACGGCCAGCGCATGCTCCCCGCGCACATCGGCGCCACCGTGCTCGCCCTGGCCGACATCGATCCCGCCGAGTTCATCGACCCGGCGGTGGGCACCGTGATTGAAGGAGTTCTCGCATGATGCGGTGGGGATGGATCGCCCTCCTCGCGCTCGCGCCGTCCGCCCACGCCGCCCCCGCGGCGAAGCAGGGCCACTTCGACGTCGACAAGGGCAAGGCGGAATGGACGCTCCACTACACCTTCTCCGACGAGCGGAACAAGCCGCGCAAGCTCGACGTCACGCTGCCCACGGGCGCCGTAGCGAAGGACAACGAGACCAAGCTGCAGGTCCCCAAGGCTGCCGCGGTGAAGGCGCAGGTGGCGGCCGTGCGGCGCTACGCCAAGCGCACGAAGGGGCCCGACATCTCAGCGAAGGCCCAGAACGGCGGCGTGAGCATCAGCGTGCGCGGCAAGAGCGCCGCGCGGATGCAGGATGCCCTCGATGGGGCGAAGGCCGCGGCGGAGGGCGCCCTCAACGTGTACCTCGCCCGCCATCGGTACACGCGCCTCAAGAACGGCGGCATCGTGCCCGACCACGCCCGGCTCGCCGACCAGTACGCCGACGACGTGATGCCGCTCGCCGATGCGCTCGCCGCCGATGCGCCCGACGCCCGCACCTACGTGGCGCGCGCGCTGGCCTTCACCCAGGCCATCCCCTACGAGGCCGGCAAGAACCGCGCCGACCGCGGCTACCGTCGTCCGCTCTCCGTGCTCGCCCGCAACCGGGGCGACTGCGACTCCAAGAGCACCCTCTTCCTCGCCCTCGTGCGCGCCCGCCACCCCGAGCTCGGCGCCACCGTGGTGTACGTGCCCAACCATGCCTTCGCGGGCGTGGCGCTCGAGGCGCAGCCGGGGGAGCGCAGCTTCGAGCGCGAGGGCGTTCGTTACGTGGGCATGGAGCCCGTGGGCCCCGCGAAAGTGCGGGTGGGCCAGGTTTCCGGCGCCTCGGGCTGGCACCTCTTCTGGGGCTCCGCCGAAGCGCGGGCGCTCAAGACGGGCGTGGTGGTCGACCCGGGTGAGGTCCCGACCGAGCCGTTGCCGGAAGTGCCCGAGGAGTGAGCCGCCGCCCTACGGGGTGGGAGCGGCCGGTTCGGGGAGGGTGAGCGCGAGCTGCATTGCCGTGGCGCGTACGCGCGCGTTCGGCGAAAGCGCCGCGCGCCCGACGAGGTCCCTTGCGACCTCCGGCGCCATGTCGCCTGCGCGGTGCAGCACGGCGAGCGCCAGCCCCGCCGTTTCGCTGCTGGTCATCCACCCGGCGAACCGCCCCTGGACCACCGGATCCGCGGAGAAGCGCTCCGACAGGCAATTCGCCGCCCGGATGTGCACCAGCGCCGGTCGGATTTCGGGGTCGGTGAGCCCGATCAGCTCGTCCCGCAGGGCGGGCGTGGCCTCGCCGAGGTCGCCGCAGGTGACGGGATCCCGCTGACGGAGGAGCTCGTAGGCGGGGCCCGCGGAGGCGAGCGCGAAGGACAGCAACATCATTGAACCCCAGCGTTGTTGAGCAGGACCGCCACCTGGCCTTCCGAAAGCTCCGTCTGGGCCAGGCACTCCTGCCCGCACACCGGGTAGGGGAACATCAGGTTGGCGCCCAGGGCCGACTCGCAGGCGCTGCCGGAGGTGCACCGTTTGGTGTCGCCGATCGCATCCCAAGCCGACCAGCCACTCTCGACCGGGTGGTACAGCCCCACGTAGTGGCCCACCTCGTGGGCCATCGTCTCGGCGAAGACCTCGATCTCGTCGGCATCGAAGCGGGCGTTGCCTCCCGCATGAACCAGCCAGCTCACCGCCACCACCGAGTGCGAGCTCGCCAGGAGCGGTCCGGGGATGCCGCCCGCCTCGCCGTAGAGGTCGGAGGCGCCGGCCACGTCGTCGCCCACGACCACCACCACGCCGGTGCTGCCCGCCGCCTCGTAGACTGCCGCGTAGTCCCCGCCGCCCGTGAGCGGCTCGGGCAGGCTGCCATCGATGTCCACGCTGATCCAGCTCACCTGGATGTTGATGCCCAGCGCTCCGTAGATCTCTTCCCAGCGCTCCGCGGCGGCCTCCACCGCGGCGGACACCTCCGCGTCGTCCTCCAGGCCACCGGCGTAGGCGATGGTGATGGGCAGGGTGGCCGTGGAGCCGAGGCAGGCGCGGCGGATCACCGTCACATCGACATCCTGGCGCGCCTTGGGGTAGCCGCCGGAGTCGAGCGTGGAGGCGGTAACGGTCCAATCGCCGGCGGAGAGCGTGCCATCCTCCTCGCGGATGGGCCAGTTGAACGCCGACACCTCATCCGTGGCGAAGAAGGCGTTGGTGAGCGACTCCTTGCTGTCGGCCCAGTCGGACCAGTCCACGACCACGTTGCCTTCGGCATCGACCACGCCGTCGGTGCTCACGAGGCCGGTGCGGGACTCGGTCAGGATCATGAACGCGGCGTCGGACTCGCCCAGCGACACCGGGATGTCCACGCTGCCGTTCTTGTCGCTCGTCAGCGCGAGGGTGCTCACCTGCGAGGCGCCATCGCACTGCGCGGTGTCCTCACCGGTGCTGCCCGTGCCCGTACAGGCGAGGAGACTCCAACCCAGAAAGAGGACGGGCACGCTGGACCTCATCCGTCCTCAACGCTGAGGGTGGCCGGTTGATTCACGTCGTTGTGCACGCCGCCATCGATGCGGGCGCCTTTCAGAACCACCTGCGGCGCCCGGGTGCTCGTGCCCCGCAGCTCCAGCTGCCCCGTCACATGCGCGCCCACGATGCTGAGCTCCGCCCCATCCCGACAGGACACATCCCCCGCGAAGAACCCTCCCCGCACCGAGGCCCGCGCCGCGCCCCACACCGCCAGATCGCTGCCGACGCCGGCGCGGTTCCGCTGGAAGGTGCAGTCCTCCGCGGTGAGCGAGCCGCGGAGCACGAACGCGCCCCCGCCCACGCCGCCGGAGCTTTGGGTGGCCTCGTTGTCCTCCAGGACCACGTTCACGAGGGTGACCTCGCTCCACCCCGCAAGCCTGAGCCCGCCCCCCGCCTCGCCGGCCCCGCCACGGAGCGTGAGCCCCTCCACGCGCACCGTGAGCCCATCGGCCTCGACGGCCAGCACGGACCCGGCTCGGTCGGCCTCCAGCACAGCCCCCGCCTCGCCGCGGAGCGTGACGTTGCACTCGATCACCACCGGCGCCCGGTGCACGCCCGCCGCGAGGAGCAGGGTGACTCCCGCCCGCAATTGCGGCTCGATGGCCTCGCCCGGGAGTACCCGCACGATCGTTTCCGACATCCTTGCTCCCGGGAGGGGCCCGTCCTCAGGCCGTCGTAGCGCCCGCCGGTGCCTTGTTGGTCGAGATGTTCGTGAAGTGGTTCAGGAACTCCTGCGGCGTGATCGGCTTCGGCTGCCAGGTGCCCCAGGGGTTGTAGAACTGGAGCTCCTTGCCGTTGACCACACCCTCGAAGGCATAGGCGTGGTTCGCCACCAGGAGCTTTTCGGCGTTGACCGCGCCCTGGTACTTGAAGCGGAGCTCGAGGTCCTCCGCCTTGCCGGGACCCATGTTGTCCTTGAAGGTGAGGTCGGCCGCGTTCGTCTTGTAGTTGATCGAGCCAGCGCTGAGCGGCGTGCCCTGCAGCTTCGCTTCCTTGTCGCCCTCGCGGCCGCTGTCGCTGATGCCGCCCTTCACCTTGCCCGCCTTGTCGGTGATGCTCACCGTGCCGGGCACGATGTGGTTCCACCGGTGGCTGTGGGTGACGGTGCCGCTGAGCTTGTTGCCGGTGCCCGTGAAGGGGGTCTGGGCATCGGAGGCGCGGGAGTTCTCCACGGCGGCGTAGATCGCCATGCCGCTCTTCTTCGCCGCCTCGAAGTAGGGGATGACCTCATCCACCTTCATCGAGCTCGGGCTCTTCTGCTGCGAGCGGGCCCCGGTGATCTCCGCCATGGCCTGCGCGCCGTAGCCGCCCTTGCCGATGGCATCGTAGCCGCCCTTCCACTGGGCGTAGGCCTTCTCCATGATGGCCGGCCACAGCTTGCCGCCGGGCTCGCCGGCGTAGGCCGGGTCGTTCCGGTTGCCCGCCACGGTGGGCAGGAAGGCATCGACCGTGATGTACACCGGCTTCGCCGCTCCACCGTAGCTCTCCTCAAAGAAGCGCACGGTGTAGGTGTCGGCCGCCTTGTTGTACTTGATCGCATCCTTGATGCTGTTCGGCGAGGCGTTGGCCACCGCCGCCATCGAGGCGATGAAGTAGCAGTCGCCGAGGGCGCCCTGCGCCGTGTCCTTGCCCTTCGGCTCGACCGGCGAATGATCGCCCTTCTGCTGGGCGTAGATGAAGTCATCGCGGAAGCCGGGCGCTTCATCATCGACGTTGAGGTCGGGCTGGACGGAGAACAGGTCGGGCTTGACCCACCCCTGCTTCTTCTCTTTGCCCACGCGAACCTGCACGAGGAGGTTCTTCGTGGTGTCGTCGGTGCGGATCACCTCGCACGGGGTGCCATCCGCCACGGAGAGGGCCTCGGTCTTCAGGGTCGCATCGCTGAAGAGCTGCGCCTTGTCGGTCTTGCCGATGAGGGCGCCCCAGTTGCCCGTTCGCACCGCGGTGGCCCGGATGGGCTGGGAGGTGTCGGTGGAAGCGGTCTGAGGACCGCCGATCTGCGGGCCATCGCCCAGCCAGGAGCTGATCTCGTTGTCGGCGAGGGCGCTCTCGCCCGAAGGGCCGCCCTGCTGCCCGGCGATCGCGGCGTTGCCGAGACGGGCTTGCTTGTCGGGCCGGGCGCCGGCCTGCTGACTCGGCTCCGTGTCGGCTTCGCGGGCAGGGCGCGACGGACGTTGGGCGTGCTGGAGCATTCTACCTCCGACCCGCAGGGTACCCGGCGCTCGCCCAGTTCGCCAGCCGACAAATCGATCATTCTCGCGGCTTTCCTCATCCTGCCCCTCCCGCGAACCGATCGACGGGCCGGGGAATCCGATGACCGTGCTCCTGCCGCTCGCGCTCGCCTTCGCCGGTCCCGCCGAGCAGATGCTCACGAACAGCGCCGGCAAGCCGCTGCACTGGACGTCGATGCCGATCCGCTACCACATCGACCCCACCAACGCCGCGGGGCTGGTGGAGGAGGCGACGGTGGCGGCGATCGTGGAGGCCTCCGCTGCCTGGACCTTCGTGGACGAGGCCCAGGTGGAGTACCGCTTCGTGGGCACGGAGCGCGAGGCGGTGGGCGGCTACGACGACCACAGCGTGGTCTTCTTCACCGACGAGTGGGATGCCTCGCCCGACCTCCTCGCCGTGACCAGCACCTGGTCCAACGAGGAGGGCGAGATCCTCGACTTCGACCTGGTGGTGAACACCGCAGACCACGCCTGGGCGATCGACGGCGACCCCGAGGTGGAGGACCTCCAGAACACCCTCGCCCACGAGTTCGGCCACGCGCTCGGCTTCGACCACGACCCGGCCGACGACCTGGCCACCATGTTCGCCAGCGCCCATCCCGGAGAGGTGGCCAAGCGCGACCTCGCCGACAACGACGTGGCGCTCGCCCGGTTCGCCTACCCGCCCGCGGAGGTGGCGGAGGAGTCCACGGAGCCCGCACACGCCGGGTGCAGCACCACCGGCCGCGGCGCCGGCCTCACCGCGCTCATCGGCCTCCTGCCCCTCGTTCGCCTTCGGAGGACCACCCCCGCATGCTGACCCTGATCGCCCTCGCCCAGGCCACCCTCGTGGCCCGCGGCCTCGACCCCTCCCAGCTCGCCAGCCTGTCGGACGACACCGCGTACGGCGATGTCGTGGCCGTCCGCACCGAGCGTACGCGGCAGTCGCTCTTCACCGTGGCCACCGTGCGAAAGCTCGACGGGCGCGGCGATGTGGAGGTGTGGCTGCCGGGCGGCTGCCTCGACGGCCTCTGTCTCACCGTCGCCGGCTCTCCGCGCGTGGTGACGGGAGAGCGCGTCTTCGTGTTCCTGCACGAGGGGCGCCCGACCTCGCTCGCCCAGGGGCTCTTCCGGGTCGTGGGCGAGGAGGCCCGCCGCGACGTGGCCGGCCTCGCGTTCGCCACCGGCGCGGCACCCACGCCGGTGTACCCCCTCGCCGCTCTCGAGGTCTACGCGCGATAAACGAGATACGCGGCGGCATGTCGCCCCTCCTCGTGCTCGCCCTCTCCGGATGCCCCGACCTCGCGGAGCAGGGCAACACGGGTCCAACGGCGGCCCCTGCCCGCACCACCTACACGGTGGCCGCGGCCGACACCCTGCCCCAGGTGGCCCCCGGCGTGGTGCTCCTCGCCACCCTCGCCGCCGACGACACCATCGAAGTGTCCGGCAGCATCGTGGCCACGCTGTGGGAGGACATCGACGGCGCGGAGGACGACCGGTACGCCTTCCGCTACCGGCTCCTCGACGCGGCGGGAATGCCCCTCTACACCCGCTCCACGAGCGGTCCGGTGATCGTGCGCGAGTTCCTTGCCTACTACGGGGATAGCTCGGGCTACGACATCCTCGGCGTGTTCCCCGAACTGGGCAGCTTCGCCGTGCAGGTGCCCCTGCTCGAGGGAGCCACCACCGTGGAATTCCAGTTCCGTCAGGACGACGGCACCTACAGCACCGTGGGCGAGTACGACCTCGGGCGGGTGGAGGAGGACGACGTGGGCCTCTCCGACACGGTGAGCGACACCGCGTTGCTCCACGAGGGCGGCGATCCCGCGCAGGTGCTCGACATCGTGATCCTCCCCGACGGCTACCAGACATCCGAGCTCGACGCCTTCCATCGCGACGCCGCGAGCGTGTCGCGGGCGCTCCTGGCGCAGTCGCCCTACTCGGCCTGGGCGGGCCAGGTGAACGTGCATCGGGTGGACGTCGCGAGCGCCGAGAGCGGCGCGAGCTACGACTGCGTCGGCACCTGCGAGTGGCGCGACACCGCCTTCGTGAGCGTGTTTCCGCTGGAGATCGTCAACCGCCTCTTCCACACCGCCTACCGCACCGAGGCGGTCTTCCAGCGCGACCAGTTCGCGGTGGCGCGCGCCGCCTCCCACGTGCCCTGGGACATCGCGCTCGTGCTGGTGAACACCTCGCACTTCGGAGGGTTCGCGGTGCACTACGCCACGGCCACCACGGGCGCCGGTTCCTGGGCGGTGCCCGTCCACGAGCTCTCCCACGTGATCGGCCAGCTCGGCGACGAGTACCAGTCGGACGAATGCATCCGCTCCGACGCGCTCGGTCTGCCCGCGAACATCTCGGCGAGCGGCACCGCGCCGCCGTGGATGCACTGGGTGGAGGACGACACCCCGCTCCCGACCACCAGCTCCGGGAGCCACCAGGACGAGGTCGGTACCTTCGCGGGCGCCTACAACTGCCGGGAGCTTTTCCGTCCCGCCGCGAGCTGCGCGATGAACCAGGGCGGGGGCGAGTTCTGTCCCGTGTGCGCCGAAGCCATCTCGCGCCGCATCTTCCGCTTCGCCGACCCCGCCACCGACGGAGCCGCCGAGGCGGACGCGGAGGGCGCCACCCGCTTTGCGCTCACCGGCGTGATCGAAGGCGCCACCGTGCGCTGGACGCTCGACGGCGCGGACGTGGGCACCGGGGCCACGCTCCTCCTCCCGCCCGCCGACGTTCCCGAGGGGAAGCACCTGCTCGTGGGCACCGCCAGCGTGGAGACGGCGCTGGTGCGCGAGGACGGCGGCGACCTGTCCGCGAGCTGGTCCTGGCGGCTTGAGTAGGGCGTCCGGCTACTCCCCCCGCAGCACCTGCGCCGGCCGCACGCGCAGCGCGCGCTGGTTGGCCGCCACCCCCACGAGCGCGCACAATCCCGACGAAATCACCACCGCCGCGCCCACCGCCACCCAGTCCGTGGCCCAGCTCAGCGTCATCACCCGGGTGACGACCACCCACGAGAGGCCGAGCGCGCCCACGCTCCCCATCGCGCCCGCGAGGAGCCCGACGAGGGCGTACTCCACCGCGAGCAACCCCACGACGCCGCCCCGGGTGGTGCCGAGCATCTTCAGGAGCGCTACCTGCCGGCCGCGCCGCGCCGCCTCGGCGGCCACGCCCGTCGCAAGGATCGCTACCCCCGCCGCGGCCGTGAAGCCGCCCACCGCGCGGATGCCCCACGCGAGGCGCTCGAGCAGCCCGCGGGCCTGCGCCAGCAAGGCGCGAACGCTCACGAGCGTCACGTTGGGGAAGGCCGCGGCGAGCCGGTCCTGCACGTCGCTCTCCCGGTCGGCGGCGAGCTGCGTGGTGACGAGGTGCGTCTGCGGCGCCGACTCCAGCACGCCGGGCTCCACGACGAGGAAGAAGTTCATGTTGAAGCTCTGCCAGGACACCGACCGGATGCTGGTCACGCGCAACTCCACGGGGACGCCCTGCACGTCGAACGTCACCCGGCTACCGAGCTTCACCCCGAGGCTCGTGGCGTAGCGCTCTTCGATGGAGAGCTCGGCGGGCACAGCCTCCGAGAAGGGGGCGCCCTCGAGGATGGTGTTGTCGCTGGGCAGGCTCGGCATGTACGACAGGCGCTGCTCGCGCGTGAGCTGCCAGCGTTCTCCCTCGTCGCGCTTGGCCGCCAGCGCCTCCACCCCCACGCCGTCGACCGAGAGGAGGCGGCCCACCACCACCGGCGCACCGCGGGTGTGCGCAGCGCCGGCTTCCGCCAACATCGCCTCCACCCCGGCGCGCTGGTCGGGCTGAACGTCAACCAGGAAGGCGCTCGGCGCCGAAGCGGGGAACTCCTGCGCGATCTGCGCGTAGAGCCTCCCTTCCACCAGCACCGTCGTGAGCACCACGGTCACCCCGAGGCCGAGCGACACCACCGCCGGCACCAGGCCGGAGCCCGGCCGCCCCACCGAGGCGAGGCCGTGCCGGAGCCACCACACCCGCGCCCGGTGGGCGAGCAGGGCGAGCAGCCGGACCAGCACCGCGGCACCGCCGGCCGCGAGCCCCGCCACCACCGCGAGGCCGCCCACGAACGCGCCGGCCACCAAGGCGTCGTGCGACTGCACCCACGCGAGGAGGAAGACGCCGCCCGCCACGACGAGGAAGGAGAGCGCGGAGCGCGCCGCGGAGTCGGGGATCGGCTCGACATCGCGACGCAGCACCCGCAGCGGCGGCACGCGCGCCGCCTGGGACAGCGGCCGCCACGCGAAGAGGAGGGCCATGCCCATCCCCAGCACCACCCCGCGCGCCATCGCCAACGGCTGCCAGGGCTGGACGGCGGCCGCCGGGAGCAGCCCGCCCAGCACGAACGGCGCCAGGGCGAGCGCAGCCGTCCCAAGCAGGGCGCCGAGCAGGCAGCCGGCGAGCGCGAGGAGCGCCGTCTGGCCGAGGGCGAGACCGGCCACCTCCGCCCCGCTGAGGCCGAGCGTGCGCTGGATGGCGATGGCATCGAGGCGGCGGGCGATCCAGGCGCGGGTGGCCTGCGCCACGCCCACGCCGCCGACGAGGAGCGAGAGGAGCGCCACGAGCCCGAGCCAGGCGGTGGTCTGCGTGATGCTGCGCTGGGCGGCGGGCTGGGCATCCGCCCACGTTTCCACCGTGGCGCGGGTGCCGACGATCTCGCGGAGGCGGCCGGCGAGGGCGAGGGCGCGGACCTCGTCGGCTTCGCGGAAGAGCGCGCGATGGGTGATGCGAGCGCCAGTCTGGCCGAGGCCCGTGCGCGCGAGCCCCTCCCACCCGAGCAGCAGCCGCGGCCCCGCTACGAGACCCGACGGCATCCGACCCGGCTCGTCGCGGATCTGCCCCCGCACCACGAAGTCGGCGCCGCCCACGCGAAGGCGCGACCCTTCCTCAAGCCCGAGCCGTTCGAGGAGCGCCGGCTCCACCACGACGCCCTCCGGGTCGAGCAGCTCGGCCAGCGGGCGGGCGGGCTCCACCCGCGGCGCGCCGTACCAGGGCCAGCCCGGCGGCACCGCCTTCAGCTCGGCGATGAGGCTGCGCCCGGGGGCGCCGTCGGCCGCCGCCGGCGCGGCGACCATGGTGAGGAACTCGAGCGTGTCGATGCGATCGGCGGTGGGGAACTCGCTCGCCACGGCATCGAGCTCGGGGGGAAGCGGCTGGAAGGAGCGCGCCGCCACATCGGCGCCGAGGAGCGGCCGGGCCTCCATGCGGATCGCCCTCGCCACGCTGTCGCCGAGGCCGGCCACGAGCACCACCGCGGCCACCCCCACCGCGAGGGAGGCCACGAACGGCAACGCCCGCCCGGCCGCGCCGCGCAGCTCCCACCGGAGGAGCCGCAGCCAAGCCCGAACGCTCACTGCCCCGCCGCCTCGGCCACCACGCGCCCATCGCGGATCGTGATGCGGCGATCGGCCCGCGCCGCGATGACCGGGTCGTGCGTGACGAGCACCACGGTGGCGCCGCTCTCCCGCCGGAGCTCGTCCATGGTGGCGAGCACCCGCGCGCCGGTGGCGCCATCGAGGTTTCCGGTGGGCTCGTCGGCGAGAAGGATGCGGGGAGACGTGGAGAAGGCGCGGGCGATGGCCACGCGCTGCTGCTCGCCGCCGGAGAGCTGTTGCGGGTAGTGGTGGCCGCGCGCGGAGAGCCCGACGGCGGCGAGGAGTGCATCGGCGCGCGCGCCGGCATTGGCCCTGTCCAGCAGCTCGAGCGGGAAGAGGATGTTCTCGCGCGCCGTAAGGTGGTCGAGGAGCTGGAAGGACTGGAACACGAACCCCAGCGCCCGCCGCCGCCAGCGCGCCAGCTCATCCTCGCCGCGGGCATGGAGGGGCTCGCCGTCCACCCAGACCTCGCCGGAGGTGGGGCGGTCGAGCCCCGCGAGGAGCGCGAGGAGCGTGCTCTTGCCAGAGCCGCTCGGGCCGACGATGGCCACCACCTCCCCCGTGGCGACGGAGAGGCTCACCTCGTCGAGTACGGTGAGGCCAGCGCCGCCGGACTGGTAGCGACGGGAGACACGATCGAGACGGATGGCGGTGGTCAGGGGGGTGCCGGCGCAGTGCCGAAGGAGCACGGCGGCGGAACCTACGCGCCATTGCCGGTGAGGAAAGGGGGAGACACGCTACGTGACAACCATGTGCCTGCTCGTCGCCCTCCTCGTCGCCTGCAACGGGGCCGCCGCTCCCACCGCGCCTCCCCCGGCGCCGTCCCCGCCGCCCGTCGAGGTGGAGCTGGCCGTCTCGCCTCCCGTGCGCGTCGTGTTCCTCGGCGACAGCCTCACCGCAGGCCTCGGGCTGGCCGCCGAGGAGGCCTACCCGGCGCAGCTCGGGCGCGCCTGGCGGGAGGCGGGTCTCGCCGTGGAGGTGGTGAACGCGGGCGTGAGCGGCGACACAACGGCGGGGGGGGTGCGCCGGCTGGACTGGCTCCTCGGCCAGAAGCCGGCGGTCGTGGTGGTGGCGCTCGGCGCGAACGACATGCTGCGCGGGCTCCCCGTGGAGGAGATCGAGGCGAACCTCCGGACCATCGTTCGACGCAGCAAGGAGGCCGGCGCCGACGTGGTGCTCGTGGGCATGCGGGCCAACCCCACCCTCGGGCCCGACTACGGGGCCGGCTTCGACGGCATCTACCCCCGCCTCGCCGCGGAGCTCGCCGTGCCGCTCGTCCCCTTCCTCCTCGAGGGCGTGGCCGGCGTGCCGGCGCTCAACCAGCCCGACGGCCTGCACCCCACCGCCGCGGGGCAGGCCCGGCTCGCCGGTCTTGTCGGGCCGACGGTGGAGCCGGTGGTCCGGGCGCGGGCGCCGAACCCCCCACCCGGGGGGTCGCCCTGATCGACTTCGCCCATCGCGGGTGGGCGAAATGGCACAGGAACACCCAAACAAGCGAGGAAGGGCCGTAGGCGCGCGCTGGCCCGCCCTTTGCTTCTCCCCATGCACTCGGAGAGTCTTTCATGTCGATGCATTGGGTGGTGGTGGCGGATGCGGCGGGCGCCGCCGTGTACGAAGGGGACGTGATGCTGGAGGGGTTGAGCCTCGTCGAGTCGATGGGAACGCGCTCGCCCGGGGCGCTGCCGGGCGCGGGGCGTTCGGCCGGGATGGCCCACCACGACCCGCACATCGTGGAGGAGGAACGGTTCGCTCGGGGCGTGGCTCGGTTCGTGAACGACGCCGAGCGCCAGCACGGCTTCGAGCGCCTCGTGCTCGTGGCCCCGCCGCACTTCCTCGGCGACCTCCGGGCGGAGATCTCGACGACGGTGGCCAAGCGGGTGGTGGGCTCCATTCACCATGACTGGACGAAGGTGCACCCCCACGAGCTGGCCGCGCGCGTTCGCAAGGAACTGCCCGACGTGTTCGGGATCGACGCCAGCCGGTAGCGCCCGGCCGGTCAGCGTTCGCTGGCCGCCACCCGGAAGCCGAAGCTCTCGCTGGTCGCCTCGAGGCCGCCCTTGTGGCGCTCGGCCACATGGGTGTACGTCCCGATGCTGTGCCAGCTTCCCCCGCGGTTCACGTGGCCCTCGCCCTGCGCGGGGCCCACGGGGTCGGTCACGGGGTCGCTGGGGTAGGCGCCGTAGATGTCCTGCGTCCACTCCCACACGTTGCCGCTCATGTCGAAGAGCCCGCAGTCGTTCGGGGCGAGGAGGCCCACGGTGCGCGGGTCTCCACCGCTGTTGCCGGCGTACCACGCCACCTCGTCCACCTCGGCGGAGCCCGCGAACGGGAGGTCGGTCCCGCAGCGCGCCGCGGCCTCCCACTCCGCTTCGGTGGGGAGGCGAAAACCGGCACACGCCGGCGCCGCGATCGCCACGGTGCATTGCACCGCCTGCCCGCTGCCGGTGCAGGCGTAGCAGGACTCCTCGCCCTCCTCCTCCGAGAGCGCGTTCGCGAAGGCCGCCGCCTCCGACCAGGTGACGCTCTCCACCGGGCAGTCCTGCCCGCACCCGAACGCCACCGAAGGGTCGTAGCCGAGGGCTTCGGCGAACTGCGCGCGGGTCACCTCCGTTTCGGACATCCGGTACGCCTGCGTGAGGGTGACGAGGTGCGGGACCTCGTCGTCCTCGCAGCCCACCTGCCCCTCCGTGCAGCCGATCTCGAGCTCCGCGGGCGGCAGCGACACGAAAGCCATCTCCCGTGGCGGACCCGCAGGCGCACACGCCAGCGGGAGCATGACCAGCACAGCCAGCACCATGCCGCGGAGCTATCCCAACGTGACGAAACGTGCGCTGTTGGCGGCGGGGGGAGGCCACCCCCGTTTCGCCGGGGGTGGATTGACATCCTCCCCGACGACCTCCCGGCGGACAGCGCGCCCGGCGTCCTCCTGTTCTTCCCCTGGGACTGACCCGGGGTGCTGGTGGGCCCCGCGGGTGGAGGACTACGCCGCCTGCGTGGAGGAATTCCTTCAAGCGCGCCTCGTGGACCAGCTCGGCGTGGACACCGACCGGGTGTTCACCACGGGGCTCTCCGGCGGGTCCGACTTCGCCGCATCGTTCCACTTCCACACGGACTACCGCTACTCGGGCGGCGCCGTGGCGCTCTGCGGGGGAGACATCCCGCGGCTCAACGGCGGCTCCTGCGAGCCCGACACGGACCCCGATCCGGCCCCCGCCCCCACCGGGCTCTCGGCAGCCGACCTCGATCGCGTGCGGCACGATCTGGCGATCACCTCCGATGACTTCCTGCTGGCGCACACCGAGGCGGCGACGGCGTTCTACACCGACGCGGGATTCACCCACGTTCGTCACCGCATCGAGCAGGGGCTGGACTACGTGGATCCCGCTACGATTCCGGGCTGACCGCAGGCGAGGACGAGGGGAGTCGCCCCCAGGGCGGCACTCGGAAAGCAGCGACGAGGTGGTCGACGAGGGAGCGCACCCGCGCGGACGGCCGCCGACCGTGGGCATGCACGACCTGGCAGGGAAGCTCGGCCCCCATGAACCCCGTCAGGACGGCCACGAGGCGACCGGCGCGCACCGCGTCGGCCACGATGAACCAGGGCGCGATGGTGAACCCCGCGCCGGCTTCGGCGAGCGCGGCGAGCAGGCCCCCATCGTTGCTGGCCACCGGACCGTTTACCGGCACGGGGATCTCCCCCTCGGGGCCCCGGAACCGCCACTCCCGATCGCGCGGCACGTTGGAGTAGCGGAGGCAGACGTGGGTGGCGAGCTCCTCGGGGCGCTCGGGCTGCCCGTGGCGCGCGAGGTAGGAAGGCGCGGCCACGCACACGAGATGGTCGACCGCGAAGCGCCGCGAGGTGAGCTCGGGATCGCGGACCACCCCGAGGCGCACCACGGCGTCCCAACCGCCGCCGACCACGTCGACCACGTCGTCCTGCAGGACGAGCTCGACCTCGAGGAGGGGGTAGCGCGCCACGAACGAGGCGATGGGGCCCCCGAGCCAGCGCTGACCGAAGCTCACCGGGGCGTTGATGCGCAGCCGCCCCCGCGGCTCCTGCGAGTCGTGGAGCATGGCCTCGCGCGCCTCCGCCGCGGCCAGCGCCACCCGCTCGCACATCGGCCAGACCGCCGTACCAGCCGGGGTGAGCGCCACCCGCCTCGACGTTCGGTGCAGGAGCCGCGCCCCCAACGACCGTTCCAGGCGCGCCACCCGCGCGCTCACGACCGACTTCGCCATCCCGAGCGCCGCGGCCGCAGCGGTGAACGATCCGCGCCGCGCCACTTCGGCGAAGACCACCATGCCCGCCACATCGTCCGGCTCGAAACGAGGGGTTTCCATGCCCACCCTGTAGTGCCGCCCGGCGTTTCGCGCCGCGCCATCGTTCCGATTCCAGAACGATTCGTCCCGCGCGAGGGGACTACCCGTTCAGCCATGCACGATCTATTCATGGGGCACACCCCCGGTGCCCCATGTCTTTCTTCCGCAGCCTCCTCCTCCTCGGCCTCTTCACCACGCCCGCCTTCGCGGCCAACTACGAGGTCGATCCGAGCCACACCCGAGTGGGCTTCAGCATCTCCCACATGACGGTCAGCACCGTGCGTGGCGAGTTCGGCACGGTGAGCGGCACCGTGCAGTACGACCCGGCCAACGTGGCGGCCACCCGCGTGCAGGCCCGTGTGGGCATCGTGTCCATCGACACCCGCGACGGCAAGCGTGACGACCACCTGCGCTCGGCCGACTTCTTCGACGCCGCGAAGTTCCCCGAGATGACCTTCACCTCGAAGGCCGTGAAGAACATCACCCCGGCCGGCTTCGACCTGGTGGGCGACCTCGCGATCCGCGGCGTCACCAAGGAGGTCACCTTCAAGGTGGCCGCGATCCCCGCCGACCGGAAAGACCCCTGGGGCAACATGAAGACCGGCACGCGCGCCACCGCCACCGTCAATCGCAAGGACTTCGGCGTGTCCTGGAACAACACCCTCGACGGCGGCGGCCTGCTCGTGGGTGAGGACGTCACCATCGAGCTCGACGTGGAGCTCCTCCGGAAGTGAGCGGCGCGCCGGGCGCAGGAAGGCTATCGTTCCGCCCCGGAGCGACGATGGCCCTCCTGCTGCTCAGCCTCGTTGCCTGCCCCGAAGCCGACCCTTCGGACCAGGACGGCGATGGCGTGGCGGCCGCGCTCGACTGCGACGACACCGACGCCGCCGTGGGCCTGCCCCCGCTGGCGGCGTACCTCGATGCCGACGGCGATGGCGCGGGCGACGACGCCTCCGCAGAGCTGGTGTGCGCGCTCTCCGCCGGCCTCGTGGCGACCGGCGGCGACTGCAACGACGACGACGACGCCATTGGCCCGACCGAACCCGAACACTGCGATGGGGTGGACGAGGACTGCGACGGCAGCGTGGATGACCACGCGATCGACGCCGTGCCCTGGTACCCCGACGTGGACGGCGACGGCTTCGGAACCGACCTCGGCGAAGTCGAAGCGAGCTGCGCCGCCGTGGCCGAGGCGAGCCTCGAGGCCGGGGACTGCGACGACGGAGACGAGCTCGTCTTCCCGGGCTCGGTGGAGCTGTGCAACGGGGTGGACGACGACTGCAACGGGGAGGTGGACGACGACCCCGTGGACTCCCCCACCTGGTACGCCGACGCCGACCAGGACGGCTTCGGCGACGACGCCGCCTCCACGGTGTCCTGCCCTCCCCCGCCAGGCACCGCCGCCGTGGGCGGCGACTGCGACGACGAAGACCCCACCCGCAGCCCGGGGGCCGCCGAGGCCTGCGGCGATGAGCTCGACCAGGACTGCGACGGCGAGGCGCCACGCTGCGTGTGGTCGGGCGTCCACAACGCCAGCGTGGAGGGCATCAACCTCCGCGGCTCGGCCGCTGGCGGCCAGCTCGGCAGCGCCGTGGTGAACCTCGGCGACGTGGACGGCGATGGCCTCGACGACCTCGCCGCGAGCGCCGCGCAGGCCGAGACGAGCGCGGGCAAGGTGTGGCTCGTGCCCGGGGCGGGCCTCGGCGCGAGCGGAGGCATCGCGGCGGTGTCCACGGGCATGGCCGACGGCGAGGACGCCGGCAACGGCGCCGGGTTCTCGCTCGCGGCGCTCGACGACATCACGGGCGATGGCGTCCGCGATCTGCTGATCGGCGCCCAGCACGGCGGGGTGGCGTGGATCGTGAGCGCCGATCTCGTGGGCCCACTTGGGCTCGAGTCGGCCCCCGTCCGTCTTGTGGGCGAGGCCACCTCGGGCTTCGGCACCGCCCTCGCGGCCGCCGGCGATGTCGATGGCGACGGCTGGCCGGAGGTGCTGCTCAGCGCGCCCCACGCCGGCACCGCCGCGGGGGCCGTCTACCTCTTCCCGGGGCCGATCGCGGAGGGGGAGATTACGCCCGACGACGCCGGGAGCACGTGGACCGGCGAGCGCGACGACGACGCCGGCACCACGCTGGCCGGCGGGCACGACCTCGATGGAGATGGCCTCTCGGACCTCGCGGTCGGCAGCACCACCGGGCCCGGCGGCATGGGCGCGATCTGGACCGTCGGCCAGCCGGCGGCGGGCACCTCCGCCCTCACCGACGCCGCCGCGCTCCTCACCGGCGCCGACCCCACCGACGGGATGGGGGCCGCCCTCGCGAGCCTCGGCGATGCCACCGGCGATGGTTACGGCGATCTCCTCGTGGGCGCCTCCACCGATGCGGAGGGCGGCGCCGAGGCCGGCGCCGTCTACCTCCTCGCCGGTCCGCCCACCTCGGGAAGCATCCCCGCGCTCGCCCCCACGAAGATCGTCGGCACCGCCGACCTCGCGCTCGGCAAGGTGCTCGTCGGGCCCGGCGACCTCGATCAGGACGGGGTCGCCGACTTCCTCCTGGGCGCGCCCGAAGCCGCGGCGCAGGCCGGAGTTGTCTACCTCTTCTACGGTCCGGGAACGGCGGGCACCGTGGCCGTGACCAGCGCCAACGCCGAGTTCAATGGCGGTGAGGGCGCGAGCGGCACCGGCACGGCCATCGCGGCCGCCGACCTCGATGGGGATGGGCTGGCCGACCTCCAGCTCACCGCACCCCTGTGGAGCGGCGACGGTCTGGGCCTCGCGGGCATCGTCTACCTGCTGGACGGGCCGGAGTAGACTCGCACGCGATGACCCGCCTCCTCCTGCCGCTCCTGCTGTCCGCCTGCGTTCCCGCGGGTCTGGAAGGGTTCGTGGTGGTCGTGGAGGGCGCGGTGGCCGATGGGGACGGCCTCCCGGTAGCCGGCGCGGAGGTGGAGCTGCTCGATGAAGCGGGCGGCGACCTGGGCAGCACCACCACCGATGCGGAGGGGGCGTGGGGCTGGCCGCTCTACGGCACCGAATCCACGGGCAACGTGCTCTCGGCGCGGGTCGGCGCCCCGGAGTACGCCGAGGGCGCCGCCCGATGGGAGGTGAACCTGCTCACGAGCGAGACCGCCACCTTGCGGGCGGGCCCCGTGCAGGACTGGCAGAGCGTGGGGCGCACGCTGGCCACCGTGCGGCTGGACGCCGAGTTGGGCGGGCGCTCCATTCGCGGCCGCATCATCGACCCCGACGGGAGCGCCGTGCCCGGGCTTCAGGGCACCGCGCAGGCCGGGTGGGATGCCGCGGTGGGCGCTCCGGCCGCCGCGAGCTTCACGACGGCCGACGATGGCAGCTTCAGCGCCACCGTCGACACCCCGGGGCTCTACACGATCTACGTGGCCCCCATCGGCGGCTGGGCCGGCACCCGCTTCCCGGTGCTGACCACACCCTTCTCCGAGCCCACGGTCGGCACCATCGCGCCGCTCCAGGAGCCCGGCCACCTGCTCGCGACCGTGTACTGGGCCGGTGCGCTCGATCTCGACCTCCACCTCACTGCCCCCGAACGCGAGGTGGATGCGGCGAACGCCTTGCAGCGGTTCCACGTCTGGGCGGATGCGCCCGTGCACCTCGACCGCACCGACACGACCACCGTGGCGGCGCTCGTGCGCAGTGCAACCAACGGGCCGGGGCCGGAGGTCGTGCAGATCTTCACCCCCGTCGGCGAGGGCGAGCTGCGGCTCACCGTGGTGGATCGAACCAACCTCGACGACCCCGACAACCCATCGCTCGGGGGGTCGCAGGCGCTGGTCCAGTGGTGGAACGGCGAGGATGTTCCACGGTATGCGCTCGTCAATCCGCTGGCGGTGGCCACCGCCTGGCGGCCGGCCGAGGTGGAGACGCGCGGCGGCACGGTGTACGCCGTGGAGCGGTACGAGACCGGCATCGACCCCGCGGACGACGACGCATTCTGATCGTTGGCGGCCCGATTCTCTTTGCCGAATCGGCCTCTTTCGATTAGACGCCGGCCGCCTTGACCGTGGTCCAGCCCTAATGCCCCTTTGGTCCGAGCGACTCATTTCGGAGCTTCAGACGCTACCCGGCGCCGATCACAGCTACCTCAAGCAGCTCTGCGCGCCCGATGGCGACGAGGTGCGTGAATCGCTGGCCGACCGGGTCTCCCTCCTCGGCGAGCCCTTCGCGCTGCGAGCGCGCGACCTGCTCCACTCGCTCGACAACCGTAGGTTCTTCCAGGGCTTTGCGGAGGTTGGCGCCGTCAGCCTCCTGCACCGGCGGGGGTTCGCGATTCGGGCCCTCCGCGGCGCGGGCCCGCTCATCGAGATGGCGCACGCGGATGGCCGCGCCTTCAACCTCGCCGTGCTGGCCTTCGTCCACCAGACCCGGCCGGGGGGCGATGAGCTCACCCGCGAGCGCCTCGTCCAGGCGCTCTCCCGCGTCACCTCGCGCCACCGCTTCGTGGTGCTCATCCGGCGGTGGCTGCCCCACGACTTCGACCCGGAACCCGTCCGCCGCTCGCTGGAGCTGTGGCTCGCGCAGGTGGGCAGCGGCGCCTGGGAGGGGCGCTACGCCGCCTACGAGGATGAGCACATCGCGCTCGAGTTCTGCCTCACCGGCGAGAAGGTGCGCGGGGGCGGCTCCCCGCTCGCGTTCGCCCTCGGCCCCTTCGTGGCGCATCGCGCCATGGAGGTGCTGGAGCCCCGCGTGGTCCGCGAGCTCGACCGGTACAACGCCGCCGCCGACCGCACCCTGCCGCTCGTCGTGGCGGCGGTGAGCGACCAGCCCTGGGGCATCAACCACGGCTACCTGCGCGACTTCCTCTACGGTCGCCCCACCCTCACCTCGAACGAGGGGGGCTCGCCCCGCTTCACGTTCGGCGGCGGCGGCGGCCCGTGCGCCTTCCGCGATCCGCTATACCGGAACTTCGCCGGCATGCTGATGATCGACCGGAACCCCACCCAGCCGCTCATGATCCGCGCCCGCGCGCACCTCAACCCCTGGAGCCCGCTCCGGCTCCGCCCGACTGACGTAGGCGTTTCCGCGTTTGCCCACGCCGGCGGAGCGGCCGCCGACGAGCTGTGCTGGTACGTTGGCGATGGCGAGGTCGTACCCCTGGGATGACACCTTCTCTGCAGCCCGTCGGCGTCGGTTGGGTCGAGGTCATCACCGGCTGCATGTTCTCCGGAAAAACGGAGGAGCTGATCCGTCGGATTCGCCGCGCCCAGTTCGCGCGGCAGTCGGTCGTGGTGTTCAAGCCGGGCATCGACAACCGCTACAGCGAGGACAGCGTGGGCTCGCACAGCGGCCACCGCTTGCGGAGCTTCCAGATCGAGCGGGCGGCCGACATTCCCGCGCTCGTGGGCGATGCGCAGGTGGTGGGCATCGACGAGGCCCAGTTCCTCGACAACGACCTCGTCGAGGTGGTGGAGCGGCTGGCCAACTCCGGCAAGCGGGTCATCGTGGCCGGGCTCGACATGGACTACCGCGGCGCGCCCTTCGAGCCGATCCCGCAGCTCCTCGCGGTGGCCGAGTACATCACCAAGAACCTCGCCATCTGCATGGTGTGCGGCAACCCGGCCGACCGGAGCCAGCGGGTGGTGAACCGCGATGCCCGGTTCCTCGTAGGCGAAACCGACGCGTACGAAGCGCGGTGCCGCCGCTGCTGGGACCCCAACAACTTCGAGCCGCGCCAGGAAAGCCTGCAGCTCGGCCAGAACCTCTCGGAGCGTTGAACGATGGAAGGCATCTACGAGCGTTTCCCGAGCGAAGCGATGGGTCGCGACATGCACGTGTGGCGCTACGGCTGGTGGGGCGCTCCCGTGCTGGTGTTCCCGAGCGCCGCCGGGTTTGCGCACGAGTGGCAGAAGGAGGGGATGATCGATGCCCTCGCGCCCCTGCTGCAGGCCGGCAAGATCAAGCTCTACTGCCCCGAGTCGAACGTGGCCGAGGCGTTCACCCGCGAGGGGAACCCCGCGGAGAAGATCGCCGCCCACGAGCGCTACGAGCGCTTCATCCTGCAGACGATGGTGCCCTTCATCCGGAAGGACTGCAACCTGCCCCAGGGCCGTATCGGCACCGTGGGCTGCTCGCTGGGCGGGCTCTACGCGGCGCTGTTCGCGCTCAAGCACCCCCACGTCTTCAACCACGCGATCTGCATGAGCGGTCGCTACGAGATCACGCAGTTCCTCGGTGGGTACTCCGGCTCGAGCGTGTACTTCAACAACCCGCTCGCCTTCGTGCCGAACCTCCACGGTGAGGCCCTCGAAGCCACCCGGCGCACCCACCTCGCGATGGTGTGCGGCACCGGTCAGTGGGAGGAAGGCTGCATCGAAGAGACGATCGCGCTGTGCGATGTGCTCCAGGCCAAGCAGATTCCCCACGAACGCGACATCTGGGGGCGCGAGAGCAAGCACCACTGGAGCTGGTGGAAGAAACAGTGTTTCTTCCACCTCACCCGGCGGTACGCGAGCTGAGCGCCCGGCTCAGAGCGTGTAGATGAACGGGAGCACGGGCGAGGCTTCCGCGAACAGGATGAACGCGACCACCAGCACGAGCACCACGAGGATGGGGGTCATCCACCACGCCTTCTCGTGAACCAGGAAGTGGGTGAACTCCGCGATGAGCCCGCGGTTGCTGGAGGGAAGCTCGGGGTCGGCCATGCGGACATTCTACCCGATCCTGCACGCGGCGGGTTGTGGACAACTCTATGGAAGAGTCGGCGAAGCCAAGGGGCTCCGGGCCGCTTCGGGCGCCCGTCTGGCGCCGCCACGTACGGACAAACCGTCATTATCCGCGAATGTCGCCCCAAAACAAAAATATCAACAACCCCACCACTCCGGCGCCAGAAAGCACCATTCCCCCGAGCTTCGCGGCGCCCTTCGCTGGTGTTCCGACGGGGTGAGCGGAAGCGCACGCGCACGCACAGGCGCTCAACTGCACCAGCGGCAGGAAGTAGTGCGTGGGGTGGTGGTCGATGGTGGCGAGGAGGCACGAGTACACGAGCGCGGTGCCCAGCGTGGCGCGCCTTCCCGGCCCGCGCCCGAACAGCGCGAGCAAGGGGGTGGCGCCCGCGTACAGGAGCCAGGTGAGCGCGAACTCCGGCACCCGCGAGAGGAGCGAGGAGGCCGCGACATCGCCGTGCCAGTGCTCGGGGCCGCTCTCCCAGGCCACGGTGGCCAGCCACCCGGGAAGGGCGCCGGTGAGCGCCCCCCCGAGGGCGAAGAGGCCGGCGGCGGCGGCCACCAGCCCAAGGCCCCGAAGCGCGCGCCGGGGCTCGCCCGAGAGCGTGAGCCCCACGGCCACCACCGCCGCGCCCGGGTACCGCAACAGCTGCGCGAGGAGCACGTACCCCTCCCCGCGCGCCGCGAGCCCGGCCACGATCGCGCAGGCGTAGAGCGCGTCGGGCATGCCCGCGCTGCCGGGCTCCAGGAGCAACTTCCCCGTGACCGCGGCGGCGGCGCCGGGAAGCAGCCAGGCGGGCGCAGGTGCATCGGGAGCGAACCGGCCCACCACGCGCGTCATCGCAACGACGGAGAGCACGAGCACGTAGAGCAGGAGCACGTTCGCGGTCGGGAGCCCGCCGCCCGTCAAGGCGAGCGCTGGACCGAGCACCCAGGTGCCGAGCGGCGGCTGGACGTCCGTGACCCAGCGCTCGTCCGCCCAGACGAGCTGTTCCACCATGTTGAGGAGCTGGTAGTAGTGCACCAGACGCAGCTCGCCGATGCCATCGAGCGTCCACAGCCCATCCTGGCTCGATACCACGTAGAGCACGGAGCCTTCCGGATGGCTGAAGCGCAGCGTGGCGCCGTCGGGGGGAAGCTCCTCCAGCCTCCCCGCCACGCCCTCCGCGCGGTAGCGCCACACCGGCCCCTCCTCGGCCACCTCCACCGGGCTGGCCTCCACCTCGATGCGACGATCGCCGAGCCCGGACACGCTGGCGCCGACGGGACCGTGGAGCAGGTACGCACGCACGCCCCCCGCTTCGACGTCGGGCAGGAGCACGGCCTCCCCCCGGGCGGGGCGCAGCCGAAGGAGCCCGGCCGCGGGGTCGCCGATGGGGGTGACCTCGGCCCAGCCCTCGCCGGCCGCGGGCCCGGGCGCCTCCTCCGGCAGACGCTCCTCCACCTCCGCGAGGTAGAAGTACCGATCGAGCGGCCGCGCGATGGTGGCGGCGGAGAGGCCGAACCACACCGCGAGGAGCACGCCGCCGGCGAGGAGCGCGAGGCGCTCGCGGGGGGTGCTCCGGTAGTCGACCACGGCGGCGCGCCTCGCCCAGAGCCACCCGAACGCGGCACCTGCCCCCGCCATGGCCAGGACCGCCCAGCCCCCGGTGCCGGTGAGCCGCGCGAGCGCCCAGCCCCCCATGCCCGCGGGCACGGAGCACCAGACCGCATCCACCCCGGTAGCGAGCAACCCGGCGCGGCCATCCTCGTCGCGGTTCAGCCGGCCGGCGATGGCCCATCCAGGCGCCAGAAGCACCGCGGGGAGGCCGAGGAGCGCCACCCAGGGCTCGCGGATCGGCAGGGCGAGGGCCGCGGCGCCGAGGGCGAGGGCGAAGAGGGGGAGCGCCCGGAGCGAGGAGGAGGCCGACACCCGGCTACTTCGTGAAGCTCGCCCGATAGACCTCGGTGCCGGTCGAGTCGTAGAACACTCCCGTGAACAGGTTCCCGTCGAGCTCCACCCAGAGAAAACCGTTGGAGCTGTCCTCGAAGTCGGCGGGGTTGGTGCCCACGATCGGGTAGCGGCCCGAGCCCCCGCCGCCCGCCACGAGGAAGGCAGTGTCGCAGCTCGACGGCGACTGCAACCACTGCAGGGCGTGGTCGTGACCCGCCAGGTAGACGTCGGCGGTGCCGCACAGGTAGCTGTCGAAGAAGTCCTTGAACGCCACGCCATCGCCCGCCCGGCCGTCGTACTCGCCGGCATCGCCGTGGGGGCCGTTCGAGATGTACGGATGGTGGCCGATGGCGATCGTCCACGTTGTCGAGATGCCCGCGAGTGCGCCGGGAATCCACGCCTCCTGATCGGCGCCTCGGCCGAGCTGCAGCGCCTGGGTGTCGAGCCCGATCACGGTGAGATCGTCGATGGTCTCGGTGTAGTACCGCGAGGGCATGTACCACTTGCTGCTGTAGGCGGTGTAGGCCACCTCCACCGCGGCGGCGCCAGTGTCGAAGAAGCCGCCGTAGTCATGGTTGCCGAGCACCGCGTAGAACTGGAAGCCGAGCCCGGAGTAGGGCACCTCGAAGTTCGTGTCCCACAGCACGTCGGTGACGTCGGAGGGGCCGGAGGGGTAGAGGTTGTCGCCGAGGTAGAGCGCGAAGTCGCAGCCCTCCACGGCACAAACCGCCTCGATGGCCGAGGCCACGCTGAGCTGCCGGTAGTCGCCGGTGCCGGCATCCCCGAGGGCCACGAACCGGATCACGTCGCTGCAGCCTGCGCCGGTGTCTCCGCTGTCGCAGGCGGCGGGAACGTACACGGAGGTGTCGGTGTCGACGGGGGCGGGGCCGCTGCCGGTGTCGTGGAAAACGATGCCGTTGCCGGTGTCGAGCGGCTTCCCCGTGTCGGCGGTGTCGGCGGTGTCGGCGGTGTCGGCGGTGTCCACCGGAGTGGGGGAGATCACGGCGGTGTCGGTGCCGGTCCCCGATTCGGGGCCGGTGTCGGCTGTGTCGACCGGAACGGTCACGATGTCGGCGGTGTCGGCGGTATCGAGGCTCGTCCAGCCCGGATCGCCGCCGCCAGCCGTGTCGGTGGGGCTGGTGCCGGTGTCGACGATCGCGGCCGTGTCCACCACGGGGGTGCCGGTGTCCACGAAGCCGCCCGTGTCCACCACGGGGGTACCGGTGTCGGCCGAGTCGGGGAGGCTCTCCCCGGTGTCCACGCTGCCACCCGTGTCGGTGCTGCCCGGGTCCGTGTCGCCCGTGTCCGTGCTGCTCGTGCCGGTGTCGGCGGTGTCGGAGCTGCTGGTGCCCGTGTCCGCGGTGTCGGCCGTATCGGTGGGGCTCGTGCCGGTGTCGCCGGTGTCGCCCGCGCTGGTGTCGCCGGTATCGGTGGCGCTCGTGTCACCGGTGTCGGTGGCGGCCGAATCGCCCGAGTCGGAGTCGCTGTCGGCCTGGCCCGAGTCGCTGTCGGTGCCACCGGAGTGGGTGTCGTCCCGACCGGTGTGGGTGTCGCCCGAAACGGGGTCCCTGCCCACCTCGGCATCACGTGCGGGGTCGTCCACGTCGGGTTCACCGAGCGGGTTGCACGCGAGGAGGAGGAGGAGCGGGGCCATCGTGCGGTCCGCTGTCAGCATACCCCAGCCGACGGGCCACGAACGCTTCCCCTTGAAGTCGGCCGCCAATGGCCACCCCGCTGCGCTACACTGCGCGCCTGCTCGGACCACGCATGCGTCGACTCTCCGCCCTCCTCCTCCTCGCCGCCTGCTCCGATTACAACCTCGAAAACAGCAAGGGCGGCAACGGCGATGCCGAAGGCGACACCGCCTTCGACCCCGAGGGCGCCAACCACAGCGACGACGACTACGAGGAAGACGTCGACCCCGACGTGTGCGAGCCCCGCACCATCGAAGCGCGCGACGTCACCCAGACCGACGAGTGCCAGGTGGAGGGCGACCCGGTCGGCTCCTTCACGCCGGTCGTGGAGTGGAAGAAGGAGGCGTGGGCGGTCCAGGCCGGCTCCAACCAGGTGATGATGATGCCGGCGGTCGGCTCGCTCAACGACGACGACGGGGATGGTGATGCCGACGAGAACGACATCCCCGACGTGGTGGTGGTGACCTACGGCAGCGAGGATGTGATCCGGGTGGTGAGCGGCGATGGCTCGGGCACGGAGCTCCTCAACATCCGCAACAGCGGCGTGCAGGGCCAGGGCGGCGTGGCGCTCGGCGACATCGACAACGACGGCTGGACCGACATCGTCGCGCCCACCAACCAGCGCACGCTGGTGGCCTACGACCACAACGGCACCCGGATGTGGACCAGCGGGAACCTGAGCAGCGCGATGTACGGCACGAGCGACAACCCCGCCATCGCCGACCTCGATGGCGATGGCAACCCGGAGATCATCTGCGGCGCCGCCATCGTGTCGAACACCGGCGCCACCCTCGGCACCGGGCGCGCCGGCATCGGCAACGTGGCGGGCAACAACGTGGGCACCACCTCGTTCGCCTACGACATCGACAACGACGGGGTCCAGGAGGTCGTGGTCGGCAACGCCCTCTACAAGCGCAACGGCACCGCCATCTGGAGCAACGGCCAGAGCGACGGGTACCCGGCCGTCGGCAACTTCGACAGCGATGACAAGGGCGAGATCGTGGTCACCGTCGGCGGCAAGATCCGCCTCCAGGACGACGACGGCACCGTGCTCTGCAGCGCCGACATCCCGGGCGCCGGCGCCGCCTACTACGGGGGGCCGCCCACCGTGGCGGACTTCGACGGCGACGGCGAAGCCGAGTTCGCTGCTGCGGCCGGCAGCCGCTATTCGGTGTTCGAACGTGACTGCAGCGTGGTGTGGCAGGCCGCCACCCAGGATGCGTCGAGCGGCAACACCGGCAGCTCCGTGTTCGACTTCGAGGGCGACGGGGTGGCCGAGGCGGTCTACGCCGACGAAACGCGACTCTGGGTTTTCGCCGGCCCGGACGGCGCGGTGAAGCTCGAAAGCAAGCAGCACACCAACGCCACCTGGCTGGAGTATCCGGCCGTGGCCGACGTCGATGCCGACGGCCACGCCGAGATCATCGTGGCGAACACGGGCAGCTACAGCGGGTTCACCGTGTTCGGCGACAAGGCGGACTCCTGGCGAAGCGCCCGCCGGGTGTGGAACCAGCACGCCTACACCATCACCAACGTCAACGATGATGGCAGCATCCCCGCCAAACCCGCGCGCAACCTGGAGACCTACAACAACTTCCGCTCGGGCGACATCTACGCCGGCACCGGCGGCTACATCCTGCCCGACCTCTCCGTGACCGTGGACGACGTTTGCCGCGACGAGTGCGACAACGACCGCCTCGTGGCGTGGGTGAGCGTGATGAACCACGGCTTTGAGGACGTGACGACCGAGGTGCTCGTGGAGCTCGTGGCCACCTACTCGGACGGCTCCGAAGCGGTGGTCGGCAGCACCGCCGTAACGGAGACCATCCCGGCCGGGCGCGCCCTCCAGGCCTTCGAGTACGCCGTGGAGAGCGGCGCGGGTGACATCACGAAGCTCCTTGGGCGGGTCGATGGCGGCAACGCCGGCCCCGGCAACCTCACGGAGTGCATCGAGGACAACAACCAGGAGCGCTGGACCGAAGACCTCTGCCCCGACCGGTAGCGCCCTGACGCATCGCTGACGTCGCGGCCGCCCGCGGGGCGGTTACCGGGGCCCACCGATGGACGTGGAGCGTTTTCACCAGCACCGCCTGCCCTTCGAAGGGATGGAAGCGGCGGTGGCGCGGCGCCTCGTGGAGCGCCCTGGCGAGCTGCACCCCGCCCGGGTCAACGCGCTCCGCTACGTGCTCGCCTTCGCCAAGCTCCAGGTGGTACGCAACCGTGCCGGTCAGGATGTAGACGTGGCCGAGGCCCTCGCGGCGCACGCCTGGGCGGTGAACGGTGCGCTCTCGCCCTGGCTCGACGGCAGCGAGGGCGGCCTCGTCCGCGCCGCGCAGCACCTGCCGGAGCTGGTAGAGCAGACGCGCAGCCGCAGGCGGCGCCTGCTGGAGCACTTCGAACTCGATGCGCCCAGCCTGGAGGCCGAGGTGTGCGAGCGCCCGCTCGTGGTCACCTGCGGGGGCGGCGGCGGCGCGGGGTACGGGTACGCGGGCGCGTGGCAGTCGCTGCACCGCGCGGACCTGCAGCCCGCGCTCATCTCCGGCACCTCGATGGGGGCGCTCATCGCGCTCTTCCGGGCCCGCCGCAAGGTGTTCGACCCGGCGCCGATGTACCACGCGGCCCAGCGGCTCACGTGGCAGCGGGTCTTTCGCATCCTCGAACAGGACAGCCGTTACGGACTGCCGGCCACGCTGCGACTCTACCTGCGCGCCGCGATCGGCTCCCTCTTCCACAGCCCCGATGGCAAGCCCCTCACCTTCCGCGACCTCGAGGTCCCGCTCCTCGTGGTGGCCACGGGCCTCGGCGTGGATGCGCTCAAGCACGATCTCTCCTACTACGAGCACTTCCTCGACGATGCCGTGAGCCCCGAGTTCCGCCTCCGGCCGAGCCTCGCGCAGAAGGTGGCCCAGGTGGCCAACATCTTCCGCGAGCTGCTCTCCACCCCCGACGCCCTCCGCGAGGTGGTCTTCGGGGGTGACGAGGCCACCGAGGATGCCGACATCCTCGACGCCGCCGGCTTCTCCTCGTCGATCCCCGGCCTCATCCACTACGACGTGATGCGCGACGACCAGCGCATGAAGGCGATGCTCGACGGCCTCTACGCCCGCTACGGCATCACCCGCCTCGTGGAAGGCGGCTTGGTGAACAACCTCCCCGTCCGTCCGGCCTACGAGGCGGTGTTCCGCGGCCAGATCACCCGACGGAACGCCTGGTACCTCGCGATGGACTGCTTCCGTCCACGCGCCCGCAGCGTGATGTTCTACGCGGTGCAGCAGCTCGTCCGGCCCAACGTGCAGCGCAACATCGCCTACGCCAACCACTACTTCGCGCTCGAACGTACCCTCAGCCCGCTCAACCTCGTGCCGGGCTACGAGGATGTCCTGAAGGCCAGCGACTGGACCTCCGCCGAGCTCGAGCCGGAGATGCAGTACATCGTGGAAAGTTGCCGCACGCTCACCCCTCTCTGACCCGGGTCCGCCATGCTCCTGATGCTCTCCCTGGCTCACGCCAACGGCCTCACGAGTCACGTCACGATCAGTGAATGGGCGGTGCCGCAGCTCCCCGAGGGGGAGCTGGCCGACATCCTCGGCGACCCCGAGCTCTGGCCGTGGTTGCAGAACGGCACCCAGTTCCCCGACGGCGGCTACCCGCTCGGCGAGGCCTACGCCGAAACGGCGCACTGGGAGCCCTTCCAGGACCTGTACCTCCACTGGATCGCGGAGACGTACGCGGGCGACTACTCCTCGCTGGAGGCCCGCCAGCACATCGCCTTTCTCTTCGGCATGCAGAGCCACGGCATGGGCGACCAGGTGTTCGACTCCCTCTACATGCAGCGCGCCTACGTGCAGGACGCCGAGAGCGACTGGGAAGGGAGCAGCATGGACGAGGCCACCGACGTGGCGCTCGCCGCCGCCACCGGCGGGCAGGAAACGCTCGATCCTTTCGTTCCCACCGACGTGATCGTGCCGCTCATGGCCGAGGCGGGCGTGGAGGTGAGCGCAAGCACGCTCGAGTCCGGGCAGCTTCTCACCGCCGTGGCCATCACCTACGTGCGCGAAGCGGGGAAGGACCCCGCCACGCTGAAGGAGTACACCGACGCCTTCCCCTGGGCCACGACCCACATGATGGGCCGGGAGACGCCGGGCGCACCCGCCTGGGAGGCCGACGTGGTGGCCCGCTACTGGCAGAGCCGGTGGGGCATCCTCACGGGCGAGCCGAGCAGCCTCGAGCCCGTGCTCTTCACCTTCCCGCAGCAGGGCGGCTTCGGCCTCGCCACCGACCACACCGCAGTCGAGTCGCGGCTGACGGTCATCTTCTCGCGGGGCCTCGTTCCCGAAGTGCTCGTGCCCGACCTTTTCGAGGTCGTGGATGCCGAGGGCAACGCCTACGCCCTCGAGGACCCGTGGGTGTTCTACGGTCGCGGCTCGCACGCCGTGCACCTCGCGCCGGTGGAGGACTGGCCGGCCGACACCGACTTCATCCTGACCATTCACGCCGGCGCCCACTTCATCGATGGCACCGACTCCACCGAGGAGGTCATCGTGAAGTTCAGTTCGCGGCCGCCGCCCGAAGTGGCCGACCCGGACGACCCCGCGGAGTGCGGCTGTTCCGGCTCGGCCGGCGGGGCCTCCGCAGGGCTCGTGGTGCTCGCCGCGGGCGCGCTCCTGCGGCGGCGGCGGCGCTGAGCGTCAGCCTGCCGCGCGCGCAGAGAGGGCGGCGCGGCCCGCCGGCACGGCGATCGCGGCGGCGACGACGAGCAGCGCCCCGGCCACGAGGAAGGGCGCCTCGGGCGAGGAGTGCTCGTACAGCCAGCCGCCGCAGGCCGGTCCCAACGCGCGGGCCAACGCGCTCATCGACTGGTTGCTGCCGAGAATCTCACCCTGCTCCTCG
This sequence comes from uncultured Pseudomonadota bacterium, assembly GCA_903885375.1. GTDB lineage: Bacteria > Myxococcota_A > UBA796 > UBA796 > SXON01 > SXON01. Next base: position 55,438 of record CAISIK010000045.1, read on the forward strand.
GCGCCGACCCCGCGGCTCACGAGGCTCTGCAACGCGGGCGAGGCCACGCCCTGCCCGCAGGCGAGCACCACGAAAACCGCCAGCATCGGCACGGTGAGCGGCGCGTATGCGATGGCGGCCACCCCCACGGCCACCCCCCCCAGCGCCGGCGGCAGCAACACGGCCTCCCCGAACCGGCGGACCAGCCGATGGATGAGGCCCCCCTGGACCGCCGCCCCCACGATGCCCACCACGCCGAGCATGAGCCCCACCTCCAGCGCGCCCAGCCCGTGCTGGTGCTTGGCGAGGAGCGTGAAGGTGGTCTCCATGCCGGCGAAGGCGAAGATGTACACGAAGGTGAGCGCGATGCAGAGGCCCACGGCGGGGTGCCGCAGGGCGCGGAGGAGCGCGGTGGGATCGATCGACCGGCGACTGGCGGCCGAGTCCGGGCGGCGGGTTTCCGGGAGGAAGCGCCACGCGAGCAGGAAGTTCAGGAAGGAGAGCCCCGCGGCCACCCAGATGGGCACGGCGAGGCCGAACTGCGAGAGCCCACCGCCGAGCGCGGGGCCGAAGGTGAAGCCGACACCGAACGCCGCGCCGATGAGGCCCATGCCGCGCGCCCGCGTTTCGGGCGTGGTGAGGTCGGCCATGCAGGCCTGGGCGATGGCGATGTTGGCGGTGAAGACGCCGTGCAGCCCGCGGAACAGGAACAGCATCCACAGGGCGCTCGACGAGGCAAAACCCGCGAGCATCACCCCGGTCATCAGCACGGAGAGCACCAGCGTGGGCCGGCGCCCCCAGCGATCGCTCGCCTGCCCCCAGAGCGGCGCGAAGAAGAACTGGGCCAGCGAGTAGATGCTGGCGAGCAGGGTGACCTGCAGCGGCGAGGCCGAGAAGCTCTCGGCGTAGTAGGGCATCAGCGGGATCACGAGCCCGAAGCCGAGCAGATCGAGGACGACGGTCAGGAAGACCACCTGCATGGGGCGGGACACTTCGGTTCAGCCCTGCATGATGCCGAGAACGGCGTCGTGGATGTGGCCGTTCGTGGCGCACACGCCGATGTGGAGCGGATCGCGGCGGTTGAAGCGGTAGGGCTCGCCGGCGCCGTTGGTGCAGCGACCGCCGGCCGCCTCCACGAGCGCCACGCCGCCGCAGATGTCCCACTCGTTGCGCGGCTGCGGCGTGAAGGTGGCCTCGGCCTGGCCGGCGGCCACGAGGCCGAACTTGTAGGCAACGGAGCCCACCGGCACCGGCGTGAGCTGCCCGGCGAACCGGTCGAACATGCCCTTCTTCATCTCGGTGCGCGAGCAGACCACCCGCGCGCCCTGCAGCTCGCGGTGCGCGCTCACCACCACCGGCGCGCCGTTCAGCGTGGCGCCGCCCCCCACGAAGCCCGCGAAGAGCTCCTCCTTGATGGGGTTGTAGAGCACGCCGAGGCGGGCTTCGCCGCGGTACACCAGGCCGATCGACACCACGAACTCGGGGATGCCGAGCGTGAACTCCTTGGTGCCATCGAGCGGGTCGACGATCCAGGCCCAGTCGCGACCGAGGCGCACCGGGTCATCGACCGACTCCTCGGAGAGCCACCCGTACTCGGGGAACCGCTCGCGCAGCCGCGACTCGAGGATGTGGTTGGCGGCAAGATCGGCGTCGGTGAGGGGGTTGTCCTCGCCCTTGTCGCGCACCGTGTACTGGTCCTTGTAGTACCCGCGGATGGCGGCACCCGCCTCGCGCGCCGCGTCGATTCCGATCTGCAACAGGTCCTGCACAGGCGCCCCGGGAGGCCTGCGGGCTAACGCTGCCGGACGAGCAGCACCAGCTCAGCGAGGGCGTCGCCGTCGAGGTCGCCGACCGCGAACCGTTCGCCGGTGCGGAGGTAGGCCCGGTCGGCGAAGAGGCGGAAGCGCGCCTGAGCGGGGGAGAAGGAGCCGGCGGCGGCGCCGAGCCCGCCGAAGACGTAGAGGGCGCCGGCCTCCGCAGTGCCGTCCGTGGCGTTTTCGCCCGGGGCGCCGATGAAGAGCTCGTCGAGGCCGTCGCCATCGCGATCGGCGCAGGCCACGGCCGCACCAAAGCGCCCCTCCTCCGCCTCGCCCACGAGCCGCACGAGGGGCTCCGCACCGCCGGCGAGGGCCTCGCCCGGAAAGTACACCAGGGCCGCCCCGGCGCCGCCCTCGGCCAGCGGGGCGCCGACGACCAACGCGGGACGGCCCGAGGCCCGGAACTGGCAGGTGGCGAGCGCGCTGCCGAAGGCGCCGGGCTCGCCCGCGTCGGCATCGTCGGCCGCGTGCGCGAACAGCGTGGCGGCGGGGGTGCCCGCCGCGATCGCGGCACCGTCCCACACCGTGACCGCGCCCTCCCCATCGAGCCCGCCGGCGCCCACGGCGAAGCGCGCGCCCACGACGAGGTCGGGCGCGGCATCGCCGAGCAGGTCGGCCGAACAGGCGAGCGCCGCGCCGAAGCCTTCGCCCGACACCGGCTTGCCGAGCGCATCGAGGTCGGCCGTCACCACCGCGCCGCTGTCCACCGGCACGGTGAACACACTCCCCGCGAGCGACCGCGCCCACGGCGCGGTCATCGCCACGTCGGACTGCCCGTCACCATCGAGGTCTCCGCAGGCCGCCACCACCGCGCCGAGCCGAATCTGCGCAGACGACCCCACCACGCGCCGCACCGCGCTCAGCCCGAGCACCACCGCCCCCGCTCCCGCCGCTTCGTCACCCCCGCTGGCCTCGGGCGCGCCGACCACCGGCTCCCCCGACGACACGGCGAGGGCCGCCCCGAAGGCATCCGTGGCCTGCCCGCGCGCCGCGGCCACCGGCTCGCCCTCGCCGGCCATCCACCGCCGCACTTCCCCCGCGGCGGGCACGCCCACCCAGAGGTCGCCCCCGGCGATCACCAGCGGCCAGGCGTGGCCCTCCTCGGGCTCGCCATCCACGAGCTGCGTGCCCGTGCGCGGGTCCACCGTGCCCGCGAGGAGCGCGGCCCCTTCGAACCGGTAGAGGGCCGCCGCCGGGTACGTGGCGCCGCTCGTCTCATTCGGGCATCCGGCGAGGCCTAGGACCAGGAGCAGCACGCGCGAAGCGTAGCCGGTCCGCGGCCGCCGGGAACGCACCTCGCCCGCCAACGCGCTACGATGGGCGCCCGAGGGTTCGCAAGATGCGCGTGTACACGGTCATCCTGGGCGGCGGAAAGGGAAGCCGTCTCTCCCCCCTCACCCGGCACCGCGCCAAGCCCGCGGTCCCGCTCGGCGGCAAGTACCGCCTGATCGACATTACCCTGTCGAACGCGATCAACTCCGGCTTCCGGCACATCGCCGTGCTCACGCAGTTCAACAGCGCGAGCCTCAACGCGCATATCGCCCACACCTACCGCTTCGACATGTTCGGAGCGGGCGGGGTGGATGTGCTCGCCGCCGAACAGACCGACGACCACACCGACTGGTTCCAGGGCACGGCCGACGCGGTTCGGAAGCAGTTCCGCCAGCTCGAAGCCGCGAAGGTGGAGCACGTGCTCATCCTCAGCGGCGACCACATGTACCGAATGGACTACCGGGAAATCTACGAGCGCCACCTCGAAACGCAGGCCGATGCCACCGTCTCCGTGATCCAGGTGCCGCGCGCGGAGGTCACCGGCCTCGGCGTGCTCTATGCCGACGAGGAGGGGCAGATTCGCACCTTCCGCGAGAAGCCCAGCGCCACCGAGGACATCCGCGACGTCCTGCCGCCCGCCGCGCTCCGCGAGCGATGGGGCCTCGGCAACGACGACTACCTCGTGAACATGGGCGTGTACCTGTTCCGCCTCGATGCGCTCCGCGACGCGCTGGCCGACCCGCAGAACCTCGACTTCGGCAAGGACATCCTCCCGCGCATGGTGGCCGAGCGGAAGGTCATGGCGCACCACTTCACCGGCTACTGGCGCGACATCGGCACCATCGAGAGCTTCTTCGAGGCCAACCTCGCGCTCACGGCGGAGGAGCCTGCGTTCCGCTTCCACATGCCGGGCGCCCCGATCTACACGCGGCAGCGCTTTCTGCCGGCCACCAAGTTCCTCGACGCCCGCGTGTCGCGGAGCATCGTCAGCGATGGCTGCCTCCTCTTCGGCGCCACCCTCGAGAACTCCGTCATCGGCATCCGCAGCCGGGTGCAGCGCGGGGCCTCGCTCAAGGACGTGGTGATGATGGGCGCCGACTACTACGAGGACGACGACACCCGCGAGGCCAATCGCAAGCGCGGCGTGCTCCCCATCGGGATCGGTCCCGGCACCATCCTGGAGCGCGCCATCATCGACAAGAACGCGCGCGTAGGCGCCAACTGTGTCCTGCGCGGCGCCATCGGCCGCCCCGACCAGGATGGCGATGGCTGGGCGGTGCGCGATGGCATCGTGATCGTGCCCAAGGACGCCACGCTCCCCGACGGCACCGTGGTGTAGCTGGGCGCTACTTCACTTCCACGGCGAAGTGCCGGGTGAGGCCGGTGGAGACCGCGACGTCCACCGCGTACCAGCCCGCGGCGAAGCCCTGGAGCTTGCAGGTGGCGAAGGGGCCGATGGTGCCCACCTTGGTGCCGTTCAGCGAGAGCTCGCCCCACTGGTTGAGCGGGTTGGTGAACACCACGGCGCCGGTACCGGCAGGGTCCTTCACCGACTCTCCCGGGGGCCGGCTGGCCTTCGGCGCCACCTGTGCGGCCGTGGTGGCCGGATCGACGAACAGGCGCTCCAGCCCGGCGAACGGCGCCGCCGTGTAGGACGGGTCCGTCACGTAGGTGGGCACATGGCTGTCCGCCGTGGCGAGGCCGACGAGGAGGGTCAGCAGCATGCGGGCTCCTTAGAGGGGGGTCAGGCCGTTCCAGCTGGTGATGTCGCGCGTCACGATGGTGCTGCCATCATCGGTGCTCACGTTCACTTCACGCACGAGGCCGATGCCGTTGACGTACCACAGCTCCTGCTGGCCATTGACCACCTGGGCACCGAGGGGCGAGTCGATGTTCATGGTGTAGGTGTTGGTGAGCTTGTAGGCCGTGTACGAGGTGCCCTTGATGGTGACGTCTTCGAAGCCACCTTCCACGTAGGTGCCCGAGCTGTCGGCCGTGAAGGTTCCGAAGCTGGCATCGGTGAGCGTGGCGGTGTCGGAGTAGTTCCAGGAGCCGGCGCCGCCCACTTCGTACTCGGCCGGGAAGATCTTGCGGGGGGGCGAGAGCTCCGCGTAGGGGGCCATGAGCGCGCTGCCGCTCATGAGGATCGACATGTCCCACTCGGCCATGTAGAGCCCTTCATCGCCGCTCTTGTTGGTGCAGGCGATGTACTCCTCGCCATCCCAGCCGGTGCCGCCGCCATCGGCCGCATCGATCATCACCCACACCGGATCGCCGCCGGCGGTCCAGCCGGTGCCGTAGTCGGACTGGTAGCCGGTGCCCGTGCCGCCACCCATGCCGAGGAGGCTGAGCTCCACGTCGTACTCGCGGGTGTAGCCGGAGTAGTGGATGCCGTACCAGCTGTTCTCGCAGAGGTCGGCATCGGTGTCGGCGTCGGTGTCCGAGTCGGTATCCGTGTCGGTGTCGGTGTCGGTGTCCGAGTCGGCATCCGTGTCGGTGTCCGTGTCCGAATCGCTGTCGGTATCGGTGTCCGAGTCGGTGTCGGTGTCGGTGTCGGACTCCGCGGTGTCATCCACGAAGCCGGCGGGGGGCTGGTTGGAGTACGAGCCGCCATCACAGGCTGCTGCGAGAACCAGGAAACCGATAGAGGGGAAGGTACGCATATGTCTGACCTCGATTCGACCCAGCGTGGTAGCACGGAATCCCGACGATCGGCAAGCGAGGATCGCCCGATCCTGTTGCGCGGCTGTAGCGCGGGGTGGGACGGAACGGCACGGTTGGGCTCGGTGGATGTCGTGCTCGCGGCCGGACGGGTGCAGGCGATCGGTCCCGGCGCCCGCGCCGGCGCGCCCGAGGGGGCCGAGATCGTCGACTGCACCGGCCTCCTCGTGCTGCCCGGCCTCATCGACGCGCACACCCACGCCGTGTGGGCCGGCACCCGTCTGGGCGACTTCGTCCGGCGGCAGGGCGGCGCCAGCTACGCGTCGATCCTCGAGGGCGGCGGGGGCATCCACACCTCCGTCGCGGCCACCCGCGCGGCCGACGAGGCCACGCTCCTCGCGCTCGCCCGCGCCCGCCTGGCGCCGATGCTCGCCCTCGGGGTGACGACCGTGGAGGTGAAGAGCGGCTATGGCCTCACCACCGAGGCCGAAGCCCGCCTCCTTCGGGTGGCCCGAGCCGCCGCCGGCCCGCTGCGCGTGGAGCCCACCTTCCTCGGCGCCCACACCATCCCCCGCGATCGCGACCGCGCCGACTACCTCGACGAGCTTTGCGGCCCGATGATGGCCGCCTGCGCGCCGCTCGCCACCGCGGTCGACGTGTACTGCGATCGCGGCGCCTTCACCCTCGCCGAAGCCGACCGCATCCTCCGCGCCGGCCGCGCCCACGGGCTCGCGGTGAAGGCCCACGCCGAGCAGGTGGAGTTCACCGGCGTGGCCGCGCTCGCCGCCGGCCTCGGCGCGCTGTCGTGCGATCACCTCGAACGCATCGACGACGCCGGCATCACCGCCATGGCCGCCGCCGGCAGCGTGGCCGTGCTCCTTCCAGGCGCCATGCTCTACCTCCGCGACCCGAGCCCCCCCGTGGCGCGGCTCCGCGAGGCGGGCGTGCGCATGGCCGTGGCCACCGACCTGAACCCCGGCAGCTCCCCGCTGGGCGACCTCTGGACCGCCGCCACCCTCGCCTGCCTCACGATGGGCCTCTCCCCCGAGGAAGCCCTCGCCGGCATCACCGCGAACGCCGCCCTCGCGCTCGGACTCCCCGATCGCGGACACCTGCGCCCCGGCGCGGTGGCCGACGTCGCGCTGTACCGCCCGCCCCCCGGCGAGCTGGCCGACGCGCGCGTGCTCGTTCAGTACATGGGCGGCCACCGGGCCGAGCGCGTCTACATCGATGGCGTGCGGGTGGGGTGAGTCGGGGCGGCGCGCCGCGACCGGTCGCGGGTTTCGGCGCGGGCCGGCGCGCGCCGCAGCGCCGGGATGCGCAGCGACCCCGGTCGCCCCCACGAGGTGGGGCCAACGCGCATCCCCCCCACCTGATAGTTTTCTTGGATGCGACTGCCGCTCGCGCTCCTGCCGATCGCCGCCGCCTGTGCGCCCGCTCCGGAGCCCCTGTTGGACAGCGACACCGGCGGCATCGCCCTCGTCACCGAGGGCGAGCCCTGCACCCAAGGCGCCAGCGTGTCTCCCGACGTCCTCACTTTTGGCGACCATGACGCGGGGCCGGATGGCGCGCAAGACGTCGCGGTCAGCCACAACGACTGCGGCGTGCTCGAGATCGACGGCGTGACGCTTCACGAAGAAGCCGCGCCGTTCGAGCTCGGGCCGATCGGCGCGCTGAACTTGCCGCCCGGAACCACCACCACGCTTCGCGTGACCTACGTGCCGAACGACTCGGGGCTGAACGAAGCGGAAGTGCGGATCACCAGCCCGGATTTGGACGAGCCGCTGATCGTGTATTTGTGGGGCCCCTAAGCCCGCCTCGCCAAGTACTCCCTCAACCGGACCGACGTTTCCGGGGTCGGCATGTACCGGTCGGGCTCGGCCAGCGGCAGCAACACGCCCGCGCGGAGCCAGGCATTCACCGTGCGCTTGCCTACCCCCAGCTGGCGCAGCGTCGAGGCCTGCACGGGCACCATCTCCACGGCCTCCGGGCGCTTCGCCTTCGCCGGCTTCACCATGGGTACGGCAACCTCGAGATCGATGCCGAACAGGTGGCCGAGATCGGCGCCGGCAAGCTCATCGGCCACGAAGCCCCCGCCCAGATCGACGTTGGCGCCGGCGAGCGCGAGGTCGGACACCTCCACGCCCCGCAGGAGGAAGAACAGGCCGGGATCATGGTCGAGCCGCGCGCCGACACCGTAGAGCACCGCCGCGACGTGCTTGCACATCATGGCCCAATCGGGGCAGGAGCAGGAGAACGTCAGCTCGGCGGGCCCGGGGAAGAGGCCGCTCGACCGGGAGGCCAGGGCTTCGAGCAGCGAGGCCGGGAGCCGCCCCTGAAGCAGGTCCACAAGCGAGGACACCTGCCCAGCGTGCTGCTCGACCACGGCCTTCCAGCGCGCCGGCTCCAGCGGCGTGACCTGCACCGTCGTTTCGTAGAGGCGGGAGCCGCTCACCCACGCGCTGACCAGCCCCGACTGGACCTGAAGGTCGACCACCGAGCCGTTGCGCACATAGGTACGCCCGCGGGCGAGGCGGTTCGCGAAGTCGCCGTAGGACTCCATCGTGTCGCACCACGACCTACCCCAGAAGGAGGTGGCGATGGCTCTCCCCGCGAGCACCACGGGCGAGGCCGGGAGGTCGGACTTGCGCCGGCTGGCCAGCTCGCCGGCCGCCTGGGCGCGGCGAGCACCCACGGGCACGTAGGCCGACCAGCGGGAGCCGTAGGAGGAGTAGCGGGAGCGATACACGGCGGGCTCAGGCTATCGCGGCTCGGGAGAGGTCGAGCGCCACGGTGCGCAGGAGCTCCTCGTTGGAGAGCTCCGTGAGACGCACCTCGTCTTCGCCCGACAGGAGCTCGCGGGCGAGCCCGCGTTTCTGCGAGAGCAACGCGTCCACCTTCTCCTCCACAGTGCCACGGCACACCAGTTTATGCACGAATACCGGATGTTTCTGCCCGATCCGGAACGCGCGGTCGGTGGCCTGCTCCTCCACCGCCGGGTTCCACCAGCGATCGAAGTGGATCACGTGGGTGGCCGCCGTGAGGTTGAGGCCGGTGCCCCCCGCCTTGAGCGAGAGCACCACGAAGGGAACGGCATCCTCGCGCTGGAAGCGGTCCACGAGCGTCTGACGGGCCGGGATGGCGGTACCCCCGTGCAGGAAGAGTCCCGGCCGACCGAACAACGCCGCCAGCACGCCGGCGATGGGCTCCACCGCCTCGCGGAACTGGGTGAACACGAGGACCTTCTCCTGTCGCCGCGCGATCGGCTCCACCAGCTCGGCGAGCCGCTGCAGTTTTCCGCTCCGCGGCAGGTCCCAACCCCCATCGCCGAGCCATTGGGAGGGGTGGTTGCAGATCTGCTTGAACCGCAAGAGGCTTGCCAGGACGAGGCCGCGGCGTGCGATGCCTTCGCTCTCCGCGAGCGACCGCGCGAGATCGTCCACGGTCCGCTGGTAGAGCGCGGCCTGCTCGCGCGTGAGCCCGCATTCCGCGGTCATCTCCGTCTTCGCGGGCAGGTCGGGCGCCACGGTGGGGTCCGTCTTCAAACGACGCAGCAGGTAGGGGCTCACCAGCGCCCGCAACGGGGCCCACCGCGCCGGAGCTGCATCCCGGCCGTCCACGAAGCGGCGAAACTCTGCCGCGGACCCGAGGAGCCCTGGCTGCAGAAAGTGAAAGAGGCTCCACAGGTCGCCCGCGCGGTTCTCCACCGGCGTGCCCGTGAGCGCAAGGCGCACCCTCGCCCGGAGGCTTCCAACGGCCTTCGTCTGTTTGGCGGCTGGGTTCTTGATCGCCTGGGCCTCGTCGAGGATGACGGTGTCCCACTCGGCGACCTGCAGCCAGGGCGTGGTGGCCACCATGCCATAGGTGGTGAGCACGAGGTCCGCGTCCGCGCAGCCCTCCCGGCCCACGCCCTCCCCCGACGCATGGGCCGTTCGGACCACCAGCGTCGGCGCAAAGCGCGCCGCCTCCGCCCGCCAGTTCCCGAGGAGCGACGCCGGGGCCACGAGCAAGTGGGGCGCCCGGGCCGCCCCACGGGCCTTGAGCACGAGGAGGAGCGCGAGGACCTGGATGGTCTTGCCGAGCCCCATGTCATCGGCCAGACACGCGCCGAGCCCCAACTGGTTCAGAAAGCCGAGCCAACGCACGCCATCTTCCTGGTAGGGACGCAGCTTCGCGTGCAGTGATTTTCCCGGCAGCTCGCCGCCCGCCGCCGACGGTGAGCGCAGGCGCTGCAGCACCTCCCCCAACCACTGCCCTGCCACCACCCGCGACCAGATGCCAACCTCTGGCGCGACGCCGCCTAGTCGACCCGGGGCCTCGGCGCCCGCCAGCATGCGCATGGCCTTGTGGAAGGGCACTCCATCGCGAGCCTCCTCGCGAGCGTGGTTCCAGATGGCCAGCACCTCGTCGAGCCGCCCGCGGTCGACCTCCACCCACCGCCCTCGAAGCGGGACGAGGCCGGCTCCCGCGGCGCGGACGGCCGCCCATTCCGCCGCCGTGAGCGGCTCACCATCCACCGACATCCCCACGTCGAAGCTGAGCAGGCCCGCCGCGCCCAGCGTGGAGGCGCCCGACGTCCCCAGGGAAACCGCCACCTGCACCCGGGGCGGCGCGGACCGCTGCCACCAGTCGGGAACGCGAACCACGAGTCCGGCAGCCTCGAATTCCGGCACGGCCTGGAGGAAGCGGTGGGCCTGGGCGGCGGTCCACGCCTGGGGCCGAAAAATCGCCTGCGTGTCCATCATTTCCTTGAGCCACCCCACGGCCGTCGCCGCCCGCTGGACCGGGAGGAGGAGACGGAGCAGGCCCTCCCGGTCGCCGGCCCCGGCCGACTCGGTCAGCGCGGCCCCCAGCGGGCGATGCTGTGCGGCCGCGCTCGCCGAGAGCCCCACCGAGTAGGTGGCGAGGAAGGCAAAGGGACGCTCGGCGCTCTGGCGATTTTCGGCGAGGTGAAAGCACACGCGGCCGACGACGGCCCACACCGGACTCCGGGCCTGCAACCAGGCCTCGAGCGACTGCCCCTCCCGATCGAGCTGCACCTCGAGCGCCAACGTGAGACGCGCGCCGAGCGAGGAGAGCGAGGCCGCATCGAGGTACTCGCGGCCCAGCATCGGCGGCGCGAGCTCGAGCCGCCCCGCAAGGTCGGCCACCGCCCGGGCGCCGCGCGCCGGAGAGGCCGCAGCGGCCGCGAGCACCAGCCTGGCCAGATCACGGAAGAAGGCAACGGATGGCGGCAGGGCGGCCGAGGGGTGACGCGCCGCGAGGTCGAGGAGCCCTTCCGCGTCTTCGCTCGCGAGCGCAGCCGCGAGGGGAAGGCCGAGCGCGGCGTCGAGCTCCGAGCCGGGCGGCGCCTCGGCATCGACCACCACGCGGCCGCGCGGGTTCATGCCGAGCGCGAAAGGTTCGAGAGTGGCGGCCATGGTGGTGGCGCGTGCTATCCGGGCGACGGAAGCACAGGCAGGGCGGCGCGCCGCGACCGGCAGCGGGTTTCGACCCCTCCCGGCCCGCGCCGCAGCGCCACCGTTACCAGGACACCCCGGGGTAGCGGGTGGCGAAGCCGAAGGCCTCGCCGATGGAGGCCGTCACCCGCCAGGCCACCTCGCCCTCGGGCGTGACCTCGTCGAGCTGGCCGGCGCTCGCCCACGAGATCACGGTGTTCCCCCCGGCCAGCCGCTGCGCGGAGCCGAGGTACGCAACCCGCACCCCGGCCGGGTCCTCGTACCGCCACCGGGTGGTGGCCACCCCCGCCGCTTCCTCGAGCGCAAACTCGGACACGAAGGCCGGAACACCCGGCTCGCCGGAGTCCGCGCGGTTGAACACGAGGAGCCCGCCATCCGGCAGTCGCTCCGCGGAGTGGGGGTACGCGAGCTGGCCGGGGTCGTCGAGCGCGAAGTCGCTCTCGTGCGGGCTGAGCACCCAACTGAGCGATCCAGAGGATCGGTCGATGCGCGCGACGCCGTGGTTGAACGTCATCGTCGCGTAGTAGGCATCCTCCCCCACCGCGTAGCTGAGGCCGTTGATGTGGCTCCAGTCCTCCACCCCGTCGTCGGCGATGTACATTCGCGGCCAGGTCACGGAGAGGTCGGGGGCGAAGTGATCCCAGACATTCCACACCACCCGCTCCGTGCCGTCCGCTGCCCGCTCCACGAGGGTATCGCCGAGGATCCTCCGGCCATCGATCTCCCGGATGTCCCACCCGAGCGAGGCGTACACACCCGGAACCGGCTCCACGAAATCGACGTGGCCACCGGTGATGCCCACGATGTCGAGCGACGCATCCGCGAGGGCAATCCGGTAGATCGGCCCGGAGGCCGCAGCGTTCGGGGCCAGCAGGTTCGCGAGCACCGCCTTCCCATCCAGCGAGAGCCGAACGCGGTACATGAGGTCGATGCCCGCATCCTCCGGGGGGTAGCTCCACACCACACGCCCCGCGCCATCGAGGATGAGCGCCCCGCCTCGCTCTCCTCCACCCGATGCGATCGACACCAGCGTGAGGCCACCCTCCGTCTGATCGGGGGCGTTGGCCGACCACCCAAACGCCGGAACCCAGGCGGGAAGGCTGCCGGTGGTGCCGGTGCCCTCCGCCACCCGCGCCCCCGCGGCGAACAACTGCACGACCGCCTCCTCGTTGGGCGGCACCCCGATCAGCGGGACGGCGTGCTCCGTCACCGGCTCGGGCTCCACGATGTCGATGGACTCCTCGCCGAAGGTGACGGTGAGGTGGTCGGCGCGCGGCGTGGCGGTCTGCCAGCGGGCGAGGAGCACGGTGTCCATGCCGGCGGTGCCGATCTCCAGCGCCCCCAGCTCGAACGGCGGTTCGCCCGCTGGCGAAGCCTCGCACCCCGCCAGCAGCGCACCCATCACCAGCAAGGCCTGACCTCTCCGTTCCCCCCGCAATGCCGGCACGCACCCGCAACGATGGCACCCGCACGACAAGAACGTGCGAACCCGCGGGCGCCCTCGCCCACGCATTCTTTGCGCGGCCCCGCGCCCGGCGCGACTACATTTCAGGAACCGGCCACGCAGCCCGCGTGTCTGAACCCCCCGTGAGCTCCCCCGCCGCATGACGCCCGAAGCGCGGAAGATCGAAGCGCTGCTCAACCTCGGCCGTTCGGACGAGGCGGTGAAGCTCGCCGATTCCCTCCCGGAGCGCGAGGCGCCCACTCCGGAGTTCCTGCGGCTGCGCGGGCGGGCCTTGCGCGCCTCCGGTCGCATGTTCGACGCCGAATCCACCTTCCGCGAGGCGCTCTCGCTCTCGCCCGGCGATGCGGGCCTCCTCGCCGACCTCGCCACCACCCTGCTCGGCCAGAAGCGGCACCGCGAAGCGCTGGCCTTCGCGCGGGAGGCCACCAGCGCGCGGCCGGAGGTGTCCGCCTACCACGCGCTCGCGGGCTTCCTCGCCGAGTCGCTGGGGTTCGACGAGGAGGCCGAGCGTGAGCTGGCCGCCGCGCGCGGGCTCGCGCCGGGCGATGCCGACTCGCACGTGGTGTACGGCTTCCTGGTTTTGCGGCAGGGCCGCGCCGCGCAGGCCGAGGCCGCCTTCCGGGATGCGCTCCGCGCCGACCCGCAGGCCTCCGAAGCGCACCACGGCCTCGCCCGCGCCCTCGCCGAGCAGGGCGATCGGGAGCGCGGCCGCCTCGCCTGGAACGACGCCCGCGCCATCGACCCCACCCTGCACGACCTGAAGCTCGACCGCCTCCTCGAGCCGCCGGCACCGCCCGACTGGCGCGTCCGCCTCGCCGAGATGCCCCACTGGCTGAGCCTCGGCCTCGCCGGCTGCGGCATGGGGGTGTCGCTCCTCTTCCCCATCCTCACGGTGGCGCTCTTCGGGTTCGCGCTGATGGGGCCCGCCATGCGTTTCTGGATCGACCGGGAGTCCCGATGACCACCGCCGTGCTCGCCCTCCGCGAGGCCCTCGCCCACTCGCCGGGCAACGTTCCCCTCCGGGTGCACCTCGCGCGCACCTTGCTCGAAGCCGGCCGCGCCGACGAAGCCGCGATCGAGGCGCGCGCCGCCGTGGCCCAGGATGGCGACCGGGCCGATGCCCGCGAGGTGCTCGGCGCCGCCGCCGCCGCCCTCGGTGATGATGCCGCCCTCGTGGAAGCCTGGTTCCCCATCCGCACGCAGCTCGCCACCGACGACGTGCGCACTCTCGCCCTCGCGGCCGCCCGGTCGGGCCGCCTCACCGAAGCGCGCGACACCTACGCGCTCCTGAACGCGAGCGAGCCGACCGTGCACGACCTGGAGATCGACCGCGCGCTCCGCGCTCCCGGCCCCGAAGCGCCGTCCGCGCCCGTGGCGCGGGGAACGCCGCCCGCACCGGCGGCGCCGCCGGCGGAGGCCCGGCGGCCGGCCTCCGCGGAAGAAGCGCGTCCGCCGTCCACCCGCCCGTCCATCACGTTCGCCGACGTGGGCGGCCTCGAGGTGCTGAAGGAGCGCCTCCGCATGGACATCGTCTACCCCCTGCAGCGGCCCGACCTGTTTCGGGCCTACGGCAAGAAGATCGGCGGCGGCGTGCTCCTGTACGGCCCTCCCGGCTGCGGCAAGACCCACCTCGCCCGCGCCGCGGCCGGCGAGTGCGGGGCCAACTTCTTTGTGGTGGAGATCCAGGCCGTCCTCGACATGTGGCTCGGCGAGTCGGAGAAGCGCCTCCACGCCATCTTTGAGGCTGCCCGCGCCGCCGCGCCGAGCATCGTCTTCTTCGACGAGATCGAGGCCATCGGGGGGGCGCGCCACCAGGTGCGTCACGGCCCCGGGCGTCGCCTCGTGAACCAGCTCCTCGCCGAGCTCGATGGCGCGGGCGCCAGCAACGAGGCCGTGCTCGTGATCGGGGCCACCAACGCCCCCTGGGATGTGGACCCGGCGCTGCGCCGCCCGGGTCGTTTCGACCGCGTGGTCTTCGTGCCCCCGCCCGATGCCGCCGCCCGCGAGAACGTGCTGCGGCTCGCGCTGCGCGAGCGCCCCACCGAGACCCTCGACCTCGCGAGCATCGCCCGCCGCTGCTCGCGCTACTCCGGCGCCGACCTGCACCACCTCGTGGAGGTGGCGAGCGAGCGCGCCCTCACGGAGGCCCTCCGCACCGGCAAGATGCGTCCGATCACCCAGAGTGATGTGCTGGCCTCGCTCGACCGCGTGAGGCCCACCACCGCCGAGTGGCTCGAAGCCGCTCGGCGCTACGTGGCCTACGCGAACCAGTCGGGCCTCTACGACGACGTGGCCACCTACCTGCGCGGGCTCGAAACCGGGGGGTAGTATCCCCGGCGGCGCTGCGAGGGCCGGCAACGAGCGCCCACCCCGAGGTGGGGCGAACGGCCCTCGCCCCCTACCCGCCCTCGCCTTCGAGCTGCTTCCACAGCTTGTCCACGAGGTTGCGCGGAGGCGGCGGCGGGGACTGGCCGTTGAGGCTGATGCTGAAGTAGTCGAAGGACAGGCTCACCCGCGGACGATCCCCGCGGTTCGCATCGAGCATGCCGTGCATGGCGTAGCCGGGGAAGAGGAGCAGGAGCCCCTCGCGCGCCGGATAGTCCACGTGCCCGGCGGAGAACGGGGTTGGCGCGGCCAGGATGTGCGGATCCCGGCGGATGGGGTTCTTCGGGTCGGTGAACCGGAGCACGCCGGCCGGCTCGGGCACCTGCAGGTAGAAGGCCCCCGAAAAGCTGGCGGCCACGTGGTTGTGCATCTCGATCTTGCCGCCCTGATCGAGGATGTTCACCCAGCTCCGGCCCATGTAGATGTGCTCGCGCTCCAGATCGAGGCCGAGCGCGCGGGCGTACTCGTTGGCGCGCAGGTTGATCATCTCGTAGAGCGGCCGCAGCTCGGGCACCTTGAAGAGGTACTGCGAGAGGTCGGGGGCGTTGCTGCCGGAGTAGGCGGCGCCGGTCACGAGCGGCTGGTGCGTCTTCTTCCCGGCGCTCACCCGGAAGAGGTGCGGCAGGGCATCGGCGATGAGCCCAGGCGCCTCGGGCACCTGCTCGTAGAACACCGGCAACGGAAACCACGATTCAACGGGCACCCGACCTCCTATGGGGCTCAGGCCCAGCTGGCGACGCGCTCGCCCACCGTGGCCTTCCGCACGTTGCGCACCCGCGACCAGTGCCACTCGCCGCCGAGAGGGAGGCCGAGCTCTTCGAGCACGGCCCGCACACCCACCGCGAGCGCCTCGGTGCTGCCGGTGTGGGCCTTCACCGCGAGGCCCATGCGCCGGCCGGGCACGGCGATGCAGAAGAGCCCCTCGGCGCCGATCTTGCAGGCCATGGGCTCGGGCGCCTGCTCCACGACCGCGAGGTCGAGCCGGGAGGTGCCGCTCATGTACCAGGGCTGGCGCTGCATGGCCCAGCCGATGCGGGCGAGGGTGCCCTCCCCATCGGCCATCGCGCCCGCGAGCGCCCCCCACGCCCGCGCCTGCGCGGAGAGGGGGCCGAAGAAGGTGGGGATGCTGCAACCGTCGACCGCGGCGCCGTGGTGCACGCCGGCCAGCTCGTCGATGAGCGCGTGGTTTGCGGCCTGGAGCGGGTGGGCGAGGGGGCGGTAGTCGAGGTCCCAGCCCCGGGCCTGGCAGGCCGCGAGCATGAAGGTGTGCTTGCCGGAGCAGTTGTTGTGCAGCGGCGAGGCTACCGCCACCGTGCGGGCCGTGGCCTCGTGGGAGGGCAGGTGCGCCCCACACTGCAGGCACTCCACCGCGAGCCCGAAGCCCTGTAGGAGCGCGGCCACCCGCTCGGTGTGGCCAGGCTCGCCGTTGTGGCTGGCGGCGCCCATGGAGAGGTCGATGTCATCGAGCCGCGCCACGACCTCCGCCGGGAGGTGCGCCAGCGAGTTGGCGAGCTGGAAGGGCTTCGAGGCGCTGCGCCAGAAGCTCTCCACGTCCTCGCCCACCTGCCACGCCACCCGGCCATCCTGCCAGAGCCGGGCCGAGATGGGGTGCCGGGTTTCGGGCAGGCCGCCGCGGAGCTGCGTCACGTTCAGGGAGGCGCGGCTCACGCTACCACCACAACTTTTGGCGCCCGAGGGCCAGCTCGAGCCCGCGCACGGCGTGCGAGGAGTCGCCGATCACGTCGAGGTAGAGCTGCGGGTCCTCCTTCTGGAGCTGTTCGAGGCGGTCGAAGGTGCCGAGCTTGTCGAGCTGCTCGACGGTGAGCGCGAGGTTGTGGGCCGCGCCCTCGATGGTCTTGAGCTGCATGTCGTCGGGCGTAAACAGCCCGAGGATGCGGAGCTTCGACATCGACTCCAGCCAGTGACCCAGGAACTTGAGGCGTTGAACGAGGAGACGTTCGCGCTGGTCGCGCGCGCGCTTCATCGCCTCGTCGTAGAGCCGGAGCTCGCCCGGCAGGCGGTAGAGCATCAGCGGGCCCTGGGCCGCCACGTAGGCGCGGTTTTCCGGCTTGCCGAAGCCCCGGGCCACCGCGTAGCTCGCGCCCTGGAGCAGGTGCGCGCCCCCGCAGGTGTAGGAGAAGAGCGACTGCCCGGAGCGCTCGAAGGGCTCGCCCGCCCGCATGCGGTCGAACAGGAACTTGGACTCCTTCGTGAGCACCAGCACGAGGAAGTCGGTGAGGGTGTTGAGGTCCATCGCGGTGCCGTCGAGGGCGGTCCACCGGAGGTCCTGCGTGGGGGCCCACGTGGCGAGCGCCTGCACGCCCCAGGCCATGTCATTCGGGTCGGCGAAGTTGGACTTGTTCTCCTTCACGCGGAGAAAGGTCTTCAGGAGCGTGTAGCGGTACACGTCGGCGCCGGTGACCTGCGACTCCCCCATGGGGAAGGGCGTTTCGGGCTCGACGCCGATCTCGGCCATGTTCTTGAGGATGAGGTCGGTGTGCGGCTCCACGGGGATGCCGTTCCGATCCTTGGGGAACCCGACGAGCGTGAAGGTGCCGACCTGACGGGGCTCCGCGTACACGGAGAAGAGCGTGGACACCGCCGCGAGCTGGTTGGTGAGGCGGAACTCGGGGCCGCGCGCGAGGAGACCGTGGGCGATGGCCCAGGCGTTGTCGGGATTGCCAGCCCACTTCTCCACCACGCGGCCGAGCGTGAGGAGCGCGGCGTCGTACGCGGGGAGCGGCGGGATCGGCACGCTCACGGCGGTGTTGTTGCGCGGGCGCGTGGGCGCGAGGTCGCGGATGTTGGCGGTGGACCAGACCACGCCCGCGCGCTCCTCGACCGGAGGCGGCGGGGCCTCGGCGGCGCGTTCGGGCGGGCGAACGGCGTCATCACCCCGCCAGCGCAGGGCGGCGAGCGTGCCCCCGAGGGCCAGGAGGCCGAGGGCGATCGCGGGACCCCGCTTCACGGCGCCGCTTTCCCTTCCTTCTTCGCATCCTCCTCGGCCTGCACCTCGTCGAGGTGCATCTGCATGGCATCGATGGGGAGGATGGTGTCGCGGTCGGTGATGAGCACGTTGCCCTGGAACACGGCGAAGCGGGGGTGGATCAGCTCGTGATCGACCGCGCGGAGCTTCCAGTCCAGCTTGCCCGGCTTCTTGAACTTGAACACCCAGCCCGTGTCGACGAGGACCCACATCTCGCCCTTCTCATCGAGGGTGATGTCCATGTCCTCGAAGCCCTCGCCGAGGATCTTCGAGTCGATGACGGTGCCGTAGCGGAAGCCATCGGTGTTGTAGGTGATCACCTGGTCACCGAAGGCCATGTAGAGCTTGTTGTCGGTGCCGGCGACGACCGCGTTGGGGGTGCCGTCCTTGATCACGAACTGGCTGAGCTTCTCGGAGTCGCGCTGGTACACCACCGCGTCGTTCCCGACGATCGCCACGATCAGGTCCTTCTTCGGCAGGTAGGCGAGGTAGCCCTCGCCGCCCACCTTGGGCTGTACCTGGTCGTCGATCGCAAGGGTCCAGCCGATCTCGCCGTTGCCCTCGGCGTCGAAGATCTGGAGGCGACCGGAGGCGTCGAGCACCATGAAGGCATCGCCCTCCTTGCCGGGGATCAGCTCGACATCCACGGGGTTCTGGAAGGCGCCCGCCTCCTCCTTGGCCAGGCCGCCCGCGGCGTACCAGGGCCGCGTGGAGCCGAACCAGTACTCGCTCACATCCGGCGGGGCGCCCCACTGCTTGTCGCTCACCCCGCCGGTGGTGTACCGCTGGATGCGGTTGTTGGCCGTGTCGGCCACGTAGGCGTTGCCGAACTGGTCGATCTCGATGGCGAGGGGCTCACCCTCGCCCCGGAGCGCGCCCACCTCCCAGCCGGTCTCGCCCCAGGCCACGATGTTCCGCCGCCCGCCGCCCTGGATGTCGCGCCAGGCGCGGAAGTAGGCGATCAGGTCGATGATCTCGCGCTGCTGCTTGCCGAGCGAGCGCATGGCGGCGTACTCGAGCCCGGGAATGCCGGTGGGGTCCTTCAGCTTGCGGATGGCGCTCATGGCCATCTCGTCGGGCACGAGCGCCGCGGCGCGGCTGCCGAGCGGCACGAGCGAGGACACGCGGCGACGCAGGTACTCGGGGCCTTCGCCGGCCGCATCCATCAGGAACTCGAGCCCCTCCTTCTCGTAGGCGTCTGCCTTGTGCTTCTCGTAGGCGGCGAGGGCCTGATCCTCGTACTTCTTCTGGGCAGCGAGGCCCTCCTTCGAGGTGCGCCAGGCTTCGACCTTGGCCACCGCCTTCGAGCGCTCGCCCTCGGTGAAGTTGACCGCGACCTCGGCCACGAACATGTCGGTGTACACGCCGCCCTCGAAGGACTCCACGAACTCCACGCGCACCTTGCGGCCGGTCTTGCCCACGGGAACGTCAACCCGCTTCATCTCGCTCTGGATGCGGAGCGGATCACCCACCTTCTGCCCGTCCACCCAGACCTGGATCACCTTGGGACGGCCGTACTCCTTGAAGGTACGCTCCCCCTTCTCGAGGTTGCCCGGCCAGAGCGACACGGACCCCACCTCGGTGGCGGCGCCGAGGTCGATCTCCACCCACGAACCGGCGCCCGCGCCCAGCTCGCCCTCCGCCCAGCCGGTGCCGAGCAGGCCGTCGAACGCCAGCTCCGCGGTGTGCTTGCCTGCGGCATCCTGCATCGTGGACGAGCCCGACACCCCGGCGGCGTGCGCCGCTCCGGGAGCGAGACCGGCGGCGACCAGCACCGAAAAGAGGCCGAGACGGGAGGGGGTCACGAACATGTCAGCATCTCCGACCTTGCCGGTTAGCGCAGCGCCTCGCGGCCTGCCAAAGTTGAGGGTGCCAAAGGTGCGTGAGGCCGCACCGGCGAAAGCCTGAACCCGGAGGGTGGCGGCCGCACTCCCCGCGTTAGCCGGGCAGATGCCCCCGAGCCTCACCGCCGCGCTCTACGTTGCCGCCGGGGGTGGCGCCGGCGCCCTGGCCCGCTACCTCGTGGGCCTCGCCGTGAGCCGCGCGGGCCTGCCCTCGCTCGCCGCCACCCTCGTGGTGAACGTGCTCGGATGCTGGGCGCTGGGGCTCCTGCACGCCCACACGGTCGACCCGCGCCTCCGCCTCCTGCTCGGCACGGGCGCCCTCGGCGGCTTCACCACCTTCTCCACGTTCGCGCTGGATGCCCACGAGCTCGGGGGCGCCGCCTCGGCCGCCTACGTGCTGGCCAGCGTGGGGCTGGGCCTCGCCGCGTTCCACCTGGGGCGCGGGTAGCGGGCCGGTGTGCTACGCGGGCCAGCGGAGGGCCCCATGGCCGAATTGAAGATCGAAGAGTTGACCGTCGGGACCGGCACCGAGGCCACCAAGGGCCGCTCGGTGTCCGTTCACTACGTGGGCACCCTTGAGAGCGGCAAGAAGTTCGACTCCTCCCGCGATCGGGAGGAGCCCTTCGACTTCAAGCTCGGCGCGGGCATGGTGATCAAGGGCTGGGATCTAGGCGTGGCAGGCATGAAGGTGGGCGGCAAACGGCGCCTCACCATCCCCTCCGACCTCGGCTACGGCGATCGCGGCTACCCCGGCGTGATCCCCCCGCGGGCCACGCTCATCTTCGAGGTGGAGCTCCTCGCGGTTCGGTAGCCGACGGCCTCAGAACTGGCGCGAGGCCTCGTCCATCGACTGGGGCTTCCCGGAGCGCGGCAGCCAGTAGGTGGCCGCGCCCGGCTTCGCGGGCGCCCGATCGAGGTTCTGGTGCCCGCCGATGCGCTGCACGATCGCCACCGGCCCGAGCCCCACGAAGTAGGCCATCGACATGAGCACGGCGTTCTGGGTGGTGATGATGCCGCCCGCCACGCCCTGCCACCCCAACCACATGCGCTTGAACAGCTCGAGCATGACGTCAGGCTAAACCCCTCGTCGCGTGGTGTCATCCCGATTGCCCGGGGGGCGCGAAGGTGCTACCGAAGCGCCCTTCGGATCGGAGCCGATTTGCTCGCCCTGCTTCTCGCCCTTTCGCCCGCCCAGGCTACCGAACTCGTCTGGCAGGGCTACTACCGCGGCCGCGCGCTGGCCTACGACTCCCTTTCGCTGAGCACCACGAACGCGAATACCGAGGGTTTTTCGAGCACGATCGACCATCGTCTGCTCCTGCGCCCCTCCTGGCTCATCAGCGACCACGCCGCGATCCGCGCCGAGGTCGATGTGATGAAGCTCTCCCTGTGGGGCGAAAGCCCCGACACCTACGTGGACCCGGTCACGGGAGAGACCACGCCGGTGGCCACCACCGATGGGGTGAGCAACGTCAGCACCAGCGCGGGCGTGCGCGGGTGGGGCGAGGCCTACACCAGCTGGGGCCGCATCGCGATGGGCCGCATGCCGCTGCAGTGGGGCGCGGGCATCCTCTGGAACGACGGCAACGCGGTAGACGCCGAGTACGGCGACACTGCCGATCGCCTCCAGGTGAGCGGCACCATCGGCCCCGTTTTCCTGATGGGCGCGTGGGATGTGCAGGTGGAAGGGTTCGCCGGCGCCGACGATGACATGCAGTCCGTGAGCCTCGCGGCGGGCTACCGCAGCGAGACCCTCGGCGTGGGCCTCCTCAACAACTACCGCTACCGCCCCGAAGGCGCCGAAACCGACGACCCCTATCAGGCCTACACGGCCGACCTGTGGGCCTTCGCCGAGCTGGGCGCCGTGCGCGCCGAGCTCGAGGGCGTGGCCGTGGTGGGCGGCGGCAGCCTCGGCAACGGCGCCGACGATGTCACGGTGACCGCGTTCGGCGTGATGGCGCGCGGCGACTACAAGGTGGAGAAGCTCGGCTTCGGCGCCGAGTTCGGCGTGGCCACGGGCGATGACGACCCCTCCGACAAGGCGCTGACCACCTTCACCTTCGATCGCGACCACAACGTGGGCCTCTTCCTCTTCGAAGAGCCGATGCCCACCCTCGCGGCCGCCGTTTCCACCGAGGCCAACGAAGGCCGCACCACCGATGCGGCGCGCAGCGGCGATGGCATCCAGAACGCCATCTACTTCCGCCCCGCGGTGCGCTACCAGCTCACTCCCCAGCTCCTGGCCGAAGGCGCCTGGCTCGTGGCGGGCCGGGCCGACAGCGCCGGCACCAACGAGGCCGACGAGGGCTACGGCAACGAGTTCAACGTGTCGCTCCGCTGGGATCCGCACCCCCACGTGTGGTTCCAGGGCACCGTGGGCGCATTCCTTCCCGGCCCGCTCTACAGCGCCTACACCGATGATGAGCTGGGAAAGGGCTTCGACGAGCCTGCCGTGGGTGCGCGCCTCGTCGGAGCCGTGGAGTTCTGATGGTCTGGGAGGGCGTACACACCGCGCTCATCACGCCCTTTGCGGATGGCCGCCTCGACCTCGATGCCTGGGAGGCCCTGCTCGCGCGGCAGCTCCGCGGCCGGGTGCAGGGCCTCGTGGTCAACGGCACCACCGGCGAATCGCCCACGCTCGAAGCCGAGGAGGTGGCGCTGCTCCTTCGGGAAACGGTGGCCATGGCCCGCGGCCAGGCGGTGATCACGCTGGGCGTGGGCACCAACAACACCCGCTCCACCGTGGCGAACGTCGTGCGCGCCCACGAGGGCGGCGCCGATGCCGGCCTCCTCGTGCTGCCCTACTACAACAAGCCCAACCTCGCGGGCCTGCGCGCCCACGTGCGGGCAGCCGCGGAGCCCGGCCTCCCGCTCGTGGTGTACCACGTTCCCGGCCGCACCGGTCAGCGCCTGAACGCCACGGAGCTCGCCGTGCTCTGCGAGATCGAGGGCGTGGTGGCGGTGAAGGAGGCCACCGGCGATGTGGCCTACGGCCAGGAGTTCATGCTCCGCTCGCGCTGCCCCGTGCTCAGCGGCGATGACTTCACGTGGATGCCGCTCTTGAGCGTGGGGGCCGCCGGCGTCATCTCGGTGCTCAGCAACGTGGCGCCGCGGCGCACCGTAGCGGTGTGGGAGGCCTGGAAGCGCGGGGATGCCGGCGCGGCGGCCCGCGAGCACGCCTCGCTCCTTCCCGTGGTGCGCTACCTCTTCGCCGAGAGCAACCCCATCCCCGTGAAGGCGATGATGTCGGAGATGGGGCTCTGCCGCAACGAGCTCCGGCTGCCGCTCGCCGCCGGCACCCTGCCCGACGAGGCGCTGCTGCCGGACCTCGCGTGAGCTCGCCCCGGCTGGCGGTCGGCGTGCACGGCGCGAGCGGCCGCATGGGCCGCATGGTGGTGGAAGCCATCGCCGCCAGCCCCGACCTGTCCCTCGCGTGGGCGTGCGGTGCGGCGCCGCCCCCCTCCTGGGCATGCGACGTCGTCGTGGACTTCTCCACGCCCGAGGGGCTGGACCGCGTGCTCGCGCATGCGCGCAGTCCCGTGGTTTCGGGCACCACCGGGCTCACGCCCCCCGCCTCGCCGCCCGTGGCCCTACTGCACGCCGCGAACTTCAGCCTCGGGGTGGCCGTGCTCGCGCGCCTCGTACGCGAGGCCCGCGCCGCGCTCCCCGACTGGGACCTCGAGGTGGTGGAGCTGCACCACAACGCCAAACGCGATGCGCCGAGCGGCACCGCGCTCCGCCTGGTGGAGGGCCTCGGCCGCCAGCAGAACGGCCGGAGCGGGCCGCGGGAGCCCGGCGAGGTGGGCATGCACGCGCTCCGGGGGGGGGACATCGTGGGCGAGCACCACGTGTACCTGTGCGGTCCCGGCGAGCGCATCCAGCTTGCCCACGTGGCCCACAACCGCGGCCTGTTCGCCGCCGGGGCCCTGCGCGCGGCGCGCTGGCTGGTGGGGCGCCCCGCTGGACGCTACACGCTCGACGACGTGATGGCGCAGCGGAGCTGAGGGGCGGATACACTGCGGGCCTTCCGGGTGTCGCCGTGATCCTCCTGCTCTCCCTCGCCTGCACCGAAACCCCGCAAGAGACCGCCAGCGTCGATACGGCCGACACGGCCGAGGTCGTCGACACCACCCCGGTATGGACCCAGTACCGTATCGAGAGCAGCAGCACCCTCACTGGGATCTACGCCTCGGGCGCGGGTGTGTTCGTGGGCGGCAGCGGCGGGTTCGCGTGGGAAGGCGGGAGCGAGGGCTGGACCTTCATGGACATCGATGTGGACGGCGCCGACATCACCTCGCTCTGGGGTCAGGGCAAGAACGAGGATGCCATCCTCGCGGCGAGCACGAGCCTCGGCACCGTGGCCCAGTACACGGGCACCGGCGGCTGGACCACCGGCACCCTTGGCGACACCAGCGAGCTCAAGGCCGTGGGCGGCAGCGGCGCCAGCTCGCTCTTCGCGGTCGGCTGGGGGCGCGCCTGGTCGTACGACGGCAGCACGTGGACCTACGAGGAGCTCCCCGACCAGTCCGTGCGGCTCAACGACGTGTACGCCGATGGCACCGAAGCCTTCGCCGTGGGCGAAGGCGGCGAGTGTGTGCGCCGCAAGAACGGAAGCTGGACGGGCTCGAACACCGGGGTGACGGCCGCCCTCAACTCGGTCGACGGCAGCAGCGCGAACGACGTGTGGGCCGTGGGCGAGCACGGCACCGTGGTGCACTGGGATGGCAGCGCGTGGAGCGTGGAGGAGGTCCCCACCACCGAAACGCTGTGGGCCGTCTTCGCGCCGCAGGAAGGCCTGGTCGTGGCCGTGGGCAGCAACGGCCTCGCCCTGCGCCAGGTGGGCGGGGTCTGGGAGCGCCTCTACACCGGCGTGGACAACGCGCTCTACGCCGTACACGGCGTGAGCGGCAGCAACCTCTGGGCCTCGGGCAACCGCGGCATGGTCCTGCAGTTCAAGGAGGAGTAGGCGCCCGCGGGCTCCCCGCCCGGGGGGCCGCACGCCGGGGAGGTCGGTCCCCGCCCCGAACCTTCAGCTCCGCATCTTCCAGCGCAGCTTTCGCAGCTGCCCGCGGAGGATCGACACCTCGCCCGCATCGAGCGTCGCGCGCTCGAGGATGCGTCGGAGCGTGCTCTGCACGAGCAGCGGCTCATGCCCCACGAGGTAGGTGCTGAGGTCGAGCGTTTCCATCCACTCCGTGACGAGCGGCTCCACATCGCCGAGCGGCGCGGTGAGGCGGGCGTCGTGCGCATGGGGCGCGGGCCCCCGCCCCGGCCCACCCCGGCGGCCCGGCCCCTCCACGCGGGGAACGAAGCCGCGGCGGCGCGCCTCCGTGTGGATGAAGCTGCCGAGCAGCAGCACGGCCTGCGACACGTTGAGGCTCGCGTGGGCATCGGTGGCGATGTGCACCAGGGCGTGGGCGTGGGCGATCTCGTCGTTGGCGAGGCCGTGGTCCTCCGGCCCGAAGAGCAGCGCCACCGGGCCCTCGCCCTCGAAGCAGCGGAGCGCGCAGCCCTCCGACTCCATCGTGGGCCAGGGGCTGTGCCGCCGACGCGCGGTGGCCGCGATCACGTAGCGGCAACCGGCCACCGCCTCGGCCACCGTGGCCACGTACGCGGCCTCGTTGAGGAGCTCCTCCGCGCCGGGCGCCATCCACCGCGCACGGTCGAGATCGAAGGCCGGGGGCGCCACCACCACGAGGCGGCGGAGCCCCATGTTCTTCATGGCCCGCGCGGTGGCCCCCACGTTGCCCGACTGGAGCGGGCGCACGAGCACCACCACGATGCCCTCGCGGAGCACGTGGCGTGTGGCTTCATCCCCGAGGGCGCCCGAGAGCGCCGGCTCAGCCACCGCCGAACATGCCCTTGAACCAGGCGGTCACCTTGCCCCACAGGCCGTCGGGAGCCGCCGCAGCGGGCGGGACCGTGAACGTCGGCGGCGTGGATGCGGACGTTGCCGCTTCCGCAGGCGCACGCTCCGTCTTCGTGGTTTCGCCACGGGTGACGGTGGCCGTGGTTTCGGCGCGAAGGGCCTCGGAGTGGTCCGTCGGCGCATCGACCGGCCTGCTCGGCCGCCGACCGACGACGTGCTCCCCATCCGCCGAGGGGGGCGGGGGCGCCGCGGCATCGCTGCCGAGGCTGGCCGCGATTGAAGACTGCGGCATCGTGAACGCGGCGGGCGCCACCGGAGCCGGTGCAGGAGCGGGAGCCGCAGCCGGAGCGGCAGCCGGAGCCGCCCCCCCCGCGGCCTTCGCGGCGGACTTCTCATCCTTGTCCCCCTCGTTCGACTTGCCGAGCTTCAGCGTGCTCTCCACCGTCTGGCCGGTTTGCTTGTCGCGCGCGGTGAGGTTGAGGATGCCTTCGCTGTCGATGTGGAAGGTGACTTCGATCTGAACCTTGCCCTTGGGCGCGGCGCGGATGTTGTTGAAGACGAAGGTACCCAGCAGCTCATTGTCGGCACAGATCGCGGCTTCGCCCTGGTAGATGCGGAGCATGATCGAGCGCTGGTTGTCCTTGCTCGTGGTCAGCGTGCGGGTCTTGTAGTCGGGCAGCGGCTGGTTCTTCTGGAACAGCACGTGCATGGACCCATCGACCTTGTTGATGCCGATGGGCATCGGGAGCACGTCGAGCAGGGTGACATCATCGCTGGACTGAACCGCGGCCAGCGAGTTCGCCATGATGGCGGCGCCGATGCCCACCGCCTCGTCGGGGTGCACACCCTTGCTGGGCGGCTTGCCCATGAACTCGGTGATTCGCCGCTGCACGAGCGGCATGCGGCTCTGCCCGCCAACGAGCAGCACCTCATCGATCTGCGGGCGGGTGGTGCCGGCCTCGCGGAAGATGCGCTCCACCGTTTGGATGGTGCGGTCCACGAGATCCGCGCACAGCTCCTCGAGCCGCTCGCGGGTGAGCTCCATGTCCACATCCAGCCCGCCGCCCGTGTCGTTCTTCGTGATGAACGGAACGTGGATGCGGGTGCGCATCACGCTCGACAGCTCGATCTTTGCGGTTTCCGCCGCATCGCGGATGCGCTGGATGGCCACACGATCGTAGCTGAGGTCGATCCCGTGGGCCTTCTGGAAGGACTCGAGCACCCACTGCATCACACGATCATCGAAGTCGACCCCGCCCAGGAAGGTGTCGCCACCCGTGGCGATGACCTCGAAGATGCGCTCCTTGATGTCGATGACGCTGATGTCGAACGTGCCGCCGCCGAGGTCGTAGACCGCGATGCGCTGGTTGAGGTTCTTTCCCAGACCGTACGCGAGCGCCGCCGCCGTGGGCTCGTTGAGCACCCGCAGCACCTTCAGGCCCGCCAGCTTGCCCGCGGCGCGCACGGCCTGTCGCTGACGATCGTTGAAGTAGGCCGGAACGGTGATGACCGCCTGATCCACCTCGGCATCGAGCGCCTCTTCCGCCACTTCGCGGATCTTGCGGAGGATGGCCGCGCTGATCTGCTCGAGAGTGAAGATCTGGTCGCGGACCTTGATCAGCACCTCGGAAGACTCACCCTCCACGAGCTCGTAGGTGAAGACCTGCTTCACCTTTTCGATGGTCTTGCTGTGGTAGTTGCGGCCGATCAGCCGCTTGGCCGCCGCGACCGTGTTGGTCGGGTTGAGCTGCGCCTGCTTCTTCGCATCGTGCCCGACGAGGCGATCGCCCTTCTCATCGATTGCGAAGACCGACGGAATCGTGGACTGCCCGCCCTTGTAGGTGATGACGCGCGGCTTGCCGCCATCGACGATCGCGGCGCACGAGTTGGTCGTGCCGAGGTCAATCCCGATCGCCTTGCCCATGTGCTACTCGTCCAGCGTGATCTTCCGGGGCATGTACCACGGCGACGGCCCGTCGGTCAAACGTCGTCGTAGCCGACGAGCACCTTCCCGTTGCGTCGATCTGTGCTCGCTTCGAGGGCATCGAGCGTACGAACGAACGGCAAGCGGCACGTGATCATCGCGGACACGGGCAACCGGCCCCGCTCCATGAGGCGCAGGATGCGCGGGAAGCAGCCCCCGCCCACGTGCCCCCGCGCGCCCACGATTCCCGCCGCCTGGGTGACCAGCACGTCGAGCATGACCGGCGCGCGCTGGCCGGTGCGGCCGAGGTAGACCATGCGCCCGCCGGGCGCGAAGGACCGCTCGATGGCGGGCATGGTGTGGTGCGCCGCGCCGGCGGCCTCCACCACCATGTCGGCGCCCCAGCCGCCGCTCATGGTGCGCAGGACATCGGCCGGATCACACTCGCCGGGGTGAAGGGCCACGTCGGCGCCGAGCTCGACAGCGAGCGCGCACCGTTCGGGGACGACATCGAACGCAGCGATACCGGCGGCGCCCGCGGCGCGCGCGAGCGCGATGGCGCCAAGCCCGATCGGGCCGCACCCGAAGACGCCCACCCACCCGCCCGGCAGGAGCCCGCCCGCCGACACGAACATCCCGTTGAAGGCGCAGCCGATGGGCTCCACCAGCGCGGCGTGGTCGAGCGCGGACTCGGCGCTCCCCAATCGCTCGGCGAGCGAGCGCAGGTTCCACAGGAACCGCTCGCCCGCCACGATGTACTCGGCATAGGCCCCGGGGGCCGAGAAGCCCACCATTTCCAGTCGCGGGCACTGGTTGGGCCGGCCCACGCGGCAGGCCTCGCACACTCCGCAGCCCAGCATGCCTTCGGCACACACGAGGTCGCCCACCCGCAGCGCCTGCACCCCGGGGCCCAGCTCCACGACCTCCGCGGAGTACTCGTGCCCCACCACGCAGGGGAGCCGCGTGGGGCCGGAGAAGAGCACGTAGCCCTCGGCGTCGGTTTCGTAGCAGTGGGTGTCGCTGCCGCACACCCCGCAGCGGCGCACGCGCAGGAGCACCTCGCCCACCCCGGGCCGGGGCATCGGCAGCTCCTCCCAGGCGAAGGAGGGCCGGCGCCACACGAGGTTGGCGGGAGCCTTGCGGTCCCGCACCTGCGCCTCGGAGAGGCGGGCCTCCGCGCGGGGATCCCAGTCGGCGCGCATCACGACCGCCTTCATCACGGCTCCACGAGGAAGAAGATGTGCCCCTCCGGCGCCACGCCGGTGCCGCGGATCCACGGCATGCGGTTCAACGGAAAGGGCGGCGGCGCCACGAGGTAGGCCCCCTCGTCGAGCACGCGGTCCACGTCGACCACGCGCCCATCGGTGAGGCGGATGCGCACGGCGCCCGAGGTGGGGAGACCGAGGAGCCCGGTGGCCGCGGCGCTTGCCGGCGGGGGGCGGGGGTCGACCACGCTCTTGCGCACGGCGAGGCGGTAGCGCCCGGCCTCCACGATCGTGAGCTCCACGAGGTCGGCGAGGACCGGGAGCTGCAATCGCACCCGCGTGCCCGCACCCGGGGTGCTCTCCACCGTGAGCGAGCCCGACAGCTCCTCCACGGCCTGGCGAACGGCGTCGAGCCCGACGCCTCGACCGGCATCCACGCCGACGGGCCCCCCGGGCTGCGCGGCACCGACGGCCGGCGGCGACCGGAACCCGGCGCCGTCGTCGTCCACCACCACCGCAAGCGCCCGACCCACCCGCTCCGCCGACACCGTCACGCGGCCTGCCCGACGTTTGCCTGCCTCCAGGCGCACGGCCTCGGACTCCACGCCGTGCACGACGGCGTTGGACACGAGCGTGCTCAGCGGCCCCATCAGCCGGGAGAGCAACGAGCCATCCACCCGCACCTCCTCGCCGCTCACGATGAGCTGGGCGAGCTTCCCCGTTCGTTCGGCCACCCCGCGAACCTGGCGGCGCAGCGCCGGGACCACGCAGCCGAAGGCCACCTCACGCAGGGGCACCAGCTCGTCGTACACCCGACCGAGGGAGGCTTCGAGGCGCTTCACCTCCTCGGACGCGGGCCCGTCGGAGAGCTGGCGCAAGCGGCGCGCGGCCGAGAAAGCATCGGCGATGGCGGCCTGCACGCCGCTGAGCGCCCGCACGCTCTCGCCGAGGGCAGCCGGCGCCGGCTCGGCCTCCATGTCGCGCACGAGGCGGAAGGCGAAGGTGGAGCCGGTGCGAAGGTGGGCCCGCACGCGCTCCTCGAAGTTCTCCGCGCCCGGCGGCTCGGTGCCGTCGGTCACGGCGGTCGTCTGCATGCGGAGGCGGTCGAGGCCCTCGATGAGGAGGCGCTGGGAGTCGTCTGCCCAGGCGCGCGGATCGGCCTGACCGCTCACGCAGAGGTCCTCGGCGGCGTGGGCCACCGCCACCATCGAAGCGGCGCCCATCGAGGCGGCCATCCCCTTCAATGTGTGCAGCCCGCGCAGCATGACGGCGAAGTCGGGCGGGGCCGACACTGCGAGGCACTCCTCCAGCTCGTCGAGCCGACGGGCGGCTTCGCGCGAGAAGAGCTGACGGTAGCGGGGGTCATGCATGGGGGGCGCCGAGCTTGGTGGACAGGCTCCGAGCCAGCCCTTCGGGCGAGATGAGCCGCAGCCCCACGGGCACGCTCACGGCATCAAACAGGCCCTCGCCGGCCGCGAGGGGGCCGTACAGCTCGTCGGTGGGCGTCTCGGCCAGGGCTACGCCCAGCTCCCCCCAGCTCCCCTCGACGATGACCACCTGCTGCGTGGGGTGGGACCCGGCCTTCAACCCGGCAAGCAGCCCCACGTCCACCACCGCCACCGCGCGGCCGAACCGGTTGATGACCCCCACCAGCCAGGCGGGCGCGAGCGGAACCGGCGAGAGCTCCGGCGACCGGACCACCGCCTGCACCTGCTGGCGGTCCACGCCGAACCTCAGCGCGGTGTCCGTCCACACCAGCGCGGGCCGCATCATCGGGCGACCGTGCCGGGCTTCTCCACCGGGGCGGAGATCACGACCTCGAGGATGGCGCGCTCGTTGGCCTTGGTGACCTCGAAGCGCCAACCCGCCTGGGTGACGCTCTCCCCGACGGCCGGCACGTGGCCGAGCCGCGCGAGCACGAAGCCCGCCACGGTTTCGTAGTCGCCTTCGGGCAGCTCAAACCCCGTCGCCGACTTGAGCGCCTCGGTCTCCACCCGCGCCGAGGCGATCCACTCGCGCTCGCCGCTGCGACGAATGAGCGGGCGGCGGCGGTCGAACTCGTCCTCGATGTCGCCCACCAGCTCCTCGAGGATGTCCTCGATGGAGATGACGCCCACGCCACCGCCGTACTCGTCGACCGCCACGGCAAGACGCTGCCGACGCCGGCGGAGCTCGAGGAAGAGCTGGTCGACCCGCTTCGTTTCCGGCACGAAGACGACCTCGTGCATGACGCTCCCCACCGTGGCGTTCGAGTCGGGGGCGAACATCAGGTCGCCGTGGGTGACCACGCCCACCATACGATCCACGCGCTTGCGGTACACGGGGAGCCGCGAGAACCCCTGCTCGGCGGCGATCAGCACGGCCTCCGCCACGGTGGCGCTCTCCGGCACGGACACCACATCGATGAGCGGCACCATCGCATCTTGAACGAGCGTTTCACTGAAGTTGAACACCCGCAGGATCATCTCGCGTTCTTCGGCCTGGATGTCGGCCGACGGCGAGGTGTCGAACAGGAGCTGGATGTCCTCGCGGCGCACGCCCCCGTGCCCCTCGCCCTCCTTCACCCCGAACGCGCGCGAGAGCCCCCGCGTGATGACCTCGGTGGCCCACAGCAGCGGGCGCAGGACCGTGCTCATGGCCAGAAGCGGCACGATGAGGCGCGGCGCGAGCGCGGTGGCGTACTGGTGGAAGAGGGCCTTGGGAATGAGCTCGGCGAAGATGATGGCGATCGGCGGGAACGCGATCGCGGCGGCGAGCGTGGGGTTGCTGGTGAAGTGACCGGCGATGTCGGTGAACACCGTGGCCGCGAAGACGCTGCCGAGCGCCACGCCCACGAGGCAGGTGCTCACGAGGCGGGAGGGGCGTTCGAGCAGCTGGAGCACGCGGCGGGCGGCGCTGTCGCCCTCCTCGGCGCGCGCACGGAGCACGAGGCGATCGGCACCCATCAGCGCGATCTCGGTGCCGGCAAAGAGCGCCTGCGTGGTCACCCCGACGGCGAGGAGAATGAACGCCGTGGGCAACGACAGCACCGGCTCGATCGAGGCGATCGCGTTCACGGCGCCACCTCCGGCGCGGGCCGGTCTCCGGGGGCGAAGGTGACCGCGACCTCGGTGATCCGGCGCCCCTCCACGCCCTGCACGAGGAACTTCCGCCCTTGCCACTCCACCTCGTCGCCCTTGGTGGGCGCGTTGCCCAGCGTGTGGAACACGAAGCCGCCGAGCGTGGTGTACTCGCCCTCGGGCAGCTCCACCTCGAAGCGCGCGGCGAAGTCATCCACATCCATGCCGGCGCGCACCGTGAACACCCCCGGCGCGATCTCCACGGCATCCTTCTCCACGCTGTCGCTCTCGTCGTGCACCGCGCCGACGATCTCGGTGAGGATGTCGTCGAGCGTGACGAGGCCCACGCAGGAGCCGTGCTCATCCACGACCACGGCGAGGTGGATGTTCTTCTGGCGGAACTCCCGCAACAGGTCCTGCGAGCGCTTGCTCGGCGGCACGAAGAGCGCGGGGTGGAGCATCTTCTGGAGCTGCCGCGCGTTGGGCGGCGGGGCGCCCCGGAGGCGCAGGAGGTCCTTCATCATCAGGATGCCGAGGATGTTCTCGGGCGAGCCGTGCCAGACGGGCACGCGGCTGTAGCGGGCGTCGTTGATCTTCGCGAGCAGCTCCGGCCAGGGCGTGGTGATCGACACCGAGAAGATGTCCGGCCGGGGAGTCATGAGCCGGGAGACGGGGAGGTCGCCGAACTCGAAGACCCGGTGGATGAGGTCCTGCTCCATGGGCTCGATGACGCCCACCTGCAGCCCCTGGTCGATGAGCGTGCGGAGCTGGGCTTCCTTCAGCGCCTCCGTCTGCTTGGGCTGCACCACGCCGAAGACCTTCAGGACGGCGTCGGCCACGGAGGTAAGCAGGAACCGCACCGGGCTCACCAGCTCGCTCCAGAAGGAGATGGGCCGGGCCACGGTGGCCGCCAGTCGGCGGGAGAAGCGGATGCCGAGGGTCTTCGGCGTGATGTCGCCGAAGAGGATGATCACCGGCGCGACGAGCACCACGCTGAGCCAGGGGTACTCGGGGAAGGCGGCGCGGGTGAGCGCCGCGGACACCGACGCCAGCGCGATGTTCGCCACCTCGCTCCCCATCAAGAGCGCCGCGAGCAGGCGGCGGGGCTGGGCGAGGAGGTGGCGGATGGTCTCGCCGACGACCTCATCCTCCTTGAGCGCCTCACGGTCCACCCGCTGCAACGAAAACAGCGCCGCCTCGCTCGCGGAGAAGAACGCCGACACGCCCAGCAAGGCCAGGAGCAGGGCTCCCGTGGCGACAGAGTCGTTCAGGACGACTCCCGCTCGAAATGACTGAACAGTGACCGCGGCCATTCAAGGCCGATCAGGCTCACGACTGGGGAGCCCCTCACGATTCCAACCTTCGAGACACGGGTTTCGAACTTCTCCGCGAGCGAGCATATCGCAACATCCTCGCCCGCGGCGGCAGTGAACAGCAATTCGAAGTCCTCACCGAAGGCGACGGCCTCCGCAATAGTGCCGGTAGTAGGCAGGGCGTATGGCTCTACGAGCGCGCCACATCCCGACGCGGCGCACAGCCGATGGAGGTCGGCGGCGAGCCCATCGGACAGGTCCATCATCGCGGTGGGGAGTCCGGCCTCGGCGAGCGCCGCGCCGAAGGCCACTGGTGGACGCGGACGGCGGAACCAGGCCAGCGCTTCCGCGCTGCATTCGGAGCGGAGGAAGGCCTGCGCGCTGCGCCCGAGCTCGCCCGTGACCCAGAGCTCATCGCCCGGCCGGGCGCCCGAGCGGAGCACGGGACGCGAGACCGTGCCCCCGACGGTGAGGGCGGCCACGCGCGCCGGTCCCCGCGTGGTGTCCCCGCCCACGAGCGCCACCCCGTAGGCCGCGAACGCCTCCGCGAGCCCTCCGTAGAAGGCGCCGACCCAGTCGCGATCGAGGGGTCGCGGAAGCGTGAGCGAGAGCGTGGCCCACCGGGGCCGGCCGCCCATCGCCCCGATGTCCGACACGTTCACGGCCGCGAGCTTCCACCCCACGTCGGCCGGGGAGAGGCGGGCATCCCAGTGCACGCCCTCCACCATGGTGTCCATGGTGACGACGTTGCCGAGGGGCAGCACGGCGGCGTCATCGCCGATGCCGACGCCGGACGTTTCCAGCGGGAACAGGGCCCGCGCCGTTTCGACCACCCAGGCCTCGCCCTCGTTCTCCACGCCGCGCCGCGGGCTACGGGGCATTCGCTCCGTCCGCGTAGAGCGCGGCCACCGCGCCGCTCCGCACCGTGAGCAGGGTCCAGTCGCGGCGCGCCGCCCGCTCGGGGGTGAATCCGTGGATGCCCGTGAGCGTGGGCAGCAGGTCGAGCGCGAGCAGGTTGGCCGCCACGTCGGGCCCCTCCGCGCGCAACGCGGCGGCGGCCACGCGAAGGGCGTCGAAGCCCACCGCCTGCACCACACCGGGATCGCCCGCACCGCGATCCCGCCAGCGCTCCACGAAGTCGCGCACCTCGGGCCGGGGGTCGTCGGACCGGAAGGCATCGATGAACAGACTGCCCTGTACGTAGTCCCCGCCTCGGCGAGGCCACTCGGGATTGTTCCAGGCGTTGAGGCCCACGAGGCCGAGCGGAACATCATCCCGGCGGGGGCGGAAGCCGCCGATGGGGAACTCCTCGAAGGCGAAGGCAGAGGCGAGCAGCGCAGCGCGCTGGTAGCCATCAGGCACGAAGATGGCGTCGTAGTCGATCTTGGGGGGGAGGGTGGCCTTCGTGGGATCGCCGCCGGACCTCGCGGCCGAGCCCTTCACCGCCGCGAACTCGCCCGCGCGGGCCTTGTAGTCCTTGCGGCCGAGCACCTTCGCCACGGATCGGAAGTCGGTCGAGGCGGGGTCGTAGTCGGCGGTGGCTGCGATGGCGCCACCGCGGGCCTCCACGAGCGCGGTGAAGGTGCGGGCGGCCCCCTCACCGAAGGCGTTGCGGGGGCTCGCGATGGCGAAGCGGCCCCACCCCCGGGCGCCCATCATCTCGTCGAGCAGGGCGGAGAGCTGGTCGGAAACGGCCGGGTAGGCCCGGAAGAGCTGATCGCCCACCAGGAGCACATCCTCCGCGCTCGTGAAGGGGAGCATGGGGGTGTGCAGCGCCTGCGCCGTGGGAGCGCAGCCCAGCGACTCCTCGCGGGTGAGCGGCCCGAGCACCACGGCCGCTCCGAGCTCCACGACCGCCTTCTCGACGGCCGCCTTGCACCCCTCCGCCGACCCGCCGGTGTCGGACACCACGAGCTCGATGCCGCCGAGCGTCTCGGCGCTCAGCTTGATGGCATCGCGGAGCTGCCCGCCGGGCAGGGCGTACTCGCCCGTGAGCGGCAGGACGACCGCCACCACGTTGCGACGGATGGGCGTCTTCCGGGCCGCCCGCTTGCCCGCGTAGTCCGCCTCGGCCTTGAACGGCGAGTCAGGCCACGCGGCCGCGAAAGCGGTGGAGGCATCCGACACGGCACTGAAGCGCTGCGCAACGAGATCCGCCCGGATGGCTTCGATGGCGACGAGATCGGCCGGCCGCCCGTCGGCTGCCTCCTTCCGGGGGCCCGCGGTGCCGGGCCCCAGCCGCTTGCGGAGCTCTGTCGCCGCTGCCGACACGCGCGCCGACTGGCTCGTGCCCCGACCCGAGGCCTCCGCGCGGCGAAGGGCCTCGCGGACGTTGGCGGCATCGCCCCCGCCTTCACGCGCCGCCGCGACGAGCAGCCAGCGATCGGCGTTGAGCGAGCCGGGCACCCCGGCTTCGGAGATCAACTCGAGGGTGGCGAGCGTGTTGCCATCGGCCCGACCGTTGGCGTTGAGCACTGCGAGCCCCACCTTGGCGGGCTCGCGCGCGGGGTGGGCGGCGAAGTCGGCGGCCACGCGGGTGAAGCCCTCGCGCGCGGGCCCCGTGTCTCCCGCGAGGCGGGCGTACTCGGAGGCGTAGAGCACGAGCCACGGCAGGTCATCGGGGGTGGCCGCGGCCTGGGCTTCCACGAGGAGGGCCGCCGCCGCCCGTGGCGACTCCGCCGACGCCGCGTTGCGCACCACCGCCGGCGGACCACTTGCCGCGTGCACCGGCGACCAGAGCGCCAACCCGCACAGGAGACCCCACCACGCCATCATTGACCCCGTTCCCGCAGCGCATCGAGCCAGGCCGACCGCCGCGGATGTGCAGTTTCTCCGGCCTTCCGCGAAAACTCCTCCAGCGCGACCATCGCCTCCGGAGAGAGCATGGCCGGCACCTCCACGAGCACCCGCGCGTGCAGGTCGCCCCGCGCCGCCCCATCCGGCGAAGGCAGGCCCCGCCCGGGCAGGCGGAAGGACTTGCCCGACTGCGTTCCGGGCGGCACCCGGATGCGCGTGGTGCCATCGAGGGTGGGCACCGTGATCTCCGCGCCGATCGCCGCATCCACGAAGCGGATGGGCACCTCGCAGAGCAGGTCGTTGCCGCGCCGGCGGAAAAGCGCATGCTCTTCCACATCCACGACCACGAGGAGATCACCCGGCGGGCCCTGCAAACCCCCAAGCACCCCCGGCCCGTCGTTCCCCTTCCCGCGCAGCTTCAGCTTCTGGCCCGTGGCCACCCCGGCTGGCACCTTGATGCGGAGCTGTTCCTCGGACCCGCGCCGCCCCTCGCCGCCACACCGGCCGCACCGCGCCACCGGTCGGTACCCCTTCCCCGCGCAATGCGCGCAGTCGTTACGGAGGAAGCGGCGGGTGCTGGAGCGCCCGGTGCCGCTGCACGGCTCGCACGGCACGCGGCCCTCCGCCGCATCCCCCGAGCCTGAGCACTCCCGGCACACGAGGTTGCGCTGGATGCCCACGGTGCGCTCCGTGCCGGAGGCCGCCTCTTCGAGCGTGAGCTGCAGGGTGTACCGCAGGTCCTCCCCCCGGTCGCCCGCCTTCTTCCTGCCGAAGAGCCCCCCGAGCGCATCGAGGAACATCTCGTTGAGCTCCTCCGGCCGGGGCGGCTTGCCATCGTGCGTGTAGAGCGACCCGAGGCGATCGTAGCGGCCGCGATGTTCCGGATCGCCGAGCACATCCCAGGCTTCCGCGATTTCGCGGAAGCGCACCTCGGCCTGCGCATCCCCCGGATTCCGGTCAGGATGCCAGCGCATGGCGAGGGCACGGAAAGCCGTTTTCACCTCGTCGGGGCTGGCGTTTCGCGCCACTCCCAGCACTGCGTAATAGTCGCGTCGGGCCACTTCTACTCCGCGGGCGGGGATAACCCGCCGGGGGACCCCTCACGCCTACTCGTCGAGCATGTCCTCTTCGATCGTGGTGTCGGGCTGCGCAAACCCGCCCGCGGCCAGCGCTGCGCCATCCTGCCGGGCGCTCGCGTAGATGCTCTCGGAGAGGCGCTGCGCCGCGAGACCAAGCTGCTCGCGGGCCCGCGCCAGAGCATCGGGGTTCTTCGTTTCGATGACCGACTCGGCCTGGTGGATGGCCTCGCGGATCTGCATCGCATCGGCCGCGCCCACGCTCGCCGCGTACTCTTCGAGGCTGCGGCGCGTGGTGTAGATCAGGCCGTCGATGTGGTTGCGCTCCTCGGCCAACGCACGGCGATCGCGGTCGGCAGCGCGGTGGGCTTCCGCCTCCACGATCATCTCCTCGATGTCGTGCATGCTCAGACCGGAGTTGCTCATGATCTGGGTGCTCTGCTGGCGGCCGGTGCCCCGGTCGCGGGCATGCACGTTCAGGATGCCGTTGCTGTCGAGCTCGAAGATGACCTCGATCTCCGGTACGCCGCGGGGCGCGGGCGGGAGGCCGCGCATCTCCACGATGCCGAGGGATTTGTTGTCCTCCGACATCTCACGCTCGCCCTGGAAGACGTGGACGCGGACCATGTCCTGGTTGTCGAGCGCGGTCGTGAAGATCTTGCTCTTGCGGCAGGGGATGGTGGTGTTCCGCGCGATGACCGGCTCGAACATGCCGCCGGCCGTTTCGATGCCGAGGGAGAGCGGGGTGACGTCGAGGAGGAGGACATCCTTCACCTCGCCCTTGAGCACGCTGGCCTGGATGGCGGCGCCCACGGCCACGACCTCGTCGGGGTTCA
Source organism: uncultured Pseudomonadota bacterium (assembly GCA_903885375.1). Taxonomy (GTDB): domain Bacteria; phylum Myxococcota_A; class UBA796; order UBA796; family SXON01; genus SXON01. The sequence continues at coordinate 93,384 of CAISIK010000045.1, forward strand.
CGCCGCGCTCCGGCTCCATGCCGAAGATTTCGGCCACCTTCTCCTGGATGCGGGGCATGCGGGTCATGCCGCCGACGAGGAGCACGGCATCGAGGCTCTTCGCTTCGAGCCGCGCATCGCGGAGCGCCGCCCGACAGGGGGCATCGAGGCGATCGACCAGGTCGGCCACCAGACCCTCAAGCTGCGCGCGGCTCAGCGAGCACATCAAGTGCTGGGGGCCATCCGCAGCCACCGCGAGGAAGGGAAGGTGTACCTCGGTTTCGTTCACCGAGCTGAGCTCATGCTTGGCCTTCTCGGCCGCCTCACGAATGCGCTGCAGCGCCACCACATCGCCCGAGAGCTCGATCCCCGTCTCTTCGCGGAAGGAGGACACGAGGAACTGCGCCACGCGCGCATCGAAGTCATCGCCGCCGAGGAAGGTGTCGCCGTTGGTGGAGCGCACTTCGAAGACGCCGTTGTCAATCTCGAGCACGGAGATATCGAACGTGCCGCCGCCAAGGTCGAACACCGCCACCCGCTCGTGCCCGGTCTTGCCGAGCCCGTAAGCGAGCGCCGCCGCTGTCGGCTCGTTGATGACCCGGAGCACTTCGAGGCCGGCGATCTTGCCCGCATCGCGCGTGGCGGCGCGCTGGGCGTCGTTGAAGTACGCGGGGACCGTGATGACGGCCTCGGTGACCTGCTCGCCGAGGTAGGCCTCCGCCGTCTGCTTCATGCGGTCCACGATCATCGCGGACACCTGCTGGGGCGAGTATTGCGTGCCGCCGATGTCGATCCACGCATCGCCGTTCGGAGCGCGGCTCACCTCATAGGACACGGTCTCGCGGGTCTGCACCACCTCGGGATCTTCGAAACGCCGGCCGATGAGGCGCTTGGCGCCGTGCACGGTGCGCACCGCGTTGGTAACGGCCTGCCGCCGTGCGATTGCACCGACGACCCGCTCGCCCTCGCGAGGGAAAGCGACAACCGACGGCGTGGTTCGGGCCCCCTCATCGTTCGGAATGACCAGCGGTTCACCGCCCTCGATGATCGCCACACACGAGTTGGTCGTGCCGAGGTCAATACCAATCACTTTGCCCATGGGCCTTCCTCAATCGGGGGGGAGCAGTCTATCATTCCTTGACATCGCCGCCGGAGGCGACGACTACGCGAGCCGGCCGCAGCATGCGGCCGCGGAGCACGAACCCGCTCGTAACCTGATCCAGAATGCAGCCGGGAAGAACGGTTTCGCTCGCTGCGTGCAGGATGGCCTCATGCTGGGCCGGATCGAACAGTGCGCCGCGTGATGCGTCGATCTTTTCCACGCCGAACCGGCGCAGCAATCCGTGAAACTGCTCGTGGATCATGAGCAGTCCCTGCGCCACCCGCTGCGGGTCCTGACCCGCGTGGGCGATGCCGCGCTCCACGTTGTCCCCCACCTCGAAGAAGGCGCGCAACACCCGCTCCTCCACCGAACGTTCCAGCTCCTCCCTCTCCTTCCGGTTCCGCGCCCGGATGGCATCCGCCTCAAGCGCCTGCCGCTGCACGGAGTCGCGCAGCTCGCGCACCTGCCGCTCCAACGAGGCGCGCTCCGCGCTCAGCGCGCCGATCTCGCCCTCCGCGCGGCGCAGGCGTTCCTGGGCATCGCGCAGGCGAAGGTTGAGCAGCTGCACATCCACAGCGTGCGGCCCCACCGCAGGGGCCTGCGGCGCAGATTCGGCCGGCCCGACGGTGCGCGGGAGCGGGGGCGATGGGCGAGGCTCGGGGTTCTCAAGGTCTACGGTGACGGGATCGCCTGTTTCTTCCTGCAGGCGACTCGGGGCAAACGTGGCCTTCTTTCGCTTTCGCGAACGGCGGTCGACCGCGTTCATCGCCGCGGCGATGAGCTCCGGGTCGATGTCGATGCTCAGCGCCCCCTCTTCGGACTGCGGGTCATCGGGTGCACCGCTCATTCCCCTCCCCCCTTCGGCCCGCCATTATGACCCGCGGCACGGGGGAAGCAAGGCACGTACCAAAGACTTGCTCGACCAGCCGGCGGATCGGTCGCACCCCCGCCAGCGAAGATCAGGCGAGCGTGGCGTCGACGACGGCGCGCACGACCCCGTCGGAGATCGGAAACGCCGTGGGGGCGAGGCAGAGCCGGTGCCCCTCCCAGCGCAGAAGCCCGACTTCGAGGAGGCGCGGAGGGGCGCGCAAGGTGAATCCGGTCCGGGCGGCGAGCTCGGGCCCATCCACCCCTTCCACGTGCCGCAACGTGGACCAGACCAGCTCGAAGAGCAGGGCCTGCGGCGTGGGGCGTTCGCACTCCGGCGGCTGCCCCTCGCTCCATTCGCCGAAGCCGGAAGGGTTGGCCGTGCGGGTGCCATCGGGCCGCCACCCATGCGCGGAGGGACCGAGTCCGGCCCAGGACCGCGCCCGCCAGTAGTGTTCGTTGTGCTGCGACCGGTGCCCCAGCCGCGCGAAGTTGCTCACCTCGTACTGCTCGAAACCGAGGGCCCCGAGGCGGCGCACGGCGGCTTCCTGCAGCTCCACCCAGCGGTCCTCGTCCACCGCCATCCCCGCGCGAGCGGCAAAGGGAGTGCCCTCCTCGATCGTGAGCGCGTACAGCGAGACGTGGCCGACCCCCGCGGCCACAGCGGCCTCCACGTCGTCGAGGAGGGCTGCCACCTCCTGGCCCGCCTGCCCGAAGATGAGGTCCGCGCTCACGCTGCGGAATCCGGCGGCGATCGCCTCGCCGAGCGCTGCGACCGCTTGTCTCGCGCTGTGCGCGCGGCCGAGTCGCGGCGCCAGGGCCGGACTGAAGGTCTGCACCCCCAGGGAGAGCCGCGTGACGCCGAGGCCGCGCCACGCCGCGAGGCGCTCCGGCGTCACGTCCTCCGGATTGGCCTCCATCGATACCTCGCCCGACGGCGCCACCGCGCGCACCACTGCCGCGAGCGATGCGGGATCGGCCCGGGAGGGCGTGCCGCCGCCGAACGCGAGCGTAGTGGGCGCTCCGACGAAGAAGGGCGCCTCGCGCGCCCAGTCGCGCAGAACCCCAGCCACCCAGCCGGCCTCGTCGGGCTCGCGGCGCGTGTCTACCGCGAAGGCGCAGTAGGGGCAGCGCACCCGACACCACGGAACATGGACATAGACGCCATACACGCCGGGCGGGATAACTGCCGCGCATGTGGCATGGGTCGCTCGACAACGGCATGCGGGTGGTGCTGCTCCCCGACGAGGGGCCCGACGTAGCGGCCGCATACCTCTGGCTCAACGTGGGCAGCGGCGATGAGCCCGAGGGCCTCGCCGGCGCCGCCCACTTCATCGAGCACATGGTGTTCAAGGGCACGGCGCGCTTCGGCGTGGGCGAGTGCGCCGGCGCCATCGAAGGCATGGGGGGCGACCTCAACGCCTGGACCAGCCACGACGAAACGGTCTTTCACGCCACGGTGCGCGGCGGTCACACCGCCGAAGCGGTGGGCGTGCTGGCGGAGATGATGCGCCACGCCCGCTTTCCCGAGGAGGAGCTGGAGCGCGAGCGCAAGGTCGTGCTCGAGGAGATTCGCGGCGGGGAGGACGATGTGGGGCAGGTCGTGGGCGAGGCCCTCGCGGCCGCGGCCTGGCCGGATCACCCTTACGGGCGGCCGGTCATCGGCACCGTCGCCAGCGTCCGCCAGCTCGACCGCGACCGCCTCCTCCACTTCTACCGGCGGCACTACGTGCCCGCGAACGCCTGCCTCGCCGTGGCCGGCCGGTTCGACGAGGCGCGCGTGCGCGCCGCGCTCCCCGGCCTGTTCGGCGGGGGGCCGGACGCCCCGGTGCGCCAGCGCGGCGGCCCGGCGCTGGTTCGCGGCGGGCACAGCTGCCGCGTGCGGCGACGTTTCGACACCCATGTCGTGCAGTTCGGGTTTGGCGCGCCCGCCATCGCCGCGGCCGACGCCCCCACCTGGGATGTGCTCGCCACCGCGCTCGGCGGCGGGTCGGCCTCGCCGCTGGTCTCCACGCTCCGCGCGCTGCCGGGCTGCCTCGATGTCAGGGCCGACTACGACGGCGAGGCTCTCGGCGGCCTCTTCATCATCGATGCCCACGTGGCGCCCGGCGCCGGCGCCCGCACGCTGGATGCCGCGAGCGAGGTGCTCGCCACGGCCGCCAGCGGCGGGCTCTCCCGCGCCCACATCGCGCGGGCTCGCGCCGATCTCGCTGCGGAGCGCCGCTTCGGCCGCCAGACGGCGGATGGGCGCGCCCACGCCGCCTGCTACTACCTCGAACACTTCGGCGACCCCAGCGCCTGGCGGGCCTACGACGCGCGCCTGGCCGCGGTCACGGATGAGGCGGTGCACGAGGTCGCGCGCACCCTCGTCCCCGAGCGCGCCGTCACGCTCACGCTTGGGGGCGGCGGCAAGGCGGCGCCTCCCTGGCGGCCCGCGCCCCGGCGGCGCCCGGCGCGCGAGGTGCAGCGGCACGTGCTCCCGGGCGGCATGCGAGTGCTCCTCGAGGAGGACGAGGGCTCGATCGCGGCCATCCGCATCGTGGGGGTGGGCGGGCAGCTCGCCGAAACGCGCGGCCTCGCCGGGCGCGCCGCCATGTGGATGCGCGCCGTGGCCCGCGGCGCGAGCGGCCTGTCGGGCGAAGCGCTCGGTCGGGCAGTGAGCAACCTCGGCGGCTCCCTCGGTGCGAGCGGGGGGCGGTCCAGCCAGGGGCTGCGCGCCGATCTCCCCGCCGAGAACTTCCCCTCCGGGCTGGAGCTCCTGCTCCACACCCTGCTCGCGCCCACCTTCGAGCCCACCGAGCTCGACCACGCGCGCGCCGCCCTCCTCGACGACCTCTCGGCGCGCGACGATGATCCCGGCGACCGCCTCGAGCTCGCCGTGTGGGCCGCCGCCTTCCCCGGGCACGCCTGGGGGCTCGATCCCAGCGGCACCGTCGGCTCGTTGAAGCGAATCAGCCCCACCACGCTCCGCCGCCTGCACACCGCCTGGGCGCGTCCCCGGAACCTCGTCGTGGCGATCAGCGGCGAGTTCGACGCCGAGTACGCCCTCGGGCGGCTGCGCCACCTCGAAGGCCAGCTCACCGCGGGCCCCGCCTTCGCCCCGCCCGTGCCTCCGGCCCCGATCCCGCAGGGGCGCCTCTCCCTGCGAAGCGCCCGCGATCAGGCCCACTGCCTCATGGCCTGGGAGGGCCTCACCGTGGCCGACCCCGAGGTGGGCGCCCTCGACGTGCTCGTCGAGATTCTCGGCGGCCAGGCGGGGCGCCTGTTCCTGGAGCTCCGCGAGGCCGAGGGGCTGGCCTACTCCGTGGGCGCCAGCTCGCTCGATGGGCTCGTGGCGGGCATGCTCACCTGTGCCCTGGCCACCGACCCCTCCCGCCTCGACGAGGCCGAGCGTCGGCTCCGAGCCTGCGTGGCGAGGGTGGCCGGGGGCGACCTCCCCGAAGCCGAGGTGGAGCGTGCCCGCGCAGCGCTCCTGGGGTCGGCGGAGGCCGAGCTCCAGACGGTGGGCGTGCGCGCCGCCGAGGCCGCGTTCTCCGAGCTCTACGGGCTCGACGGTACGCGCTACCGCGCGGTCCTCCGCCGCGCGGAGAGCGTCACCCGCGACCAGGTGGCCGCCCTCGCCGCGCGTCTCCTTCAGGAGCCCCGCCTCGTGGGCCGGCTCGCCCCGCGATGAGCCCGCACCCCTTCGACGGCCTGGCGCCCGACACCCGCGCGAAGGAGGTGCTCGGCCGCCTGCCGGCGCGCCGGTACGTGGGGCAGCATCTCGTGGAGCGGGTCGGCGCGCGCGGCTGGGGGGTTCCGCCCTTCGCGAGCGGGCGCGGCATGTTCGAACGGCTCGGCCTCGCCAACCCGTGGGATCCCGACGCCAAGCAGACCGACACCGGCCTCGGCGATGTGGGCATCCCCACCCAGCGCCAACCGGCCCCCCACCTCTCGCCGCCGCAGTCCGCCAAGCCGGCCGCGGCCAGCAAGCCGCCGGCGTGGAACCCGAACATCGGATCGGCCCCCCCGCGTCGGGAGAGCAGCGATGCCGGGATCAACCCCGCCCTCCGCATCGGCGAGGTGCGCAAGGCCCACCCCTCCGAGTTCAAGCCGAAGGCGGAGGAGCGCCCCACCCGCCCCCAGGCCGGGCCGCCCCGCCCCCCCTCGAGCGGCACCTTCGGTCCCGGCGCCCCGGTCCACGCCGTGGCGCGGCTGCCCGTGCGGCCGGGCGTGCAGGTTCCCGGCGCAGCCCCGGCGCCCGCCGAGGCGCCGCCGGCGCCCGCCGCGCCCCTCGCTCCGCGCCCGACGCCTGCACCCGCACCCACCGTGGCGCCCGTACGGCACACGTCGCCGCCGCCGGTGGAAACCCCGATCCCCCCTCCCGCGGCCGAGCCCGCCCCGCCCCGCGCGGCCCCGCCGCCCGCCGCCCCCGTGAACCGCAAGCCCCCCGGCACTGGCGGCGGCCTCGACGATCTGTTCGGCATGGGCGCCACGGGCGACAACACCCGCATCCGCATGCCGAAGGCCGAGCCGGAAGGCGAAGCCGCGCGCCCCCGTCGCCCCGTGGTCACGAGCCCCGAGGAGCTCGCCCGCCTCGGGCTCGATCGCCGGCCGCCAGCGGCGCCCGCACCGGCCGCACCCGCGGGCCCCGCCCCCAGCGCCAAACCCTCCGGCGACAACGACCGTTAGCCGCCCTCCTCGGGGTGGCGGGGCCTCACTCGGTATAGGGCGCGTCGTGGTGGACGGGCGGCGGCGGACGCCGACCGCCTTCCCCGCCGAACTCCGCGCGCGCCATGAGCACCACGCCGCTGGCATCGAACTGGCCAAGGTGGAAGGCGCGGAGCTCTCCGCCCACGCGGCGGGCCCACGTCGGCCCAGGGAAGCTGAAGCGGCCGTAGAAGCCCCCCTCCCCCCCCGAGAGCCCGGCACCCATGTAGATGCCCGCGCTCGCCGTGGGCGAGCCGAGCCCCACGCCCACCTCCCCCTGCAGGAGCGCGGCGGGAACGGGGTCCTCGTGGCGATCGAGCGCGACGAAGCCCGAGCCGCTCAGGCCCACCCAGGCCTCCACCCAGGCAAAGCGCCAATCGATGGTGCCCGCCACCATCGGCGACCACGAGGCGTAGCCTAGACCTCGCGCCTCGCCGGCGATCATCCCTCCGCCCACCATCGCGCCGTAGGTGGGCTCCGCGAGGGCGGTCGTGGCCAGCAGCAGGAGCATCGCCCCCAGCGTAGCCTAGGTTCCTTTCACCAGCGAGGCGTACAGCGGGTCGGCCACGCCGGCCGCCGAGGCACGACGGCGGGCATCGGCGGCCCGCTCGGCGTTGCCGCCCTGCTCCGCCACGAGGCTGCGCACGTACCAGCCCGACGCCTCCGAGGGCGCGAGCGTGGTGGCGCGCTCGGCGGCGGCTTCCGCCTCCGCGAGCTTGCCCGAGAGGCGCAGGTGCTCGGCCCGGAGGGCCTGCACCACGCCCGAGCGGGGGGTGAGCGCCGCGCGGGCGGTGATCACCGCATCGGCGGCCGCGAGCGCTTCGACCGACGCCGTGCCGGCGGCGGCCTCCTCGCGGGCCAGCACCAGCCAGGCGGCCGCGGAGCCGGGGTTGTGGGTGAGGTGCTCGCGCATTCCCGCCACCACCGCGGCGCTGCCGCCCTGCGCGCGCAGGAGCTCGGCCCACACGTGCAGGAAGCGCAGCTCATCGCGCCTGGCCGGCGCGACCGCATCAACCTGGGCGAGCGCGAGCTTCGTACTGCGCTCGCGGGTGGCGAGCATCATGCCGCCGCGGGCATCACTCTCGGCCAGGAGGCTCAGCTGTACGGCCTGGCGGAACGCGGCTTCGGCCGCGGCCTTGTCGCCGAGCTGAAGCAGCGCGGAGCCGGCGGCGAGGGGCAGCCCCGCGTCGAGGTCGAGGTAGCGCGGGTAGAGGGCCGAAACCGCGCCCGGGTTGCCGGCCACGAGCTGCGCACGGGCCAGATCGCCCCACGCGGTGTGGCAGGAGTGGTTCTGGGCATACACGCCGTCGAAGTCGGCCGACTTGCTGTGGACTGCCTCGTTGCCCGCGCGCTCGGTGCGCTCGGCGAGGGGGAGCTTCGCCCAGGCCTGGTAGAGCTCGCCCGCGCGGGTGAGCGACACCACGGCGCCGGCAGCATCGCCCGTGGCGAGCTGCGCGTTGCCGTAGGCGTGCCAACCGGTGCAGAGCTCCGGACGCGCCTCGGCCACCTGCCGGGCCGGCGCCACCGCCGCGCCCGCCTGGTCGGTGGCCATCAGGAAGTCGACCCACGGCGAGAGCTTGCCCACGAGCGCGGCCTTCGCGGCATCGGCATCCTGGCCAGCCGGCGCGGGCTCCTCGGCGGCGGCCTTCAGCCGCGCCCCGAGCCGCTCCGCGTAGGACACCGCGGCGCTGTCGCCCGCCGGCGCGAGCGCCACCACGTGTTGCCCGGCATCCACGCCGAGACTGCCCCGCCCGAGCACATCCTGCCCAACCCGCGCGGGCGGCACGAAGGGCGCCGAAAAACCCATGCCGAAGCGGGCGACCGACGTCCAGGCGGTGATGCCTCCGACGGCCAACTCGCGCCACTCCGTTTCCCCCTCCCCGCGCACCGCACCCTCCACCGCGGGGAACGCCACCGGCGCGATCGGGAAGCCGCGCACCGAGAACCAGGGCGCCTCCTCGACCTCGCGGATCACGGAAGTCGAATTCTGGCCCGACTGGAGCTGCGCGGGCACGGCCACGCCGGACACGCGGACCTCCACCACCAGCGGGGTGGCCGAGAGCGAGACCTTCTGCTTGCCCACGCGCTGGGTGCGCTCCGGCGCCTGCGTGAACGGCACGAGCGTGCCGACCGAGGCGGCCACGCTGCCGGCCCCGCTCGGACCCAGCTTGACGGTGCCGCGGGCGGGCTCGACGGCCCATGCGAGATCGGCGAAGGCGGCGAGCCCGATGGCGCCATCCACCCCCAGCTCGCTGCCCCGGCCGATGCGCGCCGTGATGCCGGAGAAGCGCGCCTCGCCGATCTGAAGCCCCTCCACCCGGGCCGTGCGCTTGCCTTCGGGGCCGCCGACCTTCAGGCCTGCGCGAGTCGCCGCGGACTCCCAGAGCAGGAGCCCTTCCTGCTCGGTGGCGAGCCGGAGGAGCAGCGGCTTTTCTCCGAGCGTGGCTTCCACGTACCAGCCGGCATCCTCCGCATTGACGGCGGAATAGAGCGGAACCTCCGACACGGCCGAGATCGCCACCTTTCCGGCGGACTTGAATTCGGCGGCCTGAGCCCCCGCAAGCAGCAGCAGTACCGAAAGCATGCGGACTCCAGGCGCGAAACCGCCCCACTCTATCGCCGGAACGAGCGGTGATCCAGCGGTTCCACATCGGCCGCGGCGCGGACCGCACGGTGGCTGGCTGGACAGGCAGGAGATAGCCCGCACACCACCCGGAGCTCACGATGGCCCGCATTCAGGAACTGTTCGGTCGGATGATTCTGGATTCCCGCGGAAACCCCACGGTGGAGGTGGAGGTGGTGCTCGAAGGCGGCATCGTCGGTCGCGCGGCCGTGCCGAGCGGCGCGAGCACCGGCGAGCACGAGGCTGTCGAGCTCCGCGATGGCGACAAGGCCCGGTGGATGGGCAAGGGTGTCGACCGCGCCGTGAAGAACGTGAGCGAGTCGATCGCGCACCAGATCATCGGGCTCGATGCGCGCGACCAGCGTGCCATCGACCTTCGCCTCATCGAGTTCGATGGCAGCGCCAACAAGTCGCGCCTCGGCGCCAACGCGCTCCTCGGGGTGTCGATGGCCGTGGCCCGCGCCGCCGCCCTCTCCGTGGGCCTGCCGCTCTACCGCTACGTGGGCGGCGCCAACGCGCACGTGCTCCCCGTGCCGCTCATGAACGTGATCAATGGCGGCGCGCACGCCGACAACAACCTCGACTGCCAGGAGTTCATGATCGTCCCGGCCGGGTTCGACAACTTCGGCGAGGCGCTCCGCGCCGGCACGGAGATCTTCCACCACCTCAAGCGGGTGCTCGGCGAACGCGGGCTGAACACCGCCGTGGGCGATGAAGGCGGCTTCGCGCCCAACCTGGGCAGCAACGAGGAGGCGCTCCAGCTCCTCACCAGCGCGGTGGAGCGGGCCGGCTACCGACTCGGCGATCAAGTCTTCTTCGCGCTCGACGTGGCGGCCAGCGAGTTCTTCAAGGAGGGCGTGTACCACTTCGACGGCGCCCACCGCTCCGGCGCCGAGATGGTGGACATCTACGCCGGCCTCGCCGCGAAGTACCCCATCTGCAGCATCGAGGATGGCTTCGCCGAGGATGACTGGGCGAGCTGGAAGACGGTCACCGACCGCCTCGGGCGCACCACCCAGCTGGTGGGCGACGACCTGTTCGTCACCAACACGCAGCGGCTCGAGCGCGGCATCCGCGAGGGCGTGGCCAACGCCATCCTCGTGAAGGTGAACCAGATCGGCACCCTCACCGAAACGCTCGCGGCCGTGGAGATGGCGCACACCGCCGGCTTCCGCGCCGTGATGTCGCACCGCTCGGGCGAGACCGAGGACACCACCATCGCCGACCTCGCCGTGGCCACCAACTGCGGCCAGATCAAGACGGGCTCGCTGTCGCGCACCGATCGCACCGCGAAGTACAACCAGCTCCTGCGCATCGCGCACGAGCTGGGCGATGCCGCCACCTTCGCGGGCAAGCGGGCGATCCGCCGCTGAGGCGACGCCAGTCGCGCGCACCCCATTCCAACCGCACGCCCGAGCGTGCTATCGTTCGCTCGCCGGAGGCCCGATGCTCTTCCTTCTCCTGTCTGCCTGCACCACCGCCGACGATGGCGATCGTTTCCACGGTGCGAGCGGCCGGTACGACCAGCCCGGCTGGGGCGACACCGCCGAGGACACCGCCGAGTCGGGCGACACCTCCGGGAGCAACCCCGATGGCGACCCGGGCGCTCCCGTGTTCAGCGAGGTGGCGGGCGAGTGGTCGGAATACCCCAACATCGGCGTGGTGCTGCAGGTCACGGCCACCTACACCGACGACGGCGACGATCTCGACGGCGGCACCTGCTACATCGACGCGAGCTTCGGCAGCGAGAACGCCAACTTCGACACCACGGTCGGCAGCGGCGACAGCGATGGCTGCAAGGCCGTGGGCGGCAGCTTCATCTTCGCGCTGAAGGAGCTCGACTCCTCCAAGACCACCACCGTGACGTTCCAGGTCAAGGACAGCTCCGGCAACGTCTCGAAGCTCGAATCCGTCGAAGTCGCCGGGCAGTAGCGCCCCGCACAATTCCCGGTCAGGCGGTTGAGGGCAAGGCCATTGTGCGGCTAAGCTGCGCCACCCCGCCGAGGCCCCCTTGCGCATCCTGCTGATCAACCCGTCGATGAACATGCAGAAGCTGGGGCGCTTCGCCGAGCTTCTGGAGCCGATGCCGCCCACGGGCATCGCGTACATCGCCGGCGCGCTGGTGGCCAAGGGCTGGCACACCCGCTTCGTGGACATGTTCGCGGAGAAGCTCACCGCCAACGGGGTGCTCGAGCGCGTCGTCCGCTTCAAGCCCGACCTCGTGGGCATGACGGTGCTCACCCCGAGCGCGCCCACCTGCGAAACCCTCTCGAAGATGATCAAGGCGGTGTCGCCTGGCACGAAGATCGTGTGGGGCGGCGTGCATGCCGACGTGTTCGCGAAGGACATCCTCCGGGGCGGCGCGGTGGACTTCGTGATCCACCACGACGGCGAAGAGACCGTGTGCGAGCTGGTCGAGGCGATGGACGGCGGCACCACCGACCTCTCCCGCATCGATGGCCTGACCTGGATGGATGGCGGCGAGCCCCGCACCAACAAGACCCGCGCGCTGCTCCGCGACCTCGACTCGCTGGCCTACCCGGCGTGGGACCTCTTCCCCTACCACCGTTACGGCCTCCTGCCGTTCGCCGACGTCGACAAGCCCGTGCTCACCATGACCGGCTCGCGCGGCTGCCCCTACCGGTGCGACTACTGCTCGCTCCTGCACAGCGGCAAGGTGTACCGCCGCCGCGACCCCATCAAGCTGGTGGACGAGTACGAGCACCTCGTCACCCGCTACGGCGTGAAGCAGGTCGGCCTCGTGGACCCCATCTTCCCCCTCGTGCTGAAGGACCTCACCCCCTTCTGCAACGAACTGGTGCGCCGCAAGCTCGACCAGAAGGCCGTCTGGCTCTCCGAGACCCGCGCCGACCGGCTCGACGAAGAGACCTGCCGCACCATGTACGCCGGCGGTTGCCGTCGCGTCCTCATGGGCATCGAGAGCGGCGTGGACATGCTGCTCGGCAACGTCAACAAGAACCTCACCACCGAGAAGGTGCGCTGGGGTGTGAACAACGCCAAGAAGGCGGGCATCCAGACCGTGGGCCTGTTCATGATCGGCATGCCCGGCGAAACCCCCGAGATGACCCGCGAGACCATCGAGTTCGCCGTCGACCTCGACCTCGACTTCGCCAAGTTCGCCATCACCGTGCCCTTCCCGGGCAGCAAGCTCTTCGAGGACCAGTGGCAGAAGACCCTGTTCCGCGATGACTGGGAGAACTACACCACGTTCAACCCCGACGCCGACCGGCTCGTGGCCCACCCCGAAGGGTACGACCCCGAGCTGCTCATCAAGATGCAGGCCTACGGGCTCCGCCGCTTCTACATGCGCTTCGATCAGGTGAAGCGCCAGCTGGTGGAGCTCAAGACCATCAACCCGAAGATGATGCTCTACGGGATTTACGGGATGGCGATCTAGGAAGAATTTGGGGGTAGCGGGCACCTCGGGGGTTCCCGGCTCGCCGCTCCCTCCCGGTCGCCCGATGCCTCCCCCCGCGTGGCTTGAGGCCCTTGCACGCGCCAGGCAAGGGCGCCGCGTGAGCACGTCCGCCCCTGAAGGCTACCCGACGCTGGGGTGCTTCTGCGCGCGATTGGTGCGCGCATCAAGGCGCTACTTCGGGAGTCCGATCTGAACGCCCGGTGGAACGTCGCCCTCCTGAAGCTCGAAGCCGCAGGGCGCCGCCTCTTACTGGACGACGGGCGCGGCGCGTCGGTCGAGCTGGGGTTTGGGCCCGTGAACCAGTCCTCGGCGATGGAGGATGGATGGGATGCGGCGGCCTCCCAGGCGGGAGCCTGGAGCCGTGAGCGCCGGCGCCAGCGGTCACTCCGCCGACCAGTCCTCCGCCTTCAACCCCGCCACCCGGCTGAACTCCCGGGTGTTGTTCGTGACGACGGTGCGGCCGAGTGCGAGAGCGTGGGCTGCGATCAGCAGGTCCATGCTCCCGATTGGCGTTCCCGCCCGCTCCAACTCCGCTCGCACCGCGCCGTAGGCCGCTGCGGCGCCGTCGTCGAACGCGAGCACGTCCAACGGAGCCAGCAGGGCGGCCAATCCGAGCGCATTCTGTTCGGGGCGGGTGCTCTTTGCGACGCCGTATTGGAGCTCGGCCACCGTGATCGACGAAACGCCGACCGTCGAGATGTCGAGCGCCCGCAGGCGCTGCAGCACGCGATCGGGCTTCCGCTTGATCAGGTAGATGCAGATGTTCGTGTCGATCAGCCACATCAGAACGACTCGCGCGCTTCCTGGGGCGGTTGCACGCGCTCGGCCATGAAGTCGTCGCTGAACTGCCCGAGCGCCGCCGCGAACCCCGACCAGGGATCGCCAGTGGGGACCAGGAGGACCGCATTGCCGACGTGACGGACGAAGACCTCCTTCCCTGGCAGCGCGAACTCCTTCGGAAGGCGAACGGCCTGACTCTGGCCGTTGCGGAAGAGCTTGGCGCTGGTCATGGGACTCCTCGTCAGTCTATACTCATGAGTATAGACCGATTACGCCCGCTGTCAAGGATCCCCCGAGGCTTACGATGGCACCGCGAACAACGCTGCCACGTCGGCTTCGTCCAGCTCGCGCGCGTACACGCGCACGTCGTCCATCGCGGCGGGGATCGAGGGGAAGTACATCGAACACCGCACGTACCAGCGGGCGGCGTCCCTGCTGGGCGGCACCAGCGCGCGAGGCCCAGATGTCCGTCGCCGAGCGTCGCGAGCCAGATTTGGGCCGTGCGGAACCGCCGGCGGCCCACCTTGGCCCCGTTCGCGCACATCCTGGGTTCGTACAGGACGAGGTCGCCAACCCGACACCTCGCGCGCACGTCCCGGGCAAGTAGGGCGTTCCCTACACCCGCGAAGGGCGTACGCCCACACCCGAATCAGGGTTTAGCCGACACGAATTATCAGCCGCCGAGGAGTTGAATGGGAGCCGAACCATCGGCAGATCCCACACCAACACCGGGCGGTCCACGGCCGCCCTTTGGAGACTCCTTGTCCGTTCCAAAGAAGTACCTGGTGGTCCTCGCTCCGATGGCCCTCCTCACCGGCTGCGCACCGGCGGACGGGAGCGACGTCGAACCGAGCAGCCTCGACACCGCCGCCGACACCGACACCGACACCGGGGCGGCGGACACTGGCGACACCGCCGACACCGCCGACACCGCCGACACAGCCGACCCCGTCGACACCGTCGACACCGCCGACACCGCCGACACCGTCGACACCGCCGACACCGCCGACACCGCCGACACCGCCGACACCGCCGACACCGCCGACACCGCCGACACCG
>CAISIK010000046.1 GCA_903885375.1 uncultured Pseudomonadota bacterium
CACTCCAGCCACGCGAAGCCCGCCGACGGATCGCCGCACCCCAGATACGCCGAAAACTCCCGCTCCACATGCCGCGGCAGCACCCGATCATGACCCGCCAACGCCCGCACCAACAGCGGGAACCCCTGCTCTGGGCGGCCGGGCCGGTGGCGTGGGAGGGGGTGAGCGTGGGCACGGTGGCGCAGCCGGAGGTCGTGCCGGTTGCGGAGGACGAAGGTGGAGAAGCGCCATGCGTCCGACCCCGCATCGCGGTGCTTCCGCGATCGGAGCGGCAGCGAGCCTCCGCGGAGGTACCGGCGGCGCTGCTCGCCGCGATCCTTGCGCGTCTGGAGATGGCCCCGCCGCCGGTCAGCGCCGGGCCCGCGTGGTTGACCGAGGCCATCGGGAACCCGCTGACCTACGACGCGGCGGCACCGAACCGGAAGGACGTTTGCGCGCGGGTGGACCCCGCGCTGTACCGGAGGTTGCAGGTGGCGAAGGCGCGCCTCGGGCTTCGGACTACGGCCGGCGCGTGGGAGTACGTGCTGAGGGCGGGGCTGGCGGCGGCGGAGCGGGGGGTTGGGCGGTGATCCAGTAAAAACAAGCCCTCTACGCTATGCGGTGCCCCTGGTGCCCGAACCCACCGGCTCGCCATCGAGTGACGGGCGCTGGTGCGGGCGGGACGGGCGGCGAGGCCGAGGGGGCCGATGAACGACTGCAAGTCCGGGACTGCGTGTGCCGGCATGTAGAGCCCGGGGGGCTCTGCAGCGACCTACTATTCTTCGCGCACCCAATCAGTGACCACCACGCCCGCGTCGTCGGCGCTCCCTCCGACCAGCACCGCGCCGAAGGAAGCGCTCATCGCTCCGTCGTCATCAATATCGATCTGCCACGACCCGAGCTCCGCCTCGAACTCACACCAAGCCGGGTCTGATTCCAGCGTGACGAGATTGCACTCCCCGGAGCTGTCGGTGACAGCGGTACCGTCCTGGACCTCGACGCTGCTGGTCGCGGGTCCTCCTCCTCCGCCACAAAGCCCTTCCCCCAGGTTGACCTCCACGGAATCGACGTCCGTGGAAAGCATGAGGGTCACTGCCTTATCGTCGACCGTAGCTCCCCAGGTCCCCACGGCATCGGCGAGAGCGGCCGCCTGTTCAGCGAGGCCCGTGGGCATCTCCGACTCAGCCACGTCTCCGAAGGCATGAGTGTTGCACGTGTCACTGTCCGCCTCGCACGCCAGTAAAGCGAATGGGCATGCCGCCACGATGAGGATTCGCATCATTCCTCACCTCCCCAGAGCGGCGTAGCGCCCTCGAAGTAGACGCCGATCGCTGCCGTGCTGCCCTCCGGCCCCTGCACGCGCCATGTGACGTAACTGACGGTCCTCGCGCTCAGGACGTGAGCTTCCGTGATGGCGTAAGGCTCCAAAGCGGCCCTGACGTCGATCATGGAATCGATGTCGACGTCGAGAAGCGACGCATACTCTTCGATGGAACGAGGTTCGTCCGCGTCCCGGAAGTCCGTGTACAGGTCCAACTCCGGCCATGTGCCGCCGATCTCCAGAATCTCGCCCTTCGCGTCTCGAGTCACCGTCAGCCGACTGCCAGGAACCCAGTAGTCACCGAACGACCGTTCAACCACGGTGAGGGTGCCCAGGTAGGACCGATGGGAAACCCCGCTCTCGTCATCCCGGTCTTCGACGACGATGTCCCGGGTGAACGAGTACCCAAGCTCAGCGAGATCGAAGCCGAGGGAGACGAGGACATCGAGATCCGAACCGTTTACGCGGTCTCGGTCGTCAATGCTCGTCCTGAGTTCGCGTGTTCCGCTGTCGTCCGCCTCCAGGAACCGGATTGTGAAACGCCCTGGATCCGCGAGATACTGCCCATCGCAGGTCGCCGTCGCGAACTCGGTGCGCGTGGAAATCGGCGCCGTATCCGACCACTTGATGTCGCCACAGACATCCTCCAGCATCCGGCTGTAGTCCGACAAGGACGCCAACGGCTGGGGCGCGGCCGAAATCCGAGAGTCGAGGCTGGCTGCGTTCGCTGGCAACATTAGGAGCAAAATCACATCGCACCCCCTTCGTCCGGATCGCAGTCGTCAATGAAGACGCGTCGGTGTACCGCGTGTGGCGTGTTGTTGAAGCGATCCGCGAATCCCCCGCTGTTGTGGAACGAGGTCGCGTCCGTCGTAGTCGTGCCGAAGGTGATGGCGACGGGGCACTGATCGTCGTTGCCAAGGATCCCAATCCACACCCGCTCCGACAACCAGTGCGAACCGATCCCGGACGTAAGGGAGGTGGTGACGTAGGCGTTCATCTCACCTGGTGTCCCAGGTGACGAGTAGCCCACGCCGTGGAAGCCGAGGTACATGCGGAGGTCGGTGCCTCGCAGCCCAGTGGTATTCGTGAGTGAAAACGCTCCGTTGTCCCAGGCGCACGTGTCGGCACCGTGACATGCGTCGTTCACGACGATTTCGAGATCGTCTGAGTCGTCACCGAACCGCCACTCTCCGTTGCTGTCGGGGGAGCACATGTCGCTGTATGTGCCTTCATCGTTGAACACCCCCATGACGAACGAGAGCTGGTCACCCGTGCCGTCTGAGAAGCAGTCTGACGTGCCGTGCGTGAAGATGAACGCGACGTCCGCGCTGTCAGCCCCCCATGGGTCCACATTGTCGTCGCCAAACGAGGGATCCTCGTCGTCGTCGATCCAATCCTCCGGGTCCACCGCGGCATTGTTGTTGCTCCGGGCGACGTCCCAGTCTGAGTCGTCGATGAAGTCGCTGAAGTCGTCGAACACCTTGTCCGACGCATCGATCGACCAGGGGATGACGCCGCAGGCGTCACAGCACTCCGGGTCTGCGCCGAACGCCTCAACTCCATAGGTGTGCATCTCGTCCAACGCCATGGCATGGGGGAGAAGAGAAGAAGCATCCGGGTTCCACCTACGAGCTTCGGCCGTAGCTCATGCGCGGCCGTCGGACCGGGCATGCCGTCTCGGCGTCCACTCTTCGTGACATTTTGAGACAATTCGCTCGCCGGAACGGTCTCGCCGCGCGTCGCGAGCCGATGGCTTCGCCGGAACCAGTGCGGCCTTCGCGACGGTGCTCGGGGCCGCTGAGCACCTCCGACGTCCGCCGCTCGTGGCAAGCGGTGGGCACCCTCCGGCGACAGCTCATCCGGCGTGACCTCGAGCGGGACCCGCCGTGCGCGCGCCGTTCTACCCGCGGCGACGAGGGATGCCGTCGTCGCCCTTCCCCCGCCTGACACCTCGTGTTCTGCTTTGTAGGGGGATCATTTCAGTTACGCAAAACGAAACTCTCCCTGTACATCCTCACCGTCACGTCCGAGGAATCGGCCGCCAAGTGTGGCGATGCCGCCAAGTGCATCTCCTACGAAACGATGAACCCGCTCTTGGGCGGCCGCGTGGTGGCCGACACCGCCGTGACCATCGCGGGCGCCGAAGTGGCCGCGGGCGAGGACCTCGCCCGGCAGGCCATCTGGACCGCCGACTTCCCCGTTGAGCTGTACTCGCACGAGGAGTTCGCCCTCGGCTTCGACGACGCCGCGATCACGTTCGCGGAGGGCACCACCACGCTCACGTTCGCGTGGGACGACGAGGACGGCACCAGCTACGAGGACACTGTCACCGTGACCGACGGCGTGATCGCCGAGGGGTGAGCCGGCGGACTCCGCCTACAGGTTCCCCGAGATGTGCACGCTGCCCCCCACCGTGGGCGAGCCATCGGCGAGGTCGTTGGCATCCGACGTGAGCAGGGAGAGATTGTCGACGACGTAGAGCGCGCCGCCCACCGACGCGAGGCCGTCGAGGGCGTCGATGTCACTGAGCAAGGCATGGTCCTGGATGACCAGCGCATCCCCCACCGTCTGGAGCGAACCGAGCCCGTCGAGCGAGAGCAGCGCGGCGTTCCCCTCCCCCCACGCCCAGCTCACCTGGTACCCGATCTCGAGGCTCTCGCCGACGGACTCCAGGGAGTCGAGCCCGGTAAGGTCCAGGAGGGAGTCGCAGTCGCAGATGCGGAGGTCGGCGCCTACGCTCTGCACGCCTGCGAGGCCGCCGAGGTCGGCAAGCGAGGGGAGCCGGTAGAGCACGAGGTGGTGGGACACGGCGGTCACGCCTTCGAGCCCATCCATCGAGGTGAGCGAATCGCACGCCGACACCCAGAGCGAGCTGCCGAGCGTGGGGCTGCCGAGGCCGGAGAAGTCCTCCAGCGCGGCGTTGGACTCCACCCAGAAGTCGCGGCCGATCGACTGGAGCGCCCCGAGGCTGTCCGGCCGCACCAGCGCGCTGTTGTTTTCGAGGGTGAGGTCACGGCCCACCGTCTCGAGGGAATCGAGCCCCTGCAGGCTCAGGAGGGCGGGGTGGCCATCCACGTGGAGGTCGGTGCCCACCGCCTGGAGTGCGCCGAGGCCCGTGAGCGTGGTGAGGTCGTCGTTGCGCTCGAGGATGAGGCTGCCCTCCACGGCTTCGAGCGCATCGAGGCCCGACAGGTCGGCGAGCAGATCGAGCTGGCTCACCCAGAGGCCCCCGACGGACCGCAACGATCGGAGCCCGGACAGGTCCGGCAGGCGCTCGAGGTACTCAAGCGCCACATCGCCCCCGACCGACTCCAGCGCGCCGAGGTCGAGGCTGGCGAGCACGTCGAGATCGCGCAGGGAGAGCGCGCCGGCCACGCTCCGGAGCGCGGGTGCGGAGAGGTCCGCAAGCGCGGCGTTGTCCATCACGGTGAAGGCCGCGCCGACCGACTGGAGCGCGTCGAGCCCATCCGTGCTCGCGAGCGCCCGGTTGTCGGTGATGACCAGCGAGCCGGCCAGGTCGGTGGTGCCGGCGAGCAAGGCGAGGTCGGTCAGCGCGGAGAGGTAGGTGAGGCTCACCTCGCCGGTGAATGCGGTGCCGGAGAGGCCGTCGGCGCCCGCCAGCCGCTGCAGCGAGTACATCTCCAGATCGCCGCAGCTCTCCAGCGCACCGAAGCCGCTGATGGTGGTGAGACTGGACGCACCGGTGATGGAGAGCCCATCGCCGATGGCGGTGAGCGCGCCGAAGCCCGAGGCGTCCGTCGGGCCGGAGCCCGACAGGCGCACGCGGCCCGCGACGCTTTCGAGTGACGAGAAACCAGCCCAGTCGACGAGGGCGGGGTTGTTGGAGAGCGTGAGGTCGCCGCCGATGGTGACGACGCCGTCGAGCGCGGACAGATCGGCGAGGAGAGCGTTGTCGCTCACCACGGCATCCCCGGCCACGGCCCCGAGGACTTCGAGGCCCCCGAGGTCGGCGAGGTCGGTCTGCGACACCCAGAGGGCGCCCACCGATGCGGGGAGCGTCCAGCCCGTGTTGGCGCCCGTGGGCAGCTCCACCAGCCCGAGCGTCCCAGGGATGTCCACAGGCCAGTCCACCGTGAAGCTGCCGGAGGTGGCCGCCACGCGCTCGAACCAGAGCCCGCCGCCCATCGCAGTCAGCTCGGGGGCCTCCACGGAGGCGAGGTACGGCAGGTTCTCCAGCCAGAGCCCTACGCCGAGGGAGGTCATGGGAAGGGAAACATCGACGAGCGGCAGATCGTAGAGCACCACGCCGCCGCCCACCTCGACGAGCCGGGGCGTGCCCCCGAGGTCGGCCACCTCGTTGTCGGCCACCCAGAAATCGCCGCCCACCGAAGAAAGGCGGTCGAGGCCCAGGAGGGAGCCGAAGGTGCTCGGCTCGAGCCACTTTGCGCCGCCGAGGTCGCCCCCGAAGAAGGTCGTGCCGCCCACCCAGGCGAGGCGCTCAAGGCCGTGCAGGTCGGGCGCGGACACGCCGGACACCCGCAAGTCGCCGCTGACCGCGCGGAGGCATTCGAGGGCCCGCAAGGACGGGGTGTGGTCGAGGTCCAGACTGCCCTCCACCGAGGCGTAGCTCGCGCAGAAGGTGTCGATGTCGGCCGCGGAGGAGAGCGAGAGGTCGCCCACGTACTCATCCACGAGGCCATCGCAGTCGTCGTCGTCGCCATCGAGGCGCTCGACGGCGCCGGGCGCCTCGGCCGCGTCGGTGTCGTCGCAGTCCTCGCAGGACACGGCACCGTCCCCATCGTGGTCGGTGGTGCCCACGAGGCCATCGCAGTTCTGGTCGGCCGTGGCCTCGCAGGCTTCGGTGGCGCCGGGGTGTACGGCGGCATCGGCATCGTCGCAGTCGGAGGCATCGGAAACAGCGCCGGCCGGCGCGCAGGTGGCGGAGAGGGGGGAGCCGGCATCGCCGAACCCGTCGAGATCGGCGTCGGCGTACCAGGTGCCGCTGCCCACGAGGTCGGGGTCGGCCTCGTCGGCGAGGCCATCGCAATCGTCGTCCACGTCGCCGAAGTCGCAGCGCTCGGCCGCGCCGGGCGAGACGCCGGCGTCGGTGTCGTCACAATCGGCGGTGTTGTCCGTGAAGCCGACCGGCGCCGCGCAGGCCGAGGTGGTTGGAGTGGCCACACCGTACCCGTCGCCATCGGCATCGGTGTACCAGATCGTCTCGCCCACGGAGCCGGCCTCGTCGGTGCGACGGTCGCAGTCGTCGTCCACACCGTTGCAGCTCTCGGTGGCGGCGGGGCTCACCGCGGCGTCGGCGTCGTTGCAGTCGTCGTTGTTGTTGGCGTAGCCCGGCGAGAGGGTGCACGCGCGCGCGCTCGTGGTGGACCCGTAGCCATCGCCATCGGCGTCGAGGTACCAGCGCTTCTCGCCGCTGGCGCCCGCCTCGTCAATTGCGCCGTCGCAGTTGTTGTCGACCGCATCGCACTGCTCGTCCACGCCGGGGGAGGCGCTCGGGTTGCGATCGTCGCAGTCTCCGCCCTCGGCGACGTAGCCGCGGGGGGCTTCGCAGCCGCCCCAGGAAACCGCGTCGTCGCCGTACTCGTCACGGTCGGCATCGCGGTACCAGAGGGTGGCGCCCTCGGCGTCCTCACCGTCGGCGTTGCCATCGCAGTTGTTGTCCAGGCCGTCGCAGATCTCCTCGGCCGCGGGGTTCAGTTCGGCGTCGTAGTCATCGCAGTCGCCGCCCACGGCGGCCCGGCCCGGGGGGAGGTCGCAGCCGAGCTCGGCGGTGCCATCGTCGCCGAACGTGTCGCCGTCGGCGTCGGCGTAGGAGGGCACCGCGTCGGCAGCGTCGGCGCCATCGATCGTGCCGTTGCAGTCGTTGTCCACGCCGTCACAAACCTCGATGGCGCCGGGGTACACGGCGGCGTTCGCGTCGTTGCAGTCCTCGCCCTCGGGCGCGCCGTCGCCGTCGCCGTCCACCAACCGCGCCCCCCCCGTATCCACCGGCTTCTCCGGTTCGGGTTCGCCACCGGCGCAGCCGATCAGGACGAGGGGGAGCAGGAGGGACCGGACACCGCGCGCGAGGAACGCCATGGCTGAAACATAGCTCACGGCTCGGCGATGAAGCGCCCGATGGTGGCCCAGAGCTCGCGGTCGCGGATGTCGTTGTGGCCGCGGTCCACCACCACGAAGCGCGCCTGGGGGAGGGCGACGGCGAGGGCTTCGCCCATGGCGGAGGGGATGAGCGGGTCGAGACGCCCATGCACGACCAGCGTGGGGACGGTGACGGAGGGCGCGCGACCCAGCGAGTCGTACCGGTCGAGGACGAGCCAGCGAGCGGGGAGCCAGGGGTAGTACGCCGACGCGAGGTCGACGACCGAAGTGTACGCCGAGATCGCCACCAGCTTGCGGCAACGCCCCTCGGCCGCCATCGCCACCGCCACCCCCGACCCGAGGGAGTGCCCCACGCACACCGGCGGCGGCTCACCCTTCCCGGCGAGCACGGCCAACGCGGCCCGCGCGGCCCCGAGGATGGCCTCCTCGTTCGGCGTGCCGGCGTGGGCATCGCCGTAGCCGGGGTACTCGATGGCCGCGAAGGCGAGGCCCTGGGCCTCGGCGAGGGCGGCATCGCCCCGCGTCTGACCGATCTGCTCGGCGTTGCCGTGGAAGAAGGCCACCCGCGGCGCGCCGGCGGGGCCCGAGAGGTCCATCGGCACCGTGCCGTCCGGCACCTCGACCTGCACGCGTTCGGCACCGGCGAGGTCCAGGAAGGGGTCGGAAAGCGCCAGCGGGTAGAGGATCGGCCGCTGGAAACCGAACAGGGCGAGCACGGCGAGCCCGTACACTCCGGCGAACGCGCCAACCACGAGGCCGAAGAGGCGGAGGGCGGGAGCCTTCCCCATCAACGCAGCGCCCGGCCGCGACGCCGCCCGGACGCAAGGGGAGCAGGCGGGCGCCCGATGAACCCCACCCAGCCGGCGAGCCAGGGGAGCAACGGGCCAGCGGTCGGGGTCACGACCCGCGTGCCGGCCGGCAGGACCATCGTGGCCGGGCCGGACGCGGTCCAGACCAAGCAGGCGGGCTCGGTGGGCGGCGGTGGGGTGCTTGGGGCCATGGATCAACCGGCCTCGCCAGTGGGCTCGATGACGGTCACGGACAGCGGATACGAGGGGACGAACCAACCGGATTCGCGCAACTCCAACAGCCACAGTCCCTCGCCCGAAAACCCGGCGAAGGGAACCCCGAGGGCGCTCGCGGCCTCGGCGAGGTCGGCGCGGGTGCCCTCCACGGCGAGGCTGTAGCGCTCCGCGGCGAGAGCGTCGCGATCGGAAAACGCGGCCTCCAGCTCGGGGACGGGCATGGTGTACCGGGCCAGGACCAGCTCGTCCGGGCGGTCACCGAGCCCGCCCCAGTCCACCGGCCATGAAGGCTCCGCCTCGCCGGAGCAGGTGGCGGCTTCCTCGAGCGGGAGCGCGCGGGTGGTGGGTACACCACCGCCGGCGGCGGAGATGCGAGCCGGGTCGGAAAGATCGAGTTGAGCGGTGAAGGTGAACTGGGGACACGACGGCACCACCGCGGCCAACGTGACCGAACTGTCGGCGCGGGGACTCAGGAAGGCAAAATAGCGGAGCGGGTAGGACACATCCGCGCCGTCGTGGAAGGTGAGCAGCCAGGTGCCGGCCTCCTCGGCGTAGGTATCCACCACGTCGTAGCCCGCACCGCCAAAGCCGAACTCCGAGAGCCAGCACCGGGTTGTCTCCCCCGGCGAGCAACTCAAGTACCCGTTGGTGTCACTTTGCAGCAGGGTGTTGTCCGCAAGCGCGGACGCCACCTCCCCCTCGGAGAGCCTCGGAAATCGCGTGAGCGCCACCAGGTCGATGTCGCGCACGGGGTCGAGCGGTAGGCAGTCGAGGTCGGAGGAGAGCGCCGCCCAGTCCACGAGGATGTCCACCCGCTCCGCGGTGACGTAGCTCGGGAGTTCGACCGTGCTGGCCAGCTCCGCGTGGTTCTCCAGCGCGGTGGGAACGAAGCCCACGCAGGGTTGCGAGGCGCAGCCCCCGGCAGGCGCGAGGGCACTCCCGAGGATGCATACCAGCGGGAGGCGAAGCGCGCGAAGCATGTGCAGGCAGTCACGCGCGCGCCGACCCCCTCACCCGCCCCCGCACCGCCAGCGAGCCCGTGAGGCACGACGCCATCGGAGTCCATCGCACGAAGGACACATCCACCTCGCCGTGGGTGGCGTGCGCGCTCACGGCGGCGGAGGACGCACGGCATGGTGTTGGCGCTGCCCGCCGCCGCATCCTGCAAGCGGGCGAGCGCTCCTCTCACCTCCCCTTGCTGATGAACTCCGTGCGGCCACCGGGATGAACACGAGCGAAGGGGCGGCGAACAAAGCGAAGTCGAGAATTCTACGCATCGCCGCTCCGGTGCGTCATCCTAACGGATGGCCATTCAGTCTCGGCCCCTACGCCAGCCCCAACTCCTCACCGCGGTCGTAGCGCCGCTTCACGCCGTCGGCGGCGAAGACGTAGACGCCGTCGTTGCCGAAGGAGGTGGCGGTCTGCCGGGCGAGGTCCATGAGCAGGTAGGACTCCCGGTTGAGCCCCACGCAGAGGCGATCGCCGAATCGGCGAGCCAGGTAGGCGAGGTTGTCCGGGTCGTCGGTGTGGATGCGGTCCATGCAGTGGGGGAGCACCTGGAGGCCGCCCACCAGGCCGAGGCCGCGGTCGAGGAGCTGGAAATGCCGGTTGATGGGGTCGGGGTTGCGGTCGTCGAAGACGATCATCCGTTCGCACATGACCAGCGCCCCGGCGGAGGAGCACACGAAGGTGGCGCCCCGGCGCAAGGCTTCGAGCAGCGCCGGTTGAAGGTCGAAGAAACGAAGCGGCTCGAGCAGCGACGTGGGGTTGCCGCCGAAGAAGAAGATCCCGTCGGCGGCGAGGATGCGGTCGGCCATCCGTGCCCGTTCCGCCTGCCAGTCGGGGTCCATGCGCAGGCCCGTCCGCGCGAGCACCTGAAGTTCGGCCTGGACGAGGCTGTCGAGCATGCGGACGTCGTTCTGGACCAGCGTTTCGACGGAAGCGAGGATCTCCCGGCCGAGCGCGAGGGTGACGAGCTCCGCGCCGCTCCGTACCGCGTCGGGCCCGATGGGCTCGCGACTGCCCAGCGCGCCGAGACGGAAGCGCCGCGAGCGCTGCCGCGAGAGGGCGGCGGCCTGGCGCACCATCTCCGCGTCGAAGCGGGTGCGCTCCTGGTACCAGCCCCGGATGATCGAGCGGGCGGCGTCGACCTCGGCGCACACCCGCGCCACGTCGGGGCGACGCTGCAGGAAGGCCGACCACACGTGCCACGCACAGAGGTTCGTCACCGCCTGGTCGAATCCCCCCTCCATCCGCGGGCGCACGCCTTGCCCGTACAGCGCCTCCTTGATGCCCCCCTCCCCGTACTCGCCCGGCCCCCAGGCCGCGGTGACGAGGAGCACCTGGGGTGAGCCGCCGTCCGCCGCCTTCAACAGCGGGGCGACGCGCTCGATCAGCTCGCCCCCGCCGTTGCCGTTGAACACGATCTTCCCGCGCATCCCCACTCCCGACGCGGGCGCCTATCCCGCGGCGCGCCCCTGCCCGGCCGGCGGGCTATCCTGCACGCAGACGCAAGTGCCGATGCTGCCCAGCCTTCTTTTCGTCATCGCCTGCGGCACCTCCCCCGCGCTGCTCTCCGACATGGGCGAAGTGGACGCGACCGTCGTCTACCGCTCCTCGAACGGCGTGGCGGCCGGCTCGACGGAGGTGAGTCTGGTGGCGCACGAGGGCTGCCCGACCTTTCTTGGCGAGGCGTTGCTGAATGACGAGCCCATGGTGGTCGACGACGGGGGGCACTCGGACCTGCAGTGGGTGCTCCTGATCATCCCGCTCCCCTACTGCGCCGGTCCCCATTTCAGCCTCGCGGAGCCCGCCGAGGAGGACGACGTAGGGCTTACGGTCACGGTCCAAGACCTCTCGGACTCCTGGCAGATCGGCTCCGATGACGCCTACGCGTTCGGCTACGAGATCGACGTGACCGAGGTCGAGTTCGGCTCGGACCTCGTGATCCCGTGGACCGGCCCTGTGGCTCCGACGAACGTCGCGGTGATGGCGGAGAGCGACGGCGGCACGGTGTACATCGATCACGTCACCGGCGATGACGGCACGCTCACGTTCAGCTTGCCGGAGGACGACCTGGCCCCTGGCCCGATCATGCTCACGATCGACGCCGACGTCTGGTCGGCCGCGCCGAACTGCAGTGGCTTCGCCGCCTGCGAGCTCATTCACGTGAGCAGCTGGGATTGGGACCTCGTCGTGGGGTGAGCCGCCCGGCATACGTTCCACCCATGGTGCTGCTCGCCATCGGCTGCGTCCGGGTGCTCGAGGGCTTCTCCACCCCCGAGGCCGCGCTCCACGACCCCGACGCCGACCTGTACCTGCTCACCAACATCGCCGGCCACGATTTCGACGACGTCGGCTGGATCGCCCGCATCGATCCGGACGGCGAGGTGGTGGACGAGCGTTGGATCGACGCCGGCGAGGCCGACGTCACCCTCGACACCCCCAAGGGCCTCGCTTTCGACGACGACGGTGTGCTCTACGTGGCCGACGGCGCCCACGTCCGGCGTTTCGACCGCCACAGCGGGGCCCCGTTGGGCGACTGGCTCGTGCCCGACGCCGAGGGCCTCAACGACCTCGTCTGGACCGGCCACGGCCTGCTCGTCACCGACCTGCCCGGCGGCGCCCTCTTCGCCCTCGCCCGCGACGGAGAAGCCGCCCGCTTCGACGTGGGCGGCGCCCCCAACGGCATCGTCCAGTGCGACGGCGTCGTCACCG
The DNA here is from genome assembly GCA_903885375.1 of uncultured Pseudomonadota bacterium. GTDB lineage: Bacteria > Myxococcota_A > UBA796 > UBA796 > SXON01 > SXON01. The sequence continues at coordinate 12,124 of CAISIK010000046.1, forward strand.
TGGCCGACTGGGGGACGGGGGCGCTCTCCGACTGGAACGGCACCTCCCTCACCAAGCGCACGACGCTGAGCGCCGCCCGCCTCGACGGCATGGCCTGCGACGGTGACGGGCTCCTCGTGGCCTCCTGGGACGCCGGCGCCGTTCTGCGCTGGGGGCCCGAAGGCGAGTCCGTGGTGCTGGCCGCGGAGGAGCCCGCGGATATCGGCCTCGACATCAGCCGCGACCGCCTGCTCGTGCCCGAGTTCGGCAGCGGCCGTTTCCTGATCGCGCCGCGCTGAGCGCAGCGCGGGGAGAGGAAAAACGAACGCTCTTTCCGAAGGGGCACCCCGGCACCGGTCCCCGCCACGCACCGCGCCGTCCCCACCTCCGCGGCCCCGGCGCGCTACCCGCTACGCCCCCCTGTCCGCGGCCACGCCCGCGCCAACCCCCTCACCCGCCCCCGCACCGCACCACCAACCCCGCCGCCGCCTCGCCGTTGGTGGCCGACACCGACCACCACACGCCGTTCTTGCGCGTGAGGTTGATCGCGAGCGGGCCCGCGGGGTCGGTGAGCGCGAGGGTCACGCGGTTGCTGGGTGGATCGGCGTCGAGCCTGGCGAACAGCGAGGCCACCGCGGCCGACCCTGCCGACTCCGAGCCGGCCGCGAGCGCCGCGCCCGTGCCCACGACGCGCCCCTTGCGGTACACGACGCCCTCGAACGGGAGACCATGGTCGTGCGGATCCGGGTCGTCCACGGTTTCGGAGCGCCCCACCGCCACCCGCCACGGCACCGCCAGCGAGCCCGTGAGGCACGACGCCATCGGCGACCAGCGCTCGAAGGACACATCCACATCCTTCATCCGCGTGTCGGGCACCCCATCGAGGAGCGCGGCGGCTTCGGTGAGATCGACCAGCACGGCCATGGTGATCCACGGCTCACCGGGTGCCCGGACGGCGAGCGCCTGCGCCGTGGCGTGACGGGCCGGAACGGGGCGCCCGCCCGCGGCCGTCCATGCGGAGAGCGCCTCGTCGAAGCGCCCCTCCCGCAGGAGGGCATCCGGGGTCGGCGCGGTGCACGCGAGCAGCAGGAGGAGGCTCACACCACCACGGATTCCTGGTACACGCCGAACACGCCCCGCAGGGTGTCCGCCACCTCGCCGAGCGTGGCGTGCGCGCTCACGGCGGCGAGGACGCACGGCATCGTGTTGGCGCTGCCCGCCGCCGCATCCTGCAAGCGGGCGAGGGCTCCCCTCACCTCCCCTTCGTTGCGCGCCGCGCGGAAGGCCTTCAAGCGCGCCACCTGCGCCCGCTCCAGCGCCGCATCCACGCGAAGCAGCTCGCCGCCGGGAGGCTCCGCGTCCACGTACTCGTTCACCCCCACCACGATCTGCTCGCGCTTGTCGACCGCGCGCTGCGCCTTCCAGGCGCTGTCCTGGATTTCGCGCTGGGGGAAGCCGCGCTCGATGGCGGCCACCATGCCGCCCAAGCCATCGATCTCCGCGATGAGGGCGAGCGCTTCGGCTTCGAGGCGGTCGGTGATGCCCTCCACCACGTGGCTGCCGCCGAACGGGTCGGGGTGCGAGGCCACGCCGGACTCGTAGGCGATCACCTGCTGCGTGCGGAGCGCGAGGCGCGCGCTCGCTTCGGTGGGCAGCGCCAGCGCCTCGTCCTTGCTGTTGGTGTGGAGCGACTGGGTTCCGCCCATCACGGCTGCGAGGGCCTGGAGCGTGACGCGGACGACGTTGTTGTCGACCTGCTGGGCCGTGAGCGTGCTGCCCGCCGTTTGCGTGTGGAAGCGGAGCATGAGCGACTTCGGATCGCGCGCCCCGAACCGATCGCGCATGATGCGCGCCCACATGCGGCGGGCGGCGCGGAACTTGCCGATCTCCTCGAGAAAATCGTTGTGGGCGTTGAAGAAGAAGCTGAGCCGCGGCGCGAAGGCATCCACGTGCAGGCCGGCGGCGATGGCGGCATCCACGTAGGCGATGCCATCGGCCAGCGTGAAGGCGATCTCCTGGGCGGCGCTGCTGCCGGCCTCGCGGATGTGGTAGCCGCTGATGGAGATGGTGTTCCACTGCGGGGTGTGCTCGCCGCACCACGCGAAGAGGTCGGTGATGAGGCGCATGCTCGGGCGCGGCGGGTAGATGTAGGTGCCGCGCGCCATGTACTCCTTGAGCACATCGTTCTGGATGGTGCCCCGGAGCGCGCTCGTGGGCACGCCGCGCTCCTGGGCCACGGCCGCGTAGAAGGCGAGGAGCGTGCCGGCGGTGGCGTTGATCGTCATCGACGTGCTCACCTCGCCGAGCGGGAGGCCATCGAGGAGGGTGGCCATGTCGGCCACGCTGGCGATGGCCACGCCCACCTTGCCCACCTCGCCAGCGGCCATGGGGTGATCGCTGTCGTAGCCCATCTGCGTGGGCAGATCGAAGGCGCAGGAGAGGCCGGTCTGGCCCTTCTCGAGCAGGTACTTGAAGCGGCGGTTGGTGTCGGCGGCATCGCCGAAGCCGGCGTACTGCCGCATCGTCCACCTCCGCCCCTGGTACATCGTGGGGTGGATTCCGCGGGTGTAGGGGAAGTCGCCGGGGCGCTCGATGGACATGCCCGCGGAGCTAACCGGACCGGCTCCGCGAGGCCCTGCGCCGCCGCGCGAGCAGCACGAGCCCCCACCAGGCGAGCGGCGCCCCGGCCGACACGGTGGCGCAGGCGGCGCTGCCTTCGGTGACCTCGACCACGTCGACGTCGGGCGCCCATTCCGCGGTGAGCTGGTCCACCACGTAGTCGAGGCAGAACGCCTCGCCATCGGCGCAGGGGATGCAGGCGAGGCCCAGCCCGAGGGCGACGTCGCAAACCGCGTGGGGATTGCCCTCCTCCACGAGGTCGGCGATCGAGCGCGTGTCCACCCGGCCCGCGAAACGCATGCCCCCGATGTAGGTGCCGTCCGCGGCGAACGTGCCTTCGAGGCTGAGCGCCTCGACGTCCACCGGGATGTCCGCCAGGGAAAGGGTGGCGTGGTCCGCGGCGAGCTGGAAGAACCCGTCGGCGCCCAGCTCGACATCGGCGAAGGCCGCGGTGTTGACGAGCAGGTCCTGCCCGCCTCCCGGAAGGCCGGCGGCGCCGAGGATGCCGAGGCGGGACGACGTGGCGGACTGGACCTGCAACAGCCCGCCGCGGTCCACGCTCGACGCCGCGAGCGCGCCGATTCCGGGTGGCGTGGCCCAACGGCCCGACGTGGCGTCGATGGGGTAGGCGCGGCCGACGAGCGCGGTGGGATCGGCCACGGGCGTGCCGAGCGCGGAGGTGGTGAACGAGAGCTCGACCGAGCCAAAGCAGCCGTGCAGGGTGACCGAATACCCGGTGGACGGCGAAAGCGGCGCGACAGGAGTGAAGGTTACGGTCCGAGCATCCGACGACAGCGACATCGTGCCGCCGAGGACCGACTCCACCTCCACGGTGGGGTCCGGATTGGAGAGCACGAACTCCAGCGGCGCCCGGTAGTAGGCCTCGACGGAGCCGGCAGCCGGCACCGTGGACGTGACGACGGCCCCACAGCCGCCGGTGTCCTCACCGGTGTCGGTGTCCTCGCCGGTGTCGGTGTCCTCGCCGGTGTCCGTGTCCTCGCCGGTGTCGCGCGGCTGCTCGTGGCAGGCCGGGGCGGCTTCGCAGTCCTGGTCGTCGCAGTCCACGTGGCCATCGCCGTCGTTGTCCTCGCGGTCCTGGCAGGCGCCACGCTCCTCGGCGGGGGAGTCGGAGAGGAAGATGCAGCCGACGAGGAGGAGGAGGCTCATCCGCCCGATGTAAGCCACGCGGCGGCGCGCGGCAGCGGGCGATCGGAGAGCCGCAGGCTCGCAGGGAGCACGCGGTGCCCGAAGGGCAGCCGCCACCGGATAGGTTCCCTCCCCCATGCGGCCCCCCCTCTTTTCGCCCGACCGCGCCCGCACGCTGGCCGAACGTGCGCTCCGGGTGTGCGCGAACCCCGATTGCCAGCTGCCCGCGCCCGAGGGCGTGGCCACCGCGATCGTGGCGCCCGTACGCGCCGAGGCGAACCCCGCCGAGTTCGGCACCCTCGACAACGGCGTGTGGCTGTGCGCCGCCTGCGCCGTGCTGGTCGAGGCCAACCGGGCGCTTTGGCCGAACGGGCGGCTGCGGGCGTGGGCGCAAGAGCAGGCGAGGCTGCTCAGGGTCCACCTCCCGCCGCTTCCGACCGTGGGAGTGCGTCCGATGCGGGGCGAGCCCGGTGCGCACGAGCTCCGGTTCGCAAATTACTGGGAGGGTGGCGGGACGCTGGTCTCCGTGGCCTGGCAATGGCCGGGTCGCGTGGAGCGGATGGAGGGGGCGGAGGCCCTGGCGCGGGTGGGCGAGGACGGGATGTCGTTCACGAGCGAGGCGGAATTGGCCCCGGGGGACTGGGAAACGGTGCGGGTGCGCTGGCGGGCCGAAGCCGGGGTGGAGGTGCTCGAAGGGGGGCCCCGCGCGGCGCGGCTGTGCTTCGGGCGGGGCGTGATGCGCTACACCACCGCGGGGCTGCAGGCCGAGCGGACCTTCGTGGTCCCGCTCGAGTTGGACGCTGCGCGCGGGGAGCTGCTCTCGATCGCGGTGGACGACGACGTGGCGGCGTGGGCCTTGCGGGGGCGGTGGCGGGGGTGATGGGGGGGTACGCCTCGTCGGAGAAGGTGCGGGGCGGCTTCAGCTCGCGGTGCGGCTGCTCCCTGTTTTTCGACCCCATCCACCACGACTGGATCGGCGTGGCGATGGGGGCCTTCGACACGCCCAGGGAAACCCACCTCGCGGGGGTGCGGCAGAACGAGCGGTAGGGGGGGTTGAACCGTCGATGCAAGTGCGCTCCCGGATGCCCGGCGGGATCATCCGGAGCTACACTCCGCGAATGGTGCTCCTGCTTCCCTTCGCGTTCGCCGCCGACCTCACCTGGCCGGTCCTCGAACTGTCGGCGAGCACCCGTAACTTCGGGCTGGTCCCGCTGGGGAGCAGCGCGTTCGATAGCGTCGAGGTCAGAAACGGCGGCGATCTCCCGATGGGGTTGCGTGTGGAGCTCGTGGCCCAGCCATCCGCGGACTTCAGCTTCTCTTGGGACACAACCGCCTGCGACTCAGGGACACCGCTCCTCCCCGGAGCCGAGCTTCAGGCCGACACCGGCGGGAGCCAGTCGGCGTGGGAGGACGAAGCCGAGCCAGGCGCCGACGCGGTGCTCCCCGCCGGCTGCTCCGTGACGATCTACCTCGGTTATGCCCCGACCGAGGGCGGGGAAGCGCTCGGCGCGTTGGTGCTGACCACGAGCGGGGATTATCCCCACGGCCGCAGTGATTTCCAGACCGAACTGCCCGGATACGCCGAGGACCCCGTCGAGGTCCGCCGCGTGGTCACGCTGAAGGGGCGGACCGACGGCGAGGCGCCCGGCAACAGCGGGCCAGCGATCCTGGCCGTGGACGCTTCGCCCGACGTGTGCCGCGAGGGCGAGTCGGTCAAGCTGCAGGCCTGGAGCGTCGATCCCGACGGAGGAGGGATGGCCTACATCTGGGGGACCGATTCGGAGCGCGGACCCGATCTCCTCGACAACCTGTACGGTCTGGGTCCCACCTTCACCTGCCCGGCGGTGGACGCGGAGTGCGGGTCGGAGGAGGTCGTCGTCTACTTGCTGGCCACGGACCAGGACGGACACGAAGCCTGGGGTGACACGCGGGTGTGGGTGATCGACGAGCGTCGAGACCGTACCGAGGCGTTCGTCGCCGGGCAGGACAGCTGCCGACCGGCGTCCACGTCCGACGAGCCGGAGCGCCCCTGCGGGTGCGCACACTCTGCTGCGGGGCTGCCGCTCGCAATGGCCGCGGGGGTGATCGCGAGTCGGCGGCGCGAGCCGCGGGCGCAGCGGCGGTGATTGCGGCTCCCTGAAAGCGACGGAACGGGGACATGGCCCCGCCCCCCCCTCACCCCACCGAAAACCCCTCCACGAACGCTTCCTGCCCCCGCGTTTCCACCGCGCCGGGTCGGGCCGCGGAGCCAGCCGGAGCCGAAGGCGGAGGCGGAGGCGAGGGGCGGCGTGACGGGCTTCGTCGGCGCGCCAGGCGAGAGGCACGACCGCCTCGCGGTGGGCGCCGCCGAGGAGCGTGCCCGTGAGGCAGGCCACGGAGTCGCTGTCCCCTTCGATGCGGGCCGCCTTCTCCACGGCGAGGGCGAAGGCTTCGGGCGTGGCGCCGCCCCAGCGGAGCTCGGCCGCCACCAGCGGCGCCCGGTAATCGGCATCGACAGCGCCCGAAGACGGCACGGTTGACTCGATGACGACGTCACACCACTCCGGTTCTTCGCCAGTGTCGTCGCCCCCGCCCTCCGATGAACTGCAGGACCGCGCGCCCTGGCAGTCCGGGTCGTCGCAATCGACGACGCCGTCGCTGTCATTGTCCGCTCGGTCGTGACAGACGCCGACCTCCGACTCGGGGGCGCCGACTTGGAGGAGACAACCCGCGAGGAGGAGGAAGCTCATCGCTCCAGCGCAAGCCGCCCGGCACGCTCCGAGACCGTCGGACTTACACCACCCTAACAGCACGCCCGGCGCCCGTCGGAACTCCGGAACGGACCGGGTAGGGTGACCGCACCACCCTGGAGCCCCATGTTCTTCCGCACGTTCTCCCTGCTCGCTGCGCTCGCCCTCACCACCGGCTGTTCCCCCGACCACGTGGAGGTGGGCGACGACACGTCCACGCCCACCGACGCCGACGGCGACGGCTACACGAGCCTGCTCGACTGCGACGACGACGACGCCAGCGTGTACCCCGACGCAGAGGAGGTGGCCTACGATGGCATCGACCAGGACTGCACCGGAGCTGACCTGGGCGACGTGGACGGCGATGGGTTCGACGCCGTGGAGGCGGGCGGCGACGACTGCAACGATGCCGACGCCCAGATCTTCCCCGGCGCCCCCGAGTACGCCAACGAGGTGGACGATGACTGCAACGGGCTGGTGGACGACGCGCTGGACACCAGCGACGACGATGGCGACGGCTACAGCGAAGCCCAGGGCGACTGCGACGACGCGAGCGCCGTGCGCTACCCGGGCGCCTACGACCTCCCCTACGACGGCATCGACCAGGACTGCCAGGGCGGCGACAACCTCGACGCCGACGACGATGGCTACGACTCCGCCGTGCACGGAGGCGACGACTGCGACGACTACGATGTGGCCTTCCACCCCGGCGCGGAGGAGGTGGCGTATGACGGCCTCGAGCAGGACTGCGACGGCGCCGACCTCACCGACGTGGACGCCGACGGCTTCGACAGCATCGGCGCGGGCGGCGACGACTGCGACGACCACGACCCGGAGAGCTTCCCGGGCAACCCGGAGTACGCGGATGGCCGCGACAACGACTGCAACGGCGTGGTGGACGACAACATCGACACGACCGACGACGATGCCGACGGCTACAGCGAGGCGGGCGGCGACTGCAACGACGCCGACGCCAGCGTGAGCCCGGGCACCGCGGAGGTTCCCTACGACGGCATCGACCAGGATTGCAGCGGCGCCGACCTCCTCGACGCCGACGGCGACGGCTACGACGACGCCGCGCACGGAGGAATGGACTGCGACGACTACGACCGGAGCGTGCACCCCGGAGCGGCCGAGGTGGCGAACGACGGGGTCGATCAGGACTGCGACGGCACCGACGTGACCGACGGCGACGGCGACGGCTACAAGGCCGCCGATGACTGCGACGATGGGGACGCCGACGTGCACCCCGGCGCGAGCGAGGTGGCCTACGACGGCATCGATCAGGACTGCGACGGCGCCGACGTGACCGACGTGGACGCCGATGGTTACGACGCCGAGGCGGCTGGCGGCTCCGACTGCGACGACCACGATGCCGCCGTGTCGCCGGCGGGCACCGAGACGCCCTACGACGGAATCGATCAGGACTGCAGCGGCGACGACCTCACCGACGTGGACGGCGACGGCTACGACGCCAGGGCGGCCGGCGGCACCGACTGCAACGACACGGACGCGGCGGTGAACCCGGGCGAGCCCGAGGTGCTCGGCAATGGTGTGGACGACAACTGCGATGGCTTGACCACCTGAGCCTCCGGGTGGGGGAAGGGCGGGTCACCCAGGGCTGAACGCCTCGACGAACGCCTCCTGCCCCCGCGTTTCCACCGCGCCGGGTCGGGCCGCGCGCACCTCGGCCAGGGCCGCCGCGGGCGTGCGACCCAGGCCGATGAGGATGCACGCCGCGATGGTGCCGGCCCGACCGAGCCCGCCCCGGCAGTGCACCACCACCCGGCCGCCGGCGGCGATCTCCTCGGTGGCGGCGGCCACCAACGCTCTCGCCAGCGCGACCGAGGGCACGCTCACGTCCACGATGGGGCCGCGCACCACGCGGATGCCACGGGCCTCGGCCTCCGGGACGAGCGCAGTGGACCCGAGCTCGACCAGCTCGTGGTCCTCCACGAGCGAGAGGAGCAGCGTGGTGCCGGCGGCGGCGAGGGCATCGAGGTCGGTGTCGAGGTCGCGGAGCCAACCAGAGCCGAAGGCGGAGGCGCCGCGCTTGCCCGGGAGGAAGGTGATGCCGAGGGAGCCGGGGATGACGTCGTTCACGCGCAGCGGGTCGGAGAGGCTGGTGCGGAGGCGCGGGGGGGCGTGACGGGCTTCGTCGAGGGCGCGGAGGCGGTGGGCGAGGGCCCGCATCCGCGCGGCCTCGGGGAGGGCGGCGCGCCAGGCGAGGGGCACGACCGCCTCGCCGTGGGCACCGCCGAGCAGCGTGCCCGTGAGGCAGGCCACGGAGTCGCTGTCCCCCTCGATGCGGGCCGCCTTCTCCACGGCGAGGGCGAAGGCCTCGGGCGTAGGGCCGCCCCATCGGAGCGCGGCCGCCACCGCGAGGCCGAGCGCGCTGGGCGAGCGCCACCCGCCATCGCCGGCGGGCACCTCCTTCTCCTCCAGCCACTCCCCCGAACGGGCGCCGAGCCCGATCGCGGCGCGGAGCGCGAGGGGCACGTCGGTGCCCTCGGGGCAGCGCTGCGCCACCGCAGCCGCCACCTCCTCCACCATCCCGGGCGTGAGCGCCCCCGCCTCCATCACCCGCCGCAGGAGCCAGGCCCCCGCCACGGCGGCCGCCACGGCGTTGGGGTGGGCGTGGGTGACGCGCGCGCTGATGTCGGCCGCCTGGGCCAGCTCCTCGCCCGACAGCGCGATGGCCAGGGGTGTGATGCGCATGACGGCGCCGCACCCATCGGAGCTCTCGATGCCGGACTTCCGCCAGTCGGGGCGGCGCTCGTAGCGCGCGGTGCCCGCGAGACAGGTGTTGCCGGGCGCGGTGGAGGGCGTGAGCGGGTCGTGGCTCCAGGTCACGAAGCGGCGGGCAATGGCGTGCCCGAGGGCATCCTCATCGACCGCGCCGGCCGCGAGCGAGCGCGGCGGGAGGTCGAACAGCGCCTCCGCGAGGTAGAGCGCCATGTGGGTGTCGTCGGTCCAGCGGAAGTGGCCCGGCCGGGTGTCCACCGTGGCGGTGCGCACGCCGGGGAGGCGCAGGAACTCGAGCGGACGCCCCCAGGCATCCCCCGCCGCGAGTCCGAGAAAAGCGCCCCGCGCACGTTTGGATTCGACCATGCCGCCCCCTCCGGCAACCTAAGCCGCCCCCCGCGGCGGCGAGGCCCCACGCGCACGATCCGCCCCCGATCGGGAGGGTGCGCACGCCCGGAGGACGATAGCCGGCACGGATGACCGCTCCCCGCCCGCAGAACTCGTCGCTGATCGCCCAGATCCGCTCTTTCGACCCGATCTTCTGGATCTGCATCTTCATGGAGCTCATGGAGCGCATGGCCTACTACGGCGTGCGGCTCGTCACGCCGGTGTTCATGGTGCTGGCCGTGAGCGAAGGCGGCGCGGGCCTCACCCACGGCGACAAGGGGCTGATCTACGGCGCCTGGGCCGCGATGCAGAGCTGGCTCCCCACCTTCGCGGGCGGCTTCTCCGATCGGTACGGGTACAAGCGCACCATCGCCGTGTCGGTCTTCCTGAAAGCCGCGGGCTACGCGCTCATGTCGCAGGCGGGCGCGGCCGACAGCCCCTTCTTCGTGATGCTCGCGGGCACACAGCTCCTCGCAGCGGGCACGGGCCTCTTCAAGCCCGGCATCCAGGGCACGATGGCCCACTCCATCGCCCGCTCCAACGGCTCCGAGTCGATGGGCTGGGGCCTGTTCTACCAGTCGGTGAACATCGGCGCCGCCGTGGCCGCGTTCGTGCCCGCGTTCGCGAAGGACACGATGGGCTGGGGCTGGAGCGGCGTTTTCGCCATGTGCTCCGCGCTCGTCTTCTCCAACCTGATCCCGCTGTTCTTCTACGCCGACCCGGTGGACGAGCGCCAGGGCGCCCGCGCCACCGGCTCCCCATTCGCGCTCCTGACCGACAGCCTCCGCGAGCTGTTCTCGAGCCCCATCCTGCTCGGCTTCATCGGGATCTCCTCGGGGTTCTGGTTCGCCTTCCACCAGCTCTTCGACCTCCTCCCCAACTTCGTGGACGACTGGACCGACTCCAGCATCCTCCTCGGCCAGATCGGCGGGCTGTTCGGCAACCAGGGTTGGATCGAGGAAGCCGCCCGTGGCGTGAACATCCCGCAGGAGAAGCTGCTCAACATCAACGCGCTGATGATCATGTTCACCATGTTCATCTTCGCCTGGCTCTCCTCTCGCGTGAGCACGCTCGTGAGCACCATCCTCGGCATGGCCATCGCGAGCCTCGCGCTCATCTCGTTTGTGTACACCGCCAACGTGTACGTGATCCTCGCCGGCGTGGTGGCCTTCACCGTGGGCGAGATGCTCGCTTCGCCCAAGCGCATGGAGTACATGGCCTCGCTGGCGCCTCCGGGCAAGCGGGCGCTCTACCTGGGCTATGCGAACATGCCCGACGGCCTCGGCTGGGTGCTGGGGAGCCTCATCGCGGGTGCGGCGTACGAGGAGTCGGGCGACAAGGTGAACCTCACGCGCCGGTTCATCGCCGAGCACGGTCAGGTCGAGGCGGTAGACGGTTGGCTGCGCCAGGCCGAGGCCGGAAAGGTGGACGAGTCCGCGGTCAAGGAGCTCGCGAAGAACCTCGAGGTCGCCGACGGGCCCGCCGCGGTCGCGAAGCTGCGCGCCCTCGAGGGCCCCGCTCGCCTGCACACCTTCGCGGAGGAGATGCCGCGCGGTTCGGTCATGGACTTCGCGCTCGTGGCGGTGCCCACCCTCCCCGACGGCGAAGCGAGCACCCCCAACGCCCTGCGCGCGTGGCTGTTTGCCGCCCGGAAGCCCGGCGCCGTGTGGTGGCCCTTCGTCTTCACGGGACTGGCCAGCTCCATCCTGATGATCGCCTACGACCGCTGGGCCCGGAGCGCGGCCAACCGCGACCTGCGCATCAACCCCTGGTACGCCGGCGGCGTCTTTGCGATCGGGGTCGTGGCCGTGCTCGGCTACCTCCTCGGCTGAGGCCGCGAGACGCGCGCCAGACCCGGCCCGACCGGGCGGACGGTCGCGGCGCGTCTCCCCCTACTCCTCGGTGAACCCGAGCGCGGACAGGCCGGTGTGGAGCGCCGCCACGCCCTCCTCCCAACCGCCGGCGAGCCGCGCGGGCCGGGCGAATCGCGAGCGGACGCCGCGCTGGACGGCCTCCACCACGGCGTCGTCCTCGGCCTCCACAACGTCGAGGCCGGCGCCAGCTCCCGCATCGAGCAGCTCGGGGCGGGCCACCCAGCGACGGTACCGGACCCGGGTGCGCGTGGGGCCCAGCGGCTGCACGAGGTTCAGCGACACGCCCCAGGGGTAGACGTTCACCATCGTGGTCGGAAAGAGCGCGAGGTACACGCCCGCCCACGTTTGCCCCCGCCAGGACACCGTGGGGCCCGCACCCGAAGGCGGCGCGAGCTGCACGCTGCTCCACCCGGTGCGCTCCGTGCGGTAGCCCTTCCACTCGATGGCGCGGTTCAGGCCGGCGTGCACGAAGGGGATGTGCAGGCCCTCGAGGTAGTTCTCCATCCACAGGAGGGCGTGGGCCTCCAGCTCGTAGTCCACGGAGCCCGAGGGGTCGAACGCAGCGCCTTCGGGCCAGAGACCGTCGAGCTCGGCGAGCTCGGGGAAGGGCATGGCGGGATCGACGGCGGCAAAAACGAGCGGGCCCCAGCGGGCGAGCTGCACGGGGACGAGATCGTCGGCGCGGCCGAGCTCCCCGAAGCCGGGCGCCGATCGGCAACGGCCATCGAGGGTGAACTGGCGTCCGTGGTAGGGGCAGCGGAGAGGTCCGCCGGCTTGGGGCGCGGAGAGGAGCGGCGCCGAGCGGTGGCTGCACACGTTGGCGAACGCCCGGAGCTCCGGCTCGTGGAGGAGGAGGAGGGACTCGTCGAGCGCGCCGGGCAGGAGGGTGACGGGGGAGACGGCGCCGGGCGGGCCCAGCTCCTCGATCGTCGCCACTACATGCCACGAGCGGGCGAGCACGCGGTCGCAGAACGAGGGCCAACGCTCGCGACGGACGAGCGCCGGGGTGGAGACGACGGAGGGCAGCGCGGTGGGCATCGTGCGCCCCGCCTAAAGCACCGCGGCGGTCGGGGCACGGCGCGGTTGCCAACCGTCAACGAACGTGGAATGGTCGCCCGCGACCGATGAGCTTCGTCTCGCCCACCTTCGCCGTGTTCTTCGTGGTGGCGTTGGCGCTGTACCTCGTGCTGCGCCACCGGTGGCAGAACCTGCTCCTGCTGGTGACCGGCGCGATCTTCTACGGGTGGGAGCACCCCGAGTGGGTGCTCCTGCTCTACCTCTCCGCGGGCATCGACTACTTCGCGGCCATCGGGATGGAGCGGTACCCCGAGCACAGGCGCCCGCTCCTCGCCGTGAGCGTCACCGCGAACCTCTCGCTGCTGGGCTGGTTCAAGTACGCGAACTTCGGTTCGTCCAACCTGCGGGCCCTCGGGTTCGACACCCCCGAGCTCGATGTGGTGCTCCCCGCGGGCATCTCGTTCTACACGTTCCAGTCGATGAGCTACACGATCGACGTGTACCGCGGCCAGCTCCGCGCCTGCCGCAGCTTCACCGACTACTTCGCCTTCATCAGCTTCTTCCCGCAGCTCGTGGCCGGCCCCATCGAGCGCGCCCACGACCTCCTCACGCAGATCCAGTCGCCGCGCACCGTCACGCTCGAGGCCATCGGCAACGGGCTCGTGACCGCGGCGTGGGGCGTGGCGCTGAAGGCGGTCATCGCCGACAACGTGGCCCTCTACGTGGACCGCCTGTTCGGCCTGCCTCGGATGAGCCTGCCGATGCTCGCCGCCGGCGCCTCGGCCTTCTCGGTGCAGATCCTCGCCGACTTCTCGGGCTACACCACCATCGCCCTCGGGGTGGCCACCTGCTTCGGCTTCAAGCTCTCCCGGAACTTCCTGCACCCCTTCCTGGCGGCCAACCCCACCGAACACTGGACGCGGTGGCACGTGACCTTCTCGGGGTGGATCCGCGACTACCTCTACGTGCCGCTCGGCGGCTCGCGAGGGAGCAAGCTCCGCGTGGCCGGCGTGACCCTGCTCACGATGGGGCTGAGCGGGCTCTGGCACGGCGCCTCGTGGAACTTCGTGCTGTGGGGCCTGTACCACGGTTTTCTGGTGGTGCTCTACCGACCGCTCTGGCCCTGGCTCTCGCGCTTGCCGCGCTGGGTGACGGTACCGATCTTCTACGTGCTCCTCAACCTGAGCTGGTTCCTGTTCCGCCAACACGACCTGGGCCGACTGGCCTACACGCTGCAGCACCCGGCCGCCACGCGCGAGGAGTGGGTGGTGGCCGCGGTGGTGGCAGGCGTGGGGTTGGCCGGCGGCGCCGTGCTCGTGGCGGCCATGCTGGTGGAGCTCTACGTCGTTCCCCGGCTGGGCCGGTGGAAGCCCGCGTTCGGCGCGGGCCTCGTATCGCTCGTGGTGTGTCTCCTCCTCTACTGGTCCCGGGCGGGTGCTGATGGCTTCATCTACTTCCGCTTCTAGGCCCCTCGCGCGCTTCGCGCTGGCGCTCTGCCTCGTGGCGGTGCCGGCGCTGGGGGCGTGGGTGGGCCTGGCGCCCTCCCGCGACGGGAGCGCGGTGCCGCCGCCGGCGCACTTTCCGCCCGTGGCCATGCCGGCCGACACCGACGTCGTGTTCATCGGCAACTCCAAGGCCGGCAGCGACTTCGACCCGCCCACCTTCGCGGCCGCCTTCGGCGAGGATGCGCCGCAGGTGGAGGTCATCTCCATCGGGTCGGCCACCCTCCCGATCTACTACGCGGTGGTGAAGAACCAGGTCTTTTCGAGGGCCACGCCGAAGCTCATCATCGTGTACGCCACCGGCGTGGAAATCCTCAACTCCGACCTCACGACCGACAGGCGCGAAATCCTCCTCCGCCGATACCTCGTGGAGGATGAGCCGGTCTTCGCCCGCAAGCTCTACCGGCACACGCCGGGCGGCTTCGAGGGCCTGCGGGAGCGGGCCGTCCGATCTCGCGATGCCACGCTGTCCGCCTTCTCCGCCGGCATCGCCGGCCTGATGACGGGCCGCCCCGGGCGCGAGGCGCTCGACGGGGCCTTCACCGAAGTGTTCGGCCAGAGCTGGGCCACCCGCCAGCCCGCGAACCTCGACACCATCCCGAAGGGCGGGTACCCGTCGGAGTCGGCCCTTCCGCAGCTCATCGAGGACAGCTTCGTGCTCGAGTTCGAGGCGATGGTGCACGAACACGGCGCGAAGCTCGTGTACGCCCGCGCCCCGATGACGGGCAAGATCCGCGAGCGCGAGGAGACCCGCCTCCGCGGCCTCGAACCCCTCCTCACCCAGGCCGCCGCCCACGCCGATGCGTGGATCGAGATGCCCTACCCGGGCGACGGTCCGGAGTTCTGGCGCGACGACGAGCACATGCAGGCGGCCGCCGCCGTACCCAACACGCAAACGCTCGCCGCCGAGCTGCGGCGGCGCGGGCTGCTCCCCTGAGCGGCCCTTCCCCCTCGCCCCGCACGCGCCTCGGGCTCCTCACCGAAGCGGTGGGCGTGGCGGTGGTACTCGGGATGGCCGTGCGCTTCGAGTGGGTGTGGGTGGGGCGCAGCGGCGGGCCCGACCTCACCACCGACGACCGCGCCGTTGCCCGGCTCAGCCTCGCGATGGCCGACAGCATCGCGGGCGGCGGCGCCTACCACCCCGAGCCGGTCACCCTCACCCCCTACCCTCCGCTCGGCATCTGGACCGGCGCCGTGGGCTCGCTGCTCGACCCGGCCGGCCCGATCACGGGCATGCTCCACGCCCAGTCCTTCTTCGTGGGCCTGCTCGTGCTCTGCACCTGGGCGGCGTTACGAACCTCAATCGGCTGGCCCGTGGCGCTCGCGGCAGCCATGGCCGGGCCGATCTACGGTGTGTGGTCCACCCTGCGCGGGCAGGCCTTCCTGGAGCTGCAGCAGGGGGCCTGCCTCGCGCTGGTGGTGGCCGCCTACGTGGCGAGCGAGGGGCTCCGGCGCCCCGCGGGGGCCGCGCTGCTCGGCGTGGCGCTCGGGCTGGGCCTACTCACGAAGTTCTCGTTTGTGCTCTTCGTTGGCCTCCCCGCCGTGGTGGTCCTCGCGGTGGCGGCGGCGGGGGTCACCGCGAACCGGGCAGCGGCGCTCGGGGTCGGCGTGCTGACGGCGGCGGCGGGCGGCGTGGTCATCGCGGGGGGGCTCGGCTGGGTGGCGCCGGGGCTCGCCGCGGCGGGGCCGGGGCTCGCGCTCCTTGCCGCCGCGGGGGCGGCGCGCCGCTGGCCTTCCGGAGAGACCCGCACCCTGCTGATCGGGGCGGGCCTGGTGGTGGCCGGCGCCGCGCTGGTGGCAGGCCCCTGGTACCTCGGGCACCTCGATGCGCTGCGGAGCTTCCTCGGCGCGAACCTCCGTCAGGAGTTCGATGGCGAGGTGTTCCCGGTGGCCCGCATCTGGTGGACCTTCCCGGCCTTCCTCGGCCGCATAGTGCTGGACGACGCCGCGCTCTGCCTGTTCGTGGTGGGCGCCCTGCGGGTGACGTTTTCCAGCCGGCATCCGGGCGGGCGCCTCGCGCTCGGGATCGTGCTCGCCGGCCTGGTGCTCCTCACGCTCCAGCCCTACCGCACCCCCCGTTACGCCGCCCCGCTGGCCGCCCCGGCGCTGATGGTGGCGGCCCACGGCCTCTTCCTGCCGCGTTTCGCGCGGCCGGTGCTCGCCGCCCTGATCTTCGTGTGGTGCGCCC
This sequence comes from uncultured Pseudomonadota bacterium, assembly GCA_903885375.1. GTDB lineage: Bacteria > Myxococcota_A > UBA796 > UBA796 > SXON01 > SXON01. The sequence continues at coordinate 28,310 of CAISIK010000046.1, forward strand.
GGGTGGAGGCCGCCACGCTCGGCGGGCAGCCGGATCGGCCCGACTGTTGGAGCAAACACCTCTCCCTGCCGCCCAACAACGAAGGCGCGCTCACGCAGCTCCGCGACCAGGCCCTCTCGCCCACCTTCCACGTGCACACCCGTCTCCAGCCCCCCCGCAAGGCGCCGATGGCCTTCGGCCCCGTCGCCTCGGCCATCATGGAGGGCTCCGCAGCGCGCACCATCCGGTCGATTGCCACGGTGACCGAGGGCCGGGAAATTCACTGCGAGCGCCTCGCCCTCGCGGTGGTGGCGGAGGGCGCCAACCCCACGCTGGTTTGCAGCGATTCGCAGCACGCCGACGTGGTGGTGGGCTGGAAGGGGGGCTCGCGACCACGCCCCGGACTCACTACGGTGGGGGACGGCGACCTGTCGGGGCTCCGCGTCTGGGTGGACCCCCGGTTTCTCGCCGCCGACTGAGGCGCCGCGCCGGCTCTCCCTCGGCCGCCCTCCGTTGCGGTACCCTGCGCCGATGAACCCGCACGCCCTCCGCGGCCGCGCCCTCGCCGCCCTTTGGCTCCTCCTCCCCTCCGCCGCGCTGGCGGCGCCCACCCCGGCGGGGGCATCGGCATCGGGGGCGTCGGCCTCGGCGGCGGCGCCCATGACGCTCGCCCGCCTCCCCATTCCCGGGCCGCGCCCCTTCGTGAAGGTGGCCCGCGACATCCTCGACGTGGCCTTCACCCTCGACCCCAGCCTCGCCTCGGGCGCGGGCCTCTTCGACGATGCCCTGCGCGTGCCCACCTACGGCCCAGCGCCCGTCGGGGTGCTCTCCGCGCGGCTCGTGGCCGACCTCAAGGCGCTCCGCGCCCTGCCCTGGCGGAGCTACCCGGTGGACGTGCAGGTGGACGTCCGGTGGCTCTACGCCGTGGCCGAGACCCTGCACCGCCAGCTCACGGTGGAGCGGGTGTACGTGCGCCGGCCGGCCCAGTGGCTCGAGCCGCTCGCCAACAACCTCATCGCCCTCGGGAGCTACGCGCCGGGCCGGCCGGAGCTGCAGGACCGCGTGCTCGCGATGGTGCCCGCGATGCTGCAGGAGGTGCGGACGGTGGCGACGGAGCCCACCCGCCGGGACCTCGAAACGGGGGTCCGCGTGGCCCGCGCCCTCGAGGGCATGTCCCGCCTCCGCAGCCAGACGCCGGTGGCCGAGGCCCTCGCGGCCTGGGCCGCGGAGGCCGAGCGCCTCACCCCCTCGCGCGACTTCGGCGTGATCGGGAAGGACAACTACGCTTGGCGGTACGAGCACAGCCTCCTTTTTCCGCGCTCGCCGGAGGAGCTCCTCGCCGACGCCCGCCTCGAGCTGACCCGCATCGACGCCGCTCTCGCCGCGCTGCCGCCCGTTCCCGAGGTCCTGCCCGACGAGGCGGCCCGCGCCGAGGCGGTCGCGCTCACGCAGGAGCGGCTCCTCGCCCTGTACGACAGCGTGCAGGCCGCCAACCGGGCAGCCACGATCGCGGGCGGGTGGGTGACCGTGCCCGAGGCCGTGGGGCCCATCCTCACGCGCCCCACGCCGGAGGCGATGATCCCGCTCACCGGCGACGGGGGCAGCATGAACCCCCCGCCCACCTACGCCCCGAGCAACATCGGCTACTGGAACGTGGAGCACTTCACCGCGGACTGGACGGAGGCCGCCCGCCTGCAAACGGTCACCGCTTGGCGCGGCTTCCGCGAAAACGGCGCCGGCACCTACGCCGCGCACGAAGGTTTCCCGGGCCACCACCTCCAGCTCTCCATCGCCCGCCTCAACCCCGACCCGATCCGCTCCATCCTGCCGGACTGCCCGCAGAACGAAGGCTGGGGTCTCTACGCCGAGAGCGTCTTCGCGGCGCACGGTGGCCTCGGCTCCGGGCCGGGCGCGCAACGCGCCGTGCTGGGCTCGAGCCGCGGGCGCGTGGCGCGCGTGGTGTACGACGTGCAGATCGAACAAGGAACGTGGACGCTCCAGGAGGCCGCGGACTGGAAATATCGGGCCGCGCCGGGGGAAGGCCGGATCGACGAGGACCTCGCGCGCGCCGTGAATTGGCCCACCCAGCTCGTGTGCTACCAGGGGGGCAAATCGCAGATCATCGCGCTGCGGGAGGCGGTAGCCGCCCGCGAGGGGTCCGCGTTCGACGAGCGCCGGTTCCACGACGCCTTCCTCGCTGAAGGCTCCATCCCGATCGCGCTCATCCGCGCGAAGATGCTCGGCGAGCCCGTGCCGGACCTGCCGGCCGCGCTCCCCTGAAGCTCAGCCGCTGGCGGCCTGCGACGGGGCGAAGTACCGAACGCCCCCGCCCTCCCGCTTGGCCCGGTACATCGCCATGTCCGCGCAATCGAGGAGCCGCTCGAAGCTCTGGCCATCGTGCGGAAACAAGGAGACCCCCGCGCTCATCGTGACCGGAATCGAACGGCCCGCGATCACGAAGGGACGGTGGAACGCGCGCGGCAGCCGCCCGACCACGGCGCTCAGCTCGTCCACGCTCTCGCAGCCCTCGAGGAGGACCGTGAACTCATCGCCGCCGAGCCGGGCCACGGTGTCGGTGTCGCGAAACGACGACGAGAGGCGGCTGGCCACCTCCACGAGGAGCTCATCGCCGGCGAGGTGCCCGTGGGTGTCGTTGACCTCCTTGAAGCGGTCGATGTCGAGGAGGATGAACCCAAGCGGAACGCTGCCGCGGCGGGCGCGCGCGAGGCCATCGCGCAGCCGGTCCTGCAGCATCAAGCGGTTCGGGAGGCCACACAGCGCGTCGTACCGGGCGAGGCGCTGCAGCTCGACCTCGAATTGTTTTCGCGCCGTGATGTCCTCGAGTACGGCAATGTCGTACTCGGACTCCTGGCCGCGCGCATCCACGCGCACCACCTTGAGGTTTACCCACAACGGGCTCCCGTCCCTCCGCAAATAACGCTTCTGGACAACAAATTCGCCAATCTCGCGGAGTCGGAGCCTCGATTCCAACTCGCGCGAGGAGGAGGCATCCTCGGGCATCGCAAGGTCGCCGATTCGTCGGCCGCGCAGCTCGGACTCGGTGTAGCCGAACATTTCGCACAAACGCCGATTGACGAGCAGGAGCTGGCCGCCCGGGGCAACATGGGCGAGCCCAACCGCCGCCTGATCAAAAGTGGTCAGAAATCGGTTTTCGCTGGCCGCCAACCGTTCCGCGTTCGCCTGCAACAACTCCTGCGAGGAGAGCTCCATCGCCCGTTCGAGGAGCATCCGGTCGTCGTCGAACTGGTGGTAGGCGCGGTTCACGGCCTCCACGAAGGCCAGCCAGCCCGGCGGAAGATCGTCCGAATTCAACTCCTTCAGTTGTCGCATCAACAGGCTGTGCTTGGAGTCCAAGGCTACACCTCCCCGAACGTGGTGACGGTCATGGTCTGGTTGTGGAGCGAACAATCGGCGCCGGGAGTGAAGGGGGAGATTTCGCCGTAGGAGTAGAACCCCCCGATCACGGGCGCATCGCCAAGGACCTCCCGAACCGCCTCCACCTCTTCCTCGATCCGCTGTTTGAGGACCAGCTTGCGCCCCACGCAGCTGATGAGCACGGCCATCTGGGGAGCGGAGTCGAGGAGGCTCACGCTCCGGCGCGCCGCCAGCTTCGAGCCATCGATCAGCCGGTCGAAGTTGGCGCGCATGAGACGGGTGTACGCGCCCCGGGGCATGTCCCCCGCGAAGGTCAAGCTCCCGTCGGCCTCGCTGATGCCGAGGATGGTCCGCACCAGCCCCCCAACCTCGATGGGATCGCGCAGGCTCAGCGGGTAGAGGAGCGCGGTAGCCGGCAGCCCAGCGGAGTGCGGGCCGAGGTAGCGCTTGTAGAGCTCGAGGGCCGGCCGGCCATCGAGCTCGTAGAGCACGTTGGCAGAGGAGCGGGTGATCAGCCGTTCGGGGCCGAAGGGGTCCCAGCCTCCGAGGGAGGCCAGGCCCACGCGCAGCCGGGAGCCGTAGAAGGCCACCGCGGCCACGATCTGGCTCTCGGCCGGCCGGTCGCACATCACGACCGTGCGGGCGAAGGCCTCCCCATCGCCCGAGAGGCCGCCGGAGAGCGAAACGTGCGGGGGCAACGACTCGGTGAGGCCGAGCACGAGCTCGCTGCCGTTGATAGCCACGCCCTCCGACAGCACGAACACATGCACGAGCCCCGCCGTGGCGAAGGACTGGGCGAGCCGCCGCCCGGCGAGGCGACTGTCGCCCGGGCCCGCGACCGACACGGATTTCGCCACGACGCGCGTGCTCTCGAAGCGCGCCGCCGTGACCACGAGCGAATCATCCCCAACCTGCGTGCCGAAAATCTCGCCGGCCGTGGAGCAACCCACGATACGGGCCTGCGGGAGCCAGGCCCGCAGGGCCGGGTAGAGCTCCGGAGCAGATATCCGGCCGCGGCTGCCGAAAACGAGCGCGAGGTCGGCGCGGGTATCGAGTACTGCCAGTGAACCGTTCAGGTCCTGGCCAGGCTCCACACGAACGCTCCCCACCTCCATGCCACCTCCGCCGGACGATTCCAGTATTGCGAACCCGCCAGACGGGAGCGTCCCCTCGCGGCGAATGCCCTGTGCCCAAAGAACCAATTCCGCCTTGCTCCTGCACTTGCCGGAGGCGAACGTCCATGCGCCGGATGCGACCAACGGTCGCAGCGCGCCGCGGCGTCCGCTCCCGTGCTGGACGCGACGGGAACGGGGGCGCGGAGCGGGGCTGCCAACCCGCGCCGGAGAGAGTAGGGGCGTGGATGGCCCATCGTGTTGCGCTCTGCCCGTTCGTATTCCTCCTCGTCGCTTGCAGCACCGAGGCCGAGGTGCCCGGTCCGTGCGAGGGCGCCGGGGCGCTCTCCACCTGCCTCTCGCCGAAGGCCGACGACGCGCACTACATCGAACAGGGGGAGCGCTACTTCGACACGCTCGATGCGAGCGCCGACCCGGAGAGCGAGCCCGACTACGCGGAGACGGTGGCGCGGTGGGAGTGGCCGCCCTGGCTGCTCCTGACCGGCTGGGGCAAGGAATTCACCCTCGCCGCCGACGAGGTGATCCTCGCCGCCTACCCCGGCACCACGGTGCCCGAGCGCGACTGCCGGGCGTTCGGCGTGCAGCCCTTCGGCCGCTGCCGCGTGGTCATCGACTACGAAGGCAAGCCCTGCCCCATCTACGAGGAGTTCACCTTCAACGACGCCGGCCTGGTCACCTTCGTGGAGGCCTGGTCCGACCAACCCGCCCTTTTGCCCATGGATGCCGAAGCCGACCCGTGGGGCGAAGGAACGGCCGTGAGCCGGCTCTCCACGCGCGTTCCCGGACTCGGCACGTCGGAGGGCATCATCGATCCCACGGGCGAGGACATGCAACAGGCCGCGGAGAACGACCCGGAGCTGGCGGACTTCGCCGCGCGAACGCAGGACTTCTGGGTCTACTGGGCGGAGGCCTACGAGGCGGCGGGCGAGGACATGTTCGCGCGCGGCTGCGGCTGGTGAGCCCGCACGCGACAATTCACCGCTGGCCATGAGCTTGTCGGTAGGCGAAGTCACCGATACTGCCGCGCCACCGAGGTTGCGATGAAAACCCAGACGACGACTTCCACCGAACGTGAGGCCGGGGTGCAGGCCGCACCGCCGGCCATGGCGGCTCGGGCCCCGGCTGGCGCCTCCCGCGGAAACTCCTTTGCCGCTGAGCAGTTGCTCGCGCGCAACGACGGTGCGGGCGCCGCCCCGAAAACCCTCGGCACCGCCGCGCTCGACCCGCTCAAGGGCAAGCTCACCGGCCCGGAGCTGATGATCAACGACAACCCGGAAACCTTCCGTTCGCCGGGCCTCATCGGCTCCACGATCGCGCCCATGCAGGATCGTGGCGATGCCACGCACGACTTCACCGGCAAGATGCGGTACTTCGGCCTCGCGCAGAACGGCAGCGGCAAGGCCCTGAAGAACTCGCTGGTGGTGAAGAACCTCGAGGATCGTCCCCTCACCTTCACCCTGAAGGGCGTGATCTTCGGCAAGAACGTGACGCCGACCGATGGCAAGATTCCCAAGGGTTACGGCCCCAGCGGCTTCCGCGGTCCCCACGCGGTGGCCGCCTCCTCCTTCCTCGATGCCAAGCCCGGCCAGAACGGCTTCGTGGAGCGCAAGGTGAAGGTGGGCGCCCGGGAGCTGAAGGTGCTCAACGAGCAGTACCACGAAGCGGGCGACGAAATCTTCTCCCTTGTGGACATCGTGTGCGACGACCCGAAGGCGAAATTCCGGGTGGCGGCGTCGGAGTCGGAAGCCAGCCTCGGCGCGCGCGACCTCGCCGCGATCGATCAGGGCAAGTACCCCTCGGCGGGAAAGCCGGGCGACAAGGACTTCGCCGACGCCGGCCCCAACAAGCTCGGCCGGCCGAACGGCGTGGCTGCGGGGAGCGTGTTTGCTGGCGGTCGCACGATCACGCTGCGCCCGGGGCTGCAGGAGGGCGATCTCGCGCTCGGCACGCGCTTCAAGAACGCCGGCGAGGGCGACCGGGAGAGCGCCCGTCTCCAGGCGGTCCCGGCCAACAAGCCCGCCTCCGGGAAGGCCGCCACCATCGATGAAGGCAACTACGGGCTCGAGTACAAGCTCGACTACGTTTTGGACAACCCCACCGCCTCGGCGCTCACCTGCACCGTGGTGTTCACCGCGCCGCAGTCCCGCGCGGGCGAAGCGCACAAGCCGCTCGGCGGCGAGCTCACCATCCCGATGGACGTGAACGGCAAGCGCCACAACGTGCGCGTGAACGCCCGCGGCGAAGGGGTCACCATCGGCTCCTTCAAGGTTGCGGCCGGCGAGAGCCAGAAGCTGGCGGTGCGGTTCGTGCACATGGGCAACACCTTCCCGCCGGCCGGCCTCGAGTTCCGCGTGCCCGGTTCGGGCTCGGCGGTGGCCTGACCCGCTCGCGTTAGGGCGAGGCATGCGCACCGCCGTCGCCGTTTTCGCCGCCGCCCTCCTGATGCTGGCCCTCGACCTCACGTGGCTCGGGTTCGTCGCCACGCCGGTGTACGCGCTCCTCGGCCCGCTGCAGCGCCCGGAGCCCTACTGGCCCGCGGCGCTCCTGTTCTATGCGATGTACCTGGGCGCCATCTTCGTGCACGCCGTGCTCCCCTCCCCGAACGTGGCCATCGCGGCCCGCCGCGGCGCCGGCCTCGGTTTTGTCGCCTACGCCACCTACGAGCTCACCAACTGGGCGGTGCTCGCCGGGTGGCCGGCCGCGCTCGTGCCCGTCGATCTGGCCTGGGGCGTTTTGCTCACCACCACTACCGCCGCGTTCGCCCGGCGCGTGATCGGCTGAACGCCCCCGACAAGAGCGCCAGCCCCGCGAGCCAGCCCGCCCCCATCGTGCTCCCCGCGCTCTGGCAGCCGCAGTCGCCCGGCCGCTCCGCCACGCGCGCCTCCCCGCTGGATTGTCCGGCGGAGCCCCCGCCGTCGGGCGCGCCGGTGTCGTCCCCTCCCCCGGCGGCCTCGTCCACGGCGCCGTCGCAGTCGTCGTCCACGGCGTTGGCCGGGACCTCGTCCCCCACCGGACAGTCGCCGCACACGCAGCGTTCGAAGTCGGCGCACACGCCGTCGCCGCACCAGTCCCCGAGGCGCGCGAGCTTCACGGCGTCGGCCGCGATGTGCTGGTTGCTCCCCGGCGCGCTCGCCTGCTGGTCGAACACCGCCACCCACTGCCCGCCGCCGGGCGAAAAGGTGTAGCTGCCGAGGCTCAGCCAGCCGGCGCCTCCAGAGGGGTCCACTCGAACCGTGTGGTCGCTGCCCGAGGCGCGCACCTGGTACTCCACGTCGTTCCAGACCGAGAACGCCTCGCTCGTGGACACGAAGACCTCGTACTCCCCGCCCTCCTCGAGCTCGAGGCGCCACCAGGCCCAGTTGTCGGCCTGCCCGGACTCGAAGGCGTTGGTCCAGAGCAGGTCGCCGCCCTCGCCGCTCGACTCGGACCGCCAGTACTGCTGGTCGCCGAAGGCGCGGAAGCAGGCGTCGCCGTCATCCACGGTGCCGCCGGCGGGCGGCAGGCTCCCGCAAGCCGGTGCGGCGGCGCAGTGCCCGGGACGCGCGGCGAGGTAGTCCCGACCGCCGGCAAAGACGCCCCAGTGGTTGGCCACGGTGCGCGTGCCATCGCCGTAGTTGTTGCCGTCCTTGTCGTTCTCGTAGCCGCCCGAATCCGTCCACAGCTGCGAGCTGCCGCCCCCATCGAGGTTGAAGGCCTCCCAGGCGCCGAGCTGCCCGAGGATGTCGGCGAGCTCGCTGCCATGGAGCCCCGCGTTCTCCGTGGTGCGGCCATCGGCCACCACGAGCAGGAGCGTGCCGAGGTCCTCGGTGATGCCCATGGCGGTGCGCGGGTGGCGGTCGCGCATGTCGCTCCGGTCGGGGAAGCAGTCGCTGGACTCCGGGTCGGCGCACACCATCGGCGTGCCCTCAACCACGAGCTCCGGAAAGCCGCTCACCAGCGCGAGGGTGCCGCTCGGGAGGTCGGGGGTGAGGTCGTCGTTCTCCAGCCCGGCGAGCAGCCCCGACACGTTCTCCTTCACCCAGCCGGTGTGGCTGAACCGCACGCCATCGTGCTCGAACGCGATCCAGCCGTAGTGCTCCCAGTACCACTCGTCGTCGTAGGCGCTGTCGCGGCCGGTGTTCTCCTCCGGCCACCGCACGCCGCCGCCCACGGCATCGCCGTATACGCGCACCGGGTCGGTCTTGTAGAAGTCGCCGTTGGTGGCGGCCGTGAGCTCCATGCTGTCGGCCCATTCGCCCGTGGTCTGGTAGCTGTCGGTTTCCCGGGTGGCGTCGACGTAGACGTTGTCGGCGCAGAGGTCCACGCGCAGCACCCGTACGTCGGTGGAGGGCGAGGAGGCGCGGTACTCGGTGAGCGTGACCCCCGGCTCGAGGGTGACGGTGGAGACCTCCGAGAGCGTGGTGGCGCCCGCGAAGGCCGCGAGCAGGGGCAGGGGCATCATCGGGGCCGCCGGGAACGGAGGGCGAGGAGGGCGGTCACCGCGCGAGCATAGCGCGGACACGGCGGGGGGAAGCGGCCTCAGGCCGGACGCGGCGTGCCCTCCCGCCGCAGCAGCTCGTTCGCGAACGTCACCGCCATCGCGGTGCTCGTCTGCCGGACGGCCGCCTCGCGGAAGACGTGGGCATCGCCGAGGCGGGCGCCGAGCCCGGTGCGACGGAGCACCTCCGAGAACTCCTCGCGCACGCCGCACAGGAGCACGGTGACGCCGCGCGCCGAAACGCGCTCTACGAACTCGTGGAGGAGGTGCATCCCCACGGCGTCGGGGCTGCGCACCCGCTTCACCCGAACGAGCAGGATCCGGGTGTCGGGGGTGAGGGTCCGTTCGATGGTGTCGAAGTGCGATTCGAGGGCCGGGCCGGCGCCGAAGAACATCTCCCCCTCGAGACCGAAGATGAGGAGCTGCGGGTCGGTGCGGTCGCCGTCGAGGCGCTCGTGCACGAAGCCCTCCTCCCCCACCACGAAGCGGGTCAGGAGCATCCGACCCGCGCGCGGCACGGCCAGCGCAAAGCTGAGGAAGACGCCGATGAGGATGCAGAACTCGATGGAGACGAAGACCGCCGCGAACGCCGTGGCCCCCACGAGGATGGCATCGAAACGGGTGGCACGCACCGCGTAGGCCAGCGCCTTGCGGTCCACCATGCGCCACGCGGTGACCATCAGGATGCCGGCGAGGGCGGCCCGTGGGATGTACCGCGCCCAGGGCGCGAACAGGAACATGATGACCGCCACCGCCACCGCGGACCACACGCCCGACCACTGGGTGAGCGCGCCGGCCTGCTGGTTGATGGCGCTGCGGGTCAACGAGCCGCTGCCGGGGATGCAACGGAAGAAGCTGCCCACGAAGTTGGCGATCCCTTCCGAGAAGCACTGCTGGTTGAGGTCGAGCCGCTGACCGGTGTGGGCGGCGATGGCCTTGGCCATGGCGAGCGCTTCGAGGAGCCCGAGGAGCGCGATGGCGAAGGCGCTGGTGGAGAGCTGCTCCATGAGCCCGAGGTCGAGCGTGGGCACCTGGAAGGGGGGAAGCGACTTGGGCAGCTCGCCGGTGACGCGCACCCCGAGGGCCTCGAGCCCGAGCCAGCGCGTGGCCACGGCGGCCGCCACCACGACGAGCAGGAACTCGGGCAGGAGCGTCCAGCCGAGGCGCTCCTTGAGGGCACGGAGCGCCAGCACGGCGGCGATGCTCCCGACGCCCACGGCCACCGTCGGCCAGTGCACCCCGCCGCTCTCCACCACGGTGCGCACGAAGCGCACGATGAAGTGGTCGTGCGCATCGCCCACGCTCGGGAGGCCGAGCAGGTTCTTCACCTGGTCGAGCACGAGCAGCGTTCCGGCCCCGGCCGTAAAACCCACGATCACGCTGTGGGAGATGAACCGGGTGAGGTCGCCGAGGCGGAGGAAGGTGATCGCCAGCTGCACGGCGCCCACGAGAAAGCCCAGCAGGACGACCGCCTCGAGCTTGGCCTCGGCCCCGACGATCGCGGCGGTGGCGCTCAACGCGGCGATGCTCGTGGCGTTGGTGGGGCCGTTGATGAGCTGCCGGCTCGAGTCGAAGATGGCGCCGACTGCGGTCATCACGATGGCGGTGTAGAGGCCGTACTGGGGGGGAACACCCGCCACCATCGCGTAGGCCATGGCCTGGGGGACGGCCACCGCCGCCACCGAGAGGCCGGCCAGGAAGTCGGCGCGCAGCTCCACCGTGGAGTAGCCCCGGAGGACGGCGATGGCGGGGAAGAAGCGCAGCAGGCCGGCTGGAGGGGCCGTGGCGTCAAGGGTCGGCACGCCTCCCACGATGCAAGCCCCGTGCCGCGAGGTGGGCCCCCGATCCCGGCGCTTTCCCTCCCCCCGCGGCGGCGTCCCGGGGGGCCACCGCGGTAAATCCGTCACGGATAATCCGCTAACCCGTGACGGTTTCTCGGGCGCCCCTCCCCACGCGGCTACCGCGGCCGCCCGCGAGCCGCGCCCACACGATGCCGGGCGGCGGGGACGGCGTTAGAGCGCGGCCAAATTATGCTGAAGTACTTCACTGGCAGTCTCCTCTTCACCGTCATCGGGCTCGTCGCGGGCTTCGGCGCGGGCTGGCAAGCCAGCGGCACCCTCACGGGCGCGCTCTCCGCGCTCTTCATCGTGGTGGTCCTCGGCATCCTCGAAGTGAGCCTGTCCTTCGACAACGCGGTGGTGAACGCCACCGTGCTCCGTGACATGGATGCCATCTGGCGCCACCGCTTCCTCACCTGGGGCATCGCCATCGCCGTGTTCGGGATGCGCGTGGTGTTCCCCGTACTCATCGTCGCCGTGATCGCGCACATGTCGCCGTGGGCGGCCACGGCGCTCGCGTTCACCGACCCGAAGGAGTACGCGCGAATCCTCACCGAGGCCCACATCTCGGTGGCCGCCTTCGGCGGCGCCTTCCTCGTGATGGTGGGCTTCAAGCACTTCATCGACGAGGAGAAGGACATCCACTGGCTGGCGTGGATCGAGCGCCCCCTCGCCCGCCTCGGCCGGGTGGACAGCATGCAGATCGGACTCGTTCTCGTGCTGCTCTACGCCGCCTCCACCCAGATCGAGCCTGCCCACACCGTCGAGTTCCTCGTGGCGGGCATCCTCGGGCTGGTCACCTACATCGCGGTGGATGGCGTGTCGGCGCTCATGGAGGCGCCTTCGAACGAGGCGGGTGCGGCCGTGGCGCGCTCGGGCCTCGCATCGTTCCTGTACCTCGAGGTGCTCGACGCGAGCTTCTCCTTCGATGGGGTCATCGGCGCGTTCGCCCTCACCACCAACCTCGTCATCATCGCCATCGGGCTCGGCATCGGCGCGATGTTCGTGCGGAGCCTCACCCTGATGCTGGTGGAGCGCGGCACCCTCACGGAGTACCGCTACCTCGAACACGGCGCGTTCTACGCGATCATCGCCCTCGGGCTCATCATGTTCCTGCAGGCCTTCGTGCACATTCCGGAGGTCGTGACCGGCATCATCGGCGCCCTGTTCATCGCGCTCTCCTTGTGGTCGAGCGTGCGCTACAACCGGGCCCATCCCGAGGCGGAAGCACCCTGAGCCGCGGGCTCCTCCTCCTCCTCGGCGGCTGCTGTTGTGGCTCCGCCCCTACCGAGTCGATCCTCGCAGTCCCCTCCTCCGTGGAGGAGGCCCGCGCCCTGAACGCGCCGCCCACCGTGGCCGTCACCGTCGTGCGCGAAACGCGCCCGGCCGGCGGTGCAGGCGGGTGCGCGAGCCCGGTGTGCGTCGTGCTGTTGCCGGTGCTGCTCTGGAGCGCCGTCTTCCCCCCGGATGTCGATGTCATCGACATCCGCGAGGAGAGCGGCGCCAGCGTTCACGGCGAGTGGGAGCCCGACGGCGACCTCCTGTGGGCCGAACGCCGCGAGGGCGGGGTGGTTCGTGCTGCGCGCCTGCTGGACCTGCCCGTGCTGGGGCGCCGGCTGGTGGTGGAGGGCGGCCGCGCGCCGGTGCTGCCCGACGGCACCACCGGGCAGTTCGCCCCCACCGCGGTACAGTCCCAGCTCGACCTCGTGGGCGCCTACCGAACGGCGCTGGAGCTGCGCTCCGGCCAGCACGCCGACCTGCTCGCGGAGGCGCTCCAGGCGCTCGGCGCCGAATCCCGCCCCCTCCTCCTCGACTGGCTCGCCCGGCCCGACGAAGGCCCCGCCCGCGCCCGCATCCTCGCGGCGGCCTGCGGCGTGGCCGCCGAGCCCGACACGCTCCCGCTTCGCGAGGCGGTCCTCCACACCATCGCGCCCCTCGCCGAGCCGGAGGTGGCCGCCGCCGGCCTGCGCTGCGCGCTCGCCACCCCCTCCTCGACCGACGCGCCGCTGTACGCCAGCCACATCGTGGCCCACGTGTGCAGGACGGCCTCGACCGCCCGCACGAGCGACCTGCGCGAGCTCTCCCCCGACCCCGCCGCGCAGGCGCTCCTCGAAGCGGCCATCCCCGCCTGCGCCTCCCCCACCCGCCGCACGCTCATGCGGCGGGCCGCTGCGCTGCCGGTCACCGACGCCGAGCTGCTCGCCATCGTCGAGCGCGATCCCGACGCCTCCGCCGCCCTCGTCCCCTACCTCCACGCCGCCGCCCCCGGCGACCGCGTCGCCCTCTTCGCGCAGCTCCGGTCCGCGGCCGAGGCCGGCCCCATCGTGGAGCGTTTGAACGAGGACGACGCGCTCGTGCCCACCGCCCCCGAGGCCGAGGCGCTCGTGGGCGCCTACCTCGCCTACGCGCCGAGCCTGCTCGGCCGGCGCGATCCGCAGGGTGTGATCCTGGCGCTCCTCTCCCGCGCCCTCCCCCCCGACCGCGGCCCCGCGCTCGCCCGCCTCTCCGCCTTCCCCGCCGACGACCGCCCGGTAGAGATTGCCGCCGCCGCGCTCGTGCTCGGCGACCGCTCCCGCGGCCCCTTCCTCGCCGACTCGCGGCGCGGCGCCGAGTGCATGGAGAGCGACACCCTCGTGGGCACCGGCGAGCTCGCTGCCCGGGCGCTCGGTCTGGCCGGCTGCACCTGCGAGGACTTCGACGCGATGGCGCGGGGCAAGGGCGAACGCATCGCCGCGGCCTGCCCGGCGCGCTGAACCCGCTTCAGAGGCGCATGGCCTCCCGAATGCGGTCGGGCCAGCCGGCGATGGTGGTGAGCAGCTCCGCCCGCGCGGCCTCCACGGCGTCGAGCCGGAAGGTGCGGCGGGTGTCGGCGGCGAGCACCTCGGCGCTCGACGCGGCATCGAGGGCATGCCAGCCCGCCACGTCGAACGCGGCGAGCTGCTCCAGCCGCGCAGGCATCCGCGCCACGAACTCGGCCTTGCAGGCCTCGTTGCGCATGCAGCCGGCGGCGAGGGCCCCCGAGGCGGAGCTCCACACCGAAGGCGCGCCGGCGTTCCAGGACTCATCCACCCCCCAGGGGGCGAACTGCAGCCGCGAGGCATCGAGCGGGTCGGCGTACACGTAGCAGTCGTTCAGCGTCCATGGGTAGCCGTCCACGTTGCCCACGAGCAGGCTCCACGCCCAGAAGTCGAAGAACTGGTCCATGTGCACGACGGTGTCGAGGTCGGCGAAGTAGTCGTCGCCGGCGCCGCGGAGGGCGGCCACCACGGCGTCGAGCGGGGCGGCATCGCCGGTGCCGCTGGCGCTCTCCCAGTTGCCCACGCCTCCGCGGGTGAAGTCGGCGCCGTCGTTGGCCTCGAAGAGCTCGCCCGACGGGTCTGCGAAGCGGGACCCAAGCCAGTGGTCGTCGGCGGTTTCGAGGTTGGTGTAGAGGCCGTACAGCTCGTCGTTCACGTAGAGCGCGGCGTGGTTGGCGCGCGAGCCGAGCACGCCGGCCTCGCGGAATATCCTGTAGACCAGCACCTCCTTGGTCTGCGTGCTGTCCTCCACCATGTTGTTGAGCGTGATGCGCTCGAGCCCGGCGAAGTCGCGGCCCTTCTCGAAGGCGTTGAACTTGATCTTCAGCGAGGGCTTGTCGTCGAAGTCGCGCAGCGTGGAGGAGCCCTTGATGCGCACGCCGATGTGGTCGAAGCGCGCGCCGTTCACGACGACATCCCCCGCGAGGTACTCGGACTGGCCGCGTCGGGCGTCGCGGTTCAGCGCGTTGATGGTGGCCTCGTCGAGGTAGAGGCGCACCTCCTGGAGCTCGCCGAAGGCGTAGAACTGCTCGGCGGCGAGGGCCTCCTCGACGGGATCGTCGTGGGGATCGGCGGTGTCGACCTTCGCCGTGTCCTCGCCGGTGTCCCCCGCCGTGTCGGTGTCGCCCGGGAGCCCCTCCGGCGCGCCCGTGTCGGCCGGCGCCTCGGGCGAATGGCCCGGGGGCGGCGAGGCATCCAGATGGCCTGCGATACACCCGAGAAGGACGACGACCCACATACGGCCAGCTTAGCCACCGCGCCGACCTACCGCCCGGGGAAGCTGGTCTTCCACGCGAGGAAGGCGGTGGAGGCCCTGGGCCCGCGGGAAGCCGCGCCGCGACCCACCTTGGGGGTCCCTCAAGCGGGCGCGCGGCTCGGCGGAGCCGCAAACCGCGCCGTCCTCAATCCGTGCTGTAGTAGTCGTAGTGGTCCCGGCGTCCGTCCACGCAGCCGGCCACCTCCACGTCCACGCCGTACTCGTCGAAGTCCACGGTGGCTTCGAGGGTCACCGCGGCGGTGCGATCGATCCAGATGGCCTCGCCGGTGAGCGCCGCGGCGGTCGGGAGGTTCACCGACGAGCGGACGCTGCGCCCGCCATCGTCGCGGAATTGGGTCTCCACCTCGAGGACCAGTGTGCCCGTCAGCACGAGGTCGGCCGGGTCGAAGGTGAAGCCGCGGTCGCGGTCGCAGGTCCCGCCCACGCCGGCGCAATCGAAGTCCTCGTCGAGCGTGGCCGCGTTCGGTGCGCCGTGGAACAGGACCTCGGCGAGCGACACCGTCACCCGCCAGGCGCCCGCAGTGCACCCGTCGCAGCGCTCCACCTCACGGTCGAGCGTGGACACCACAATGGGCACGCTCCCGTCGTACTCGTCGGGCTCCGAGAGGGCCGCGAGCGTGGCGGGATCGTCGCCGTTGGCGAGCGCGCCGCCCACGGCGAACGCGGCCGCCTCCGCGAAGGTGCCCGCGCCGAGAAGAAGCGCGCGGTCCTCCTCGATGCGCGTGCACCCGAGGAGGAGGAGCGGGAACGGGGACGCCAGGCGCAACACCCCCGGCGTATCCGACCGGGGGGACGTGTGGGAAGGCCTCGACGGATGCGCACCCCCCGGGCTCCATCGCCACGCCGCGGCGATCCGCCTCCCCCTCGACGGGCGCGGCGCTCACCCCCTGGCCGGGAACGAGCACCAGCTACGTGAGCTGCGGGGGCAGGGCGTGAACCCTGGCCACCGACCATCGCGCCCTCGAGGCCACCGACGCCGGTGGCGAAGTGCAGCGCGTATCGCTCGAGGTCTTCGACGAATCGGACATTGGCGCCGCCACGGGGCAGGCCTCGGCCCTGGCGCGTGGCCCTCGTGGACACCCTCACGCCCTGAGGGGGCCGGCGGCGCCGATCCAAAAGCGCACCCGCGATGGCACGTTTGGTACAATGCCGAAACTTCCGGAGCCCCGATGCGCGCCCTGTTGCCGATGTGTTGCCTGCTGGCGGGGGCGTGTGGTGAAGCCGCCAGCGATTCGGCCCCTGCACCCGTGGAGGACCCGACGCTTTCTTCCTCCAGCGCGGCAGCGCTGTACGGTCTGCAGGTGGGCGCGAAGTGGACCTTCCTCCGCACCGACGACGTGTTGCGTTGGAAGGAGATCACGGGCTGTGAGGATGTCCTGGTGATCGACCCGGAGACGGGCGAACACAACGTCGTCCGCGCGTATGTTCGGGAGAATCGGAGCGAATTCGGCACCACCTCCGTGCACTACCTCATCGAGGATGACGAGGGCGTGAAGCGGGTCCGCCGCGACGATGTGGACGAGGGAGAGCTCACGATGATCGCCACCTACAAGCCGGCTGGCCCCCGGTTGTACAACGGTCCGTACCACGACGGGCAGCAGTGGTCGTTCTCCCAACTCAACGGAGAGTTCTATCCCTGGTCCTTCGAGAGCCGCGGTGCGTCCACAACCTCGGCGGTGGACGAGGTCCTCATCGTCGAGGACATCGAGGTGATGGCGGGCACCTTCACGACGCTACTGGTCGAGCGACAGTGGGACGCGAACACCGCCCACGGCGTGCAGAGCCACTACGCCACCGCGGCGGGGGAGGTGCGCGAGCGCACGGAGTGGCCCACCACGCCGCTGCCCACTGTACAGATCGAGGAGCTCGTGGCCTACACCCCTGGCTATGGAAGCTGCGATGGGCGCGTTCCGCTGTTCGACGTACCCTGCGAACCACCCCTGGCCGTGGTGCCCCTCCCCTGGGGCCTCGGCCCGGTGGGCTGCACGGACTTGCGCGTGGACGCGGCCAATTGCGGGTCGGCGGGAAACACCTGCGAGAGCGGCGTCTGCGCGGGCGGCGTCTGCGTCGAGCCTGGCTGCGCGCTGGAGTGCGAAGGCAGCACCGTGTGTAGCATCAACGCTTGGGGATGGGGCACCGTGGGGTGCACCAGCCCCGCGCGCGACAAGTGGAACTGCGGCGGGAAGGGGGTCGTCTGCGGCGACGATGAGATCTGCGATCACGGCGAATGCGGCTGCGCGCCGGGAACAGGGGCGTGTGACACCGACACGTGCCAGGACCTGCTCGAGGACCCGTCCAACTGCGGCGCCTGTGGCAACGTGTGTGGCGGCGATACGCCCGTCTGCGACAAGGGGGTGTGCGTCGACACGTGCCTTTCCGTGGACCTGACCGAGTGTGGGGATGAGTGTGTGGACCTCGAGTGGGACAGCAACCACTGCGGGTCGTGTGACAACGAGTGTGGCAAGGGCACCGGCACCACTTCCTGCGCCCAGGGCGCGTGTGTCACGTGCGAGGCCGCGGGCCTCACCAACTGCGACGACACGTGTGAAGACCTCCGATGGTCGGACAAAAACTGTGGCGAATGCGGGCACGCCTGTGGCGACGAGGAGGTGTGCGTCCTGGGCGAGTGCGTGGGAGGCGACTCCACCTGCGCGGAGTCCTGCGCCGACGGGGACAAGATCTGCTGCGGCGGCGAGTGTGTCGATCCCATCACCAGCGATACCCACTGCGGTGGCTGCGGCGTGGACGAGTGCGTAGGCGGCTGTACGGAGGCGTGCCGCGAGGCAACCTGCCAGAATGCGGACTGCGGTGGAGGGGAGGACTGAGCCCCCCGGAGGCGCCGCAAACCGCGCCGGCCCCGGCCCCGCCCAGCGGACGGTCGCGGCGGTTTGCCCCCGACCCCCCTCTACCGCCCGATGAAGCTGGCCTTGCGCCGGCCGAGGAAGGCGGCCATGCCCTCCTTCTGGTCGGTGGTGGCAAAACAGAGCCCGAAGAGCTGCTGCTCGTTCACCAGCGCGGCGCCGAGCGGGACGCCGTCGTTGTCGAGGATGGCGCGCTTGGCGAGCTGCACGGCGACCGGGGCGTTCTGGGCGATGGCCTCGGCCAGCGCGAGCGCTTCCTCGACCACCGGCCCGGCGGTGACCCGCAACGCCAGCCCGAGCTGCACCGCCTCCTCCGCCTTCACGTTCCGGCCGGTGAAGATGAGCTCGCGGGCCCGCTGGCTGCCCACCCGGCGCACGAGGCGCTGGGTGCCACCGAAGCCCGGAATCACGCCGAGCTTCACCTCGGGCTGCCCGAAGACCGCGTTCGGCGCGGCGAGGATGAGGTCGCACGCCATCGCCAGCTCGCAGCCGCCGCCCAGCGCAAAACCGTTCACCGCCGCGATGGTGGGGATCGGGAGGGCTTCGAGCGCGTTGAGGATGGCCTGGCCTTCCGCGGCGAAGGTGTAGGCCGTCATCGCATCGAGCTCGGCCATGGCGCTGATGTCGGCGCCCGCCACGAAGGACTTCTCGCCGGCGCCGGTGAGCACCACCGCGCGGGCATCCCCCACTTGCGCGAGCACCGCGCCGAGCTCGCGCAGGAGCTCAAGGTTCAGCGCGTTGAGCGCCGCCGGACGATTGAGCGTGACGAGCAGGACGCCGCCGCGGCGCTCCGCGAGGACGAGCTCGCCCATGTCAGCGGGCCTCGTAGGTGTAGAAGCCGCGGCCGGTCTTCCGACCGAGCCAGCCGGCCTCGACGTACTTCCGCAGGAGCGGGCTGGGGCGGTACTTGCTGTCGCCGAGGCCGTCGTGCAGCACCTCCATGATGGCGAGGCAGGTGTCGAGCCCGATGAAGTCGGCCAACGTGAGCGGGCCCATGGGCACGTTGGTGCCGAGCTTCATGGTGGTGTCGATGTCCTCGCGGGTGCCGATGCCCTCGAAGAGGGCCTGCGCGGCCTCGTTGATGTAGGGCATGAGGATGCGGTTCGCGATGAAGCCGGGGATGTCGCGCGAGAGCGTGGTGGTCTTGCCCATGCGCTCGGCAGCGGCCTTCACGGCGTCGTAGGTTTCGTCGGTGGTGGCCATGCCGCGGATGAGCTCCACGAGCTGCATGAGCGGCACGGGGTTCATGAAGTGCATGCCCATCACGCGCTCGGGGCGGTCGCTCCGCGCGGCGATGGCGGTGACCGAGATCGAGGAGGTGTTGGTGGCGAGGATGGCGCCCGACTGCACGGTGCGCGAGAGCTCCTCGAAGATCTTGTACTTCAGGGAGATGTTCTCGGTGGCGGCTTCGATCACGAGGTCGCCATCGGCGTGGAGCTGCGCCTCGGTGCCCCAGCGGATGCGGCCGAGGATGGCGGCGGCGCCGGCCTCGTCGATCTTCTCCTTCTTCACGAGGCGGCCGAGCGAGCCCTTCACGGTGGCGAGCCCGCGGTCGAGCGCGGCCTGCGACACGTCGGACACCGTCACGTCGTAGCCGGCGGCCGCGGCCACCTGGGCGATGCCGTTCCCCATCTGTCCTGCGCCGACGACCCCGATCCGGATGATTGCCATGAGTGCTCCTGAGCGGGCCGCCGCTAACAAGAAACCAGGGAAGGGGGGAGAGCCCGCAACTGCAGCCGCCGCACCCCCGCCCGCGATCACCCGGCCCGCGGCGCGGTGGTTACGCTCGCCGCGTGACTGCCCCCTGGCTGCCCATGCCCGCGAGCCTCCCCGGGCGGGAGGTGGCGATCCACCTCATCCGTCAGGAGCTGGAGTCCGCGGCGCTCGTGGGGCTGCATGGCCCGCCGGGCGTGGGCAAGACCTCCCTCGCCGGGGCCGTCGCGCACGCAACCGGGCGGCCGGTCGTGGCGGTGAGCCTGCGGGGCTGCCGGAGCGACGAAGATGCCCTCCGCGCCTTCGGCGATGCCCTCGGCGCCGCGCTCGCGGGCGATGAGGTGGCCGTCCTCGCGGCGCTGCGGCGTCGTCCGGGCGTGCTCCTCGTGGTGGATGACCTGCTGGCCCCCGAGCTCGTGGGGGTGGTCGAGCGCCTCGCGGCGGCCGTCTCGGAAGGGCGGGTGCTGCTGGTCAGCGAGCTGCCGGTCGTGCCGAGGCGGGTGGAGGTGGGCGAGCCCGGAGGGGCGGCCCCCGGGTCGATGCTGCTCACCCGCCTCGCCGCGGCCCTCAAGGTCGACTCCCCGGAGGCCGCGCTCGCGGCCCTCCCCGCCGATGCCACGCTCCTCGCGCGCTTCCCGTGCGGCCTGCCCAACGGCGTGCTCGGCCGCATCCCGTCGGCCGCGCTCGTGCCCGACCTCCGCGATCGGATCATCCTGCGGCGCGGCCTCGCGGCGCGCCTCCCGCCTGCCGACCCCACCGCGGCCGACTGGGAGCGCGTCCTGCGCGGGCTCCAGCCGCTCTTCGACGTGGTGCGGGGCGGCCACCTCACCCGCGCGCCCGACCTCCGCGACATCCTGCTGCTGCGGGAGCTCGCGGGCCTCCCGGAGGGCGAGCTGCCGGCCGACCGTCCCGCGGAGCTGCTCGCGGCGGCCGAGGCGCGCCTCCTCGTGCTGGCGGGGCAGCCGGAGGCCGCGGGCGCCCGGCTCAAGGCCGCCGGCGCGGGGGAGGGTTTTGCCGGTCGGGCGCTCCTGCACCACGCCCGTGTGGAGCTCGCGTTCGCCCTCGGCGACCTCGACAGCGCCTGGGCCAACGCCCTCGGCGCGGCCGACGCCTTCGGGGCCGCGGGGGATGCCGCGGGTCGGGCGGTTCTGTGGCGGCGGGTGGCCGAGCGGCTCTCCGAACGGGGGGAAGTGGAGCGGGCCGACGAGAGCTGGCGCCGGGGGCGGCAGGCCTCCCGCCTGCTCGGCGATGATGCCGGCCTCGCCGCCGCGCTCCGGGGGGCCGCCAGCCTCGCGCTCTCCCGCGGCGAGTGGGTGGGCGCGGGCGCGCTCTGCGAGGAGGCCACGGAGTCCAACCCCAGCCCCACCGAGCGCCTGAACCTGCGGCTGGCCGAGCTCGACCTCGCGCTTGTTCGTGGCGAAAGCTCCCGCCTCAGCCGCGCCCTCGACACGCTCGAAGCCGACGGCATCGACGATGCGCTCCTCCGCGCGAACCTCTGGCGCCGCCGCGCCGACGCGCTCGTGCGCGGGGGTGATCTGGAGGGGGCCGCCCTCGCCGCCGACCGGGCGGCCGGCCTCTACGGCGCGCTCGGCGAGTTCGTGGCGCGCGGGGCCACCCTCCGCCTCTCGGCCGACGTGGCGGCGCTCGCGGGCCACCACGCCGACGCCTTCGAACGGTACGAAGGCGCCCTCGCCGCGCAGGTCCGCTCCCGCGACTGGTCGGGCCTCGCCCGCACCCTCGAACACGCCGCCGCCCTGGCCGACGCCGCCGAGTGGCCCGACCGGGCGAGGCTCCTGCGCGAGCAACGCGCCGGCGTGCTCCGCCTCCGGCACGCATGACGCCCGGCCCGCCCACCAGCCCCCTCGAGGTGCCTTTCCCGGCAGGATGGCAAGACCAGCCTGCGGCGTGGGGCGCCACGGTGGTCGTCGCGCTCGCGCTCCTGTGGTTCGGCCGCCGCTCCGCGCTCTTGACGGCCGCCGGCGGGGTGGCCCTCCTCACCGCCCCGGCGCTCGGCCTCGTGAGCCAGGCCGTCTGGGGGCACTACCCCACCATCGACAAGGCCGGCTCCCTGCACTTCTACGGCATGGGCGCCCACTGGCACGCCTTCGACGTGACGGCGCCCGCCACGCAGCTCATCGGCATGTCGATGGGGCACCTGTTCGTGACGGCGCTGTTCGACCTCGTGCTGCCCGCCTTCGGCGCGATGAACGCGCAGGCGCTGCTCAACCTCACGCTCGGCTGGTGGCTGGGCGCCTGCCTCGTGGAGGCCACGGGCACGCCGCGGCGGTGGGCGCTCGTGGCGGCGTTCCCGCTCGGCGTGGGGCTGCACGCGCTCCGCGACATCAACTGGTACACCATCGAGAAGTCGGGCCTGTGGCCGCTCGTGCTGTACGCGCTCACGCTCGTGCGGGCGCACCAGCGCGGCCGCGGGTGGATTGCGGCGGCGGTCGCAGCCTACTTCCTGGCCTTCTTCTACAACGCCTACTGGGGCGTGCTCGGCGCGGCCGTGGGAGCGGTGGTGCTGGTGGGCGGCAACCGGAACGCGCGGCTCGCCGTGCTCGCGAGCGTGCTCGGCGTGGTGCCCTTCGTGCTGGCCCAGCTCCCGGCCCTGAACAACGCCCAGCTCCCGCCCCCCGAAGCCTTCGCCGAGCGGGCGGCGCTCGATGTGCTCGCGCCCTGGGGCGGCGAGGGGTTCGGGCCCAACTGGAACCGCATCCCGCTCCTCGCGGCGCTCGACGTTCCCGTCACCCTCGCCGCGGGCGTGGCGGTGGTCCTCGCCCTGCGCGAGGCCCGGTCGTCCACCCCCTCCTCCCGGAGCCGGCTGGGGCTGGCCCTGGCCGCCGTCCTCGCCGCGGTCCTCGCCTGCGGGCCCGCCACGCCGCTATGGAGCGCCTTCGTGCACCTCCCCGGCATGTGGCGCTTCGCCAAGCCCGAGACCTTCTTCCACCTCACCATCGGCGCGAGCTGCATCCTCGCCGGCCCGGTCCTCGCCCGCCTCCGCATCCCCCCGTGGACGGTCCTGGCCGTGCAGGCCGCGCTCTGGCTCCTCCACGCGCGCGGCAGCACGGCCCTGTACCCGCAGTTTTCCGCGTGGGTCGGATGAGCGACGCCGCGGACTGGTACGCCCCCCCCACCGAGCCCTTCCTCACGGTGGTCTACCAGGACCGCGATGTCCTCGTCCTCGACAAGCCCGCCGGCCTCCTCTCCATGCCGGGCCGGGGCCCCGGCCTCGAGGACAGCGCCCTCTCCCGGGTGCGCCGCGATCACCCGGGCGCCTTCGACGTACACCGGCTCGACCTCGACACCTCCGGCCTGCTCCTGTTCGCCTTGCGCCGGGCCGCCGAGCGCGAGCTCAAGCGGCAGTTCCGCGAACGCGAGGTGGAGAAGACCTACCTCGCGCTGGTGGCGGGCTGTCCGGCGGCTTCCGAGGGCGAGATCGACCTCCCGCTCGGCCCGCACCCCACGGAGCCCGGCCGCAACTGCGTGGACGCTGCGGCCGGCAAGCCCGCCCACACCCGCTGGCGCGTGCTCCGAGCCGGCACCGACCACGCGCTGCTCGAGCTGCGCCCCACCACAGGACGCTCCCACCAGCTTCGCCTCCACCTGCTCGCGATCGGCCACCCCATCCTCGGCGACCGCTTCTACGCCCCGCCCGAGGTGGTGGCCCGCTCCCCTCGCCTCTGCCTGCACGCGGCGCGCCTGCGCTTCACGCAACCCTGGAGCGGCGCGGCGGTGCAGCTCGAGAGCCCGGCCCCGTTCGGATAGCCGCACCGGGTCAGATGCAGGTCCACACCTCGTCGCACTCGGCGGGGAATGCGACGGACTGCCCATCGTCCAGCTCGGAGGCGCAGGGCAACTCCTGCACGCCTTCGGCACACGCCCCCGCGGCCTCCTCGTTGTAGGCGCACGAGTCCGGCGGTGGGGTGTACGCGGCGGTGGCGGCCTGCAGGCAAGCCCGGGCGTCCGGCACGAGGTCGGGGGTGCACTCGGCCTTCCACTCGCAGATCGCCGCGTCGTAGTCGACCTGGAATTCGGCCTCGGTGTAGCAGCCGAGGAACAGGAGCGCGATCAACGGCGGCGCCTCGCGCTCACGAGCGCCGGCACGAGCAGGAGGAAGGCGGCGCCGGCACAACCAGCGGCCCGCTCGCTCAGGGCGACCTCCTCGTCCACGTTGCCCTGCGCCTTCTCCCCCCACCAGTCGGCGGTGAAGCAGGTGCCGGGAAAGTCGGGCACGACGCCGGTGCAGAGGGGGAGGTCGCTCTCGAGCTCCGCCACGTGCTGGATGTAGCGCACCTGGTCGTTGTCCACGATGCCGGTGGTGTAGAGCGCGATGTCCTCGCCGACCGCATCGGGCGTGTAGCGCAGGTGGAGACGGGTGAAGTGGAACCCGTAGTGTCCCTGGATGCCCAGGCCGGTGGCTTCGTCGGGCGTGAGCGGCCCGCCGCTGGTGCAGGGATCGCACGTTCCGCCCGTCCAACTGTACTCGGTCACCCAGGACAGGCCCGTGCGGCCCCCAAGCGCGCCCGGCGTGGAGGGCAGCCCGGTGGCCTCCTCCAGCTTCTCCTCGTAGTAGGCGTCGATGTCCGAACCCTCCACCATGCACTCGTCGTCGGCGAGCTTCGACTCCGGGTAATTGGAGATGCCCACGCGGCCGTCTTCCGGCGGGGTGAGCAGGAAGAGCGTCAGGTCCTGGAGCCCCGTGGAGCTGGTGGCGCCGAGGCGAATCGGGAGCGTCCACTGCGGGGACGAGTAGCTGAATTGGAGGGGGCTCAGGAACCCGTCGTCGGGAGCACGGTCCAGGTCAACCCGGAGCGCGAGGAAATAATCTCCCCGATCGATGTACTCCTGCAAGACGGGGCCGGTGCTGTCGGGGACGGTGAAGCCGTTGTCGTCGAGCCACCCGCTCAGGCCGGCGCTCCCCCCGGCGGAGAGCACGAAGACGGTGTACTCCCCAAGGTCGAATTGCTCCCATACGGTGACGCCGCCGGTGTCCGCTGTGGACCCGCCGGACTCGAGAGACGCGTCGGCGCTGAACTGCAAATCGGGGCCCCCGCAGCCCCCCGAACTGCTGGTGCCGCCCAGGCCGCTGTCTTCATGCTCCAGCGGGTAGAAATCGTCACAGGTATAGGCCACGAGACGAGGCGCGCTGTAGGCCGCGGCCTTGTCGAGGAGCGCCCGATCAATTCGGCGAACGTCGTCCTCCCCGATCAACTCCGGGATGGGCACGAGGAGCCCGAAGCTCTCGTAGTCCCCGTCCACGTCGTTGAACATCGTCAAGGTGGTGCTCCGCCCCTCCCGCGCGATCGCGATGCGGCTGGCGCCGTTTTTTGGCGTGGAGTCGACATCACCGACGTAGGCCCCGCAGAACGCATGCGCGGGGCTCACCAGGGAGAGGAGGAGGATGGTCATGCCATCGGAGGTAGCACAGCGCGTGCCAACGCGAACCCAGCGAAGTCCTCGCCGCTCGCCCGCGCCGAACCCTGACATCCATGCCGCGGCGAACCGCCGCTCAGCCGACCTTCGCAACCGCCCCCTGCGCCCACCGGGCCAACTCGCCGGGATCCGCCGCCCAGGGGAACACATCCGCGCCGCGGGGCGCCCACGCCAGGTCGGTAGGCCCGAAGAGCGCAGCGGTCGGCGCGCCGCACCGCGCCGCGAGGTGGGTGGGTCCGGTGTCCGGCCCGATCCAGGCGCCGGCGCCGCTGGCGAGCGCCATCAGCTCGGCAAGATCGGGGCGGTAGTCCGCCCAGGGCTCCGCCGGGCCGCCGACGACCACCACCGGCAGCCCCATCGCCCGCACCGCATCGGCGAGCGCCGACCACCGCGGCAGGGGCCAGCTCCGGACTGGATCACTCGCCCCGGGCGCGAGCACCACCGGCCGGTCGTGTCGCAACGGTGGCACCCGCAATCGCCAGTCCGGGTTCACGGCGGGCAAGCCCTCGGGCAGCCGAGGCGAGAAATGCACCGCGGCGGACACCCCGGGCGGGGGGCGCGCCGCCGACAGGAAGCGGGTCGACACCGGAAGGTCCGAGCGGGACGCTCCGAAACCCCATGCCGCCGCGAACCCCACCGGGTCGACCCCCCCGAACATCCAGAGCGTTTCGGGGCCGTCGATGTCCCACACGCGGGCGGGACGGCCGGCGGCGCGCACCAACGGCAGGTGGCGGCGCGCGCAGGCCACGTGCACCTCGCGGCCCGAGGCGAAGAGCGCCGCGAGGAGCGGGAGGGTGAGCACGAAGTCGCCGAGCGCACCGCCCCGCACGAACAGGAGCGGGCCCGGGGCGAGGCTCACGCCGGCGCCGCCTCCACCGCGCGGAGCCGACCGTACGCCGGACGCCGCAGGTAGGTGGCGAACCAGCCGTCACACCGCTCGTTGAGCGTGCAGAACCGGCATTCCTCGCCCTTGTGGAAGGCCACCACGTCGGGGAAGAAGAGGAGCGCGCGGGCGCACTGGTGGTCGGCGTCCACATACCAGCGGTTGCCCGTACGCCCGCCGAGGCGAGCGAGCTCCCCGAGCATGCACGAGGGCAGGCCGCGGATGGCCACGCGCACGCCCGCGCCTTCGAGGAGGGCGATGAGCTCGCCCAGAACGGCCATCACGCGGGCGGGGGGCGGGGCCTCGCCGGAGGCCGCGCCGTCGATCGGGAAGGGGTAGGTGAAGGTCATCGCACCCACGCCGGAGCGTGCCGCAACGCGAGCGGCCCCGGCGAGGCTGCCGAGCGCCGAGGACACGAGCAAGGTCTGCGCGATGGTGGGCAGGCCGGCGGCCCGGGCCGCCTCCAGCACGCGCGCCGCATCGGCCAGGTTGCTCCCCGACTCGCCCACCTGGAGCGGCAGCACCAGCGCATCCACCGGGGGGCGCGCGCGGGTGAGGCCCTCGAGGTCCTCCACGCCGGCGTGGAGGGTCACCCGCCGGATGCCCCGTTCGCGCGCGAGGGCCACCAACTCGGGCAGGTCGGGCCGCGAAGCCGCCCCCACCCCGCTGAACACCACGCTCTCCACGGGGCGGCCCCGCGGGCTCTGCTCGGTGAAGAACGTGAGGTTTTCCAACACCTCGGCGGTGGGCATGGAGCGGGTGGGGTTCGGCGCGCCCGCCCGCACCCGGCCCGGGTAGCTGCGCTGCAGGCGCACCTGCAACGCTCGCGGGCGCTCCACCGCCCCGGCCGGGGTCCACGTCAACATGCGGGCCCCTAACCCGCCGCCGATTGCCCTACATCGGCGCCCGCCGCGGCCGATGCCCCGGCCGAGGCGACCCGTGCCCACCAGCCCCCTCCTGTTGTTCCTCGGCTGCTCCTCGCCTCGCGAGTCGGCCGAGCCTTCCACGCCCCCCGAGCTCTTCGTCGTCTCGCCCACGACCGACACCTCCGTGCCCGAAGGCACGCCCACGGTGCTCTCGGTGATCGTGGCCGACGCCGAGAGCGCCCCCACGGAGCTCACGCTGCGGGTGGAGGTAGCCGACAACGAGGTCGCCTCCGGCGCGGCCGACAAGGTGGGCCGCTACCGCACGGAGCTGGTGCTGCCCGCGGGGAGCTGGACCACGCGCGTGGTGGTCGTGGACCCCGCCGGCGACACGGCGGAGAAGGAGTGGGTACTCAACGTGGTTCCGCCCGACCTCGTGCCTCCGCAGCGTCCGCAGATCGACGGGAACGAGGGCGGAAACACCTTCGTGCGCATCGACGGCCCCGCGCAGCAGGCGGGTTTTGGGCGACACGTGGCCGTGGCCCCCGACGGCGACGCCGATGGCACCGCCGACCTCCTCGTCGGCGCCCCCGATCGTTTCGGCGGCGCAGTCTTCCTCTTCGCTTCCAGCGCGCTGGTGAACGCCGACCGGTTGACGGCGAACGAGGCCGCGGCGAGCTTCCTCGCCCGCGACCCCGTCGACGGACTGGGCTCGGCGGGCGGCGCGGTGGACGATCTCGATGGGGACGGCTTTCCCGAGCTGGCGCTGGGCGCGCCGGGGAACGCCGCGAACGGCGCCGAGGCGGGCGTCGTCTGGATCGTGCGGGGCGGCACGCCGCTCGGGCTGGGCGGCGACCCGGCCGAGCTGGCGTCGTGGTCGGTCGCGGGCGAGCCTGGCGACCGGTTGGGCACCCGCGTGGCCGGCGGAGACCTCGATGGGGACGGCCTCGCCGAGCTCCTCGTGGGCGCGCCCGGCAGCGACCTCGGGGGCGCCGAGGCGGGCGTGGTGGCGGTCTTCAGCGGGACGGACGGCGCACGTGGCGGGAGCCTCGATCTCTCCGACAGCGCTGCGCTCCTCGCCGGTCGTCCCGGCGACCGGCTGGGCACCGCGCTCGCGGTGTGCGCCGACGCCGACGGCGACGGCACCGCCGAGCTGGGCATCGGGGCGCGACACGCCGGCAACGGGGAGGCCCGCGGTGCGGGCAGCTTCCAGTACGTGGCCGGCGCCTCGCTCCCCGCCTGGGCCTCCGCGACCGATGCCGCCTGGCTCCACCTCGTGGGCGACCACGCCGGCGATGCCCTCGGCACCGACTTCGCCTGCCCCGGCGACTCCGATGCCGACGGCCTCGGCGACACCTTCGTGGGCGCTCCCGGCGTGGACCGCGCCGGCAGCGACGGCGGGTCCGTCTTCGCGCTCTTCGGGCCCGGTCGCGCCGAGCTCACGCTGGCCGCGTCGGAGGCCGACGCCCGCTTCGATGGCCCCCCGGGCGCCGGGCTCGGCGACCGCGTGTCCACCGGCGGCGACCTCGATCACGACGGACTCCTCGACGTGATCTTCGGGTCCCCCGGCGGGGTGGGCTTCGTCGGCTTCGCCCACGGCGCGCGGGCCGACCACTGGGGGCCCGGCGGCAGCCCGCTCGATGCAGCCCTCCCCGGCAACGACACGACCGGAGCGCTCGGCAGCGCGCTGGCCGGTGGGTTCGACCTCGGCCGCGACGGGTACGCCGAGGTGGCGCTCGGAGCACCGGGCGCCGACCTCGGCAACGGAGCCGTGTACGTGCTCTCGCCGCGGTAGGCTGCGCGGGGTCGGCATGATAGCCACCGGCCATGAATTCGCTCCTTCTGCTGCTCCTCGCCCTCGGCTGCGGGGCCGACGAACCCGCTCCCAAGCCGGTGGAAAAGTCCGCGAAGAAGGTCTACGCGCCCGACTCCACGCCCATCGTGGCGCCCGAGGCGCCTGCCACTCCGCGCGCCGCCCAGCTCGACCGCCGTTCGGGCTCCGTGGCCTGGCGCCTGCTCGACCACCTCGCCGAGGGGGTCTACAGCTTCCCCGCGGGTGAGGCCCCCGCCGGGGTGGATGGCCACTTCTCCCTCGGCTCGGAGTGGAAGAACGAGGGTCGGCGCAAGGGCGGCTGGAGCGCGTGGAGCGTGCCACTGCCCTTCCAGACGAGCATGCCGCGCCCCAACTACTCCCCGCTCGGCGCGCGGCTCTACGCGAACGGCAAGGAGGTGGCGTTCCGCACCAGCATCGCCGCGCCCGCCACCGAGCCCACGGCGAGCTGGTACGTCGACCACGGCCGCATCATCATGCTCGCCCCGGCCGACCCGAAGACCTGGAGCGAAGCGCCCGAGCTGGTGGTGGATGAGCTGGCCACGCAGCTCAAGCAGCACCACCTCAGCAGCTCCGGCCTCACCGCGGCGCAGTTCGCCGCCACCACCCACACCTTCGAGCGCCAGCACCGGCCGGGCCTGTTCCTGCCGGGCGGCGCCACCGCCGAGTTCAGCGCCGCCCTGCCCGCCAAGGGCTCCCTCCGCTTCGGCCTCGGCCTCCTCGACGATCCGCTCACCGGCGCCGTGAAGGGCGATGGCGTGGAGGTTCGGGTCACGCTCGACGGCGCAGAGCTGTGGAAGGGTCGCGTCGAGCCGAAGCCGGGCCACAACGACGTGGCCATCACGTTCCCCGACGGCGCCGAGCGCAGCGGGAAGCTCCGCTTCGAGTCCCTCGCCGGCGCCACCGCCGAGGGCGACGACCTCGTGCTCACCAGCCCCTACGTGGTGAACACCAGCGCCGGCGCCCCGCGCCGCATTCTCGTCGTGGGCATCGACACCCTGCGGTGGGATGCGCTCACGGCCAACGGGTACGACAAGCCCACCTCGCCCGAGCTGGACCAGTGGCTCGCGCAGAGCGTGCAGTTCACCCGCGCCTGGTCGCCCGCGCCCCGCACCAAGCCGAGCTTCCGCACCGCGTTCACCGGGCGTTTCCCCGACCGCGCCGGCGGCGCGCCCACCGTGGCCGAGGTCCTCGCTCCCCAGGGTTTCGTGACCGGCGGCGTGGTGGCGAACGTGCACCTCGTGCCGCGCTTCCACTTCAACGACGGCATGGACTTCTGGGAGTACGAGAACGGCGCCAAGGGCACCGTCCAGGTCGACCGGGCCCTCGCCTTCCTGCAGGCCCACAAGGACGAGGACACCTTCACCTTCGTCCACATGATGGACCCGCACACCTTCTACAACGCACCCGACTTCTGGAAGAAGCAGTTCGGCGCCGGCCTCGAGCGGCCGCCCAGCCTGCGCCAGCAGTTCAACCGCTGGCAGATCTACGGCCTGATGAAGAAGCGCCGCCTCGACGACGACGCCAAGGCCTGGATTCGCGCCCAGTACGACGCCGAGGTGGCCTACACCTCGCACGAGGTCTCTCGTCTGCTGGCCGAGGTCGAGAAGCTCCCCGGCGACACGCTCACCATCCTCCACTCCGACCACGGCGAGGAGATGTGGGACCACGGGGCCTTCGAACACAACCACTCGCTCTACAGCGAGCTGGTGCACGTGGAGCTCGCCGTGCGTCCGCCGGGTGGCTGGAAGGGCGCCCCGAAAATCGCCGACAACGTCGGCCTCGTCGACCTCGCCGCCACCATCTTCGACTACGCGGGGGTGCCCGCCGATCGTCGTCCGCCCACCGACGGCGTGAGCCTCCGTCCGCTCATCGACCCCGCCGCGGCCGGCGCCGAGAGCCTCCGCGTCGCCCTGTTCACGCGCCCCCTGCCGCTCGGGCACATGCGCTACAACCGCGACCGCTGGGGCGTCGTGCTGCAGAAGTACAAGTACATCCTGCACACGGCCAGCGGAAACCAGGAGCTCTACGATCTCGAGGCCGACCCCGGCGAGAAGAACAACCTGAGCAAGAAGGCCGACGCCACGAGCCTGCAGCAGATGCGGGCGGCGCTCGCGCAGGCCACCGGCTGGCCGGTGCTGCCGGGCTACCGCATCCGCGTAGGGCCCACCCCCACGCTCACCACGTTCACCTTCAAGGCGCCCCTCGCGAGCGCGAGCGTGATGGACCCCGAGCTGAACGAGGAGATTCGCGCCAACCTCGAGTGGGGCGAAACGCCCAAGGCCCTGGCCTCCGACGTGGGCGCCCTCACGCTGTCCGACGACAAGAAGACGATCACGTTCACGCCCGGCCCGCGCCCGCTGGGCGGCACGATCTTCGTCCAGTGCGTGGCCGACCCCTGCCCCGCCGGGACGCTCCAGATGGGCAGCGTCACCACGCCGGTGGAGCCCGCCACCAGCGCCGGCGGCACGCTCTACGCGATCCAGCCCGGCTGGATCCTCGTGCCCTCCGACAACCAGGACGAAGTCACCACCACCGCCACCATGACCGGCACCGAGGCCGACCAGCTCGAGAGCCTCGGCTACCTCCACCACGACGAGGACTGAGCGGGGGGAGCGCGGCGCCTGGAGGGCGGGCCGATCCGTCTCCCCTACGCCAGCCGGTCGAGAAACCCCTCGACCCCCGCGTAGGACCAGTCCGCGAGGTGGATCGCCGCGCTCGCGCGCTCGGGCGGGATGCCGCGGGCGAGGCAGCGCTCGCGCACAAAACGCCGGCGGCCGGCGCCGACCGGGAAGCGCAGGAGGACGGTGGCGCGCAGCTCGAGCGCCAGCTCCGGGTACAGGAGCGTAACGGACGTGTCCGCCGGGCCCTGCGTGAGCGCCGTGAGCAGGCCATCGGCGGCCCGCTGCCGTACCAGCTCGCCGAGGAGGCGGATGGCGCCGTAGCGCCGGTGCAGGCAGTCGAGGCCGTGCAGCAGGAGCCCCGGTGCCCGCACCAGCTCCTCGCTCCACTTCCGATGCCGCGCGGCGAGGGTGAGCTCACGACGAAGCTGGTCGGCGTCGAGAGGCAGCGCCATCGGCGGGAGCAGCCGCGCCGCCACCGTGCGCTTGCCTACACCCGCGGGCCCGAGCAGGAACGCCACGGGGCGCCGCTGGAGGACGCTGGGCAGCGGCCGCTCGCCGAGTAGCTCGCGCGAGGTACGCGTGAGCAGCGCCGGTTCAAGGCGCGGCTCGGCCAACGGTGGTGACGATGGGGTGGCGTTCACGTGCCGGTTCCGCAGCGAGCAATACCGGAAAGCGATGCGCGGGGCAAGACCCCCGGCTCAATCTCGCGGAGTGGAGCGGGTGCGAACGAAGCTGACGATGTCATCGATGTTCGTGCCGGGGCCGAACACCATGGAAACCCCCGCGGCTTCGAGCGCGGCCACGTCGCCCGCCGGGATGATCCCGCCCACGAGCACCAGGGCATCGCCCCGCCCCTCGGCCCGCAGCCCGGCCACCACCTCGGGCACGAGGCGGTCGTGCGCGCCGGAGAGCACGGAGAGGCCCACGACGTCGACATCCTCATCCACCGCCGCGCGCACGATCTGCTCGGGCGTTCGGTGCAGGCCGGTGTACACCACCTCCATGCCGGCATCCCGCAGGCCGCGCGCCACCACCTTGGCCCCGCGGTCGTGACCGTCGAGGCCGGGCTTGGCTACCAGTACGCGGATGCGGCGGGACATGGGCGGTCCTAGGCGAGGTAGTTGCGAGAGATCACGATGCGCTGGATCTCGCTCGTGCCTTCGTAGAGGGTGGTGATGCGCGCATCTCGGAAGAGGCGCTCCACCTCGTATTCCTTGCTGTAGCCGTAGCCACCATGGATCTGCAGGGCCTTGTCGGCGCAGAAGTTGGCGGTCTCCGAGGCGGCGAGCTTGGCCATGGAGCAGAAGTGGCTCGCCCGGGCCTTGTCGCCCCCATCCTTCGCCACGGCCGCGCGCCAGGTGAGCAGCCGGGCCGACTCGATGCGGGTGGCCATGTCGGCGATCATCCACTGGATGGCCTGGTTGGTGCCGATCGGCTTGCCGAAGGCGATGCGGGTCTTCGCGTGCGCCACCGCGAGGTCGAACGAGCGCTGCGCGATGCCGAGCGCCTGCGCGGCGATGCCGATGCGCCCGCCATCGAGCGTGGACATCGCGATGCCGAAGCCCTTCCGCTCATCCGAGAGACGGTTGGCGGTGGGCACGAACAGCCCCTCGAAGTTGAGCTCGCTGGTGGCCGAGGAGGTGATGCCCAGCTTGTCCTCGGGCTTGCCCACCGAGTAGCCTTCCCAGTCGCTCTCGAGGATGAAGGCGGTCACGCCGCGGTGACGCTCCTCGACCGCGAGGTTGGCGTAGGCCACGCAGACCTGGGCTTTCGGGGCGTTGGTGATCCAGATCTTGCTCCCATCGAGCCGGTAGCCGCCCTCCACGGGCGTAGCCCGCGTGCGCTGCGCGCCGGCATCGGAGCCCGCGTCGGGCTCGGTGAGCGCGTAGCAGCCCAGCTTGCGGCCGGAGGCAAGGTCGGGGAGGTACTTCTCCTTCTGGGCCTCGGTGCCGTAGGCGAGGATCGGCCAGCAGACGAGCGAGTTGTTCACGCTCATGGTCACGCCCACCGACGCATCGGCGTAGCAGACCTCCTCGAGCGCCACGACGTAGGCGAGCGTGGAGAGGCCGGCGCCACCGTAGGCTTCCGGCACGAACATGCCGAGAAAACCCATCTCCGCGAGCTGGGCCACCTGCTCGGCGGGGAAGCTGTGGGCGTGATCGCGCGCGGCGGCCCCGGGGAGGATTTCCGCACGGGAGAAGTCACGGGCGAGCTTCTGGATTTCCTGTACGTCGTCGGGCAGTTCGAACACGCGGGCCTCGGAGGGAGGCGCCTCTAACGCGACCGCCCTCGTCACGGTGTGTCGCACAATCGACGATTCGCCAAGTCGGCTGCGTCCAACGGGCACAAGGGAGAGAAGGATGCCGTTCGACGCTGACACCGACCTCGCTACCGCCGAGGTCGCGCCCATGCCGGAGGCCGAGAGCTACCGCCGCCGCCCGCCGCCGCCGCCCCCGCGGCGCCCGCACGCGGAGGCCCGCTACACCCCCGAGGCCTCCACCACGCTGAGCCTGTCGGCGCTGTACGAGGGCGCAAGCATGGCTTCGTTGTCGGTGTCCTCGCGGGTCGGCCCCTCGGCGGCCCTCGTGTTCACCGGCGCGGCCGGCGCGGGCGTCCTCCCGGCCTGGGAGCTCGCGGGCGGCTTCGAGGGGTTCGTGCTCGGCGACTTCCGCACCGGGCTGAGCGTGGGTTCCCTCGTGGGCGTGGCCGACCTCGGCATGGGCTTCGGCCCCTCCATCACGGTCACGCCCCGCGTGGGCGGCAAGCTGGCGGTCGCCGGCCCGCTGACGCTCGAAGCCTACGGCGGCGTGGCGGTGCAGCCCACCGTGGGGGCGTTGGTGATCGCGCCCAGCCTGCGGGTCGGCGCCGGCTTCACCTTCTGACCGCGCCCGGCCAGAGCCACAGGAGGAGGGCCGCGAGCCCGGCGGTGCCGGCCCCGGCGGCGAAGGCCACGCCCGGCGAGGTGGCATCCCACAGCGCCCCGAACCCGGCGGAGGCGGGCAGGGCCATGAGCCCCGTGACCATGTGGTAGGCGCCGAAGGCCGTGCCGCGTTCGTTGTCGGGCGAGGCCGCCGCCACGAGGGACTTTTCCGCGCCTTCGCTGAGCCCCGCCTGCAACCCCCACGCCGCGAACAGCCCCACCACGGCCACGACCGCCGCCGAAGGCACGCTCCCCGCGCCCTCCACGAAGGCCCCGTGCCAACGCACGGCCGCGCCCGCGAAGCCCAGGAACACGACGGAGTGGGCGGCCCACCCGAGGGCCACGAGCGAACGCGCGGAGAGCTGCGTGCCGAGCGGAACGACCAGGAAGGAGGCCGTGGCCTTCACGAGGTGGAGCAGGCACCAGAGCAGCGGGACCTGCCAGGGCTCCACGAAACGGCCGGCGAGGAGCAGGAGGAACATCTCGCTCGCGAGGCCCAGCCGCGAGAGGGCGATGATGCCGAGGAGCGGGGAGAAGCCCCGACCAGGGCG
Source organism: uncultured Pseudomonadota bacterium (assembly GCA_903885375.1). Lineage (GTDB taxonomy): Bacteria > Myxococcota_A > UBA796 > UBA796 > SXON01 > SXON01. The sequence goes on from CAISIK010000046.1 coordinate 62,886, forward strand.
CGGGTCCGGCACGACGGCGACCGGCGCCGGCGGCGGCGCCACCAGGGCAGGGGACCGCACCGCGAGGATCGCCAGCACCACGACCAGCACGCCGGGAACGGCGCTCCATCCGAACACCTCGGCCGGCGAGAACCCGCCGTACCGGAGCAGGAGCGCCGCGGCGGCCGCGCCGAGGATGGTGCCCGCATGGTCGAGCCCGCGATGCACGCTGAAGGCAGCGGCCTGGGCCTCGCGCGGCGTGGAGGCCGCGAGAAGGGCATCGCGGGGCGCGGTACGGAGGCCCTTCCCCACCCGGTCGGCCACCCGGAGCACGGCCACGCCGAGCCCGCCGGTGGCGAGCGCCATGAGCGGGCGCACCAGGTTGCTCACCGCGTAGCCGCCGACCATCAGCGCCCGGTGCTTCCCGGTGCGGTCGCCCAGCCGGCCGAACGCGAGCTTGAGCCCGCTGGCCACCGCGCTCGCCACCCCCTCGATGGCGCCTAGCGAGGCGGCCGGGAGCCCCAGGGACCCCACCATGAGCGCCGGGAGCAGCGGGAGCACCATCTCCGAGGCGGCGTCGTTCACAAAACTCACGGCCCCGAGCCACCAGGCCGCCGCGGGGATGCGGGGACGGCTCACCCGCCACCGCCCGCTCGCCGGCGGCTTCCCGGGTCGGGGCGCGGGTGGGGAACGGGGTGCGTGGCGTCGGGCACGCAGCGGTGGGAGAGGGCGTCGTTCCAAGCCCGGAGCGCGCGCTCGGATCCCTCGGCCACCCAGCCCGGCGGCTCGCGGTCGGCCGCCGCGCAGGGAACCTCGAGGAAGTCGACCGTGGCCTCGATCTCCTGCTCCGCCGCACGACGGCAGGGCTCCGACGGGCAGGCCTCCACCGGCTCCACCGAGCCGGCTTCAATACGGCTTCGCCACCACGCCCGCCAGTACGGATGATTGAACCTTGATGAAGTGTGAGACATCAAGGATTCCCACCGCGCCACCGCCTCCGGCATGGTCTCCGCGCGCTTCGCCTCCTGACCCACGACATGGGTGGCACAGCCGTTCTCGTAGACGGTGCTCGCGCACAAGTCCAACGCCGCCTCGCCATTCCCCGCCCGCTCGGTGGCCTCCGCCTGCCGAAAGCGGCACTCGTCGTCGGCCGGATCGGCCAGCTCCGCACAGCGCTCCCAGGCCCCGAAGCGCGTGACCACCTCCACGCCGCAGTCGCGGTCGGTGGCGGGGCACGCGGCGAGCGCCGCCTCCAGGTCGGGTGACTGGCGGGCGAACTCCGCCTGCTCGGCCTCGGAGGGGCCCGCCGCGCAGGAGAAGAGGGCCGCCGGCAGCGCCAGGCTCACGAGACGGGACCGGGCGGGCATCGAACCCCCCGTATCACGCGGGGCTCACGGCGCGGAGAGCGCCACGCCATCGTGTTCGTAGCCGCTGACGAGCCCCGCGCAGGTGGCCGACGAGCAGCCAACACACCCCCTTCCCCGCCGGCGCGCCTGGGTGCGGAAGTAGAGCTCCGCCACGAGCGCCGGCTCTTCCTGATGGGTGGGCAGGCAGTCCGGCGTGCCGATCCCCACCGGACGGGACGGCTCGGGAATCCCCGCGAGCGCCGCCACCAGCTCCCCGAAGGGCGGAGCGGAGCGGCCGTGGCCGAAGCTCCCTTTGTCGCGGAGGAGCGCCACGCCGAGGCGGCTGCCCCAGCGCGCGCGCACGAGGTCGGCGAGCGCCGCGAGGCCGGCGAGGTTTTCGCGGAGGAGGAGGGTGTGCACGCGAGCGGAGATGCCGGCGGCCCGCGAGGCGTCGAGCCCATCGGCCACCTCGTGCCAGGCCCGCGTGCCGACGATGGCGTCGTGGGTGACGGCGTCGGCGCTGTAGAGCGGCACCACCACCTCTGCGACGCCGAGTCGCGCCCAGCGCGTGGCGGCCTCGCGCAGCCGCGCTCCGTTCGTCATCAACTCCACCCGCGAAAAGCCGGCCGGCCCGGCCTCGGCGAGCAGGGTGTCGAATTCGGGGTGCAGGGTCGGCTCGTTGCCACCCACGAGCAGGCGCGTGACCCCCTCGGGCCGCCCCCGGAGCTGGCTCCGCGCCGCCGCGAGGGGCGTGCGCTCGGAGTCGGGAACGCCCGTGGTGCCCGGGCCGGCGCAGAAGAAACACGCCTGGGCGCAGGCGTTGTGGAGCGCGAGCAGCGTGGCGTCGGGGTAGCCGCGCTCGCGCAACCACGCGAGCTGAACGTCGGGCGCTCCCCGAAGGAAGGTGTGCACGGACGCATCTTCGTGACCGGGTGCCAGACGCCGCTCCGAGGCAGTCCCCGCTCCTATCGGGGTACGCTGGGCCACGATGCTGAATCCACACGACATCCCCGGCGTTGCCGAGCTCGAAGGGCTCGCCGAAGCGCTGTACCGCGAGGCCAGCGTGCTCCCCGAGTCCGTCTGGGTGCCCATGCCGGCACCGGGAATGTACGCGGGGGCATGGAGCGCCCTCCTGTTCTCGGCCGGGCCCTGGGCGCACGAGTTCGCTGCGGCCGACCCCGCCGCCAACCTCGCGCGTTGCCCCACCGCGGCGGCCTTCCTCGCGCGCCACGCGCCCAGCCTCGGCGTCTTCGGCCTCCTCCGCCTCTCCCCCGGCGCCACGCTCGCGCCGCACCAGGACCACCGACACGACGAGGAGGTGCGCGTACACATCCCCGTGGCCCTCCCCGAGGGCGGCGAGGCCGGCTGGACGCTCCACCGCGCCCGGCTCCTCGACATCCGCGAGGTGCACAGCGGCCACAACTCCGGCGCCACCCCGCGCATCACCGTGGTGGCCGACGTCCGCATCGGCCGCACCGTGGGCCCGGGCGATGTTCCTCCGTGGGGGCCGCCCACCTGACCCCGCGCCGCCCCCGCCTCGACGTGTGGGTGAACGGGTGCGCGCGAGGTCGACCGCAGGGAGAGCCTCGTGCGTACCCGGGCAGGACCCGGCGCCAACGCTCCGGCCCCTCCCACGCCCCGACGGGCCCCGCCCACCGCTGCCCCCGCGCCGACGGTCGCCGCGTCCTGCCCGGCCGCCTCCGGCCGGATGCGGCTCAGAAGTGGTAACGAATGTGTCCGCTGAAGTTCACGAGGTCGGCCCCGACGCTCGGCAGGATGAACAAGCCCGGTCGATACTCAATGGTGATGTCGATCGGCACCGGTTGGAAGTTGAACTCGAGCCCGGCGACGCCCGAGGCGCCCGCCCAGATGGGCGAGGCCACCCCCAACGTGCCGCCGAGCCCAAGGTTCCACCCCAGCAGCAGGGGCCCCGCCTGGGTGATGGTGGGCATCTCCCATAGATAGTCGAGGCCCACGCCGAGGCCGATGGTGGAGCCGGTCCGACCGAATCCCCATCAGCCGATCACGCCCTGGAAGGCGTTCTTTTCGCCGAGCCAGTACTTTCCGGAAATTCCCGACACACCGAAACCGCCGCCGAGGCCGATTCCGAAGGTGGCACCGTTTCGGGGGGCGACGGCGTGAGCCGGGGCCACTGCGAGCAGAAGGCCGACGAGGAGGGACATGGGATCACCGTGGTAGCGCGGAAGTTTTCAGGAGCTGCAGGAGAGTGCGGAACAACCGGGCTTGTTGCGCGCCCAGTCGGGCCGGCGACCGGCGAGGCGAGCGGAGCCGGGCTGCGGTTCGTAGGGGCGCCGGAGCACCTCCAGCAAACGGTCGACCGCCCCGACATCCCCAGCCTCCGTGGCCTCGATGCACTCCTGCACCACCCAGTTCCGGGGGATGAAGATCGGGTTGGCCGCGTTCATCCGCGCCCGGCGCTCGGCGGGGTCCTCGCCGGCGGTGCGCACCCGCCAGGAGGCAACCCAGGCGCCCCAGCGCTGGCGAAGGGCGGCGTCCGGCGGCGCGTAGAACGCCTCGGCGAGGGCGAGCAGCGGATCGCCGGTTCGGGGAACGTCGGCGAGAGAGCGGAAGAAGATCGTCCAGTCCGTCTCGGAGGCCTGGAGCGCGCCGAACAGCTCCATCACCAGCGGATCGTCGCCCGCCTGGACCGTGAACCCGATCTTCGCCGAGAGCTCCTCGCGCCAGGCGGCGCTGAACGCCTCCGGATAGCCGGCCACCACGGCGTCGAGACGCTCGGCATCGCCCACCAGCGGCACGAGCGCGCGGGCGAGGCGCGCGAGGTTCCAATGCCCGATGGCCGCCTGCTGCCGCCAGCGGTAGCGGCCCTCGCGGTAGTCCGTGGTGTTGGGGGTGAAGTCGGGATCGAAGACGTCGAGCCAACCGTAGGGGCCGTAGTCGATGGTGATCCCGAGGATCGAGAGGTTGTCGGTGTTCATCACCCCGTGCACGAACCCCAGCGCCATCCAGCGGGCCATCAGCTTCGCGGTGCGTTCGGTGAGGAGGGTGAAGAAGCGGAGCACCCCCTCGGCGTCGGCCCTGCCCACCTCGGGGTAGTGCTCGCCGATCACGTGCTCGGCGAGGGCCTGCAGGAGATCGCGGTCGGAGCGGGAGGCCGGCAGCTCGAAGTTGCCGAAGCGTACGAAGCTCGGCGCCACGCGTGTCACGATGGCGCCGGGCTCCTCGGTGGGATTGCCGTCGTAGAACATGTCGCGCACCACCGGCTCGCCCGTGGTCACCAACGCGAGCGCCCGTGTGGTGGGCACGTGGAGGTGGTGCATTGCCTCCGAACAGATGAACTCCCGGATCGAGGAGCGGAGCACGGCCCGGCCATCCGCCCGACGCGAATAGGGTGTGGGACCGGCGCCCTTCAGCTGCACCTCGAAGGTGCCGCCGGGCCCGGTGACATCGCCAAGCGCGATGGCGCGGCCATCCCCAAGCTGGCCCGCCCACTGGCCGAACTGGTGGCCACCGTAGCAGGCGGCGAAAGGTTCGCTCCCCTCGGGAACGCGGTTTCCGGCAAGCACATCCACCGCAGGGCCTGTCTCCGTGGGGCGCTCCACCCCGAGCAGTGCGCCCACCTCATCGGCCCAGGAGACAAGCCGTGGCGACCGGACCGGCGTGGGGTGCGCACGCGACCACGCCGCCCCCCTCACCTCACGCGGCCACAGGCGCATGTCGGGATCAACCGGCAACGACCGCTGAAAGCGGGTTCCAAATCGCAGCTCGTGCACGGGAGCGGGCATCCCTGCCCTTTACGCACGCTACCGCGATACGTCACGCCCCATGCGCTCTCCCGATCGCGGCTGGACCCTGCATCGCGCCGAGGATGGCGCGCTGGCGGTCCGGCATCAGGGCATCGCCGCGCGCATCGAGGTGGAGGATGCCGACGCTCGATGCTGGGCTGCACGACTCCGGGACGCGGTCCTCGCTCACGACGCGGATGCGCCCCCGCTCGCCTGCCTGCGGGAGGGAAGTTTTTCCGGCACCACCCGGCCGCCGGTACAGCGGCGTCCACCGGCGCGGCGGGTGCTTTTCTTCGAGTCCCTGATGAACGCGGAGCTCCCCCACAACGACGGAGAGCTCAGCCAGGGGGTCCTGCACATGATCTCGTCGCTCGCGGGCCGCCCCACCGAGGTCGTGCTGGCGAACGTGAAGATGGCCATCGTCGGCACCGACCGGCCGGTCTCCGGGCTCGACACCCTGAGCCGGGCGCTCGAAGGCGGCCCCATCGAGCTGGTATGTATCACGCTGCTCGAAGGGTACTGGGAAGGCGTTGTTTCACTGATACAAGCGCTGCGTGACCTCGGCTGTCGCGCGCATGTGGCGGTGGGCGGCGTGCTCCCTACCCTGGCGCCCGACGTGGTGGCCGCACACCTTCCCGATGTGTCATTCGTGTGTCGCGGCGCGGGCGAACGGTTCGTGCCCCAGCTCGTCGACCTGCTCGGGGAGGGCGCGAACATCGACGCTCCCCTCGATCCAGCCCAGGTCGCCGAGGCGCTCCGGCTCGACGGACTCTACGTGCGGGACGCCGCAGGAAACCGTCTCCTCGTGTGCAACTCGGCCGCCGTGGTGGAGGTCGCCGACCTCGACACCGTGGGGCTCGACCTGCGCTTCCTCGGCGCGCGGCACTTCGTGACCGGGGTGGAGCTCGCCTCCAGCCGCGGCTGCGTACACCGCTGCGTCTTCTGCTCGATCCTCGGCCGCGAACGGTACCAGGCCCGCAGCGCCGCGAACATCCTCGCCCTGCTCGGACAGTACGACGCACACCTGCGCGCGCTGCACGGAAACGACGTGCCCCGCACCGCCCGTCGTGTACATTTCAGTGACGACGACTTTGCCTGCGACCGGCAGCGGGCGCTCGACTTCTTCCGGGCCTTCCCCGGCACACCTTTTCGGCTCGCCTCGGTGCAGGTGTCGATCGCCGACCTCTGCCGCCGCGAGGGGGGCCGCCTGCTCGCCGAGCCCGACGAGGAGCTGCTCGACAGCATCGCGCCCGAGCTCTTCGACGACTCCGACCGGCCGCTGCCCGAAGCCGACTTCGTGGCCGACCACCGCACCCGGCGCTGGTCGAGCTACCTCCAGATCGGCGTGGAGACCTTCTCCGACGTCGAGCTGGTGCGGCTCGGCAAGGGCTACAAGCGGGAGCACGTGCGCGCCATCGTGGCGGCCCTCGCCCGGCGCCGCATCCACCACGACGCCTACTTCATCCTCGCCAACCGCGACACCACCTTCCCCGAGCTGGTGGCCGTGCTCGACGAGGTCGTTCGCCAGAAGACCCTCTTCCCCACGTTCTTCCACATCCGGTTCCCCGTGGTGCCCCGGCTCGTGAGCTACGCCACGAGCGCCTCCTGGCGGCGACGGATGCAGCAGGGCGACGATTCGGCGTTCGTGCTGCGGGGCCTCCTGCAGGAGCCCGGCTTCCCCGAATACGACTACCCGCTGGTCGACCACGACGAGCCCCGCGATGCGCTGGTTCGCGACCACGTTCACGCCGACTCCTTCACCGACGAGCACCGCTACGCCGGCACCTTCACCCGCCTCTGGAGCTCGCTACGCGAAGCCTGGTTGGCCTCGCCGGACGAGGCCACCGAGTACGCGGCCCGCCTCACCGACGACCGCGAGCGGCGCCGTCTCTTCGAGCTCCTCGACCTCTCCCGCCGGGTGGACCACGTGGAGCACACCGCCTCCGAGGCCAGCCGTCCCGCGGCCAGCCCGGCCCTGCGGGGGGCCCTCCGCGGCAAGGAGAGCACCTTGCGGGCCCGCTGCGACCAGCGCCTCGGCGCCACCCGGAGCTGGCTCCCGGCGTTCCAGCGCTTCGCCCAGGGGGGCGTGACGCGCCTCGTCGTCATCCCCACCTGGCAGTGCGAGCTGCGCTGCAACTACTGCTACATCCCCAAGCAGGATGCGCGTGTGATGACCGAGCGCACGCTCACCCGCGCCATCGGCCTCCTGCTCTCGAGCGAGCGCGAGCACCTCACCCTCCAGTTCTTCGGCGGCGAGGCCCTGCTCGAATGGGGCCTCGTTCAAACGGCCATCTCCACCGGCGCAGCGCTGGCCCGTGCCCGCGGCAAGACGATCGACTTCGTGCTGTCCTCCAACGGCTGGTCGCTCGATGAGACGAAGCTCCAGTGGCTCGCGGGCCATCCCGTGAAGCTGGAGCTCTCGCTCGATGGCGCCCGCGCCACGCAGCTCCGCTACCGACCCGCCGCGAAGGCGGGGGTGGACAGCTACGACAACGGCATCGCCCCCCGGGCCGCCGCCATCCTCCAGAGTGGGCTCGCGTACGACGTGATCATGGTCGTCCACCCCGAAACCGCGCCGCTCCTCGCCGAGAACTTCCAACACATCGCCGCCCTCGGCTTCCGGCGCATCCAGATCAACCCCGCCCTCGGAAAGAAATGGTCCAACGAGGCCAAGGCCAGCCTCGCCACGCAGCTTCACGAGCTCGCGCGCTTCCTGGGCGAGCGCCCCGACCTCACGCTCGTGAACGCCGAACACCCGCCCATGCCCATGCGGCTCAACGGCGAGATCACGGTGGACTGGGACGGTACGGTGTATGCCGGCAACGCCTTCCTCCACGAAACGGAGAACAAGCACCACTTCCGCCGCGGGCACCTCGACGACCTCCACAACTTCGACCGCTACTGGATGGACGCCCCCACCAACCAGGAGCTGCTCGACTGGAGCTACCCCCGCGACATCACGGGGAACAACCTCGGCGTGGCGGCCATCCTCACTGACTTTCTCCGCTGGCTGCGCCCCCGGCTCGGCGCGGCGGCCACCCCCGCGCTAAGTGCCGAGTCCATGCGAGAGTAGTCCATGTCCCTCCGCCTCGGCGACATCGCCCCCGACTTCACCGCCGACACCACCACCGGCCGCATCCAGTTCCACGAGTGGCTCGGCAACGGCTGGGGCGTGCTCTTCTCCCACCCCAAGGACTTCACCCCGGTGTGCACCACCGAGCTCGGCCAGGTGGCCCGGCTCAAGCCCGAATTCGACCGCCGCGGTGTGAAGGTGATCGGGCTCTCCGTGGATTCGGTGGAGAGCCACCACCGCTGGGAGGGCGACATCGCCGAAACGCAGGGCTGCGCGGTCAACTTCCCGATGATCGGCGATCCCGACCGCGCGGTGGCCACGCTCTACGACATGATCCACCCGAACGCGAACGACACTCTCACGGTGCGCTCGGTGTTCGTGATCGGTCCGGACAAGAAGGTGAAGCTCATGCTCACCTACCCAGCCAGCACCGGCCGGAACTTCGATGAGCTGCTCCGCGTGATCGACTCGCTGCAGCTCACGGCCAACCACAAGGTGGCCACCCCGGCCAACTGGAAGTCGGGCGAGGAGGTCATCATCGTCCCCGCCCTGTCCGACGCCGAAGCCGCCGTGCTCTTCCCCGGCGGCTGGAAGCCCGTGAAGCCCTACCTCCGGCTCGTGCCCCAACCCGGCAAGTAGGCACCTCATGCCTCCCGCGTTCGGCCTGCCGAGCGATCAGCAGGTTCAACGCCGTCTGTCGCAAATGCTTGGGGCGGACTCGGCGCAGACGGGCGACAACGCCACCACCGACCGGCTCATGCTCATGCTCACGCGGAGCTGCGAGCTGCGGTGCAGCTACTGTTTCGTTGCGCTCACCGAGGCAGATCAGGGCGTGCCACACGCGGGCACGCTCGCGAGCGCATCGCCCGGCGCGCCGCCCGCAGGCGTGATGAGCGCGGCCACCGCACGCCGCGCGGTCGACCTCCTGATGACCAGCCCCAAGCCGCGGCTCAGCCTCCAGTTCTTCGGCGGGGAGCCCACCCGGCGTTGGGAGGTCCTCGCCGAAACGCTCACGTGGGCGCGCCGGCACCCCGCCCTCCGCGGGCGCGAGCTGGCCATCCAGCTCACCACCAACGGCCTCGGGTTCGACACCCGGCGGCTCGAAGCGCTCGTGGCCCATGGCGTCACCGTGCAGCTCTCGCTCGACGGCGCCCCGCAGGGGAACCGCTTCCGTCGGCCCCACCTGCTCGATGCGCCCGAGGCCGACTCGCGCTGGAAGGAGGCCGTGGCCGCGCTGCGCGCGAGCGGGGCGCAGTGGTTCATGAACGTGACCGTCCCGCCCGCCGCGTTCGGCGAGCTGCCCAACCGGGTGGCCGACGCCGTGGCGCTCGGCGCACCGGGCCTCCAGCTGAACTACGCCACGGGCATGCGGCTGAGCGTCGACCAGGCCTGGCTGTGGCTCCGCGGCCTCGCCGGCGTGCTCACCGACCACGCCCGCAACCCCGACCTCCACCTCTTCAACCGCCACGCCGGCGCCGATCCCGCCCCCCTCTGCGGCGATGCCCTCTGCGACGTGGACGGCACCCTCCTCCAGGTGGGCGGCATCTTCCACGAGAAACGTTTCCCGGCCCTGCGCGCCGCCTACACCCACGGCCACCTCGACACCGCCACGCAGTTCGGCGGCCACCGAGCCACGCTGGCGGAGCTCTGGCGCCGCACCCGCGAGGCCCTCTCCCCCGAGGAGGCCGGCGTCTTCGCGCAGGGCATGTGGCTGGGCGCGGGGAGCGACCTCGTGGCGCGACTCGTGGCCGGCGGGGCGGCCCGATGAAGGCGACCGCCGGCGGCATGCTCGGCGGACTCGTGGGCAACCTCGGCCCGCTCGTGGTGTTCTACGCCTTCGACTGGACGCTCGGGCTCAAGCCCGCCATCGTGGCCTGCGCGGTCTTCTCCATCGGCGAGGTGGCCTGGCGCTTCTGGCGCAAGGAGCCCCTCACCTTCCTGTTCAAGCTCACCGCCAGCACCACGATCGGCCTCGGCCTCCTCGACATCTGGCTTGCCAGCCCGAGGTTCTTCAGTTGGGAGGCGACGATCACCAACGCGGCCTTCGGCGGCTGGTTCTTCTGGCTCATGGTGAAGGGCCCCGGCCCGCTCACCGAACAGCTCCTCGCCCTCCAACCGCAGCTCAAGGAAACCTGGGGCCCCACCGGCGAAGCCCGCCTCAATGGCATGATGCGGGTGCTCCTCGCGATGACCGTGGTGTTCCACGCCATCACCGCGGTGGCCTACGCCTTCATTGCCTGGCGATACACCGTGGAAGATGCCGTTGGAATCCGTGTGATCTTCGGAAATGTTTCACTGATACCCTTCCTGCTCGCAGTGTTCTTCTGGGTGCAACCGCTGCACCGGCTGGCGAGCCGGCGGGGCTGGCTGCCCGAGGCGGAGCGGCTGCCCCTCCGGCCAGAGCAGGGCTGAGGGAAGGATCGGGGCAACGCGCACGGCCCGGCAACGTTGTCGGCGCACGGGCCGGGCGCGTTGCGGCGCCTTCGCGGGCTACCGGCCCCGCAGGAACGCATCCACGCTCGTGGCGCTCAGGCGCATCGCGGGCGACACCGACCCCCGGCCAAGCTCCTCACCGGTGAGGTCGTTCGTGCAGCGGAGGAGGGCCGTGGCGTCCATCTCGTCGGGGGTGATGTCGAGCTCGGCGCGCACGCGCAGGCCATCGTCGCGGAGGTAGGTGAGCGCGCGGTGCAGGCGGGCCTGCGCCGCGTGCTCGTGCCGACGCAGCACCTCCGTGACCGTCTTCACGAGCACGCCGAAGGCGGCGGCGTCGAGCGGCTTGGGGTTCTTCTTGTCGCGCCCCATCGTCCACGGGCCCACGAGCGCGGGCTCCTCGTCGCCCACCCGGGTCATCGACACGGCCCAGCCATCGTCGTCCTCGTTCTTGAGCACCTGGGCCACCCAGCCGCCCCGCCGCCAGCGGCGGTCCTCCATCACGTCGCCAGTTTCGTCGTCGTTCATCGTGGTCTCAGGCCTTCAGGACGGCGAAGGCGTGCGCCCAGTCGTTGCGCAGAAAACCCGGTGCACACCAGAGCTGGCACAGCGCCTCGATGGGCCCGGCGCCCACCGCACCGCCGACATCCTCCACGTCCCAGCCCACCTCGGCGAGGAGGCCGGCCACCGTGGCCTTGGCGGCGGCGTCGTTGCCGCAGATGAACATCGTGGGCCGGCCCGCCGGGAACTTCGGGTCGATCATGAAGGCGTTGCCGACGCTCGAGAACGCCTTGACGAAGCGGGCCGCGGGCACGGCCGCCTGGAGCCGCTGCATCAGTGAGTCGCCCGGGCCGGTGAAGTAGGGCAGGATACCCTCCACCGGGCCGCCCGCGATGGGGTTGCAGGTGTCGATCACCACCTTGCCGGCGAGCCGCTCATGGCCTGCGAGCGCGAGCGCCTCGGCCGCCGCGCCGCCCTGGACGGCGAGGATCACGATCTCCGCACCCGCCGCCGCGGCGAAGTCGCCGACGGTGACGGCCGGGTTGGCCGCGCCGAACTCCGCCAGCTTGGACGGGGTGCGCGTGCCGATGGTGACGGGGTGTCCATGGAGGGCGTACCCCGCCGCGAGGGCCTGACCAACGCTGCCGGAACCGATGACGCCAATATGAGCAGACATGACTCTCCTGTGGGGGCGAAACCTGTAGGCACGGATTCGCCGGCGGCCAGCACCGTCGCGGAGTGGGTGGCTGCGAGGGTGGACGGAAGGCCACGCCCGGCGCGTGGACCGACGCGCCCCGGTTAGGGGTCGCCGTGCTCCCCACCGCGCCGCACCCCGGGGTCCAGACCTGCATCGACCGCCTGGCGGCCGCGCCGCGCCCCCCGACGCTCCTCCGCACCGCACGCCTCGTGCTCCGGCCCTGGCAGGACCGCGACCACGAGCCCTTCGCCGCGCTCAATGCCGACCCCGAGGTGGCCCGGTACCTCGGAGCCCCCCTCGACCGGGCGGCCTCCGACGCGCTCATGGAACGCTGCCGCACCGACATGGCCCGCCGCGGCTTCAGCTGGTTCGCCGTGGAGCACAAGGAGAGCCGCGGCCTCGCGGGCGCGCTGGGCCTGTCCTCCCCCCGTTGGACCGCCCCGTTCACGCCCACCGTGGATATCGGGTGGCGGTTCGCCCCGGCCTACCAGCGGCAGGGGCTCGCCGAGGAGGCGGCGCGGGAGGTGCTGCGCTGGGGGTTTCACGACCTCGGCCTGCCCCGGATCGTGTCGTTCACCACCCTCGGCAACGAACGTTCCTGGCGGCTGATGGAGCGGCTGGGGTTCGTTCGCCTCGGGGAGTTCCCCCATCCCGCGCTCGCCCCCGACCACCCGCTGTGCCAGCACCTCTTCTACGCGCTCGACCGGCCCGACGAGGCGCCCGCACCGGCCGCACCGCCCGCGCCCGCCGCGGCGCCCACCCCGTTCCCGGTGGCCCCTGCCGCGCCCGCGCTCCCCCACGTGTGGGTGGACGGCGATGGCGCCCCGCGCACGATCAAGGACCTCATCTGGCGGGCCGTGGAGCGCGGCGCCATTCGGGTCACGCTCGTGGCGAACCGCCCCGTGGCCGTGCCCCGGCACCGCGCCATCTCCTCCGTGGTGGTGCGCCATGGCTTGGACGTGGCCGACGACTGGATCGTGGCACATGCCGCGCCGGGCGACCTCGTGATCACCGCCGACGTGCCGCTTGCGGCCGAGCTGGTGGCCAAGGGAGTGGAGGTGCTCGGCACCCGCGGCGACTGGTTCACGCCTTCAAACGTGGGGGAACGACTCAGCCTGCGCGACTTCGCCACCGAGGCCCGCGCCGCCGGCATCGTGGAAGGGGGCGGCCCGGCCGCGTTCGACGACCGCTCCCGCCGCGCGTTCGCGAACGGGTTGGATGGGTGGATCCAGCGCAAGCGGGTTCGTTAGATCAGCGTCCGCACGGCAATCTTCAGCGAAGGGTCGAGGCCCGCGGGCAGGACTTCGCCGCGGTGTTGGAAGAAATAGCGGGGGCCGCGCGCCATGGCCCCGCCCGGCCAGTCCGGGTGGCGGAGCCCCAGCGCGGTGCGCACCCCGGATGTGTGCACGAGCCCGAGCACCAGCGCATCGGCTTCGACCGTGACCTCGGCCAGGTGCCAGCCGGCCCCCAGCGGCAGGTCGGGGCGCTTCCGTACGAGGAGTAGGAAGCGGCGGGCCTGGTCGGTGAGCCACGCACGGCCCTCCGGGCTCTCCCACGGACCCGACGCGGCGCCGGCTTCGGCGGGCTCGGAGCGATGTGCCGCCTGCGCGGCGCCGCCGGCCTTGCGGATGGTGGCCCAGCCGCCCTCGGCGCGGGACTTCAGCTCCGCGAGGGCGCGATCCCGCCGGGCCACGAGGACCTCGGGGGCGAGGAGCAAGGGCGGCGTGCCCGGGCGGGGCTGGTAGGCGTTGAAGCTCGGGAGGTCGAACGCCCGACTGGCTTCGAGGCTGGCCTCGAACTCCGCCTCCGTCTCCTCGCCAAAGCCAAAGATCAGGTCGGTGCGGAGCACCAGATCGGGCGCGGCCGCCTTGAGGCGTTGCACCGCGCGCTGCACCGCCGCCGGGTCGTAGGTGCGGGACATCGACCGCAGGACACGCGCGCTGCCCGACTGGATCGGCAGGCCCACGTAGGCCCAGCGCCCGCTCGCGAACAAGGGCAGCAGCGCCTCGAAGTGCTCCAGGAACAGTGTCGGCTCGAAGCTCTCGCCGGCGAGGCGAACCTCCTCCCCGGCCGCCTCCGTCAAGGCGCGCAGGAGGGCCACGACGGTGAGCCCGAGGTCGTGGCCCCACGCGCTGAGGTCGGTGGAGACGAGCAGCTGGTCGAACCGACCGGCCTCCCGCCCGCGCGCCATGTCGGCGAGGACGTCGGCCACCGGGCGCGACCGCGGACGCCCCGTGGCCCGGCGGATGGCGCAGAACGAACAACTGCCGAGGCAGCCGGTGCTCGCCACGATGTGGAACCAGTCCTTGGCGAAGTCGTTGCCGACGTACTCGTTGCGCAGCGCGGGCTGCACGTCGGCGTAGCGCACCGGCCCGCCGAAGATCGTGTCGAGCTCGGCGGTGTGGCGCGGGTCGAGCCGCGCGCTCCCCGGCGTGCCGGCCAGCGCCTCGGCAAGGCGGCGCGGCTCGATGCTCACGAGGCAGCCGAGGGCCACGATGCGGGCCTCGGGCGTGCGGCGACGGACCTCCGCGAGCGTGTCCCAGGTGATTTGCGCCTGCGCCGCATCGCTGCCGCAGGTGTTCACGATGTGCACCTCCGCCTCGTCGGGGTTGGCGGCGAGCACAAAACCGTTGGCCTCGAGGTAGTCGTGCACCTGCGAGGACACGGCGCCGGCAAAGGGGCAGCAGCGGAAGGCCTGGTGCAGGGCCACGCGGGTTCCCGGCCAAACGTGCATGGCCCTCCGGTATCATTCGATCCGCCCGCCAGAGGATGATCGTACTGGAGTGTGGTAGGGAAAGAACGTGCAGCCTCCATTCTCCGCGATGTCGCTCCTCGCCCCCCTCGGCCTCCTCGCCTTCAGCCCCGCGGCCCGGGCCGAGGAGCCGTTCGCCGTGGCGCCCATGTTCCCGTCGGCGGCCTCGCCCGAAGATGACATCGTTCCCGGCGAGTTCATCGTTAGGCTGCGGCCCGCCGCGGCCGCCGGCCTCACCACCGCGGGCGGCGCCTTCGCGGGCGGTCAGGAGGCGCTGCGCGCCCACCTCGCGCGGGCCCCGTTGGGCCACGTTCGCGCGGCGCTGCGGGCCTTCCCCACCAAGCCGCTCGGGCCCGCCGCCCGGCTGCACGCCGCCTGGCGGGTGCGCTCCTCGCTCCCCCTCGCCGAGCTGCGTGACCGCCTCGAGGACCGCGTGTGGGTGGAGTCGGTGGAGCCGGTCACCCGGTACCGCGCCCTCGCCGAGCCGAACGACACCTGGTACCACTTCCAGGGCGACCTCATCGACATGGCGATCCCCGAGGTCCGCGACATCGCCGATGGCACCGGCGTGGTGGTGGCGGTGGTGGATTCGGGCGTCACCCCCAACGGCGCCGACGGCTTCAACAGCCTCCTCGCCGGCTGGGACTTCATCGGCGACGATGACGACCCTTCCGACGATGACGCCATGGTGAGCGGGCTCGCCCACGGCACCCACGTGGCGGGCACCATCGCCCAGCGCACCGACAACCTCGAAGGCGTGGCGGGTATCGCCCCCGGTGTGAGCATCCTGCCGGTGCGGGTCATGCACTACGACGAGCCCTCCGGCGCGGTGTGGGGCGATTCTTCCGACATCGCGAACGGCATCATCTGGGCGGTCGACAACGGCGCCCAGGTCATCAACCTCAGCATCGGCAGCTCGGTGCGCTCCGACCTCGTGGCCGATGCCTGCGCCTACGCCTACGAGAACGGCGTTTTCATCGCCGGCTCCTCGGGTAACGACGGCGCGGAGGATGGGGTGCTCTACCCGGCCGCCCTCCCCTACGTTTTCGCCGTGGGTGCCGTGGGCCGCGCCCACAACGTGACGGGCTATTCCAACCAGGGGGCCGAGCTCGATCTGGTGGCGCCCGGCGGCGAGTCGAGCGACGATCGGGATGGTGATGGGCACGACGACGGCGTGGTGCAGGAGAGCATCACGATGGACGGTTGGCGCTACGTCTTCGCGCAAGGCACGTCCATGGCCTCCCCGCACGTCGCGGCCGCCGCGGCGCTCTTGCGTCAGCGCGGCTGGGAGCGCCCGGATGCCATCGCCGAGGTGCTCATCCAGACCGCGACGGATCTCGAGGCCCCCGGGTTCGACACCAGCACGGGCTACGGTGAGCTGAACCTGCTCGCCGCGCTCACGCTGCCGGTCAGCGAGTCCGAGCTGGCGCAGTCCGGCGCGGTCACCATCACCAACGTGCAGACCGACTTCAGCGAGGATGGCCGCGCCTGGCTCTCCTGGAACACCGACGTGGCCTCCACCACCGAAGCTACGGGTGATGGCGTGGACGAGGCCGACCTGCTCCCCACCCACCTGCACCGCGTGCTCGTGAAGGCCGATCCCGGCAGCAACGCCGCCGTGACCGTGGTGTCGCGTACCCTCGAAGCCGAGGCCTCCACCAGCCTCACGCTGGAATTCCCGTTCCCCGACGACTCGATCTTCGCCGGTTGCAACGCCGACGGCGCCGGCGCCCTCCTCGGCCTCCCCGGGCTCGCCCTCGCCGCGGGGCTCCGCAGGCGCCGCCAGCAGGGCTGACCCCCCGGCCAACGCGCTCCCGCGTTATCCGCCCGACCCATGCCCCCTGCAGAATTTCGCGGCCTCACGCTCGACCGTTTCCAGCTCGATGCCATCGCCGCGCTCGAGGCCGGACACTCCGTGCTCGTTTGCGCCCCCACCGGCACCGGCAAGACCGTAATCGCCGACTGGGCCGTGGATCGGGCGCTCACCGCCGGCCGCGAGGTCATCTACACCGCCCCCATCAAGGCGCTCTCCAACCAGAAATTCCGCGACTACGGGCGGATGTTCGGCGAGGAGCGCATCGGGCTCGTCACCGGTGATCTGGTCATCCGCCGCGATGCGCCGTGCCGGGTGATGACCACGGAAATCCTCCGGAACATGCTCCTCGGCGGCGAGAAGCTGGAGCAGCTCGACGCGGTGGTGATCGACGAGATCCACTTCCTCGACGACCGCGAGCGCGGCACCGCCTGGGAGGAGCTGCTCATCTACCTGCCCGAGCGGGTGCAGATCGTGGGCCTCTCGGCCACCCTCCGCAACGCCAAGCAGTTCGCCGCCTGGCTCGGCCACGTGCGCAACCGTTGGGTGGAGGTGGTGGAAGAAACGCACCGCGCCGTCCCGCTGGACTTCGCCGTGGCCGACGTGAACATCGGCATGTTCCCACCGGCCGAGTTCGCGAAGAAGATGGAGCGGTGGGTGGAGCAGGCGGGCGGCGCGAGCGCGGGCCGTAGGGATGCCCACGGTCGGGGCGGGCGCGACAAGGGGCGCCCCGATCGGCACGGCGGTCGGGGGGGCGCGCCGCGGGCGGCGATCACCACGCACCACGACGTTTTCGACATGCTGGTGGACAAGGACCACCTCCCCTACCTCTATTTCTGCTTCTCGCGAAAGAACGTCGAGAACTTCGCGCGCTCGCTGGGGCAGCGCCTGCGCAACAGCCTCGTGCCCAAGCCGCACCGGCTGGAGCTGGCCGCCCGGCTCGACGAGTTCGCCGGTGGCGAAGGCGGGAAGGTGCTGGAGCCCGAGCTCCGCGCGCTCTACGAGAAGGGCATCGCCTTCCATCACGCCGGCCTGCACGTGCAGCTCAAGGCGCTGGTGGAGGAGCTCTACGAAGCGCGCCTCATCCAGGTGCTCTACTGCACGAGCACCTTCGCGCTGGGCATCAACATGCCCGCCCGCTCCGCGGTGTTCGATGGCCTCCGCAAGTTCGATGGCCGCATGCTCCGCCCGCTAACCACGCGCGAGTTCATGCAGAAGGCCGGCCGGGCCGGTCGCCGCGGCCTCGACGACGTGGGCCACGTGGTCATCCGCACCGACCCGCAGGAGTGGAGCTACAACGAACGTTCGTTGCAATCCTACCTGCGCGGCGAGCCGGAGCCCGTGCGCTCGAGCTTCGCGCTCTCGTTCAACAGCATCGTGAACCTGCTCGACCGCGCCGGCCCCGACCACATCCGCGAGGTGGTGGAGAAGAGCTTCCTCGCCTTCGCGATGCAGAACGAGGCCCGCCGTCTGGAGCGGGATGCGGCCACGCTCACGGCCACCGGCGACAGGCGGGACAACAAGGAAGCCGAGCGCATGTCGCGCAAGGCCGAAGCCGCCGAGGGCCGCGTGTGGGACGACGTACAACACCGCCTGCAGTTCCTCGAGTACGCCGGCTACATCGGCAAGGACTCGGAGCTCAAGGCCGGCGCGAAGGTGCTCCGCCATGTGCAGATCGAAGAGATCTTCGTGACCGAGCTCATCCTCGCCGGCGTGCTGGAGGAGGTCGACACCGCCCGCCTCTTCGGAATCCTCTGCGCCGTGAACAAGGAGTTCGGCCGCGATGTGCGCCCGCGCATCAAGATCCGCGGCGACGACATGGCGATCGTGCGCGAGGTGGAGAGCGTGCGGCGCTCGGAGATCGTGCGCGGCTCCGAGCAGATCACCGGCAACGAGGTGTGCTGGTGTCCGGAGATGGTGCCCTACGGCCGCCTCTGGGCCGAAGGGCGCCCCCTCTCCGAGCTCCTCGAACAGCTCGACAGCGGCGCGGACATCTCGGGCGACCTCGTCGGCGCCTTCCGCCGGGCCAAGGACCTCATCGGCCAGCTCTGCGACGTGTGGACGGAGGACCGCGAGCGCGTGGCCGCGCTCAAGGCGCTCCTGCGCGCTGTTTCCCGGGATGAAGTGCTGGTGGTGGACTGATGCTCTGGGCGGACACCCGACGCACGGTCCTCGCGGCCCTCGTCGTGGTGTACCTCGCCGCCCTCGGAGGCTGGTACGCCCACCTCGCCATGGGGCTCGAGATCGGCTGGCGAGAGTACACTTCCGACCCCGCCCGCTACGACGGCCACCGGCTCTCCTTCCCGCTCTGGACGGTCACGCGCGTCGTGGCCGACGACCGCTACGAGATCAGCAAGGTGGTGAAGGACATCCCCGTAGAGGGGGATGCCACGGTGCTGCACGTCGGGGACACCGTTTCGGTGGTGGCCCGCTTCGAAGCCCAGCGCACCGTGGCCGTGGAGGAGAGCCGCGAAATCCACCACCTGCGGGTGTGGAAGGAGCGCCTCGGCATGGCGGGCGTGGCGGCCTGGGCGCTCCTGACCCCGTGGTGTTTTGTCTGGGTGAACCGCCGCCTCGTGGAGCGCGGCGATGGCTGACCTCTTCACGCACGCGAGCATCGCCGTGCTTGCCCGCCTCTACCAGCGCCACCCGCGCGGCGTGGCCACCTTCGTGGCGGGCACCTGCCTGCCCGATCTCTCGCGCGTGCCGGCCACCCTGCTCACCCGCCTACGCTGGGACCTCCCACAAATCCCCGAGTGGCTCTGCTACGTTTGGGCCCCCCTGCACCTGCCCGCGGGCATCGCGGGCATGTCCTTCCTCGCGGCGTGCCTGTTCCCAGAGGATCGACGTAAAACCGCGTTTGTGAATATCCTCGCCGGGGGGATGCTCCACCTCCTCGTCGACCTCTTCCAGACGCACCTCGGCCTCGGCTACCTGCTCCTCTTCCCGCTTTCGGACTGGGACGTGGAATTCGGCCTCATCGGCAGCGAAACGACCGTGCTCTGGGTGCCCTTCCTCGTGCCGCTGACGGTGGCCGCGGCCTGGTGGCGCTGGGGTCGGCGGCCTACAAGCCCGCGTTGAGGAAGATGTGCGCGGCTCCGGCGTCGGATCCGCCGTCGTCATCACCGTACTGGCCCACGGCAAAGTCCTCGGCGCCATCATTGTCGTGGTCGCCCACGAACACGACGCTCGATCCGAAGTACCCCGCCGAGGCGGTGATGGTGAGGTCGGAGGCGCTGAGCGTGAGCGCCCCGGAAACGGGGCCGAAGAAGCCGTAGGTCTTGTTGCTGCTCGACGCGCCGAGCAGGAGATCACCCACCCCATCCCCATCCACATCCCCGCCGACCGCGGCCGATGCGGCGCCCACGCTGTACACGTAGGCATCCACCACGCTGGTGATGGTACTGGTACCCGTGTAGGGGCCGTTCACCACGTAGGCGGTACCGGAGGAGTAGCCGCTCGCGACGAGGGCCATGTCGTCGTAGCCGTCGTCGTTGAGGTCGCCCCCGCCGGAAACCGTGGAGCCGAGGTAGTCCGACGAGGAGTACCCACGAAGCTTGCCGTCGGCCGTGGAGAGCGAGGCCGACCCCGTGACCGGCCCGAGGAACAGGTAGGCCGCGCCCGACGCGGAGGCCACGTCATCGTCGTAGGCCGCGCCCACGAGGAAGTCGTCGTACCCATCGCCGTTGACATCCCCGGCGCCGCTCAAGGACTGCCCCGCATAGTCGCTCGTGGACTCGCCGGTCAGCGTGGCGGCCGCGCTCGTGGTCAGGGAGCTGCTGCCCGTGGATGCGGCGGTGACCAGGTAGACCCTGCCGGAGTTGGAGTTGTAGACCGGTGCTCCGATCAGGAGCGCGCCCTTGCCGGTGCCGTTGACATCGCCCACGCCCGCGATCGCCGTTCCTGAAGCATCGGAGGCGGCAACCCCGCGCAGCTTGTACGTGGCCGCAGAGAGGTCGAGGGTCGAGACGGGGCCCTTCACGATGTAGGTGGCGCCGGCGCCGGAAGCCCCGTCGTCATCCCCGTAGGCGCCCACCGCCACGTCGTCGTAGCCATCACCGTTGAAGTCGCCCAGACCGGCCACGGAGTACCCGGCGTAGTCGTAGGTGTCCTCGCCGGTGAGGAGAGCGGTGGCGGCGCTCAGATCGAGGTCGGTGCCCGACGCGGTGCCGTGCACCAGGTAGGCCCGCCCCGCGCTGCTTCCGCCCGAGTCGTTGCCGTCGGCCCCCACGATCACGTCGTCGTAGCCGTCGCCGTTCACGTCGCCCGCCCCGGCGAGGGAGTTCGCCATGCCGGCGTAGTCGTACGTCGATTCGCCGGTGAGCTCGCGGTCGGCATCGGCATCGGTGAGCGCGCAGCCCGAGGAACCATCACAATCCGAGTCCACGCTGTCGAAGCACACGTCGGCGGCGGCGGGGTTCACCGCGGCATCGGCGTCGTCGCAGTCGCTGTTGCCCGCGACGTAGCCGGCGCCCGGCGCCGAGCAGCGCGTGCTGCCGGTTCCGGCATCGTCGCCATAGCCATCCGCGTCGGCATCGAGGAACCAGGAGGTCTTCGAGGCCACGCTGGTGGAGGGATCGCTGTCATCGGAGAGGCTGTCGCAGTCCTCGTCGAGGTCGGCAGCATCGCACACCTCGGTGTTGCCGGGCCAACGCGAGGCGTTGCTGTCGTCGCAGTCGGTGGAGTAGGTGCTGTAGCCGCTCGGCTGTTCGCATCGCGCCGCGGAGGTGGTGCTGACGCCGTAGCCGTCGGCGTCGGCATCGAGGTAGTAGGTGGTCTTGCTGGCGGCGCTGGTGGAGGTGTCGCTGTCGTCGGTCAGGCCGTCGCAGTCCTCGTCGATGTCGCCGCTGTCGCAGACCTCGCTGCCGGCCGGGTTGGCCGTGGCCGCATCGTCGTTGCAGTCGTCGTCGTTCGTGGACCAGTCGGTTCCGGCTTCGCACAGCTCCATGCTGATGGACGCATCGCCGTATCCATCCCCATCGCCATCGTAGTAGAGCGAGATCTTGCCCGCGTCGAGGGTGCTGTCGTCGTCGTCGTTCACAAACCCGTCGCAGTCCTCATCCACCCCGCCGGTGTCGCACACCTCGCTGTCGGCGGGGCTCACGCTGGCGTCGCTGTCATCGCAGTCGGTGGCATCGGCGAGGTAGCCGGCCGGCGCATCGCAGGCCGAGCGGGAGCTGGCGGCATCGCCATACCCATCGCCGTCGGCATCGCGGTACCAGGTGCCGGCGTTCGTTCCCGACTCATCGGTGGAGCCATCGCAGTCGTCGTCGAGGTCGTTGCAGGACTCGGTGGCCCCCGGGTGCACGTTCGGGCGCGTGTCATCACAGTCGCCCGCCGAGGCCACGAAGCCCTCCGGGCGCGAGCAGGCCGTGCGCGTGCTCGTGTCGAGGCCGTAGCCATCCTCGTCGGCATCCACGTACCAGGCGCGCGCATCGGTGGCGCGGGCATCATCGGCATAGCCATCGCAGTCGTTGTCCGCGCCGTCGCACACCTCGGTGGCGTCGGGGTTGATGGCGCTCTCGTTGTCGTCGCAGTCGAAGGTGTTGGTGACCCAGCCGTCGAGCGCATCGCAGCCCGCCAGCTCGCGCGAGCCCACGCCGTACCCATCGCCATCGCTGTCGGGGTAGCTGACGGTGAACCCCTCCGGGTCCACGTCGGCATCGTCGTCGGCCGCGCCATCGCAGTCCTCATCGACATCGTCGGCGTCGCACACCTCCTGCGCCGCGGGGTGGACATCGCCGTCGGTATCGTCGCAGTCGCCCGCCTCGGTGGCCACATCCTCGCCCGCATCGCAGGCCACCACCACCGCGTCGATGTCGCCGAAGCCGTCGTTGTCGAGGTCGGCGAAGAAGGCGCTCCCATCGCTCAGACCCGGGTCGTCCTCGTTGGCGAGGCCGTTGCAGTCTTCATCGACCCCGTCGTGGTCGCAACGCTCCACGCCTTCCGGCCGCACGTCGGCCCGGGTGTCATCACAGTCCACGTCGGCGGCGAAGCCATCGCCGTCGGCATCGGGGTTGTCGGTGGCCAGCGGGTCGAGCTGGATGCAGCCGGCCGCGAGGAGGAGCGCAAGGAGGGAGGAGGTGCGCATCTCAGCTTCCCGTGCAGGTGGCGGTCAGGGTGACGGAGTCGGTGCTCGTGTCGCCGAAGCAGTCGGTCGCAGTGACGGTGACGACAACGGTGGAGGTGCTGGTGGAGCCCGAGGTGGGCGTGACCGGGCCGATGGTGAGGGAGACGGTGTCGCCGGTGGCGGCCGAGAGCGTTCCGGTGCCGGAGGTGACCGCCCAGGCGTAGGTGAGCGGCTCGGTGTCGGTGTCGGTGCTCCCGGTGGCATCGAGCACGAAGGTCTGGCTGGGGCAGAGGTCGCAGGCCGACACGTAGGCCTCGCTCACGCACGTGGCGGTGCCGGCGGCCGTTTGATCGGCGCCCGCCTTCGCCACCGGCGCCGTGTTGGTCGTGCGCTCGGTGACCGTGAGCACGAGCTCATCGCGCGGGCTGGTGGCATCGCTCGTGTTGGTGACCACGAGCCCGAAGGTGTAGGCCCCCGCCGTTTGCGCGGCGAAGGTGGGTTTTACGTCATCCGCTTCGTGGAGGTCGTCGGTGGTTTCGGTGGCGCCGGAGGGCCAGTCGAGGAGCTCCCAGGCGTACGTGAGCGCGCTGCTACGGGGGTCGGTGCTGCCGCTGCCATCGAGGGTGATGGTGGAGCAGGTCTTCAGCGAGCTGCTGCGGACGTAGTCGGCGTCGGCTACCGGCGTGGGCTCGCCGGTGCCGCTGCAGTCGTAGTCCACGGTGCCGGTTTCCGTAGCCCCGGGGTGGTAGCTGGTGCTCGTGTCGTCGCAGTCATCGCCGCCGTAGGCATCGCTGTCGTAGCCATCCCCATCGCGGTCGAAGTCGGACTTGCCGTTGCAGTCACCATCTACGCCGTCGTACCAGGTCTCCGACCCGCCGGGGTAGGAGTCGGCGCTCGCATCGTCGCAATCGCGCCCGCCGTGCTCGTCGGAGTCGTACCCATCCGCATCGGCGTCGTTGTCGCTGGCGCCATCGCAGTTCTCGTCGACGCCGTGTACCAGACCTCGGCGGCTTCGGGGTTCACGTCGGGGTCGAGGTCGTCGCAATCGCCGGGCAGGTCGCTCTCGTCGCTGCGGCCATCGCAGGAGGGCGTGCGGGCATCTCCACCCCACCCATCGCCGTCGGTATCCCCGTAGTACACCGACATCGTTTCCGGGTCGGTGTCGGCATCGTCGTCGTCGGCATCGCCGTTGCAGTTCTCGTCGACATCGAGCGGATCGCACACCTCGGTGGCCCCGGGGTTGATCCGGCGGTCGTTGTCGTTGCAATCCCCGCCTTCGTCCACGTACCGGGCGGGCAGCTCGCAGACCTCGACCTTGCTGTCGTCATCGCCGTAGTCGTCGTCGTCCGCATCGAGGAAGGCCGGGCGGGTGCCTTCCTGATCCGTGTCCGCGTCGTTGGCGAGGCCGTTGCAGTTCTCGTCCAACCCTGCTTCGTCACACAGCTCGACGGCGCCGGGGTTCACCCCCGCGAGCGCATCGTTGCAGTCGGTGCTGGCCGGATACCCATCGCCATCCGCGTCGGGGTCGGCAGGGGCGAAGAGGGCATCACATCCCGCCAGCAGGAGCGGGAGGAGGATCAGGAATCGGGGAGACATGGCACGCCAGAGGTCAGGCAGGCCGGGGACTGCAGATGGTGCCTTACATGCCACGTCCGGCGGGGAGCGATGCGCCTTTTTTGCCGACAATTCGCCATCTCAATCGGAGACTTCGAGCACCCGCACGTTGCGGTCCCCGCCCGGCCCGGCGGCGTCGTTGATGAACGTGACCGACACACGATGGGGCCCCGCCGCCAGGGACCCGAGGGGCACGCGGGTGGGGGCGACGATCTCCACGAGGCTCGAGGGGCCGGCCGGCGGGTCGATCGCCACATCCACCGTGGGGGGGCCGTTCCACACGTCGCCGTCGAGCGCGATCACGAGGCCCTCGTGGGGCGCCGTGAGGGTGAACTCCACGACGAGCGCGCCATCGGAGGTGATCGTCTGGTTGATGGCGAAGGCGGGGGGCACGAGCGGCCCCACCTGGCCCCCGCCCCAGTGGACCGGGAGCCCCTGGGTGCGCTCGAACAGCGCGCGGAGCCCATCCACCTCGCCCACCCGGGGGTGCCTCGCGAGGAGGCGGAGCGCCTCCCCTCCCCGGCCGGCGCGCTCGAGGGCGCCGGCGGTGGCCACCACGGCCCCCTCCGCGCGGGCGGGCCGCCACCCCGCCGCGAGCGCCGGCTCGATGCCGAGGGTGAGCGCAGCCTCGTCGCGCAGGGGCGCCGCCTTCACCAGCGCCGTGAGGAGCGCCGGATCGGCCGCCGCCTCCGCCAGCACGCCCTCGTAGAAGAGGCCGATGGCATCGAGCTCCGCGGCCGCCGCGAGACGCTCCGCGGGCGGGAACCGACCCAGACGGGCGAGGCGCCCCATGGAGCCGGCCGCCACCACGAGGAGGCCGAGCGCCAGCGCACGCTCGGGCGAGAACGCGCGCAGGAGGCGGGCCCCGAGGGGCGGAGCCTCCACGCGGACCATCGAGAGCCCGCGCGCATCCTCCTCGAAGACGGCCGCCGCAGGCCCCGGGAGCACCGCCACGAAGAGAGCACCGCCCGCCGCCGCGAGCCCGAGCAGCACCGCGGGAGCCACGCCCTCCGCCGCGCTGGGCAGCGCCCGCATGGCCACCCCCTCCTTCGCGGCCACGACGAGGGCGCCCGCCAGCGCGAGCCCGCCCGCACCCGCGAGCGCACGCGCGCCGGC
>CAISIK010000047.1 GCA_903885375.1 uncultured Pseudomonadota bacterium
TCTCACGGTGGAGGTCACGCCCACCGAGGCCGCCGCCATCACCGAGGCCCTCCCCGAGGTGGCGGCCTGGATGGCCCCGCGGGATGCGCGGTGGGGCGCCGGCGCCCCGGTGCCCATCGAGGAGGGCAGCCTCACCCGGCCGGGGCGCCGCTGTGTCTTCGCCGTGAAGGACGAGCGGGGCCTCACGTGTGGACTGCACGCCGTGGAAGACGCCACCGGCCGCGCTCGGGGCGCGCTGAAGCCACTGCCGTGCCGCCTCTTCCCGCTCGTGGTGGTCGACCTCGGGGAGGGCCAGGTGCTCCTCACCGCCGTGAGCCGCAAGCTCGGCGAGCGCTACGGCCTCCCGCCCGCCCGCCTCTTCCCCTGCCTGCGCGGCGAAGCCGGCACCGCGACCACCGTGGTGGACGACACGGCCGAAACCCTCATCGCGCTGTGGGGCGAGCCCGCGTTCAAGCGGGTGCGGCGCGCCGTGAACGCATGGAAGCGCGCAGGTTAGGGCGGCGCATGTCCGACGCTCCTCCCTCCCGCGATGTGCTCGCCCGCTTCGATCCGAAGGTGAAGGTGTACCTCTGGCTGCAGGTGGCCGCCATCCTCGCGGCCACGGGCGTGGGCCTGCTCGCGCTCCCGTTCTGGTTGGTCCTGGGGCCGATGTGGGCCAACCTGTACTTCCCCACCATCGAGGCCCGCCTCGGCGACCGTTCGCTCGTGTACCGGCACGGGGTGTGGTTTCGGCAGGAGATGAGCATTCCGCTCGACAAGATCCAGGACGTGTCGCTCCACACGGGCCCCATCCTCAACGCCTTCGGCCTCTCCACGCTGAAGGTCGATACGGCCGGCGGCGGCCAGGCGGGCTCGAGCGCCGTGCTCGTGGGCGTGGTCGACTCCGAGCGCTTCCGCGGCGAGGTCATCCGCCGGCGCGACCAGATCGCGGCCGGCGCAAAGGGCGGTGGCAACGACGAGCTCGCGGTGCTGAAAGAAATCCGCGACAGCCTGCAGCGGCTCGAGGGGTTGTTGTCCTCGCGAAGCTGAGCGGCGCGGACAGGGTTGGTTTGGGCAAACCGCCGCGACCGGTTGCGGGGTGAAGCGTGGGCAGGCGCGGTTTGCGGCGCGGCCGGGGTGCCCGCCCCGCGGCGTTCCGCGAAATGTGGGCCACGCACGCTGAACCCTGCCGTGGTACCATCCCCGCCATGCTGCTGCTCCTCCTGGCCTGCACCACCGCCCCCGGCGAGCTTCCCGGCGCAACCGAAACCTGCGACGGGGTGGACAACGACTGCAACCCCGAAGTGGACGAGGCCGGCACCCTGCTGGTGTTCGCCGACGCCGATGGTGATGGCGCCGGCAATGCCGCCGACTGGCGCTACGCCTCCGAGGCCGATCTCCTGTGGGTGATCTCGGACGGCGACTGCGACGACGCCGACCCTGCCGTGTTTCCCGGCGCCCCCGAGCAGGCGCTCGACGGGGTGGACCAGGACTGCGACGGACGCGATGTTTCGTGCGAGGAGCTCGGTGGGGAATACGAGGGCGACCTCGTGGTGCCTCCCGACGGCAACGTCACCGGGTTCTGCGACGACTATGCGAACGTGCACGGCGACCTGGTCATCGTCGGCGTGGAGGCGGCCGCGATCACTGGGCTCTCCTGCCTCTGTCAGGTCACGGGCGATCTGGTGGCCACCAGCTCGGCGATCGAGTCTTTCGCCGGCCTGGAAGGCCTCGCGAGCGTGTCGGCCCTCACCCTGAGCGACCTTCCGGAGCTGCGTTCCCTCGCCGGACTGGAGTCCGTGCAGGCAATCACCAACGTGCGCTTCGAGGCGCTGCCCAGGCTCGCGTCCCTCCAGGCGTTGGGGCAGGCCGAGGGTGATCTCACGTCCCTCTACCTCTTCGACCTTCCTGCCCTGACCAGCCTCGATGGGCTGGAAGGCGTACACACCGCCACCCTGGCCGACCTCCGCGAACTGCCCGTGCTGGCCGACGCCTCGGGGCTCGGCGGCCTCACCGCCGTCTACGGCCTGACCGTGGTGAACGCCCCTGCGCTCGCCACCCTGGGCTGGCCCTCGCTCGTAGAGAGCGGCCCGTTGCGCTTCGAGAACGTGGGGGTGGTGGATCTCAGCGGCCTGGGCGCGCTCGATGCGGTCTCGAGCCTGGAGCTGGTAGACATGCCGGCGCTCCTGACGCTGGACGGTCTGGGCCCCGCGAGTCACCTCGCCACGCTGCGTGTGACCGGCAGCCCTGCGTTGACCCGGCTCACCGACTTCCACCGTTCGGCCGCGCTCACCGAGGTGGAGCTCCGGAACAACCCGAGCCTCACGAGCCTCACCGGGCTCGCGTCGGTGACCACGCTCGAAACCGTGACGCTCGAAGGCAACGGCCTCACCTCGCTGGCCGGCCTCTCGGGCCTCGAAACGGTCGACACGCTGACCGTCACGGGGGGCGGGCTCGTGGAGCTGGGATTTCCCGCGCTCGCGTCCGTTGGGCAGCTGTCGCTCGGCAGCCTGCCGGCGCTCACCTCGCTGGAGGGGTTGAACCGCGTGAACGTGGGCACGCTGCGCCTGAACGACCTTCCCGGCCTCGTGTCATTGCAGGCGCTCGCGATGACGACGGGGGGAGTTTCGGTCTATATCGACGCGTGCCCGGCGTTGGTTTCGCTCGATGGACTTGGGAGGATCGACGAGCTCGGGATGCTGCACCTGCAAGGCAACGCCGCCCTGTCGGACGTGTCCGTGCTCACCGGGCTGGAGGACATCGAGCAGGTCGAAATCCTCGACAATCCCATGCTCCGCACCGCCGACGCGCTCGCTTTGTGCTCGGCCTACGTGCACCGGGACGACTGGTGTACGGTGTCGGGCAACGGCCCCTGATCGGGCGATCGGGCCGCCAGGTCGGCACGCCCGATCCCCCCGCGCGGCCCTCGCGTGAGCGGGAGCGGCAGCGCGCCACGGAACCCCCGCTGCACCCTCATTCCCTTTTCTGCCGCACTCCGAGTTGGAGGGGAAGCCCGCCCCGCGGCCGATGCACTTGCGCTGGCCATCGCCGAAGGGGAAGTAGGCCCCGCGCGGGCGGGGGCTGCCGTCGGGCGTGAGGTGGGGGCCGGGGCCGAAACGGTCGGGGTCGAAGCGCGTGGGGTCGGCCCAGTAGGCCGGGTGGCGGTGGATGGCGTACTGGGGCAGGAAGACGAAGCTGCCCCTGGGGTTGTGGTAGCCGCCGATCTCGTCGTCGGCTTCGGCGCGGCGCGACTCCACCCAGGCGGGAGGCGAGAGGCGCATGGACTCGTCGAGCACCTGCGCGGTGTAGGTGAGGGAGGGGTAGCGCTCCAGCGTGAAGCGCCCGTCGGGCATCACGACATCGAGCTCGGCGCCGAGGCGGGCGGCCGCTTCGGGGTTGGTGGAGAGGTGGTGGAAGGTCCAGGCGAGCGCGTTGGCGGTGGTCTCGTGGCCGGCGAGCAGCATGGTGAGCACCTCGTCGCGGAGCTGCTCGTCGCTCATGCCCTGCCCCTCCTCGTCGCGGGCGGACATGAAGAGGCCGAGGAGGTCGTCGTGCTCCACGGGGTCGGCGCGGCGGCGGGCGATGATGTCGTACACGAGCGCGTCGAGCGTGCGGCGGGCCTTGCGGTAGCGGAAGGTGGAGGGGAAGGGGAGGTACTGCCGGAGCGGGTTGGTGATGGTGGCGAGGAAACCGCCGAGGAGGCCGGAGAGCGCGGTGCCGATGGCGTCGGACTCGCCGCTGATGTCGAGCGAGAAGAGCGTCTCGCCGGCGATCTTGAGGGCGAGCTGGTTCATGGCCTCGGCCACGTCCACCACCTCGCCGCGCTCGGCCGCACCTTGCCAGGACGCCGCGACGGCCTCCGTGGCTCGCTCCATCGTGTCCGCGAAGCCGCCGAGCCGCCGATGCTGGAAGGCGGGCTGGGCGATTCGCCGCTGGCGCTTCCAGAGCGCGCCCTCGGAGGTGAGCA
>CAISIK010000048.1 GCA_903885375.1 uncultured Pseudomonadota bacterium
AGGCGCTCGCGAGCAAGGGGCTGCGCCTGGCCCGAGACCCCCGCGCGGTCGGGCCACCCCTCCCGACGGGGGTGGAGCACGACGCGGCGCTCCTGACGTTGGGGCTCAGCCCGCGGACCGCCGCGAAGCTGCAAGGGGCGGGCATCCTCACCGTGGGCGACCTGGTGGGCAAGCGCTCGTGCGACCTCCAGCGACTGCCGCGCCTCGGCGTCGTGATGCACGAAGAGATCGTGTACATCCTCGCGAAGAACGGGCTCTCGCTCGCCGAGTCCGTCCCTGCGAACCGGGCGCCGCCGCCGGTGAGGGTCGATCCCACCACGACCATCGAGTCGCTGGACGAGCACGGGCTGCTCAGCCTTCGGACCGCGAACCTGCTGCGCCTCAGAAGCGCGCGGACCGCCGGGGACGTCGCCACGATGTCGGCGATGGAGCTCATCGCGGGCAAAGGCTTCGGGCAGGTCTGCCTCGCGGAGGTGCGGGCGGCGCTTGCGTGGATGGGGATGGCGTTGCGGGGGGAGCAGGCGCTGGGGGACGCCTGACGGGGTCAGTCGGGGCCGGGCGTCGTATGCGACGGGCGCAGCGCAGGTTACCTAGACCGGGCTCCCCCCGGTTCGCAAATGGCCAGCGTAAACGTAGAGTTGTCTGATCCAGAGTTGGTAGCGTGGCTCGGCGGGATGACGAAGCCGGAGCGCGTCGCGGTCGTCACCAGAGTCCTCCGAGTCGGTAGGATGGTGGTGAACTTCGCTCAGGTGTCGGACAACCTGGGCACGTTGGAGGACTACTTCGCGCCCATCACGTACCGGATGCAGGAGTTCACGGAGGCGCTCGATCGGGTCATCGTGCGGAGCGGTCAGTCGGACGCTCGAGGCAGCCTCGGCGAGGAGGTCGTTCTTCGGGTGTTGGAGAAGGGAAATCGACATGATCACTTCGTTCGCGTCGGCGCGCGAGCCCGGACGGCCGACCTTGACGTCACGTTCGACGTGCGCGGCGCGCCGGTCGCTGCACTCCTCGAAGTGAAGGCGTACTCTCGCGCCGTGCCGTCCTCCGAGGTGAAGAAGTTCTCGAACGACCTGCAGGCGCAAGGCCGGCAGTTCGGCCTGTTCGTGGCCCTCGGCCAGAGGATTCAGGGGTTTCCCCACCGGCTTCGGATCGACGAGTCCTCCGGGGGGCTCACCATGTTTCTGTGTGACGTCGATGAGGGCGGTGTCCTGCTCGGCTACGACATGTTCAAACGCCTGGTCGAACGGCACATGGCAGGTGATCGTCGCAGCGGGGGCGACCGCCTATGGGCCACGTTTAACGCCGAACTCGATGCGCTCGCTGAGTTGGAAAAATCCGCTGATGAGATGGAACGGACTGCGCGCGAGGGTGAGGAAGCCGCGCGGCGGACGCTTGAAAGGGCTCGCTCGCTTCGTCAACACCTATCGCTCGCGCTCCAGGGCTTTCGCCGGCGCGTTCGCGGAGAGTTCGACCATGCCGAGCCCGACTTGAGCGCCACCGCCAGCCCCGACGCCTCGCCCGCCGAGGTGGCGGTCGACTTGCCGCCCCTGATCTCCGTCCCCTCGGTGCTCGTCGCGCCACCATCGAGGCCCCGGTTCCCCCGCCGAGCGACCACACCGGATGTGAGGACGGCCTGGGAGGCCGGACTCCTCGACGCATGCACGGAATCTTCCGTTGACGTGATCGAAGTCGCAGGGCGATGGCAGCTGCAGCGGGGGGCTCGGGTGCTGGGCACGATCCAGCCCGACGAGGCTGCCCCCACGGCCAAGCTCACGTTCGACGAGGGGCATCGAGGCCCGTTGCGCAAGGGAGAGCAATTCACCAATGGCAATCAGGAGATCACGATCGCAGGCTCACCGGCGACCTTCGCCCACAGACTTCGCGCTCGCCTGCTCGACCTGTGAAGGCGCGCGGGCCCTGCGACCGCGTCGTGTGAGTGGCGATCCGCAGCATCATGGAGGCCATCGCCGTCCCCCCAACCGCCAGACCTGATGGTCCTCCACCGCGCGCCGAAACCCCTCGCCGCTTCGCAGACCCCTCGCCGCTTCGCAGACCGCGCGCCTTGGCGCCCCGACCGCGCTGCACCGGCGGCCGTTAGCGCAGGTCAGTCCCGCACGCGGCGCAGGTCTGGCCTCCAGCGAACCCGGCCACCCGGCTCTCTGTAGGGTGCGCGCACTTTCGCTCGTCGCGACACCGCGAGCATCGCTCGTAGCCGTTGCCAGCGCCCGACCCCCATTCGTGGCCCACCACGATTTTCGGGTGCTTCTCCCGAACGTCCTCGATGGAGTTGTAGGGCTGGAGGCGACCATCGGGCTCGCACATCACGACGTGTCGAGGCAGCCCGCGTCCATTCACCGCTTCGGGGAGGGCGTAGCCGACGTGGTCGTTCACACCGGGCAGCGTGACGCATTCGCCGGTCAGGTACTCACCAGGGCCACCCACGCTGAAGAACTCGAGTCCATCCCGTTCACGAATGGCCAATACGTCAGGTTCCTCCTTGACAAGCGCGAAGCCTGGATACTGACCAGGGATCATGGCGGGGCCGAGGCTCATGGCGAGGCGCTCGGTTCGAGTGCCGCCCTTCGGCCCGACGTAGGACACGGCGCTGGCGGGGAGCTTCACGATCATGGGGATCTCCGGGTCCGGAATGTAGTCCGAAGCCCCCCGCTTCGAGGTGATCTGGTCGGTGGCTGCACGATTGCATGGGGTTGCGCGCCGATCTCGCAACCGATCCGGTTGCGCCGCTCCCCGGCAATTCCCGTTGCGTGCAAGAGGTTGGGGCCCGTAGTAACGGCGAAACGGCGCTAACCTCCCCCAGTCGCCGAGCCCCTGCCGGCATTCACCTCGGAGTCTCCGTGAGCCCCATCGAACTTATCCAACACCTCGTCGAACAGGCGGGGGTGTCCCAGAAGAATCTCGCCCTCGCATGGTTGGTGGAGTGGAATCGGTCGGCGTCGAAGCCGCTCAGCATCGCGACCGCGGAACCGCGGCTCTCCAACCTGATGAACGACGGCCACGAGGGCTGGAAGTTCTTCTTCGCCGACCCCCGCCGCG
The DNA here is from genome assembly GCA_903885375.1 of uncultured Pseudomonadota bacterium. Classification (GTDB taxonomy): domain Bacteria; phylum Myxococcota_A; class UBA796; order UBA796; family SXON01; genus SXON01. The sequence continues at coordinate 3,055 of CAISIK010000048.1, forward strand.
CCAAACTCCTGTTCGAGACCCTGCACGCGGATGCGGGGCAGCGCGCGGCGCTCGTTGAGGCCGCGACGGCGAAGCTCGCGGCCAACGCCGAGGCGAGGGTAGTCGTGGATATCCACGACCAGGACGGCAAGGTGGATGCTGTGCTGGATGCGTTGATCCGCGACGTGCTGACCGACCGGTCGCTGGTCCCGGTCGTCGTGCTCGTCACGACGTTGCAGTACGGCCAGATCCCGATGGCGTTCGCGGAGCAGGTTCGCCTCGTTCAGGTGAAGTCGGATGCCGATGCGGCGCGGGAGATTGCCGACCGCTCGGTCGCGCTGGTTCTCTCCGCGTTGCCGCCCCGCGACGCTGATGCTGGCGGCCCGGCGTTCACGCGATGGGCCGCAATCGCGTGGGAGGGAAAGCACCTTTCCGTCGAGCCGCCAGACGCTATGGCGATCTTCGCGCGTGACGGCCGCCTTGGAGACCTCCCCGTCGTACCGTCCGATGAACGCTTGGACGGGCTCGGGATCCGCCCGACGCAGCCAGCGGAGCGTCTGGCCGGGCCTGCGCTTCGCCGCAGGATGCTCGCCATCGCGGACGGCTCGCTTGCTGCGCCGGCGGCCGAGCGTCTCGGGGAAGCAGCCGCATACGGGATCGTGGCGTCATCCACCGACGAGGAGCGTGTGCGCGCGGCCCTGGAGGCAGCGGGGCTACCGACCGAGGTACCGGCGGACGAGGCCGGGCTCGACCGCGAGATGGGGCGGGCAGCTCTGCGCCCCGTGCCGGCGACGGTTCTCCGGGTTGGAGCCGCATGGCACGTGATCAACGCCACCGCTCCAGACGCTCTCCGCGCCCACCCCGGCGTCCATGTCCACCGATTCGACGCGAGCCCCACTCCGCTCCGCCGTCTCGCTGAGGTCGCGGGCCACCGTTCCTCCGTTGAGTGGGAGTTGGATCCTCACATGCACGGCGCCATCAAGAAGCTCGACCCTACGGGCGTGGAGGCGGCAGTGTTCGCCCACGCCCGCGCGTGGATCATTTACGGCGGTCACTGCGCCGTCGTGCCGAACGGCCTCGTCTCCAACGGGCCCGAGCAGCTTGCGGAGCTTCTCGCCGCCCCCCCACCGGCTGCCGAGCTTCGGCTTACTCAACTACGGACCACCGACGAGGCCAAAGCCGGGCCGAGCGTCTACTCGGTGGCCGACCCCAGCGCGCTGGAGTGCAGCGTGTGGGCGCAGGTGCCGCCGGTGGGCAATGTGCTCTGGCATCGCCGCGAGGAGCAGCTGGTCGCCGCCTCGATCGGCCAAGGGCGACCGATGGCGGAGTTCCATCCCGAGAAACACCCGCCACGTGCCATTCACACGCCCAAGCCCAAATCTCCATGGGAGGGTTCCGTCTGGGAGGGGAACCTGCTGATCCCGAAGGATGCGCCGCTCGATGACGATGCGTGGCTCGATGCTCTCGCCGACCGTCACCCCGACGCGCCGATGGAGCGCCTGCGCGCCCGACACGCCGCCGCCGCCGCCGAGGAGCGGCATCAACGTGAGACCATGGAGGGCCATCGCCAGCGCATCGGGCTCCCCAACCGACACGACGGGAAGTCCGATGGCGATGCCGTCATCCGGACGTCGCTTCGAGTCTGCGCGTTCCCCTCACAACCCTGGTCCGATCTCGACTTGGCGCTCGCGATCGCGTGGCGCGCGCTTCGGCGAGCCGTGATGTCGACGGAGATGATCGCGGTGCACGACGGGCGATGGCTACTGCCGGTTGCGCCTGGCCTCATCGCCGAGCTCGCGTTCGCCGCCGCCCCTGCAGGCATCGTGTGCCGGGTCGCGTTCGAACGGTCGGCGCTACTCGCCCCGGGGGCCAATCGACCGGAGAGATGGGAGTGGGCGAAGCTCACGGTGGGCGACGCTCAGACAGAGGCCCCGAATGCCCTGCTCTCCCCCCTGTTCGGTCCCGTGTTCGGTTGGGAGTCGACGAGCGGCCACCGCGTGGGCCTGACGATGCCGTCTGGACTCCGTGTCGTGGGCAACGGCATGAGCTGCGCGATCCGGTTCGTTGCCGACCCCTACGGCCTGGCGGCCGCGGGCCCCCGCCAAGGCACCGCGGCACTCGGCGCAGTCGCCGCCGTCGCAGGGTCTGAATGACCGCGGAGCTACGGAACGACCTTGACGAGGCGGAGCGAGCGGTCCCCGTTCCGCCCGCTACCCGCGCCGAACCTGGAATCTGAACCGGTTTCCCCCAAGAACGAAGGGCCGCTGGAACCTGTCCACGGTGACGACGATCTCGCCACCGTCCCACTCCCGGGCGATCTGCCGCGCGCCCTGGTGGCGCAGCATCTCGGCGAGCCAGGAGTCGATCGGCGGCGCGCCCTCGTCCCGATGTTCCAGGGGCACGATCACGTAGAAGCCGCGGCGAGGCGACACGAGCCGCCGCCGCTTCGTCAGCCTGAGCGCCGCCTGCTTCAGCGCGGGCATGGACACCCCGAGCGCGGCCAGCGCCTCGTCGCGGGTGAAGGTCAGGCGCCCCCCGGCCTGGAGGTCGTCCACAAAGTCGGCCAGCGCACCACGTCGAACCACCGCGTCAGCGTATCCCTATGCGAGACGATGTGATCGCCAATCGACGCCAGCCGGGCGGGATTGCGATCAGATCGTCTCGCTTAGCGAACACATTTGACGGCCGGCAGGGCGCGCTCAGGACCCTGCCGTGCAAGTTCTGTCCACGCGACCCGCCGGGGTGCACACTTCTTGCCAGCCGCGAGGGCGCGTCAGGCGGTGCTGGCGGCCGCGGTGACTCTGGAGGGGGTCGGGGCGCCGCCGAGGCTCCGGCACGCGTTCCGAAGGCTCCGCCGGTGAACGACACCGGAGGCGGTCCGATACATCACGCATGTATTGCCAATGTATCAGCCGATGCGTCGCCGGATTTCGGCCAGCAATTGTGAAGTAAGTACCACAGTAGACGCCCGGATGACGGGCTCCGGCTCGACGTGAGCTGCCGCTCGTGCCGCCATCTCAGGCCCGACCGCACCGCGCTGGACGAACACCGCCTCGAGGTGGCCGATCGCCACGTCCGTCGCCGGTCCCGCGACAGCGTCGCCGCGAAGTTCGACGAGCCGCCCGGCCATCCATCCCGTCTCAGTCGCTCGAAGCAGCCGGAGGACATCGAGCGCGTCCTTGTCCTCCATGCGCTTCGTGCCGAGCCGCTCCCCGAGCTTGTGTAGCTTCGCGACCAACAGCGCCGCCGGCCCCGCGACGCGGACCTCGAACACCCTCGCATCCCCTTCGTCCAAGGATGGGATCACGCGGGTCTGATGATCGACGACGGCCGCCTCCAGCCCCGGAGTGCGTCGCGTTGCAACACGCCCGTGGACGCCGAGATCGACACTACGGCGCCCTGAGGACCGCGCCAGCGCTTCGGGCACCATCAGGTCGATCATCACGCCGCCGAACCCGCTCCATGATCCAGGTTGGGCGGTCGGGACGAACCCAGCGGCGGCCATCGCCTCGCCGATCACCGGGATGTCTGCGAGCTGCCGCGGATCGATTGCGAGGTCGCCGTCCGTCGTCATGGGCGCGACCGCGAGGTCGGCGTCGCCGACGTTGAGGTAGATGGCCTGCGCGCCGACCAGCACGATGGCATCGCGTTGGCCGGCAAGGCCCGCGAGCGCGTCGAGCAACACCCGGCGGGCAAGCACGTATTCGGGTGCAGGGCTCATGGACGCTTCCTCCAGCTTGACTCGTTCGCCCGCATCCACTCGATGAGCGCCTCCCCTTCGGAGGAGCCGCGGCCCGGCCCCGTAAGTAAGTCCGCCGCCACCTGGCTCACCGCGCAGCGCACGAGCCCGTCGGCCCCCACGACAGAGCGCATCCGTTCGTCCGACTCGCCTACTCCGATCAGCAAGACGTTCGCGCCTGTCTCCGCAGGTGTGAGGCCCATTTCCCGCGCCGCCCTCGCCGGGGACTCCACGTAGATGGTGGCGAGCGCCACCGGGGCGACCGCGACGCCAGGCGGCACACCCAGCGTCCCCGTCGCAGCCCACGGCTGCCCGTAGGTCGCGAGCTTCCTGGTGAACGCCGCGACTCCACGGGGGTCGAGGTAGCTCACGCCGCGCTCGGTGCCGGGGAACCGGTAGTCCTCCACCCATCGGCGAAGCACGTCCACCCACGACACTTCGAGCACGGCGCCGCGATCGTCCCGGCGAAGCAGGGCGTCGGTGGCGAGCAATGCGGCGACGCGCGACAGCACCGGGGCCGATGCGCCGGATGCCTTGGCGAGCTCGCGCACGCCGTAGGGCGGGGCAAAGTCGATCAGCGCACGCACCGCGCGCGCCGCCCCAGGGCCCTTCAGGCTGCCCAGCGCGCTCGGGGCAGGCTCGGGGTCCTTCGCGGCTCCGTCCGTCCGTAGAACGAGCCCTGGACGCGACAGGCGTACGTCTGCGTTGCCGGTCAGGTCCACGTACCCGACACCCGCCTCGGTCAACGCCGCCCTCGTCAATGGGCTCAACCACGCGGCGACTACGACCGCGGCCGCAGGGGCCGCCAACGCGAGCTGGGCGACGACCGCGGCCACGTTCCCCGGAGCGACCCTCTGTTTCACCTCGACCGCGACTACGCCGGTGGCACCGTCTGGGGAGCGGATCGTGAGCAGGAGGTCGGTCTCGCGGGGTGCTTCCTGCCGGGCGCACGACCAGCCATCCGGAAGTAAACCGGCGATGGCGTCCTCGGCGCGCGCGAGTAGGGCTGTTTCGGAAAGCATACCGTTTCTGTATAACCGAAACGTGGTCAGTCAAGAAACATCAGCCGGAGGAGACGCTCATCGAAGGTCACGCCGGACGTTCGTTTCCGTGAGTGACTCCACCGGCGGCGGCAGGACCGGGCCGGCAAGACGCCCCGCAGCCTCGCGCTTCAGGGCTGGATCGCCGCCCGCGG
>CAISIK010000049.1 GCA_903885375.1 uncultured Pseudomonadota bacterium
GGCATGGTGAAGGGGGATGGGCCCACCACCAACGCGATGCTCGGCAGCTTTCGGTTCGTGGAGACCGGACTCGCCGCCTGTTGGGCCATGAGGTCCATCAGCTGCTGGTCGGTGCGACCGTTCGCTACCGCGTAGAGCGCGGGGTCGAGCGAGGGGGTGTAGGCCATGGGACTCCTCAGCCGGGGCTGCGTGGAAGGGTACCGGCACCCCGGAACATCGTCAATCCGATCCGGACGCGGCGGGGTCAGAAGATCTTGATGTGGTCTTCCTTCACACCAAGGTACCGGTTGGGATCGGTCTTCATCTCGCCCATCCACGTGCGGACCTCCTGCTCCATCTCGTAGGCGGTCCGGGGGTCGGTGGCGCTGAGGTCGGTCTGCTCGCCGGGGTCGGTGGCGAGGTCGTAGAGCGCCTTCTGCCCATCCCCGAGGTCGAGGATGAGCTTCTTGTTGTCGCGACGGCCAGCGCGCAGGTGCACGAACAGGCGGTAGTCGGACTCGCTGTGGATGGGCAGGTCGACCTTCTCGCCCTGCAGCAGCGGGATGAGGCTCCTGCCATCGACGTCGGGGGGCGGCGCTACACCGAGCGCGTCGAACACGGTCGGGAAGGTGTCGATGGTGCGGACCGGCGTGTCCTCCACGCGGGCGCCTTCGCCACCGGGGAAGCGGATCATGAGCGGCACGTGCACCTGGTGCTCGCAGATGGTGGCGCCGTGATCGAGGTACCCGTGCTCCATGAACTCCTCGCCGTGGTCGGCGAGCACCACGATGATGCTCTTGTCCATGAGCCCGAGCTCGCGCACGCGGGTGAGGAACAGGCCGAGCCGCCCGTCGGCTTCGCGCACCTTCTCCTGGTACACCTTGAGGAGCACCGCGGTGTCCTCCGCCGAAACCTCGCCGTGGGGCGGATCACCGGGGTTCACGATGGCGGCGAGGCCAGCCTCGCGGAGCTTCGCCTGCTCCTCGATGCTCCCATCGATGGTGCCCTTGTAGTCGGGGGCGATCTCCGCCACCGTCTTGCCCACGGGGTGCTGACCGTGCGCGTCGTACCCGTGGAAGAACATGAAGAAGTGCTTGGTGGTGTTGGCGGACAGCCACTCCATCGCGGGGGGGCCGGAGTAGTCCATGCCCGCGAAGGTCTTGTCGTCGAGGTAGGAGGTAAAGCCACGGTTGTAGCCGAACTTCCCGGACACACCCGCGCCGCCGGTGAAGCCCACGGCCTCCCAGCCCTGCTTGGTGAGCTCGTCGGGAAACAGCGGAATGGTGTCCTTCAACCGGTCGAACACCATCTCCTTCCCGCCGGCCGGGTCGGGAACGAGCTTGTTCACCACGCCGTGCCGGCTCGGCCACAGGCCGGTGAAGATGGCCATGTGGGAGGGGACGGTCCACGAAGCGGCCGCGGTGGCGTGCGTGAAGGCCACCGCCTCCTTCTGGAAGGCATCGAGGTTGGGCGTGAAGGTGCCGCCGCCGAGGCCGGTGTGGTCGAACCGGAGCGCGTCCATGCTCACCACGATCACGTTGAGCTCGCTGGCCCGCGCTGCGTAATCGAACGACGGCCCCTTCGGTGCGACCGGCTTGGCGACCGGCGGCGCCTCGGGCGCGGCCGGCTTCTCCTCGGCGGCGCAGCCGGCGAGGAAGCACATGGAGCTCAGGACGAGAGAAAGGGCTGCACGCATGGGGCCTCCGGGCGGGCGGCCATAACTCCCGCTCCACACCGGCGCCCTCGGCGCACCTGGCCCGCCCCTACCCGCCCAGCTCCCGCACCCGAGCGAACTGTTCCGGAGAGAGGGGGACAAGGGAGACGCGCCCCTGTTTGACCAGCTTCGTCTCGGCCAGCACCGGGTCCGCGCGGAACTCGGCCAGCGTCACCGGACGGCCGAGCGCCCGGACGGGCGCGAGATCGACGGTGAGCCAGCGCGGATCACCCTCGGCCGTGGGGTCCGGGTAGGCCTCCCCCACCACGACGGCCACGCCGACGACGCACTTGCCCTCGTTGGAGTGGTAGAAGGCCACCTCGTCCCCCAGCTTCATCAGGCGCATGTTGTTGCGGGCCTCGGCGCTGCGGATGCCCGTCCAGGATGTGCGCCCGTCCGCCACGAAGTGCTCCCAGGCGTACACGTTTGGTTCACTCTTGGCGAGCCAGTAGTTCACAGGTACTTCCTCTTGAAGGCTTCGTGTTCGGCCTGGGTGCGGGCGGGGTGGATCTGCCCGGTGGCATCGTGCAGGTAGTACCAGTACTCGCTCACCTCGGGCGCCAGGGCCGCTTCGAGCGAGGCCTTTCCGGCATTGCCGATGGCCCCGGGCGGAAGCCCCGGCCGCAGGCGGGTGTTGTAGACATCCTCCGGGTCGAAGAGGCGCTTGAGGAAGGCGCGCTCATCGGTCCAGTCGTCGAGCAGGTAGCGCGAGGTGGCGTCGATCCCGAGGTTCCAGCGCGCGTCGAGCCGCTTCCAGATGACGCCCGCCACCAGCGGACGGTTGGGCACCGCGGGCTCCTCGCGCTCGAGCATGCTGGCCACGATCACCACCTCGTCGAGCTTGCGGCCGCCGAGGCGCGCCGTGGCCCCCGCACCGAAACGCTCGCCGAAGAGATCGAGCTGGCGCTGCACGAAGGCGTGCGCGGTGAACCCGGTCGGCGACACCTGGTAGGTTTCGGGGAAGAGGTAGCCCTCGAGCCCGCGGACGGGCAGCTCGTAGGCGGCCGTGTAGCCCTCGGCGCTGGCGGTGGCGGCGAGGTAGCTCCCGGCGGGGAGGAGCCCCGCGGCGGCGAGCGCCGCATCGATGTCGCGGGCGCGCCAGCCTTCGAGCACGGTGAAGGGCACATCGTCGGGGATGGGCGCGCCGCAGAGCGCGGCGAGGAGCGCGGCGGCATCCATCGCGGGGCTCAGGTGGTGCTTGCCGGCCTTGATGCAGCTCCCATCGGCGCCGAGGCGGAGGAACCACGTCCAGTCGCTCTCCGAGGTCACCAGCCCGGCCGCGGCGAGGTCATCGCCGAGCCCCCGGGCGGAGGACCCCTTGGGCACCTCGAAGAC
>CAISIK010000050.1 GCA_903885375.1 uncultured Pseudomonadota bacterium
ACTTCGTTACGGAAGCCACCGCGTCAGTCGACCTCCGCTGGAGTCGCCGAACCACGATCCGAAGATCATGCGCGATCAAGCCGGCGCTTGGCCCGAGTCGCGGGCGAATTCGTGGGGGTGTATTTCAAGTGGGAGAGTTTCCTATTGCGTAATCGAGACGATCCCGAGGGCGAGCAGAAAGCGAGGGATCAAGGGGCGGATCGACGCTGAGCGAGAATGCGGTTGAGTGACGCGGCCTCGGAATCGCGCCGTTCAACGACCACGAATCCCTGGAGGTCCACGGACCGTTCGTCGTCAGGTCGAGCAGGCGAACCGGCTCCACAGTGCGCTGGGCGTCGCAGCGTTCGGCTCGGTAGGGATGACCTGCGGGCCGGCGATGGAACTACGCGACAGCGACGAATGGCCACATGCTCGTCCCCGCGGCGTGCTATTCTCGCCGAGCTCCCGGTGATTCCGTGACCCTGCTCGCTCTTGCTCTCTCCATCACCATGCCGGGCGCCCACGCCGTCGAACGCGGCGCCGGATCGGCCGATCTCCTCTTCGAGGGCGTCGACGACCAACTCGGCCAAGCCGCGAGCCTCGGGGACATAGACGGCGACGGGAACTCCGACATCGTGCTTGGCGGGCCGATGATCGATGCCGGCGGCTACACCAATAATGGCGCCGTCTACCTGATTCTCGGACCCGACTCGGGCGGGCTGACGCCCACGGATGCGAGCGCGACGATCACCGGCGCGGCAAGCTCCTACGAGATCGGGTCGGCGCTCCACGCAGGAGGAGACTTCAATGGCGACGGGAAGGACGACCTACTGATCGGAGCGAGTGGCGACGACACGGGCGGGACGAACGCCGGTCGCGCCTATCTGTACTACGGTCCAGTGACGGGCGCGCTGACCACGGCCAGCGCCGACGCCACGTTCACGGGCGGTGCTGCGGGCGACAAGCTCGGCTGGGCCGTGAGCAGCATCGACGTGGATGGCGACGGTAACGACGACGTCGTGATCAGCGCTCCCTACTACAGCAGCAGCCGCGGACGGGTCTACATCTGGGAAGGCGGCTCGCTCACGGGGTCGAAGGCGGCGTCTTCGGCGGACTACACGTTCACTGGAAAGAGCGGCAGCGGGGAGGAAGCCGGGTATGCGCTGACCGTCGGAGAGTTCGGTGCCGGGGGTGCTTCGCTAGTGATTGCGGGACCCGCTCGCGATGCCGGGAGCACCGACAACGGCGTGCTTTACTTCCTCCACGCTGACGGGTCCTTCCCCACAACGGGCAGCCTCGACTCTGTCGCGGACTACGACATCCTTGGCGACTCGACCATCACTCGCATGGGCCAACACCTCGCGTCGGGCTTCAATTCGGACATTTCCGGTGACCAAGAACTTCTGGCGTGCAACGACAACGGCGACTGTCCGTTCTTTTACGATCCCCTCGCGGCGAGCACGGTGGCCGACTGCGAAGCGCTCTTCCGGTATTCCGGCGGGTACGAGCCGGAACTCCGGGTCGCCAACGCGGGCGACGTGGACGGAGACGGAGCTGGGGACTTCCTCTTGTCCGACGCCGAGTCCGACTATGACGGTGACTCCGATAGCGAGGGCGGCGCGTACCTGTTCTACGGCGCGAGCGGAGCCTTCTCGGGCGATGTGCTCATCGAGACGGACGCCGACGTCGTGTTCGAGGGCACCGACGACCTCGACCAGTTCGGCGACCAGATCAGCTCGGGCGACGTCAACAACGACGGAAAGTCCGACGTGCTGGTCACAGCTCCCTACTACGACCTCGTCACCGGTTCCAACCAGGGTGCGGGCTACCTGTTCTACGGACCATTCGACCCCATCGCGGGGATCATCGATCTCGTCGATGCCGACGCCGTGATCGATGGCGACGATGCGAACGACTGGAGTGGCTACACGGTGGCCGGGCTGGGAGACATCAACTGCGACGGCGTCGACGACTTCGCCACGGGCGGAATCTTCGCCGACGAATCCGCGACGGCCACGGGAGCCGTCTACATCTACTTCGGCCCTACTCCCGAGAGCGACTACCTCGCGTGGCTCAACACCTTCCTCGCGGGCGCAGACGCCGACGCGATCTTCTACGGCGACGCGGCAAACGACTTCGCGGGCAACAACATCGCAGGCGTGGGGGACCTGGACGACGACGGCTGCGGCGACTTCGCGATTGCGGCCGCCGGGAACGACGGCGCGGGTGCCGACGCGGGTGCCGTGTACGTGTTCTACGGCACGGGTGCGCTCGCGGCGTCCCTCGACTCTACGGACGCCGACGCCATCTTTGAAGGCGCAGCGGCGGGAGACGGTTTCGGAACCGGCCTGCGCGGCGGCGGGGACTTCGACGGCGACGGCATCGACGACATGGTCATCGGCGCGCCGAACAACGACGGCGCCGCCTCCAACGCTGGCGCCGCCTACGTGTTCTTGGGCGCCAGCGGCGGGGCAGCCTGGACCGGGACCAACGCCGCGACCGACGCCGAGTGCACCTACCGGGGAGCAGCCGCGAACGAGTGGGCGGGGTGGAGCCTCGCCACCGACTTCGACTTCGACGACGACGGCGACGCCGACCTCGCGATCGGATCACCGGGTGTGGACGACATCTTGGGTTCGAATACGGGGCTCGTGGCCATCTTCTACCACACGGCGTGTTCGGGGACCGCAAGCCTGACCACTGCGGACGCAAAGGTCCGGGGGAAGTACGCCACGGAGCAGTTCGGGTTCGCGCTGGCAGCCGGGGATGTCGACAACGACGGCTACGACGACCTGGTGGTTGGCGCCCCGTACCGGGACGACGAGGGGAGCGTGTATTGGATCCCGGGTCGCGCCTCCTTCACGGGGTTCTATCGCGCGCCGGCGAGCGGCGTGAATCTCGGTAGCGACCTGGGCTATCGGTTCGGTTGGGCTGTCGACGCCGGCAACGTGGACGCCGAGGCGGGGGCAGAGATCATCGCGGGCGCGCCGTGGTTCTCCGTGGGCGAGACGAGGCGCGGGCAGGGCTACGTCTGGTACGGTGCGACGATCGCAGCGTGGGAGAACGACGGGCTCACGCATTCTCCCTCCAGCGCCGAGGTGAAGTTGGTAGGAGAGGACGCCTACGATTTCGCGGGCTGGTCAATCGCCGGCGTCGGCGATCTCAATCAGGACGGCGAGGAGGACATCGGCATCGGCGCCTACGGCAGCGAGCGTGGCCTGACGAACCAGGGTGCGGCCTATGTCGTGCTTTCGTCTCACTAGCCCGGCTTGGGTACTCCTCGCCTGCGCCTGCAACGACCAATTGCTGACGGTGCTTCCCGACGCGGGCGACGACTCGGGAAGCGGTGTCGCCGACAGCGAGTCGGAGGTTGAACCCGAGGATACCGGACTGGATTCGGGCGGAGGCGACGACACGGGGGAGCATGTGCCGCCGTGCGGAGGTGGCGAGCTTGGGGAAGCCGACGGACGTCCGCTGCGACGTTCCGACGACACCGACGCTCAAGACACCAAGTTCGCGTCAGTTTACTTTTCATCCCAGATACTGCCGGCCGGTGGTGGCGAACTGTGGGTGGCGGGGAATGACGGCTGGTACGCCGACACCCACCCCAACTGGGACGGCGCCTACCTGCTGGACGGCACCTCGTGGGACGATCCCGAGCTGGCGTCAAACGTGCTTCCGACCTTGTACATGGGCGACCCGCTCGGGACGAGCATGATCGCAAGCGGCCTGACCGTCGATCCCTCTGCCGCAGGAGAGGCGCTGTGGGTGAGTACACCGAGCAACCAAGCGGACGATCTCGATGGCTCGTGGCTCTGGCTGTCCGCCTCCATTCCGACTCGTGGCGTCGATCTGATGTCCTGGGCCTCTGCGGAGGTCCGTGTGGAGTCCGGCAACGGGGAACAGTCGAGCTTCGCCGACTACAACAGCGACGGAGTCGACGACGCCATGATCCCAGGCCATCCGACGGTCATGCTCTTGGCTCCATTTTCCGGGACGCTCACCGAGGCGGACGCCGACGTGACCTTCCCCGACCGGCTCGCGGCCGGCGTCGCCGACTTCAGGCCCGACAGCTCGGCCGCCCTCGACCTCGACGGCGACGGCCACCTGGACTTCGTGTGGAAGCAGGCCAACGGCGAGCGGGACGATCACACCCAGTTCGACCTGTTCTTCAAGCGCGGCCCGCTGGCGGGCGGTCCGGCCTGGGACGCCCCTGACGCGGTGCTCATCGATGATGTCTCCAGGCTCCCGGACACCGACTACACTTTCCTGGGCCCCCCCGACGGGGCGATTCGCGCCGTCGGCGACGTGACAGGGGACGGCGCCCCCGACGCGACGGTGGCCTACAACTATGACGCGGGCGGCGAGCCGGGGAGCAGTTCGCTGTTCATCGTCAACCGCCTTCCGCAGGGCACGGGCAGCATCACCGACCTGGAGACGCGACTCGTAGGCGTGCCGGGCGACGACCTGGGGTCAGAGGCGCGGTCCTGGGTGGGGAGCGGTGGCGGCGGGGACATGAATGGCGACGGCTTCGGTGACCTCGTCGCCTTCCAAGCCAGCACCTTGCTGGCCGGCGGACCGGAGCGTCGGTCCTACGTTGTGACCGGGCCGCTCTCAGGCGTGGTTCGCCTTGACCAGTCCGCGACCCAGATGCGTCTGGCGTACGCTGCCGACGGGATCTTTGAGGAGAACGGCGCTGCACTCGTTCCGGACCTGGATGGAGACGGCATGGACGACGTCATCGTCAGTGCAGTCGACGGAATCAATCCAGGCGTCGCTTGGCTCTTTCCCGGCTGTGCGGCGTGGTGACTATCCCAATCGGTGGCCGACAGCGTGTTCACCCGGTGACGTCGCCTTCCGCGGCGGGCCTGCTCCAGCGCTCCAGGGCTGACTCGGGACGCGCGAGGCGGTGAGTCGAGCGCAATTAATGGCTGGAAAAAGCCGAATAGATTCAGGACCGCCGCCCCAAACGGTGCTCACCCACCGCCAACCCCACCCGCAGCACATACTCCCACGCCCCCGCCGTCGTCCGCAGCCCGAGTCGCTCTTTCATCGCTTGCAACCTCCGATACAGCGCCGGGTCCACCCGCGCGCACACGTCCTTCCGGTTGGTGGCCGCCGCGTCGTAGGTCAGCGGGTTCCCGATCGCCTGCACCAGCCATTCGGGCACGCCGCCGGTCGGCGCCGGGGTCGTCTCCAGGCGTGCGAGGATCGCCGCGAGCAGCGCCGTCGGCACCTCGGCTGTGCCTCGGGGCGGCTCCGCTCCCGGCAGCGCAGCGACGCGCGGCCGAGCGCGCGTGGCGTCTCCGCCTTCTTCCTCAACAACTGGCACGACCTCGGGCTGGGCCACCGTGCCCGCCGTGACTCCCTCCCAGGCCACCGCCCCCGCGCCCCAAAGCGTCCCCGCCCCGCGGCGCTCCGCGGCATCCGCCTCGGCGCGCGCGCGGAGCGGATCAAGCATCGTCGTCCCAGCCGCGGATGTGCACGGCAGACGCCGCATTGGCCACCAGCGGCGGGAGCGTGCTGTCCCCCCGGGTGCGCGCCCAAGCCACGCCCGCCAGCGATTCGAGCCCCTGGAGGAACTCGCGCGTGGGTCCGCGCCGAGGCAGCGTCCAGACGGACTGCCCGCGGTTCAGCGCCTCGCGGACCTCCGCGGTGCGCGGGAGCGGGCCGGGGAGGTAGGAACCGCCGGCATGGTTCGAAGCGTCGTGGATCGTCGTCGCGTCGCGCTCCCACTCCTTCCTCGGGACGGCGTCGATGCGGACGAGCACCACGTCGGTGTTCGATGGCGTCGCGCGGAGCATCCGGATCAGGTTCGCCGAGGCGTCGTCGCCGTCGGTCGGGGCGATGAGCAGGACGCCGGGCAGGCAGCCGCCCTTCTTGACCGGCGGGGTGTCCACGATGATCGCGTCGAACTTCCCGAACCGGCCCGGCCCGGAGCGGTAGAGCACGTCCACTGCGTGCGCGCCTGCGAGGCCGACCACGGTGATGCTCCCGGCCCCGCGCTGGACGCGCGCAACGTCCGGGTCAGACTCAGAGATGCCCAGCCGGCGGCGAGCGTCGAGTTGATCGTCGGTGACCAAGTAGAGGATGTCCAGCCCGGCGAACGCGAGCCGCTCGGCGACGCTCGCAGAAATGCACGTCTTCCAGACGCCTCCCTTCCAGGACGAGACGACGACGGTGGGGAGGCGAGGAGCGGCCGTATCGCTCGCAGCCTCCGCCGGGATGGGAAGGGTTTCCACGGCCCGGGGCGCCGTGGCGGAGGGGCGAGCCGGCGACGTGCCAGGCCGGGTCATATGACGGTCATGGGTGTTTGACATGGTGATCCTCTTGGTTGGAAGCTTGTTTTTTCGTTGGTCATGGGTCGGTCATATGGCGGCCATATGATCAGGGTTCACGCGGCTTTCTCGCCGCGCGAAGGGGAAGGGTCGTTCGCCGGGGTCTCCAGCGAGCGGGCTTCGGGGGGAGCGGCCCCGGCGGCGGCCGCGCGCAACAGCACCTCCGCGACACGACGGCGAGCGTCGGCGGCACCCGCGCCGGGCGCGAACACCACGCGGACGACGAGCCGCGCGCTACGCGACACGGGCCACCTCGTCGTCGAGCTGCTCCGGCGGCTCCCGCCAGAGGTCGTCGGCCGAGAGCTCCGAGAACGGCGCGTTGGCGAGCAGCCGTCGGCGGACCTTCGGGGACAGCGGCCGACGCCCCGCGAGGAGCTGCGAGAAGTACGAGCGGGAAACGCCCAGCTTCTCCGCTCCTTCGGTGATCGTCATGTTGCGCCGGCCGAGCAGCGCGCGAACGCGGTTGCCGCGGAGGAGGTAGGAGGAGGGGGGCGGGACGAGACGTGAGGTGGTGTTCATGTTTCCATTATTACACATTGTGTTCCTATAGTCCACACCACGCCGAGCGGGCGGAAACAGGTTGTGTACTTTCAGGTGACTTCGGGCTATGCTGCCGCCATGCCCACCCGATCCCCGACCGAGCTGATCCTCAAGAACGCGCCGCCCGGGGCGCAACCCGTCGGCTTCGCCGCCGTCACCTGGGAGGCACGCGCCTCGTTCGGACCCTACCTGCGCGGCCTCCGCGACGCCGCCCGGCTCTCGCTGCGCGCCGCCTCCGAGGAGATGGCCGTGTCGTTCAGCTACCTCGCGAAACTGGAGACCGGCGAGAGGCCCACGCCGCCCACGCTCAAGGTGCTCCAGCGGATCGCGAAGGTCTACGGCCGGGATCTCCGCGAGATCATGCATGAGGCCGGCTTCCGCTTCGAGACCCCGGCAGACATCGACGCGATGGAGGAGAGCATCGACGCCCGCTTCCTCCGCCTCGTCACGCACCCGGCACTGCGCCCGATGCGGATGGACGCCATCGTGCTGGAGCTGATCCCGCCGCTCGTGAAGCGCCAGTGGATCGAGTTCGCTCGCAAGCTGGAGACGCACCTCATGGGGTCGCCGGAGGAGGTCGAGGCCATCCTGAGCCGGAAGCCCGACGGCAGCCCACCCCGAAAGGTGGACGATCACGACCCCGTCTCCACGAAGCCAAAGGCCAAGACGAAGGGAGAAAAGCCATGAAGTGCGTCATCTACTGCCGCGTCAGCACCGACCGCCAACGCGAGGCCGGCACTATCGAGTCCCAGCGCGAGTTGCTGCTCCTGACAGCGCGCACGAACGACTGGACCGTCGTGTCCGTCGAGGAGGACGACGGCTTCAGCGGCACGGTGCCTGCGTGGGAGCGGCCCGGCATGAGCCGCGCGCTCAGACTGATCGAGCAGCGGGCGGTGGACTACCTGCTCGTCGTGGACCTTGACCGTACCTCCCGCGCCGAGGACCCCTTCGAGCGCGCCATCGTCCGAAAGGCGCTGCGGGACCACGGCGTGTTGCTGGCGACCCCCAAGGGCATCCTCCGGGACATCACGCCCGAGGAGAAGTTGACTCAGGACATGCTCTCGTCCGTCGCGTCCTACGAGCGGTCCAAGACTCGCGAGCGCACGGTGCGGGGTCGCAAGGACGCGGTGCTGCGGAAGGGGGGTCGGCCGCTCACGCAGACGCCGCTCGGCTTGCAATGGTCGCCCGAGAAGCACGGGTACATCGCTGAGCCCGGGGAGGCTGCGGTTGTCCGCGAGATCTTCCGGCTGGCGACGGAGGGGATGGGGCCGCTCCAGATCGAGCGGGAGTTGGTGCGGCGCAACATGCCGTCCAGCCGCATGCAGCGCTACCGCCCGAGGGGGACGCCCAAGGGTACGCCGAAGGAGCTGGGCACGAAGTTCATCGTCCGGCGCTCGATCCAGGACATCCTCGCCAACCCGGTGTTCTGCTCGGAGCGCTGGGCACCGAACCCCGCCTGGGACCCCAACTTCACCGTGTCGGTCGAGCCGGTCGTCACCCGCGAGCAATGGGACGCGGCGAACGCCGCCTTGCGTGGCCGTCCCCGGCCCGTGGCGCGACCGCTCAAGTACGACTACCTGTTGCGCGCGGTGGTGTGGTGCGCGCATTGCCAGCGGAAAATGCGAGGGCAAACCACGGTCAAGGACAGGAACATGTACTACCGATGCGAGTTCGCCAACCGGCCCCAGGTGAACTGCGAACGGTGCACAGCCAGGGGGAGCATCCGCGCCGACCAACTGGAGGCCGTCGTCTGGGGCTACGTCAAGCAGCTCATCACCGAGCCGGGCTACTTCCGGGCTGAGGTCGAGCGCGCGGTGGATGCCGACGCGAAGAAGAACGCCGTCGGGGCCGACGCCGCGCGTACGCTCCGTGCCGACCTGGAGCGGCTCGCTTTGGAACGCAGCCGCATCCAGACGGCCTTTCGCAAGGGGCTGTACACCGAGGACGAGTTGGCGACCGAGTTGGAGACGATCGAGCGGGAGCGCGCGCCGCTGCTGAACCGGCTCGAACTGTCCCAGATGGACGAGCGCAATCACGGCGCACGCTCCGCCCGGCTCGCCGCTGCGGACAAGCGTCTCGCGTCGATGCGCGTCGCGGTCGAGACGGTGAATCGCGACCAGCAGCGCGCCATCATCGCCGAGCTGATCCAGCGGGTCACGGTGGACACCGCGACGAGGGAGGTGGAGATCCGGGTGCTCGTCGGGGACGCGCCCGCCACGGACGAGTCGCGGTTGCCCGGAGCGCCGGACGGAGATGGCGGAGCCGGGCCCGCGCCGCACAGCTCCAAGGGCGGACGACGGCCGGCTCGGCCGGGATCAGAAAGTTACGGGAGCGGAGTCTCTGGTGGCTGTTGTACCCACCCGCGCCTCGAACGGTCGATCCGCCCATTCAAGGGGTGCAGTCCGCTCCGGCCCCGGCGCTGGCGGCCCCGGTGCCCCCCGTTCCAACCGAGGCGGTGGCGCCGGTGGCCGCCGTCGTCCCCCGGCGCTCCCCGCCCGCGCCGACCCCCGCGTTCGGACGGGTCCTGGTCGCTGGTGATGCCGACGAGGTTCGGCTGGTCGGGCCGGCGGGCACGGTCGCGCCGGGAGAGCGTGTGCCGGCCGGCTCCTGGCAGATCGTGGCCCGGTTCGGCGCGGTGGAGGTTCGGCCACCCGACCGGGTCACGGTCCCTGCGGATGGCACGGTCCGGGTGCGCTGCCTGCGCGCGGTGGAAAACTGCGTGGTCGGGGAGCAATAGGGAGCCGCGCAACCGGCACCGGGGCGGGAGCTCCCGGTCCAGGGTCCGTCCTCGCGACCCCCCGTGAGCCCGGTGGTGATACATGGAAATAGACAACGTTCGGCAATGACTTTGAGCGACGTGACTGCTCTTCGGGCATGACGCGAGCGCGATGCGTACCTCGGCTGCGGCGATGCCTCCCTGGACTTCGTACGGTTGGCGAGGGGGGCGCGCAAGCACCTCCGACGGGCGCCGAGCTACGAGGCCGCATGGAACCGCCCGCCACCGTCAGCATCCCCCGCGTGCGCACGCCTCGCCTCCTCCTTCGGGAGGCCCGCCGCGGCGACTTCGAGGGCGCCGCCGCCTTCGATGCCGACCCCGAGGCGATGCTTCACCTCGGCGGGCCGGTCGACCGCCGGGAGGCCTGGCGGCGTTTCCTGCTCGGCGCTGGGAGCTGGGTCGTTCAGGGGATGGGCTGGTGGTCCGTGGAGATCGATACAGGGGAATGTGTCGGCACTGTTGGCTTGTTTCGCCGTGAATCTGCGCCGGAGGTGGAGATGGGCTGGATGGTGTATCGGCCGTGGTGGGGGAGGGGAATCGCGTCGGAGGCCACGGCAGCCGCCATCCAGTACGGGGTGCAGGCCTGGGGGCTCACGCAGGTCATCGCCCATGTGGACGAGGGAAACGACGCCTCCGCGCGGGTGGCGCTCAAGCTCCGGATGCGCTGCGTGGGGGAGGTGGACTTCTACGGACACCCCGTGCGGCGCTACGAGTGGACGGCCTCGGCGCGCTGACCGATCACCACCCGCTGCACCCCGCCGAGGTCGGCGTGCAGCGTGATGCGCGCGAAGCCCGCAGCCTCCACCAGCGCGGCCACCTCCGGCGCCTGCCCGTACCCCACCTCGAACGCCACGCCGCGCTGCGCGCGCGCCGACGCCTCCTGGACGAGCGCGCGGTACACGTCGAGCCCATCGGGCCCGCCATCGAGCGCCAGCCGCGGCTCCTGATCGCGCACTTCGGGGGCGAGCCCTTCGATGTCGGCGCTGGGGATGTAGGGCGGGTTGCTCACCACCCAGTCGATGCGGCGCGCGGCGGGCACCGGCGCGAGAAGGGAGCCGCGGAGCACCGCCACGCGCTCCTTGAGGCCGAGCGCCTCGACGTTTTCGCGGGTGAAGGTGAGGGGTGCCTCCGCCTTGTCGATGGCATAGAGGCGCAACAGGGGGCGTTCGGCCGCGAGGGTCAGACCGATGCAGCCGGAGCCCGAGCCCACGTCGGCCACGAAGCACTCCTCGTTGACCGGCAGGAGCGGGAGGAGGGCCTCGATGAGCGTTTCCGTGTCGGGGCGGGGCACCAGCACCCCCGGACCCACCCGGAAGTCGCGCCCGTAGAACTCCCGACTGCCCACGATCCAGGCGAGGGGCTCACGGTTGCCGCGGCGGCGCACCAGCACGCGGATGGGCTCGAGCTCCTCTTGGAGCAGCGGGCGGTCGAAGGCGAGGTACACCTGCACCCGGTCGAGCCCGAGGGCGTGGCCGATGAGCAGCTCGGCATCGAGCCGCGCGGAAGGGATGCCCCGGCTCTTGAAGTAGGCGGCGGTGGACATCAGCACCTCCACCAGCGGCTTCATCGGGCCGGACAGGGCTACCTGCCTTCGGCCTGACGCAGCGCTTCGGCCTGGAAGTAGCCCAGCACCGCGCCGATCAGCTCGTCGAGATCACCTTCGATGACCTTGTCCAGCTTGTAGAGCGTGAGCGTGCTGCCCGCCTCGTCGATCACCCGATGATCGGTGATGCGGTTCTGGGGGTAGTTGTAGGTGCGGATGCGCTCCGCACGGTCGCCCGTGCCGACCTGCGACTTGCGGTCGGCTGCTTCGGCGGCATCGCGCTCCGAGCGCTCCTTCTCGAGGAGGCGGGCGGAGAGCACCTTCATCGCCTTGGCCTTGTTCTTGGTCTGCGACTTCTCATCCTGGCAGATCACCACGAGCCCGCTGGGGATGTGCACGATGCGCACCGCCGAGTCGGTGGTGTTTACCGACTGGCCACCCGGACCGCCGGCGCGGAACACATCGATCCGCAGGTCCTTGTCGGCGATGTTGATCTCCACCTCCTCGGGCTCCGGGAGGATGGCGACCGTGGCGGTGGAGGTGTGGATGCGGCCCTGCGCCTCGGTGAGCGGCACCCGCTGAACACGGTGCACGCCCGACTCGTACTTCAGGAAGCGGTAGGCGGTTTCGCCGGTGAGGGAGGCGATGACCTCCTTGAAGCCGGAGGCCGTACCGCCCACGAAGACCTCGCTCTGCGAGAGGATTTCGAGGCGCCACCCCATCTTGTCGGCGTAGCGCAGGTACATCCGGAAGAGGTCGGCGGCAAAGAGCGCCGCCTCATCCCCGCCGGTGCCCGCGCGGATTTCGAGCAGGAGGGGGCGGCCCTCGTACTTGTCGCGCGGGAGCATCATGAGGCGGAGGTCCTGCTCCAGCTGGGGCAGTCGTGCATCGATGCGCGCCTTCTCGGCCTCGGCCTCCTCCCGCATGTCGGGGTCGGCCAGCATCTCCTTCAGGTCGACCCGCTCGGCCTCGAGCTTCGCGATCTCGCGCGAGAGGTCCACCATGCGGGTGACCTCGGCGTGCTCGCGGCTGGCCTCCCGAAAAAGGTCGCGCTTGCCCGCCAGCGCAGGGTCCATGAGTTGTCGATCGAGCTCACCGAGGCGAGCCTCGAACTCTTCGAGTCGAAACACAGGACGCTCCCCCGCAACGCACGAAGCCCCCGACGCCGTGAGGCGGTCGGGGGCCCCGTTCGCTCGCAGCTACTTCGCGATGTTGTACTTCTTGTTGAACCGATCGACACGACCGGCCACGGAGATCGCGCGCTGCTTGCCCGTGTAGAACGGGTGGCTGGCGGAGCTGATGTCCACGTTGATGATGTAGTGCGACACGCCATCGATGTCGCGGCTGGACTTCGAGGTGAGCGTGGAGCGGCTCACGAACTCGACGCCCGCGCCCGAGTCAACGAAAACGACGGGGTGGAGGGCGGGGTGGATCTCGGCTTTCATTGAATCCTCAGGATGCGGAAGCGCGCGCTAATCACCTGTTGGGGCGCCTTTGTCAAGCAGGTCGCGGCGTTCCGTGAGCGAGAGGTGCGGATCGAGGCCGCCGTACTGGTCGAGCACGAGGCGGTGGTTCTCGATCCCGGCCAGCTCGGCGCACAGGCTGTCTTCGCGGTCGAGCACCGCTACGATCGTGACGCTACCGCCCTCCTCGAGGTTTCGGGCCGCGGCGAGGATGCGCCGGGCGCGCTGCACGATCGCGGCATCCACGCCCGCCACGAGGCGACCGGTGGCGGGCACGGCCCCGGCGGCGCTGCGTACGAGGCGGGTCACCGAGTCGAAGAGCACCACGGCATCGCCCCCGGCCTCCGCGCAGCGTTTGGCCCGCTCGATGACCATCTCGGCCACCTGCAGGTGGCGCGACTCGGCCTCATCGAAGGTGGTGGCGGCCACATCGCCCGGCAAGCCCCGCTGGCCCTCGGTGACATCCTCCGGCCGCGCCGCGATGAGGAGCGTGAAGAGGCGCGCTTCGGGGTAGTTCTCCCCGAGCCCGCTCGCGATGGCCTGGAGCATCCCCGCGACACCGGCGCGCCCGTGCGCCTGGAGGAAGGTGCGCTGGCCAAAACCCATCGGCGCGATCTGGTCGACCTGACGAACGGGGCTGGAACCGCCGCTGCCCACGCCGAGCAGGATGCGCCGGGTGGGGTGTACGGGGGTGAGGTTGTCGAAGAAGACCTTCTCGCGCGCGGCATCGGGGGTGTCGGCGTTGACCGCCTCCACCTTGATGAGGGCGAAGTAGCGCTCGTTCTCCTTCGGCGCGCGCACCTGGCCGCGCAGGATGTCGCCCGTGCGGAGGTTGAAGCGCCGGATCTGCGAGGGGCTCACGTAGATGTCGTCGGCGCCGGGCAGGTAGCCGTACTCGGCGGCCCGCAGGAAGCCGAAGCCATCGGGGAGGATTTCGAGGACCCCCTCCCCATCGCTCGTGTTGGTGGGGCTCGAGGTGCGGAGGATGGCCGCGATGAGCTCCTGCCGACGCAGGCTGGACGCGTTCTCCACGTTGGCCCCCCGCGCGGTTTCGAGGAGCTCGGGCAGCGTGAGCGAGCGCAGGGTGGTCGGTTCGGGGGTGGGCATGGGGGGGGGAGGGGGCGGGAGGGTGCCGCGGGGAGCGGCGGGGGGCGACTAGCGGAAGCAGTCGCGGAGGAGGGCGAGCAGGGCCACATCGCTGGTCTTGAAGCGACCGCGGGCGATGTCGAGCGCGCCAGGGGCCTGGCGCTGGAGGAGGAGCTTCTCGAAGACGTCGGGGTGGGACTTGATCACGCAGTCGGCGCCTTCCACCTTGCCGGCGGTGATCGTGCACGCCGCCGGCTCGAGCCGCATGGTGTACTTCGCATCGCCGATGCTCAGGTAGTACGTGAGCGGGCGCGGCACCCGGTTCGGGATGTACCGCCGGGTCATCTCCGCGACCAGTTGGTCGTGCGGCTGGGGGCCGGGGTGAGCCATGGGAGACCTCGCGCCGGGAATCTACTGGATTTTGTGGCGACTCGCCAGCCGGGTCGCGGCGTCGGCGGCTGCTGCCCCGCGTACGGCGCGATAGCCGGGCGGCATGTCAGACGCCGTTTCTCGGATCAACTGGCTCACCGACGAGCTCAACCGGCACAACCGGCTGTACCACGAACGCAACGCCCCCGAGATCACCGACCTTGCGTACGATGCGCTGTTCCGCGAGCTGGAGGCGCTGGAAGCGGAGAATCCGGGCGCAGTGCGGGCCGACAGCCCCACGCGGAAGGTGGGCAGCTCCCCGGTGGCCGAGCTCAAGCCCTTCGTGCACACAGTGCCGATGCTTTCGTTGCAGAACGGCTACCGGCGCGCGGCGGGCGAGGAGGCCGAGCCCTCTCCGGATCGCTGGGGCGGCCCCTACGAGGACCTCTTCGACTGGGAGCGCGGCAAGCCGACCCGTCCGGGTGGGCTTCGCCGGCTGCTCGGCGGCGGGGCCGCGGCCGCGATCCGCTACGTCGTGGAGCCCAAGCTTGATGGGCTCGCCATGGAGCTTGTGTACGAGAACGGCGAGTTTGTGTCGGGTGGCACCCGGGGCGATGGGGTCACCGGCGAGGAGGTGACCCACAACCTCCGCACGATCACGAACCTGCCGCGGCGCCTCGCGGGTGCGCCGGCCGGGCGGGTGTCGGTGCGCGGCGAGGTGCTCTTCGATCTCGCCGGGTTCGAGCGGATGAACGCGGAGCGCGAGGCGCGGGGCGAGAAGCGCTTCGAAAACCCCCGCAACAGCGCCGCGGGCACCATTCGCCAGCTCGACCCCGAGATGTGTCGCGGCCGTCCCCTGCAGTTCTTCGCCCACTCTGCGGGCGAGCACCCCGATGCGCCTGCCTCCCACTGGGAGCTCCTCGCGCAGTTCGCGGCCTGGGGCTTCACCGTGAGCCCGCTGTGTCGCCGGTGCGAGGGCCTCGAGGAGGCGATCGAGGCCATCGCCGCCATCGAGGCCCGCCGTAGCGACCTGCCCTACGAGATCGACGGCGCCGTGATCAAGGTCGACGATGTGGCCCTCCAGGAGGAGCTGGGGTTCGTCACCCGTTCGCCGCGTTGGGCGCTCGCCTTCAAGTACCCCCCGCCCCAGGTCAGCACCCGGCTCGCCAACGTGCTCTTCAGCGTGGGCCGCACCGGCCAGGTCACGCCCGTGGCGCAGGTGGAGCCGGCCCGGGTGGGCGGCGTCACCGTGCGGAACGCATCGCTCCACAACGAGCACCAGATGCAGCGGGTGCTCGGGCTCCGTCACGGCGATCGGCTCATCATCCAGCGGGCGGGCGATGTCATCCCCGAGGTGGTGGGGGCGGTGGAAGAGCCGGGGCGCGAAGAGCGCCCGCTCATCACCTACCCGGAAGCCTGTCCCGAGTGCGGCCACGCCCTCGTCCGCTCGCTCTCCGACGAGGCCCGGCCCGAGATGGTGCAGATCCGCTGCCCCAACACCTTCGGCTGCCCGGCGCAGGTGGAGGGGGCCCTGCGGCACTTCGCCAGCCGCCTCGCCATGGACATCGAGGGGCTGGGCGAGAAGCTGGTGGCCCAGCTCGTCGGCGCGGGGCTCGCGCGGCGCCCGAGCGAGCTGTACCGGCTCGCCGAACGTCGGGCCGAGCTGGTGGCCATGGAGCGGCTGGGTGAAACCAGCGCACGGAACCTGATCGAAGCCCTCGAACGCAGCAAGGACCGCCCGCTCGACCGCGTGCTCATGGCGCTCGGCATCCCCACGGTGGGGGAGTCCACGGCGCGCGATCTTGCCCGCTTCTTCGGCTCCATCGAGGCGCTCATGGAGGCCAGCGTGGAGCGCCTCGACGAGGTTCCCAACGTGGCGCTCACCACGGCCACCGCGATCCACGGCTTCTTCGCCGACGCCGACAACCGCGCCGAGGTGGCCGCGCTCCGTGCGGCCGGGGTGCGCTTCGTGCCTCCGCCCGCGACCGTGGGCGGACCGCTCGCCGGGAAGACCTTCGTGCTTACGGGCACCCTGCCGAGCATGGGGAGGGACGAGATGAAGGCGCGGATCGAGGCGGCTGGAGGCAAGGTGGCGGGCAGCGTGTCGAAGAAGACCGACTATGTGGTGGCGGGCGCCGAGGCGGGCAGCAAGCTCGAGAAGGCGGTGGAGCTGGGCGTGTCGATCCTCGACGAAGCCGGCGCGTTGGCAGTGATCTCCGGGGAGCAGTCTTGATCGTCCTGTTGAGCATGGCCTGTGTGGAGCCGCCGTTGCTCGACCGCGTGGCCGCGGCCTACGGCGAAACGGTCGTGGGGCAGAGCGAGATGGCGATCGGCCTCTTCGTGAGCGTGGCGGCGGTGATCGTGGAGCCCTGTGCGGCCGAGAACATCGATGCGTACGTGCTCACCGGGCAGGGCTACCGGGCGTTCCGGGTGACCACCCCTGCGGTGACCATCGAGGAATCCGGGGGCCGCACCTACGAGTACGGAACCGTGGCCTTCGGCGGCGACGTCGGGCCGCTCACGCTCACGAGCGATGCGGCCCGCAGGTCGTGGTCGGCGAAGTTCGAGGGCACGGAGGGCACCTTTGTGGGCACCTACGTGCTCGACGAGTGCACCGTGGCGGAGGATGGCACCGCCACCGAGGGGGGCGTGGCGGCCACCGGCTCGTACACCCTCGGCGATGGCACGGAGCAGGAACTGGCCGTTACCGGCGGCGATGCGGCGTCCCTGATCTGGGCGCCCACCACCGCGGCGGTGCCCACCGGCGGCCAGGTGACCTGGCACATCACCGACGACAAGCTGGAGCTCGCGCTGGCGGATGCCTCCACCATCGAGCCGGTGGAGCGCGCCTGGCCCGGGGTGGCCGATGGCGGCACCTGGGAGGCCGACGTGGACCTCCTCCTGCCCTAGAAGCTGCTGCCGAGGCTCACGCGGATCATTGACTCCGCGCCGAGGGAGCCATCACACGCGAGGAAGAGGCGGGGCGACTCGGTGCCCGGGCCGCGGAGGGAAGCGCCGAGGAGCGTGAAGCCGCCCACGACGCTCGCGGGGATGGGCGCGCCGAGGGGCACGGCCACCTCGTTCTTCAGGAGCGAGAGATCGTCGGCCCCGGTGATGACGAGCTCCGCACCCACCCAGCTCACGAACTCATCATCGGGGAGGCCGAAACGTGCGGCGCCGCCGGGGCGCACGCCCCACCGCCGACCGGTGTTGCTGCTGCCGGACTCGGCATACCCGTACACGCCGCCCACCCAGGCCATCGCGCCTACCTGCTGCCTGGGCCGCAGGTTGAGGAAGAGGCCGCCATCGCCCCCGAAGCCCTCGCCCGTGAACTCGGCCTGCGCCACCTGCACGGACTCCGTGCCCGCGTGCAGCCAGGCCCCGAGGAGCGGCGTGACCTGGAGGCCCAGCGTGCCCCCCCAGCCGCCGCGGTGGCGCACGGCGGCGCAGTTGCCCCCGTCCGCACAGTCGAGGTCGACGAGCGAGTCGGCGCTCTGGTTGGCGGAGACGGCCAGCGAGAGGGCGAACCCCTCCCCGGCCAGCTGGGGGAGCGGCGGGGCGGCGAGGGCATGTGCGAGCAGGATCAGCACGCCCGGCGGGTATCCGATGGCTCCGCCCGAAGCACGGACAAACCCTGACCCCGTGGCCGTTGCCGGCGTCCGGACGGTGCGCTACCGTGCGGCCCCTCGCCGAGGTGGGCGTGCTGTTCTTGAGTCTCGTCGCGTGTGGTTCCAACGATCCCACGCCCTCGCCCACGCCGGCGGCCCCGGCCGTCGCGGCCCGCCCCGATGTGGTGCTGATCACGCTCGACACCACCCGCGCCGATCGCATCGGCGCCTATGGGCACGCCGGCGCGCGCACCGACACCATGGACAAGCTCGCGAATGATGGCCTGCGGTTCGATCGCGCCTACAGCGTGCTTCCGCTCACCATTCCGTCGCATGCCTCGATGTTCACGGGGCTCTACCCCTTCCATCACGACATCCGCGACAACGGCGCGGGCGTGCTGGCCGACCGCTTCACGACCATGGCAGAAGTCTTCTCCGCCAACGGCTACCGCACGGCCGGCAGCGCGGCAGCGTTCGTAACCACGCGGCAGTGGGGTTTTGCGCAGGGGTTCGACGCCTTCTTCGACACGATGCCCCAGAAGGACCAGCAGTCCGCCCGCGGCGCATCGAACTACTGGCACACCGAACGTTCGGGCGACCTCGTGGTGAACGACGCCCTCACCTGGCTGGCCGGCGTGCCCTCCAACGAGCCGGTGTTCCTGTGGGTGCACCTCTACGATGCCCACTTCCCGTACACGCCTACGCCGGCCTACGCCGCCGAGGTGCCCGGGCGCCCCTACGATGCGGAGCTGGCGTTCGTGGACGATCAGGTGGCGCGGGTCGTCGAGGCCTTCGCGGGGCGCTCCACCCTCTTCGCGCTGATGGGCGACCATGGCGAGAGCCTCGGGGATCACGGCGAGGGCGAACACGGCATCTACACCTACGATGCCACCCAGCACGTCCCCTTGATCCTGAGCGGTGCCGGGGTGAAGGCAGGGGTGGTGTCGGAGCCGGTGTCGGCGGTCGACCTGCTGCCCACCGTGCTGTCGCTCGTGGGCATCGCTCCGCCGGAGGGCATCGACGGCCACGTTCAGCCGGGCGGGGGCACGGTGCCCTACGCCGAGAGCTACCAGATGGTGGACCGGTTCCGCATCGCGCCGCACCGCATGGTGGTGGAGGGCAAGCTGAAGCTGATTGACAAGCCCCGCCCCGAGCTCTACGACCTCCTCGCCGACCCGACCGAGTCCACGAACCTGGCTGCCGCCCAGCCCGCCGACGTGGAGCGTCTCCGCGAGCTGCTCGTGGGGCTGAACGCTACTCCCCCCGGCAGCAGCGCAGCACCGGCCGATGCCGCCACCCTCGCGCAGCTGCAGGCGCTCGGGTACATGCCGGGCGCATCCGGCGGGGTCGATCCCTTCAGCCTCCCCGACCCGCTCGACTACCGCGAATTCCTCGACGGGGTGGATGAGCTCTCCCGGCGTCGGGGCGATGGCGAAGCGGAGGTCGAGTCCAAGCTCGATGCGCTCCTGAAGGTGAAGCCGGATGCCTACGAGCTGCGGATGCGCAAGGCGCGTTCGCTCACCAAGCGCTCCCTGAAGGCCGAGGCCCGCGCGCTCGTGGAGGAGACCGCGCGCCTCTTCCCCGAAGATGCCCGCCCCTTCGTGCAGCTCGCCGGCATGGCGATGGAAGGGGGCGACCCCCGCTCCGCCATCGAGTACACCGGCCGGGCCCTCGACATCGACCCCAAGGACCGCCTCGCGCGGGAGCTGGCGGTGGAGGCGCAGCTCCGGGCCGGTTTGGTGGAGGATGCCGTCTCCGCGGCCACGATATGGTTCGAGGAGGACCCGACGAACCTCGGGATCGCGTCGATCCTCGGCGGGTTCTGGCTCACCAAGGGCGAGTACGGGCAGGCCGAGGCCTACCTCCGCGCGGCTGTGGAAGGGGCCAATCCACGGGGCGGCGCGCGGGTGAAGCTCGCGGCGGTGCTCGGGGCCACTTCGCGAAAGCAGGAGGCCGTGTCCATGCTGGAGGCGGAGCTGGCCGACTATCCGGAGAGCGTGGAGGCCCACCGCGCGCTGTCTTCCGTGTACGCCGACGAGCAGGACTACCTCTCGCAGCTGGAGCATGTGCAGGAGCTCGTCCGACTCCTGCCGGAGAGCGTGGATGCGCTCCGCGAGCTGGCCCAGTGCCAGTTCAACCTCACGGACTACCCGGGTGCCCGCCGCACCCTGGCCGAGGCGCTCCGGCGTGATCCGGCCGACCCCGACGTGGTGCTGCTCGACGCCAACCTCCTCGCGAAGGAGGGTCGGAAGGCCGAGGGCAGTGTGCGCTTCGAGGAGGCCCGAAAGCTCGACGCCGCGCGCCGCGCAGAGATGGGGAAGGCCCCGCGCGAGGCCATCGTGCGCGAGCCGGAAGCGGATGGGCCGAAGGCGGCGCCGAAGCCGGAGGCTCCGGCCGGCGCGGGCTCCAACACCCTCGCGGCTCCTGCTGGTGGTGGTCGGTGAAGCCCCTGCTCGTGGCGCTCGTTCTGCTCGCCATGAGCGCGCCGGCGTTGTCCGGGCCGCGAGAGGGGAAGGCGCCGGGGGCCCAGCCGGGAAGGGGCCGGCCCTCCGCGGCTGTCCGCGCCGGTCCTGCCGCCCAGGGCCGCAAGTTCGACCCGGCCGATGCCCGCGGCCGGATGCCGCCGCTGAAGCGCGGCAACGCCCTGCTGGCCCGCGGGATGTTCCGGCTCGCCGCGGCCGCGTTCCGCGAGGCGGTCGCCGCGGAGCCCGACTCGGGCGCCGCGCACATCGGCCTCGGCGTGGCGCTCGCCCGCAACGGCAACTGCTCCGACGCCCTCCCCGAGTTCCGCGACTGGAACGAGGCTCGCAACTTCGGTTCACGGGTGGCGCTGCTCGCGGCCCACTGCGCCGAGCGGCAGGGGGATGCCGCCGCCGCGGTGGAGTTCAGCCTCCGCGCCTGGGAGTCCAAACGAAACAGCCGCACCGCGCTGGCCCGCCTCGCGCTCGACGCCGACCGCCTGCACGACCCGGTGTTGGTGGAGGTGGCCACCGAGTACCTCTGGTACGTGAACCCCGAGCAGGACGAGTCCCTTTTCGTGGAGGCGGCCCTCGCGCTCCGGCGCGGCGATCCCACCGAGCTCGACATCATCGACACGCTGTGGCGCCGCGAGGGCCGCTCCGACGAGGAGATGAACCGCATGCGCGCGCGCTCCTGGCTGGACGTGGGTGATCCGGTGCAGGCCTACGCGGAGCTCAAGCAGGGCGGCTCGAAGCTCAAGCGGGGGGCCGACTCGCGCGT
This sequence comes from uncultured Pseudomonadota bacterium, assembly GCA_903885375.1. Lineage (GTDB taxonomy): Bacteria > Myxococcota_A > UBA796 > UBA796 > SXON01 > SXON01. The sequence goes on from CAISIK010000050.1 coordinate 20,943, forward strand.
AATGATGGCCGAGACCACCCGCCGACTCGGGCTCCTCGCCGACGCCGATCGGGCGCTCGACAGCAAGCTGATGGGGCTCCTCACGGGCGCGGATGCCGATGCGGTCAAGGCCCGGATGCTCGTGGACCGCGGACAGCTGGCCGACGCCCGCACCCTCCTCGCCGACTACGAGCTGGAGCTCGAGGAGGAGGTGGTGGCGAGCCGGTGGTACCTCGCGCGGGCGGAGGGGGATGCGGCGGCCATGGAGCAGGAAGCCGCGGCCTACGCGCTCGCCCGCACCAGCCCGCTGCGCACCCTCGACCAGTACCTCCCCGTCACCGCCGCACGCTGATCGGCGCCAAAAAAGGAAAGTCCCGGGCCGCAGGCGCCCGGGACTCCTTCGCGCGGAGCGCGACCTACGACTAGTAGTAGAAGTAGTAGTAGTAGGCTTCGTCGATGATCGGGTTCCACGAGGAGGCGTTCATGTCGCCTTCCACGTTGTAGATGCCACCCGCCGGGAAGTTGTAGTGGCGGAAGAGCCACTGGTGGAAGTCGGCGCCATCATCGTAGTACATGAAGATGGTCTGGGTGAGGTCGTAGTCGGTGCCGCCGTAGGTGTAGGTGTAGGAGTCCGCGAACCCCCAACCCTTCACGCTGTCGGTGCTGAACCAGAAGTCGGACACCGAGTAGTAGGTGAACAGGGTGTCGACCGCGAAGGAGTCGCAATAGTCGCCGCCGGTCCCATCGCCCGTGGGGGTGGTGCCGAAGGAGTAGTCGCAGTCGGGGCAGCCGCTCGGGCCCGCATCGGAGCCGCTGTGCTCGGCGGTCATCCAGCAGACGTTCTCGTTGGTGGCGAGGTTCACCGCGCCGAAGCCGTAGTTCACGACCACCGACGAACCGTCGTAGGCCATGTCGCCGGTCCAGGTGAGGTAGGCGGTGCCGGTGTCGGCATCGGCATCGGCATCCGTGTCGGTGTCGGTGTCGGTGTCGGTGTCGGTGTCCGAGTCGCTGTCGGTATCCGAGTCGGTGTCGGTGTCCGTGTCGGCAGCGTCGGTGGTTGCGGTATCGGTCGTGGGGAAGCAGCCGGTGGCGAACAGCGCCAGGGCAGAGATGCGGAAGAGGGTCATGAAGGGGTCTCCTGGAGGGTCGAGAAGCGACCGCACCCTACTCTTTCGGCTCCTGTGCCGCAATTGCTTTTTTCGTCCACGAAGTGTCACGCCGATGCGGGGTATGAGTCGGGCATGCGACTCGTGGTGACCAGCGACATCCACATCGACAAGAATGGTTCCGACGTGTGCCAACTGATCGCGGCGCGCGCGCAGGAGCTTGGGGCGGACGTGCTTCTTCTCGCCGGCGACGTCGCCACGTCGCCCACGGTGCTCCTGCAGACCTTCCTCACGCTGCGCGCCGCCGTTCCCCACCTGCTCTACGTGGCGGGCAACCACGACGTGTGGAGCCACCCCGAGATGCAAGCGAAGGGCCAGCACGCCTGGTGGCGCCTCGACACGCTGCTGCCCGCCCTCTGCGCGGAGGCGGGGGTTCACAACCTCGATGTCGCGCCGATCGAGCTCGGCGGGGTGGGGTTCGCGGGCACGCTCGGCTGGTGGGACCTGTCCACGCGCGACGCCTCCCTCGATGCCCCGCCGGAAGCCTACCGCACCGGCCAGTTCGCCGGACTCCGGTGGATGGACCACACCTACGCCCACTTCCCCGATGCCGACGGTCGCGCGCAGGCGCCCGAAACGGTGGCCGCCATCCTCCGCGGGCGCCTCGCCGCGCAGCTGCAGCGGTGCACGGCGGAGCGCATCGTCGCCGTCACCCACATGGTCGCCTTCGCGGAGCAGCTCCATCACAAGTCGCACCCCGGCTGGCGCTTCGCGCAGGCCTTCATCGGGCACCTCGCGCTGGGGGAGGTGATCGCGGCCGACCCGCGCGTACGCCTCGCGGTAGCGGGCCACACCCACATCGGGAGCGACTTCAGCCGCGGCGGCCTCCGCGCGCTGTGCACGCCCCTGGGCTACCAGCGGGAATGGCAAGGCCGGTCCACCGCCGAGGCGGTGAACCGGGCCGTGGTCCTCGTGGAGCTCTGACGACTAGCGGGTGGTGCCCGTCTTGCCGATCTTGCCCGTGGAGAGGATCTTGCGCACGTCCTGGGCGAGGTCTTCTACACCCTTCTGGAACACCGGCACGAACACGTAGGCCGCGGCCACGAGTGCGATCACGATCACGCTGATGAGCAGCATGTACTCGACGGTGGACTGACCTTCTTCGTCGCGGATGAGCTGGCTGAACATGGGAGGCTCCGGGGAGGGGTTCGTGGGGGAGGTTTGCAAGCGGCGTGCCAACCATGGAACGCCGATTCTCGCCTGATCACCCGGTCCCTGTCGCCCCATCGTTGTCGCAGCGCGGGACGGCGGTGGGGCGGCGGCCGGGGCCTACACCGTGAAGGTGATGCCCTGCGCCATGGGCAGGTCGGTGCCCCAGTTGAGCGTGTTGGTCTGCCGGCGCATGTAGGCCTTCCAGGAATCACTCCCGGACTCGCGACCGCCGCCGGTCTCCTTCTCGCCGCCGAACGCGCCGCCGATCTCGGCGCCCGAGGTGCCGATGTTCACGTTGGCGATGCCGCAGTCGCTGCCGGCGTGGCTGAGGAAGGTCTCGGCGGAGCGGAAGCTGTCGGTGAAGATCGACGAGGAGAGGCCCTGCGGCACGTCGTTCTGGATGTCGATCGCCTCCTGGAGGGTGTCGTACTCCATCACGTAGAGGATCGGCGCGAAGGTCTCTTCGCGGCACACCGCCATGCCCGGGTTGGCCCGGATGATGGTGGGCTCCACGTAGTTGCCGGGGCGCTGTACCCGTCGGCCGCCCACGAGGATTTCGCCGCCCTGGGCCACGGCCTCCGCGACCGCGTGTTCGAACGAGGCCACCGCGTCGGCATCGATGAGCGGGCCCACGAGCGTGCCCTCCTCGAGCGGGTGCCCGATGCGACACTGCTTCCACGCGGCCACGAGCCGGGGGACGAGCTCGCCCGCGATTCGACGGTTCACGAGGAGGCGCCGCGTGGTGGTGCAGCGCTGACCGGCGGTGCCCACGGCGCCGAAGGTGATGCCGCGCACGGCGAGGTTCAGGTCGGCGTCGGGCTCGACGATGATCGCGTTGTTGCCGCCCAGCTCGAGCAGGGTGCGGCCGAAGCGCTGCGCCACGACGCTGCCCACGTGCCGGCCCATCCGGGTGCTGCCGGTGGCGGAAACGAGCGGGATGCGCGGGTCGCGCAGCATGGCCTCGCCCACGGTGGCGTCGCGGCCGATCACCAGGCCGAAGACCCCGTTCCACCCGTTCTTCTCCAGCACGGCCTGGCAGATCTTGTGCGTGGCGATGGCGGTGAGCGGCGCCTTCAGCGAGGGTTTCCACACCACGGTGTCGCCACAGACGGCGGCGATCATCGCGTTCCAGGCCCACACCGCGTTCGGGAAGTTGAAGGCGGTGATGACGCCCACGACGCCGAGGGGGTGCCACTGCTCGTACATGCGGTGGCGGGCGCGTTCACTGTGCATGCTCAGGCCGTAGAGCTGGCGCGAGAGACCGACCGAGAAATCCGCGATGTCGATCGACTCCTGGACCTCGCCCTGGCCTTCGGCGCGGATCTTGCCGACCTCGAGGCTCTCGAGCGCGCCGAGATCGACCTTGTTCGCCCGGAGCGCATCGCCCATCTGCCGCACGATCTCGCCGCGGTGCGGCGCGGGCAGCATGCGCCACTCCTTGAAGGCGCGGGCGGCTTCGGACACGACGTTCTCGTACTGATCGAGCGTGGCGAGCTGCACGGAGCCCAGCACGCTGTTGTCGGAGGGATCGACGCTGTCGATCGATCCGTCGTGGGCGCCGGACAGGGCATGGCCCGCCCAGGCTCCGGGGTTCGTGGTGCCGAGGCCGAGCCGGGTGAGAACGTCGCGCATGAGCCGCTCCTTGGAGGCGCGGCTTCTATCGTGGGGCGGCCGGCTGTCTACCCGCCGGCTTCGTCCGGGTCGGGCTGCGTGAGGCAGCCCAGCCAACGCAGGCGGGTGTGGGCGGCCGTATTCTCCTCGGGGGCGCGCGCGCAGGGCGTCGGGGTGACGAGCTGGCCGGCCGGCGGCCGCTGGCTCCACGGCGGGCGGGCGCGGGAAGGCGAGGGGGCAGGCGGCTTGCTGTTCATGAAGAACCTCGTTCCGATTCGGGGATCGGCATCGGCCGTGCCGGTCATGAGGCCCGGCGGAGCGGGCGTGGGTCCAGCGAGCGGCCGGCTTCCTTGATACGACAAACGCATGATCTGGTTCGTAGCCGCCGCCCTTGCCCAGGATGCCGTGACGCTCGAGTACGTGAAGAAGGGGCAGGTGGGCACCAGCAAGCCTGCCTTCACCGTGATCACCAACGCCGACGCGAGTGACCTCACCGTCAAGGGGAGCTGCGGCGGTGTCCGTTTCGATCGCACCGGCCCCTCGAGTCGGAAGGACCGGAAGACGTGGGAGCTCGACCTGCCGCAGGGCACGCATACGTGTACGGGTTCCCTCTCGGTGGAGACGACGGACGGCGAAACCGGCGAGATGCCGCTGAAGTTCACGGTGCAGGTGCTCCCGCCCATGAAGATGCGCCTCGTGCCCGACAGCCTCGACCTCCCGAGCCGCACGCTCTCGGTCACCCTGGAGCGTGACGCATCGCGGGTGGATGTGGCGATCTTCGGCCCCGGCGGCACCGAGATCGGCGGCGCCATGGTGACGACCAGCGCGCGGTCGGGGGAGCCCATCCAGGTGGCCTGGGCGCAGGCCGACGGCGAGGCGCTCAAGATGAAGCTGAAAGGCTACGACGCCGATGGCTTCTATGCGGAGCTGGAGCTCAATCCCTGGAAGTACAGCATCCCCCACGAGGATGTGGTGTTCGCCACCGGCTCCGCCGACATCGATGTGGCGGAGGTGCCCAAGCTCCAGGCCGCGATGGTGGAGGTGCAGAACACGCTCGCGAAGTACGGCAAGGACGTGGTGATCAAGCTCTTCGTGGATGGCCACACCGACACGGTGGGCGATGCCGGCAGCAACCAGACGCTCTCCCTCGGCCGCGCGAAGTCCATCGCGGCCTGGTTCAAGCGCGCCGGCTTCCCGGGCGACATCTACTACGCCGGCACCGGCGAGCGCGGCCTCGCCGTGCCTACGGCCGACAGCGTGGACGAGCCGCGGAACCGCCGCGCCGTGTACACGCTCGCCGCCAGCTCGCCCACGCTCGAGGGCAATGTGAGCTGGGAGCGCCTCTGACTGCCGCGCGCGTGGCCGCACGCCCGTTCAGACGGCCTGACCGTCCACGAACAGCTTGCCCTCGCGCACCTCGCCCCGGCCGCCGGCGAGCGCGGTCTTCACCTTGTACTGGCCCTCGCCGAGCGTGAGGTGCCCATCGAGGCCCACGAACCCGTTCAGGTTGCCGCGGCGCCACTGCTGGTAGTGCGGCGAGCAGAAGCCCTTGCTGCGGAGCGTGCCGGTGCAGCCCGGCACCTTGCACCCCTCGGCGTGGGTGGTGGGCGCGGGCGCGGGCGCCGGAGCCGGAGCCGGCGGGCTGGCCGGAGCGGCGCGGCTGTTGCGGAGCTCGGCGATCTGCTTCTCCAGCTCCACGCGCACGGCCGCGGCCGTGGACCGCGCGCTCTCCGCCTCGGCGCGCGCCACCTTCACGGACTCGGCGCTGGCCGCGCGGGCCTCTTCCGCCATCTTCACCGCGGCATCGAGCCGCGCCTGCATCCCATCCACGCGACCGCGCATGTCGCGCACTTCATCCCGCAGCGCCTGGACCTCGGCCGGGCTGGCGTAGCCGTGCTCCTTGAGCACGGCGTGTACGATGTCGCGAATGGCGGGGTCGAGCGCCTTGCCGGCGGGGCGGCCGAGGCGAGCCACGAGGGTATCAATCAGAGACATGGAAACTCCTTGACGTGTCAAGTAAGTATCACACATCTCGATGTATCGCCAGAGAATACTACCGGCTGAACACCGCGAACGCCCCGCTATCGACCTCGATCGGCGGTGAGCCGAGATGATGCATGTCTCGCAAGTACACGCGCGGGGGCTGGGAGAGATCGGCGTGCCCACCGCCCGCCGGGTAGCCGGCGAAGACGATGTATCGACCGTCGGCCGAGATGATGGGATGGCTCGACGTGTACTGGTCGAAGAAGTGGAGCATGAAGATCACTTCCCGCGAGGGCCAGAAGGTGCCCAGCTCCACGTCGGGGCTGCCATCGAGGGCGATCCGCCACCAACGCAGGCAGTTGTCGGCCGACGACACCTGGGCGGCGAGCAGCCAATCCGCGGTGGGCGACCAGAAGAAGGCCAGACAGGACAAGCGCGTGAGCGAGCGTAGGCTCCCGTCGCGGAGATCGATCACGTCGATGCCATCGTAGGGGCTGCCTTCGCCGCCGGTGGCCGAGGAGACCGCCACCATGGGCACGCCGGCGGGGGCGGCCACGAGCGCGAGGAGGCCCTTGCGGTTCACCAGCGGGCGCCACGTGCCCCGCTCGGCATCCCCCGCCACCACGAGCGTTCCTCCATCCTCCGGCGTGCCCCAGATGGCCTCCTGCCCCACGAAGACCGGCGCGCAGAAGCTGCCGGGGGGGTGGGCGAGGAGCGTGTCGGGCGCGCCGCCGAAGACATCGCGGAGGATGAGGCGACCGGCCGCGGCCCCCCGCTCGCTCGCGTGGCAGAAGAGGCGAGAGCCGGACGGTGTCCATTCGAAGAACAGGGGCACGCCGGTTTCGACCGGGCGGAGCCGGCCGAGCGCCGCGCGCTCGATCGCCCCGAGGGCGAGCTCGCCATCGCCCTGCGTGAGCAGCGCCAGCGCCTGCCCATCCGGGCGCCACTGGAGGTAGATGGGCGCGGCGACGCCCGTTTCGAACCACAGCTCCTCCTCGGTGGCATCGGCCTTCATCGAAACCACCCGAACCGGGCCGACCCGCTCATCGCCCGTTTCGACGGCGAACGCGGCCACCCACCTCCCATTGGGCGACCAGGTGGGCCAGGACCAGCTCTGCCGGGGCGGCGCGAGCTGGGTCCAGGAGGCGTGACCCTGCAGGAAGTTGCCGGTGAGCAGGTTCGCTTCGCTGCCGTCGGCGTTGGCGGTGGCGATCTGCTGATCGCCCGTGACCCAGGCGAGGCGGCTCATTCGGCCAGCGCGACCGCCAGCAGGCGACCCATGTACAGGATGAGCCCGAGCGCCACGAGCGGGATCACGACGGCGGCCTTCGGGGAGCTGTGGAGGTCACGCAGGCGCTGGGGGCGCACCGCCTCCTCGTGGGCGAGCTCTGCGGCCGCTGCGGCGGGCAGCTCGCCCCGTTCGGCGGCGCTCCTCGCGGCGTGCAGCGAGGTGTCGTTGGCCGTTCCGAACGCGCCCAAGGAGAGGCCGAGGCAGCCGATCGTGGGCAGGAGGCTGAGGGGGCGAACCACGCCCAGCACCACGCCGTAGATCGCCAACGGCAGAAGCGGCAGCGCCAGCACGAACAGCACCATGCCCACCCAGCGGAGGCGGGCAAATCGTTCCCGGCGGTTGAGGAGTTCGGCGAGGGTCACGGAGGATCCGGGTTGAGGAGGCCCTGAAGGAGCACGCGCAGCCCATCCGTAGCCAGCCGCTCGGTATCGGGCCGCATTCCCACCGCGCTCTGGCCCGCGAGCCCATCGATGAAGGCCTTCAGGAACAGCGCCACTGCGCGTGCATCATAAGGTCGGAACGCGCCTTCCCGGATGCCCTGCAGGATCACGGCCTCGGTGGCGCTCACGAAGTCTTCGTGCACCCCGGTGACCTTCCGCCGCACATCCTCATCCCGAATGGCCAGCTCGCTCATGAGCAGGAAGAAGCGGGGGGGGGTCTTCAGCCCGGCGAAGTAGTCGAGGTAGCGGCGCCCGAGGTCGAGGAGCTTGATGACCGCGGGACGCTCATCCTTCTCCGCGTCGGCCAGGAACGAGCGGGTAACCGCCAGCTCTTCCTCGACCAGCGCGTCGAAGATTTCGCGCTTGCTCTCGAAGTAGAAGTAGACCGCGCCTTTGCTCAGGCCCGCTCGACTGGCCACATCCTCCACGCGCGCCGACAGGTACCCGCGCTCGATGAAGATCGAACGCGCCGCACGCAGGATCTGGGCCCGCCGCTCGCTCTCGGGGAGATGGCGCGTCATTCGCAGCTCGCCTAACCCGGTCGAACGGTGGCTGGTCATTCCCTTTCTGGCCGGAACCTTGTACCATCCGGTTGGTGACCCCTTGAGCCTCCCGCGCCCCATCACCGCCACGCTCTCCCTGCAGTCCCGCGGCGGGCTCGTGTTCGGCTCGGTCACGCAGATCGACGGGAGCAACCTCACGTTCGAGATCGAAGCGCAGATGGAGGTGGGCGACAACGTGGAGTGGCGGATGGAGCTCCCGGGGCTCGACGACACCGCCATGGGCCGCCTGCGCATCGTGTCGCGGCGGGCCGACCCCGGTTACCCGGTGCGCTGGGTGGGCGCGATCATGGGCGTTTCGCCCGATGATTCTGCGGTCTTCGAGGTCTGGCGTCGCGGGGTGGAGGCCGGCACGCGCGCGTTCACCGTGTCCAAACGCCCGCCCACCGACTCCTGGCTCGCCTCCACCACGATGGTGGGGTCGAGCGATGCGGAGCGTCGTCAGGCGGTGGCCATCGAGGAAGCGCGGCGCAAGCAGCGGCTCGAGCGGGCGAAGTCCCTCGTGAAGAACGCCAAGAGCTGGCCCGATCCGGTGGATGCGAGCGGCGGAGCCAGCGTGGCCTCCGGGGTGTTCCGGTCTTCGCTGGCCGGCTCGGTGAGCCGGTCGGCGGGCAGCATGCATGGCAGCACGGCGCCTGTCTCCGGCGTGCACTCCGCCTCGAGCGCAGCCGCCGTTTCGCGCCCCCGTCTGGCCGTGGCGGCGGCCCTGCGCGCCAACATCGGCGCCGATCGCCCTCCGGGGGCGCCGGCCGCGCCATCGGTGGTGACCCCCGCCCCGCGTGCGCCCGCTCCCGCGGCCGCCGAGCCCGCCTTCACGGTGCCCTCCGCCCCCTTCGCCGAGGCCCCCCCCACGGTGATGCTCGACCGCGGCATGGCCAGCGTGCGCTTCACCGACCGTCCTTCCTTCCAGACGCGCCAGAAGCCGGGCTTGATGGTGGGCATCCTGGTCGTGCCCCTGTGCGCCGCCGGAACAGCGGGCAGCGCCATGCAGTTCCTGTTCACCCTGCCGAGCGGCATGACGCTCTTCGCATCGGGCTCGGTGATGGCTCACTCGAGCACCCACACCGAATTCCACGTGCAGCTCACCGCGGCGCAGAAGGCCACGCTCGCGGCGGAGTGAGGGCCGCGGCGGCTACTTGATCTGGTTCGCCACGCGCTTGAGCTCGCGCATGCTCTTGATCTCGAACAGCTTGCCCTTCACGGCGAACGTCGAGAGCTTCTGTGCCTGCCGGACGTACTCGCCGTACTGGTAGGCCTTGCCCCAGAACCAGTCGTACTTGCGCTGGTTGAAGCTGCGCACGAACCGGTCGCTCGCGAGGAACTGCACCAGCTCCTTCGGCAGGTTGTTGAACAGCGTGAGGAAGAACAGGAAGTTCAGGTAGTTCCCATTCGGGGTGTGGAAGCCGCGGCGATACACCTGGTTGTACTCGTCGGTCACGAACCCGTCTTCGATGCTCTTGTGGTAGAACTCGGTGCCCGGGTAGGGAATGAGCGAGGAAGGAAGCAGGTTGTAGGGGGGCGGGAGCGTCCACAGGAGGCGGAGGCCCTTCATCACGTCCTCGGTGGTTTCCCACGGGTTGTCGAGGATCATGTGGTAGTCGGGGACCTGGATGTAGTCCTTGTACTTGCTGATGATGTTCACGGCCTTGAGCAACTGTTCGTTGGTCATGCCGCGCTTGTACATCTTCATCGTTTCGGTGCTGCCGGTCTGGATGCCCAGCTCGGTGAAGCAGAGGCCCGCATCGATGAGCGCCTTGTACTTCTCCTCGTTGATCGTGGTGGGCGAGCACTGCGCGCGGAAGGGCAGGCCGATCTCGCGTTGCCACACCGCCGAGAACTTCTGGATTTCTTCGGTGGAGGTGCTGAAGAACACATCGTCCTGGAAGTGGATGATGCCGATCTCGGGGTGCTGGCGCGTGATCTGCTTCACCTCGCCGACCATGTGCTCCACCGAGCGGCGGCGCAGGTAGCTCTGGCCCTTGTACAGATCGTGGTTGAACGCCACGCCGCAGTAGCTGCACTTGTGCGGGCAGCCGCGCGTGATCATCGTCTTGTACGCAGGACGCAGCTCGCCCGAACGGTCGGGGTAGGTGGGGATGATCTTGCGGTAGAACTCCCAGTCGAGCCGCACGAGGTGCTGGGCCTTCTCGTCGTACGTCCAGTCATCGCTGAAGTCGAAGTCCTGGTAGGGCAGCGAGTCGAGGTCCTGGATGAGCGGGCGGTGGGGGTTGCCCACGACCTTGCCGTTGGGCTTCTTGAACCAGAAGTTGCGGACGTCGTAGTAGTCCTTGCCCGCCTCGAGCCGCTCGATGAGCTCAAGGAAGCTGTGTTCCCCCTCGCCCACGTGCACGATGTCCACGAAGTCGAGGCCCTGCTGCGGCATGGTGGTGGGGTGGAAGCCGCCCCAGAGCATGGTCTTCTTCGGGTACTTCGCCTGGATGGCCCGGGTGGCCTGCGCCGCGACGTCGAACATCGTGGTGAGAAAGGACATGCCCACCACGTCGGCGTCGGCCACGAGCCCCACGAGGTCGCTGATCATCGAGTCGGGGAGCTGCATCAGGTGCGACCACGTGTCGCCCCGCCAGCTCGACTTGAAGCGGTTGCCGTAGGTGTCCGCCGGGAGGAAGATCATCCGGGTTTCATGCCCGTGGGCGCGCAGGTAGGACGACAGCGTGCGGATGCACGGGCTGTAGTGGTCCATGGGCGTCGGGTTGATCAGCGCGATCTTCATGGGTGCAGCCGCCTCAGCGCCGGACGATAGCCGAACAGACGAGCCCCCGCCATCGCTCGTGGCGCCGCAGTTGTCTGCCTTACAGGGCCGAGGGGGTGATGCGCGATTCCCGGCAACTCCGCGCGAACCGGCCGCCGCGCATCACGGCGCCGCGGGGGCGCCCGCTTCGAGCAGGAAGAGGTCGAGCCACTCGCCGCGCACGCGTTCGCGGCGGAGGAGGGTGGCCCAGGGGCCGAGCGCCGCCCGCGCCTCCGGAAAGC
>CAISIK010000051.1 GCA_903885375.1 uncultured Pseudomonadota bacterium
AGCCCTCCCGCGAGGCCGCCGGCGAGGGCGAGGGCGGGGTGGCCCGTGCGGGCGGTGGCCGCGCCGAGGGTGAGGGCGAGGCCCACGCAGAAGGCGAGGGGGGCGTACTCCGACGACCACTGCGCGGAGGCGAAGAGCGCGGGGGCGAGGAGCGCCAGCCAGGGGGCCGCCACGGCGGCCCAGGGGCCGGCGAGGAGCCGGGCGAGCACGGCGGCGAGGAGCAGGCAGCCCGCCGCCGCGCCGAGCGAGAGCGCCTCGGCGGCGGCCTGGTAGCCCCGCGCCTCGCCGAGGGTGGCCACGAGCCAGGGGTACAGCGGCAGCCGGAAGCGCGGGTAGTCGATGGCGATGCCGTGCGTGACCTTCCAGCCGGCGGCGAAGTACTGGTTCCAGTCGGGGCCGTCGGGCGAAGGCGGCGATCCCGCAGCGCGCACCGCGGCGAGGAGGCGCGCCACGGCCCCGAGGCCGGACGCCACCCACACGAGCTCCCGCCACCGTGCCACCGCCGGAGGCTACCATGGGGGGTCCTCCGCAGGGGGGCTGGCCGCCGCCTCGCCGCGCGGGTTGACGCGGTGGCGCGCCGTGAGCAGGCTTCCGCCCCGGGGGGTTTGCAGATGATGGCTCGCCTGATCTCGTCGTTCCGTGCGCTGCGCGCTCGCCCCCCCCGTCCGGCCGCCGCGCTGGGCCCGGCGCTCGGGGTTCCCGCGCCCGTGGGGGCGCCGAACCTCGTGCTCTACAAGTTCGATGCCTGCCCCTACTGCCAGCTCGTGATGCGCGAAGCCGCCTCGCTCGGCATCGTGCTCCCCATGCGCGACACACGGGCCGACCCCGCCGCCGCCGCCGACCACCGGGCCGCCACCGGGCGCACCCAGGTTCCCGCGCTCTACATCGATGGCAAGCCGCTGTTCGAGTCGGCCGACATCGTGGAGTGGTTGCGGGTCTACGCCCGCCGCGAGGCGCCATCGGCTGGCTGACATGCGCGGCCGGGGGCCACACTCCGCCTGGATGGGTTGGTTCTGCCTGCTCGGCGTAGCCGTCGGTCAACCGTCGGCTGGGCGCTTCACCCCCGGTGGAACGATTGGGATGCGTGGTCCCGTCCTACGGGGGCTGAGCCTGCGATCCGCGGGTAGACTGTCGGACTCCCCGGCGACTCCATGCGAATGCTCCCCAGCGCGCTCCTCCTCCCCGCCACGCTGGCCGCCGCCTGTATCGACGTGTCGCTCAGCGCCACCGAGAAGGAGGACACCGCCGGGATCGACGATTGCGGCAACTCGGAGGTGCCCTACGACGGGGTGGACAACGACTGCGACCCGGCCACCCCGGACGACGATCTCGACGACGACGGCTTCCCCGCGGCCGAGGACTGCGATGAGGAGGACGCCGTGGTCGGCGGCGACGAGGTGCCCTACGACGGCGTGGACAACGACTGCGACGAGGCGACCCCCGACGATGATCTGGACGGCGACGGCGCCGGGCTCATCGACGACTGCGACGACGAGGACCCCACGGCCTTCCCCGGGGCCCTGGAGCTCTGCGACGGCATCGACAACGACTGCAACGGCGAGGTGGACGAGCCCGGCTCGGGCGAGGGCACCGACTGGTTCGCGGACGACGACAGCGACGGCTTCGGCGACCCCCACGACATCGTCCGCGCCTGCACGCCGCCGGCCGGCTACCTCGACGAGGCCGGCGATTGCGACGACGCCGACATCACCGTGAACCCCCTCGGGGTGGAGGTCTGCAACGGCGTGGACGACGACTGCGACGGCGACGTGGATCCGACCGACTGCTCCGGCTACGGCGGCCACCGCGTCGACAAGGACGGCGACTACTACTACGCCCTCTACAACGACCGTGGCTTCGGCATCCTCGGCAGCTCGGACTGGTACGGGTCGAACGACGCGTCGAGCGGTCCGGAAGGGGTGACCTGGAATGCCGACCTGACCGCCTTCTACTACAACGACCTCATGGGCAACGTCTTCGAACAGACCGAGCCGTTCGACGACACCTCCCGGAAGGTCGGCACCTTCTCCCTCGGCCAGGTGGGCGGCGGCGTGGAGCTCGACGGCGTGTACTACGTGGGCGACTACGCCAACGGGAACATCCACGCGATGGACCTGACCACGGGCGCGATCTCGCGCTACGCCGACCTCGGCTCAACCGCCTGCAAGCCCTACTTTGGCAACAGCGCCATGTCGATCGACACCGACGGCCGGCTGTACGCGGCCTCGAGCTGCGGGGTGGTGGTCTACACCCCGGGGAGCGACGCGGTCATGCTCAACAGCTGGAGCAACCTGATCAGCGCGGTGGCGATGGATGCCAACAACGACCTCTTCGGCATCGACTACAGCGGGAACATCATCCACTTCGACAAGACCACCGGCGCGGAGCTGAGCTCCATCACCATCAGTGTGTCGCCCTCCGTCACCTGGACCCTCGCGGTGGATGAGAACGGCGACTTCCTCGTGAACTACTGGGGCGAGCAGCGCCTGTTCTCGCAGGTGGACGGGAGCGTGATCACCACCTGGAGCGCCTCCAGCTACTACCCGGGCAGCTCCGGCTACTACTGGTACGTCACCTTCTGAGGGGCTCGGGCGGGCGCCGCGCTCAGTCGCCCTGCATCAAGCCGCGGATGCGACCGTCGGCGCCGAGCTTTACGCGGGCGGCGCTGGGCACCTTCGGCAGGCCGGGCATCGTCATGATCTCGCCGGTGAGCGCCACCACGAAGCCCGCGCCGGCGCTGAGGCGCACCTCGCGCACGGTGACGGGGAAGTCGGTCGGCGCGCCCGGCACGGCCGGATTGTCGGTGAGCGAGAGCGGCGTCTTGGCGATGCACACCGGCAGGTTCACGCCGCCGTTCTTCTCGATGGTGGCGAGGTCGGACACGGCGGAGGGGGTGAGGACGACCTCCCGCGCGCCGTAGAACCGGCGGGCGACGGCGTTCAGCTTCTCCGGGTAGGAGGCCTCCAGCGGGTAGCTGAAGCGCGGCTCCGAGGGCCCGGTGGGCGTGGAGAGCACGGCGTCGGCCAGCTCGAGGGCGCCTTCGCCCCCCTTCGCGAAGGCCTCGCACACGGCCGCCTGCACGCCGCGGCCGGCGAGGTGCGCGCGCACGATGGCCAGCTCCTCGGCGCGGTCGTCGGGGAAGCGGTTCAGCACCACCACCGCGGGCAGTCCGAGGGCGGCCACGCTGTCGAGGTGGCGGTCGAGGTTGGCGAAGCCGGCGCGAAGGGCGGCGTCGTTCGCCTCGCCGAGGGCCTTGGCGTTGGCGCCACCGTGGAACTTGAGCGCCCGCACCGTGGCCACGAGCACCACGAGGCCGGGCCAGAGCCCGCCGGTCCGGCACTTGATGTCGAAGAACTTCTCGCCGCCGAGGTCGAAGCCGAAGCCTGCCTCCGTCACGACATCCTCGGCGTAGCCGAGCGCCAGCTTCGTCTGCACGAGGCTGCTGCAGCCGTGGGCGATGTTCGCGAAGGGGCCGCCGTGCACGAGCGCCGGGGTGCCCTCGGCCGTCTGCACGAGGTTCGGCATCATCGCATCGCGCAGGAGCGCGGTCATGGCGCCGGCCGCGCCGAGCTGCCCGGCCGTGACCGGCGTGCCCTCGCGGGTTTCGCCCACGATGATGCGGGCGAGGCGCGCCTCGAGGTCGGCGCTGTCCTGGAAGAGGCCGTGAATGGCCATCACCTCGCTCGCGGCGGTGATGTCGAAGCCGGTCTCGCGGATGGGGCCGTCGAGCCCCACGATCACGCGCCTGAGCGCCCGATCGTTCATGTCCAACGCGCGCCGCCACCGCACCTTCCGGGGGTCGGGCCCCTCGCGGAAGTACAGCGCGTTGTCGACCATGGCCGCGAGGAGGTTGTGGGCGGTGGTGATGGCGTGGATGTCGCCCGTGAAGTGCAGGTTGATGTCGTCGGCCGGCTCGAGGGTGGCCCGGCCGCCGCCGGTGCCGCCGCCCTTGATGCCGAAGATCGGCCCGAGCGAGGGCTCCCGCAGCGCCACCACCGCGTTGCGCCCGCGCTTGCACAGGCCCATGGCCAGCGAGATCGACATCGTCGTCTTGCCTTCGCCGCCCGGCGTGGGGTTCATCGCGCTCACGAGGATGAGCCGGCCACGCGGGGCGCGCGTGGCTTCGAGCCGGACCTTGGCCCGATGGGGGCCCCAGGGCAGGACCGTTTCCGCGGGGAGGCCCAGGCGTTCGGCGAGCGCGGAGATCGGGGTCATCAGCACCTCTGGCGCGCGATCCTATCCGCTTCCGGGATGGCCGCCGTTGTCGAACGTCGCTACTCAGGGAGGGGATGCACACTCGTCGAGGGACATCGTCGCCTCCCCTGACCGGGTGCCTGCTGGCGGCCTGGGCCGCGGGACCGCTGGGATGTGCGCCGGAGCCTGCGGCGGAGCTCCCCACCTTCCCCGCCGGCGTGAACGCGGGTGCGGCGCAGGTGTGTTCCGCACCGCTCGACACGCCGGCGTGGGAGGAGGTGGGCGAAACCCTCGGCCTCCGGGGCGAGGAGGACCCCGAGGGCGACCACACCATCGGCGGCACCGTGGTGGTGGAGGACCTCGACGACGATGGCCTCCTCGACCTCTTCCTCGGCCACAAGGACGTGCAACGGCTCTACCTCGGCACCGGCGAGGGGTTCCGGGAAGCCGAAACGACCTCGCTCGCCCGGCCCGTCGACCTCGGCACCCTCTCGCTCGGCGATGTCGACGGCGATGGCCTCCTCGACGTGATCGCCGCCGAGCTGCACCCCTGGTTCGGGCGGGTGCGGGAGGGTCGGCTGGAGCGCACGGAGCTCGTGCTCGGCGCCCCCTGGGATGGGCAGCAGAGCACCGACACCGAGCCCATCCTGCTCCTGAAGGCGCTCCTCCCCGCCGACCTCGACGGCGATGGCCATCTCGACCTCTTCCAGCTCCTGCCCGACATGATCTCGCGCACCGACCGCATGCTCCACGGGCGGGGGCAGCTCACCTGGGAGTGGTTCGAGGAGGAGAGCGCGGCCACGGGCCTGCGCAACGGGTTCGATGCCGTGTGGTTCGACTGGGACCGCGACGCCGACCTCGACCTCTACGTGGTGCAGGACATGGGCGCCGAGGCCGGCGGGAACCAGCTCTTCGAGAACCGCGACGGGTGGCTCGTGGACCGCTCCGCCGACTGCGCGTGCGACCTCGCCGTGCAGGGCATGGGCGGCGCCGCGGCGGACTTCAACCACGACGGATGGGCCGACCTCTACGTGGCGGCCACCTCCCAGAACCTGCTGCTCGCGGGCTCCGCTTCCGGTGCGTTCGTGGATGTGACCCAGGCCACCCGGGCCAACCCCATCGACGCCTACTGGCGCATGGGCTGGGGCGCCATCTTCGCCGATCTTGACAACGACGGCTGGTTGGACATCGTGTCCGCCACCGGCGACCTCTGGCCGAGCCACAACCCGGACTCGCCGGTGGAGCCGCGCCCCTCGGCCGTGCTGCTGCAGCGCGAGGGCCTCTTCGAGGACCACACCGTCGCGCTCGGCATGGACCGCGTCGGCAGCTGGCGCGGGGTCGTGGCGCACGACCTGAACGAAGATGGGGTCCTCGACCTCCTGATCACCGACACGGTGCAGCGCCCCTCGCTCTACCTGAGCACCGGCTGCACCCGGCAGGGCTGGCTCGAGGTGTCGGGCCCGCAAGGAACCCGGGTGGAGGTCACCGCGGACGGGGTCACGCAGACCGCCTGGATCGAGACGCAGTCGAGCTCCACGGCCTCGCACCCGCTCTCGGCCCATTTCGGGCTTGGGGAGGCCGAAACGGTGGATGCGCTCGTGGTGACCCTCCCGGGCGGCGAGGAGAGGAGAACGTCCGGGGCGTTCTCGGGGAGGCGGCGCATCCGGGTTACGGAAAATCCGTGAACCCCCCGTCCGACACGGAATTGCTGTGTGCGCTCTACGCCGAGGTGTCGCAGCACCTCGAGCTGGCCGAGTCCGCCGCCGCGCTCTTCGCGCTCCTCGGCAACGCGGTGCCGTTGGTGGGCATGGCCATCCTCCGCTGGGAGCCCGCCACCGCCCGCCTCGAGCCGGTGGCCGCCGCCGGCGAAGCCGCCGTACACCGCGCCGCGCTCCCCACCCCGCACGCCGACGAGCTCCTCCGCTGGGCGCGCACCGCCGCGCCCCGCCGCTGGCTCTCGCGCGGGGAGGCCCGCCTGCCCCGGCTCCTCTGCGCGGAAGGCGCCGTGGGGCCCATCGTGGCGCTCCCGCTCCTGCACCCCGAGCTCGAAGGCGTGCTGCTCCTCTTCGGTGCCGGCACCGAAGCGCTGGCCCGGGCGCCGCTCCTCGCCGCCCCCTTCCGCGCCGCACTGGAGAACGACCGGCGGGTGCACGAGCTCCGCCGTCTCCGCGAGGCGGCCGAGGGCGATCGTGCCGCGCTCCTGAGCCGGCTCCACCGGCAGGACGTGTCGGGCGCCATCGTGGGTGCCACCGGCGGGCTCGCCGACGTGATGCGTCGCGTGGCGCAGGTCGCCCCTACCGATGCCCCCGTGCTGATCCTCGGCGAGACGGGCTCGGGCAAGGAGGTCGTGGCGCGCGCGCTGCACGAGCAGTCGCGGCGCGCTGCGGGCCCCTTCCTCCGGGTGAACTGCGGCGCCATCCCCGCCGAGCTCGTGGACAGCGAGCTCTTCGGCCACGAGAAGGGCGCCTTCACCGGCGCCGTGGCCCAGCGCAAGGGCTGGTTCGAGCGCGCCGACGGCGGCACGCTCTTTCTCGACGAGGTGGGGGAGCTCCCGCCGGCCGCGCAGGTCCGCCTCCTGCGGGTTTTGCAGGACGGCACCGTGCAGCGTGTGGGCGGGCAGGGCACCCTCGCCGTGTCGGTGCGGCTCGTGGCCGCCACCCACCGCGACATGGCCTCCATGGTGCGCGATGGCAGCTTCCGACAGGACCTGTGGTACCGCGTGAGCGTGTTCCCGGTGGCCCTTCCCTCCCTCCGCGAGCGCCCCGGCGACATCGCCGCGCTCGCCCACCACTTCGCTGCGCAGTCCGGCGAGCGGCTCTACGGTCGCCCGCTCCGGCTCGGCCCCGGCGATGAGGCGCGGCTCGCCGCCTGGAGTTGGCCCGGCAACGTGCGCGAGCTGGCCTCGGTGATCGAGCGCGCGGCCATCCTCGGCGGCGGTCAAGGCCTCGATGTGGCCACTGCGCTGGGGGGCACCCGGGAGGAGGGGATGGCAGGCAGCGCGGGGGCGAAGACAGGCAGCGGGGGCGATGAGCGCACCCTCCTCGAAGCGGCCGTCCGGGCCTCGCGTGGGCGCATCGAGGGCCCCTTCGGGGCCGCCGCCGCCCTCGGGGTGAACCCGCACACCCTGCGCGCGCGCCTGCGCCGGGTGGGCGTGGAATGGAGCGGCTTTCGGCCGTCTCGAAGCTGACCGTCCCCCGGGGAATCTCGTGCTACCCTACGCCGCGATGCTCCTCCTCCTCCTCGCGTGCACCGAGATCGAAAGCGACGACGCCCCGCCCACGCTGGAGTCGCAGTCGCTCAAGACCATCCAACGCTTCTACGAGGACGACGCCGCCGAGCAGGTGGCTACCCTCATCGAGCTGGTGAACAAGGAGGTCACCGACGAGCCGCACGGCTTCTACTTCGATGCGCTCACGCCGGAAGACGTGGACATGTTCGAGCACTCCGACGAGGCCATCTGGGCGCACACCACCGGCTGCGGCGTGCTGGCAAAGATGGAAGGGACGGTCGACCAGTACGCGGCCGTGGTGCCGGAAGCGGATCAGAGCTTCCCCGATCCGAGCTACGCGTTCTGGACGCGGGAGATCACCGCCGGCACCGCGGAAGGATTTGTGGACGGCGAGCCGCTCGACACCTGGAACAGCATCCAGAAGAGCGGCTTCGCGATCGATGTGGCCTACGACATGGACAAGGACTACCGCTGGTACGGCGACACGCTCGCCATGGTCAGCCTCGTCCCCGAGGGACATCAGCCCGTCGGAATCTCGGACACCGAGCTCGTCGTGGGCTTCACCATCGAGCTCTGGTACACCCTCGATGAACAGCTCATCTGGTACAACGGCTCCTGGACGGAGATCGAGAGCCCGCTCGATGAGGACGGCGTCGAGATCGAGTGGTGGCTCGACCAGCTCATCGCCGGCACGCTCGACTACTACTGGGGTACCCAGGAGCACGCCACGGGTATCGTCCACGTGGACGGCGGCGACGACACGGAGGGGTGAGGGGCGGCGTGGGCGGGCGGGCGGGGGTGCGGGATGCACGTGCGGCAGGAGGGTCCCCCCCTCTGCTCGATTGCCTACCGTTTCTTGAAGTGCTCGGAACCGACAGATCTCGGCTTGCCTGGGTTTCCAAACGATGCTTCTCGGCGCCGGTTGGGTTCAGGCCATCGGCGCGCATCACGATGCCACTCCCATCGACCGTGATCACCATCAACCCGGACTCCCCGTCTGCGTCCACAGGGTCCTGCGCAGTCCCCTTGTAGAAGGCGTCGACGTCCACTGCTGCGGCCCGGACGAACTCCTCCGCCCTCTGGCGACGGGACCGGGGACCGATCCCTCACAGCGGGCTCTGGATCCGCATCGCAGCCGGGTTGCGGACGTGGGTGTAGCGCGTGGTCGTCTCGATCTTTGCGTGGCCGAGGAGATCCTGGATGAAGCGGATGTCTGTGCCCTGCTCGAGCAGGTGTGTGGCGAAGGAGTGGCGGAGCGTGTGACACGACGCCCGAACGCCGATCGCGGCGGCGGCCCGCTCCACCACCTTCTGCAGGCTGCGCTGCGTCCAGCGTTGGCCCGTGCGCGAGGGGAGCAGCGGCTCTCTTGGTCCGCGCGCTCCCATCATCCACGCCAGATCGGGGCCGAGCGCGGGGCTCAGTACGGTGTAGCGGTCCTTGCCACCCTTGCCCATCCGGACGTGGAAAGTCAGGCGCTCGAGATCGATGTCACCCACGTTGGCCGCGATCGCCTCGGACACGCGCAGCCCGGCGGCGTAGAGGAGCAGCACCGCGAGGCGATGCCGGCGGTTCGTGACGCTGTCTGCGAGGCGCAGCACGTCTCGGCGTGAGAGCACGTTGGGCAACGTCTCCTCACGACGGGGACGGACGATCGGGAACGACGGAAACGAACGATAAAGCTCGATGTAGAGGAACTTCAGCGCGGAGATGGCCTGATCGACGTACGAGCGCGAGCGACCGGATTCGAAGAGCCCGTAAAGGTAGGCGCCGAGCGTCTCGGCCGTGGCCTCCCGCGGGGGCATGCCGTCGAGCCAGCGCACAAAGGCGCGCAGGGCGGCGCTATAGGTTTTGATGGTGTTCGGGCGATAGTTACGGAGGCGGAGCTCCTGCTCGAAGCGTGGGACGAGGTGTGGGGAGAGCGGCATGGGGGGAAGGTAGCCCCCGAGGCGACCAGAATTTGGCCGGGGCGGTAGTGCAGATGTGGGGAAGCGGAGAGCCGGCATGCGACGAGGATCGGGATGGGCGCATAAAAGCGGCGGCTGACGGATATGGGCGGATGCCAGGCAGTTCAGCGAAATCGGGCAGTTCCTCTGTCGGCCCTGGTGCCACTCTCGGCACGTGAGGTTCACGGGGCTTCGGGGTACACACGCCGAAGGAGGTCCTCAACGTCAAGCTCCTTCGCCCAGCGACGGAGCCATGCGCTGTCGAGTCCCTCTCCTTGGACCGCGACGATTCCCGCGGCGTCACGGATCTGGCGCTCGGAGCCGCTGGCTTTCGCCCACTCCAACTTGGCGAGAATCACGTCCTCGGGTGTTGCCAGCCAAACGAGTGTGCCGTCGACCTCCACACGCTGTCTCCGCGCGAACTCTGCCTTGGAGAACGCCCGGCCCTTCCGGAGGATGATGTCGACCTTCCATCCTGACTCAAGGTCGATGATGTTGAACATCGACTGGCGCCGCGCCGCATCGATAGCCATGTCAACGTCCGCATACCAGCGGTCGGGCGGCAGCGCCTTGCAGAGGCGAACGAGCGCCGCCCGCGTCGCGACTACCACCAGGTCGATGTCCTGGGTGGAGCGCACTTCTCCCCACGTAGAACTCGCCACGGAGCCGGCTACCATCCACGGAATCTCCGCCGCGTCGAGGGCCGCCCCGACTGTGCGGAGCACAGCACCAATGCTCATATTCCCGGAACCGGTCGTCCACCGTTCGCCCGCGCCGCGAGCTCGGCCCCGTGGACCCGCCGAATCAACGCAAGGCTGACGTCGCGCGGAGACCACTCCGGGTGGCGAGCGACGATCTGCGCGCGCACCGTCTCCAGCAGCGACTCCGACAGGGCTGCCGCGGCGCGGCTCCGGCCGGACGTGCCCATCCGCCTCCAGACCTCTACCTGAACCTTGTGCGCTTCGGGTCGGGTGTCGGGAGGAACCATGCCCGGAAAGACTATCCCGGAGCGCCCTCCCGCGCAGGCTGAAGAAGGCTGTGCTCCGTCGAACACATCGGACCAAGCCCAACACCTCTCATCCACACCAACGGCGGGTGTGCCTTGCAGCCCACCACCGCCACGGAGCGGCACGTCGTCGTGCGGATACGGCGCATGCGGTGTGCGCGAGCGCACCTAGTGCTTCGTTCCGGCGCCGCGGTTCTCCGCACTTGCGTTCGGAACCACCCGACTTCGCTGAACTGGCCGACGTGCCGATCGCCGCGCGGACGCGGCTCGGTCCGGCGCGGACTGTCAAGGACCGGCCATACTGATCCACCTTCAGCTCGGCCAAGCTGATCCGTATCCACTCAGCCAACGGCATCCTGCCGGGCGACGTCTACGCGCGTAAGCGAGGGCGGTGTCGCCCCTCCTCGCCGCGCTCGGTCCGCGCCCCGCCCGTTCACTGGCGCG
>CAISIK010000052.1 GCA_903885375.1 uncultured Pseudomonadota bacterium
AGCCGACCCCGTCGACACCGTCGACACCGCCGACACCGCCGACACCGTCGACACCGCCGACACCGCCGACACCGCCGACACCGCCGACACCGCCGACACCGCCGACACCGCCGACACCGCCGACACCGCCGACACCGCCGACACCGCCGACACCGCGGCGCCGGCCGCGGGTCTCTACACCGACCCGTCCTCGCACGCGAGCGATCAGGCCGCGGCCTGGCGGAGCACCGACCCGACCGGGGCGTCCTACATGGACCTGCTCGCCGCCCAGCCGCTCGGCCTCTGGGTGGGGGACTGGACGGGGGACGTGAGCGGGACGGTGGACGCCGCCATCACGGCCGGAGGTGCCGACCTCCGCGTGCTCGTCGTCTACAACATCCCCCACCGCGACTGCGGCTCCTACTCCTCCGGCGGCGCGGGGAGCGCCACGGAGTACGCCGACTTCATCGACGAGGTGGCCGCGGGCCTCGCCGGACGCCCGGTGATCATCATCCTCGAGCCCGACGCCCTCCCGCTGGTGACCTGCCTCAGCAGCGGACAGTTGGCGGAGCGCGAGGCGATGATGGCCAGCGCGGTGAAGACCCTGAAGGCCGCGGGCGCCAGCGTGTACCTGGACGCCGGCGACTCGGCCTGGATCTCCTCCGCGGAGATGGCCGTCCGCCTCGCCGCGGCCGGGGTGGCCGACGCGGCCGGCTTCGCGCTGAACGTGTCGCACACGGAGACCACGGACGACGAGATCGCCTACGCCGAGGAGCTGCGCGCCCTCCTCGGGACCAGCGCGCACTACGTGGTCGACACCGGCCGCAACGGCCTCGGCCCCGATGCCACGCACGAGTGGTGCAATC
The DNA here is from genome assembly GCA_903885375.1 of uncultured Pseudomonadota bacterium. GTDB lineage: Bacteria > Myxococcota_A > UBA796 > UBA796 > SXON01 > SXON01. The sequence goes on from CAISIK010000052.1 coordinate 846, forward strand.
CGCTGGGGCGCGCGGTCGGCATGCGTCCGACGCTGTCCACCGGGGTCACCGGCATGGATGCGGCGCTCTGGGTCAAGCCCCCCGGCGAGTCCGACTGCGACTGCAACGGCGGCCCGTCCGCCGGCGCGTGGTGGGCCGAGTACGCGCTCGGGTTGGCCGAGCTCGGGTTCTAGGCGCCGACGTGCCTCCCCGCTTCGCGCATCCCCCCAGGGGCGCGGAGTGGGGTCCACGGCAAGGCATCCTCCGCTCGGCCGCGATGCGCTGCGCGCCTGCCCACGCTCCCCTGGCGGACGGTCGCGGCGCAGCGCCCGACCCGCCCCTCAGCGCCCCCAGTCCTCCACCGGCCAGCCCCGCTTCAGCGCGAGGCGACGGAGGCGCGGGTCGGGATTCACCGCCACCGGATGGCCCACCACCTCCATCATCGGGCGGTCGCTCATCGAGTCGGTGTAGAACCAGGCCTCCGCGAGGTCGGCGGCGTGGGCCTCGGCGAAGGCCTTCGCGTGGATGACCTTGCCCGGGCCGAAGCAGATCGGACCGGACCCTTTGCCGGTGAACCGCCCCTCCACCACCTCGAAGCGGTTGCACAGGGCGTGCTCGATGCCGAACTGCCGGAGCGCGGGAGCGCAGAGGTAGTTGGAGCTGGAGGTGAGGAGCGCGATGGTGTCGCCCGCTTCGCGGTGGCGGGCGAGCGCGGCGAGGGCGCCGGGGCGGGCGGTGCCGGCAATCTCGGCGGCGTAGAAGCGCTCGGTGCGCTCAACCAGCTCGGCCTCGCTGGCGCCTTCGAGCGTGGCGATGGCCTCCTCCAACAGCGATTCGAGGCGGGTGAACCCGGCGTGGTAGGTGCCGATCCAGGCCGCGGCGCGGATGGCCTGCCAACGGGTGAGGAAGCCGGCGCGCACCTCGGCCGAAATCCAGAGCTTGGCGGAGTTGACCGACAGGATCGTGCGATCGAGGTCGAAGAGCACCAGAGCCATGGCGGCGCCACTATAGCCCCGACCTCAGCCCGCGAGCCCGAAGAACTCGCGGATCCTGGCGAGGATGGCCGCGGCTTCGAGGCGTTGCGCCGCTCCCCCGTCGGCGCCCTGCGCCCCGGCGCCCACCGCTGCCAGCGCCGATTGGCGGGCCGCCGTGATCCCCGCGAGCTCACCCGCCACTTCGGGGCGCGACTGGAGGATGCCTTCGAAGGCGGTACGGTCGAGCTTGTAGGTCTCCACGGGCTCGATGGCCACGATGCTCGCGTTGCGGGGCGCCCCCGTGAGCAAACCCATCTCGCCGAAGAAGCCGGGCGCAGTGAGCGTGGCCACGTGCACCTCCTCGCGGCCGGTGGCGAGCCGCACATCCACCCGACCCGAAGCGAGCAGGTAGAGGTGGTGCGCCACCTGGCCCTGCCGGCTGATGACCTCGCCCGTGCTGAAGGGCGTGTAGAGGAGCGACACCGCTACGCGGCGGCACTCGTCGTCAGTGAGCGTGGCGAAGAGCTCCACGCCGCGCACCACGGAGTACGCGCGGGCCAGCCGGCGCTCCCGTTTGTCCACGTCGTCCGGCTCCTCGATCTCGCCGTTGAAGGCGGTGTGCGCCGGCAGGGAAAGGTTGATGCGCGCGCGCTGCAGCGCCGCGAAAACCCGCACCCGCACCGCCGAGTCCACCGGTGCGTCCACGGCGAGGTCCTCGAGCCAGTAACGAACGACGTACACGCAGGCGCTGTCCGTCGGGTCTTCGCCGAGGCTCACGCACAGCACCTCGGGCCCAGGGAAGCTGGCCGCGCCTTCAATCGGGCTCGCCAGGACGGCCTGCGTCACCGTCTGGATGACCAGCCCGGGGGAATGGCGCCGGTCCACCCGGAAGCGCACCGTCTGCCGGTGCGGGTGCGCCTGGCCGCGCCGGCGGCCGACGAGCGTGATGGGCGAGGCGAGGAGCGTGCCGGAGGGCACCACGATGGCGTCGCCATCGCGCGTGTCCACCATGAGGTGGCGCCACCGGATGGCGCTCACCCAGCCTTCACGCCCGCCCTCGAGGCGCACGAGGTCGCCCACCTGCACGCTCCCATCGAGCTGCAGGGCCACGCCACCGATGACGTTCACCAGCGTGCTCTGGAGGCTGATCGTCAGCGCCGCGGCCATCACGGTTCCGCCCGCGATGGCGGAGGTGGGGTCGATGCCCGAGTCGGCGGCCACCAGCACCACGATGAGCACGAAGCCCGCGGCCGAGAGGAGGTCGCGCGCGATGGCCGGCATGCGCAGGCCGAGCTTGACGAGGAGCACATCCACGACGAGGAGCGCCAGCGCGCTCACCGCGCAGAAGCCGCCCACGAGGCGGGCGCCGTAGTCGAGCCACCGCACCGCCTGATCAGCGTGGATGAGCCGCGCCAGCACGAGGAAGCCCGCGAGCACGATGTACAGCCCGTACATCAGCGCGGCCGTGCGCAGGTGGGGCCGGCTGTCGCGGGCCCAGCGGTTCACCGCCCCGGCCACCAGCAGGAGCAGGACGCCCACGGCGACTACCGCGGCCGCCATGTCGGAGGGGCCGAGCGGCATCGTTCAGCGCACCCGCGTGATGCCGGGCAGCGCATCCACCCGCAGCACGTAAGAAACCCCGGAGGCGAGGGAGGTCTGCAGCTCCCACCGCAGCTCGCCCTCGGGCGAGACATCGTCGATCACGCCGGCGCTCGAGAACGTGACCAGCGTGCTGCCATCGGCGGCGTGGTCCACATCGCCGAGGGCGTACACGCTGATCGGGGGGTCGTGGTGCCACTCGGCGATCGCCGTGGCCGTGAGCGCGGTGTCATCGAGGGCGAGGTCGAGCACGCGGCTGTCCTCGTCGGAGGCGGGATCGCGGTCGTCGAAGATCACGACGCGGTCTTCGAGGAACTGGAAGCCGTGCTGGAACTTCGGCGCATCCGCCGGCTCCGGGAAGCTCCAGGTGCTCTCCTCGCCGCCGAGCTGCCGCCCCACCGTGCCGCCTGCTTCGATCTCCACGATGCGGCTCTCGTTGCGGAAGCCGAGCCACCAGCCGCCGCCCTCGCGCACATCCAGGGTGTTGGCGTGCGTCCAGCTTCCGGCCTGCATCTCGCTGTCCGGGGGGACTTCCCAGGTGTCCCAGGAGCTCCAGATCTCGTCGGTGCCGCCGGTTTCCCCGTCGATGTGCCAGAGCGAATCGCCGGCCACGTCGGTGCCGGAGCGCCCCGGCCGAACGTCGAGGAAGATGCCGACGGCGTCGGCGCCATCGTCGACGAAGTCGTGCGTGAACCGCGGGAGCGCGTGCGTACTCACGGTGGTGCCCGCCCAGTCCACCGTGACGAGCTCGGACTTTTCCGGCACGGCCACCGCCTCGATGGAGGCGTAGCGGATGCCTGAGCCATCCGGCGCGAGGCGCACCCGCAGCGCCCGGAGCCCCTTCTTGCCCACGTGGTACCAGACCACGCGGCCGGCCTCGTCGAGGATGACCACCGCGGAGGGGTCGGAGATGAGCCCGGTCAGGAGGTAGCCTTCCCACCCCGGCGTACCCGCCACCGAGTAGCCCGGCACCGTGGCCGGCACCGCCCCCGTGGTGAAGGCCACGTCGGCGCTCTCCTGCCCATCCTCGCTCACCGCCCGCGCGCTGTACTCCGTGTCGGGCCAGAGCCCCACGATCGGCACGCTCAGCCCGAGGCCGGCCTCCTGCCAGTCGGTCACGAGCCAGGCGCCATCGGCGTTGTCGACCTCGATGCGCGTGCGCCCGGGCCCATCGGCCGACCACGACGCCACCGCCACCGTGGCCACCTCCTCGTCGATCACCACGATCGGCGCGCTCACCCCGCAGCCCGCGGCGAGCACGCTCGCAGCCACGAGGCCGCCCCAACCGAGCGCGCAGCGGAGTCCGGGCATGCGGGCTGGTCCTTTGGACGGCACATCGGCTCCTAACGCCAACCCAGCCTCAAGTGTCGTACCACTCCGGCTGCACGAGCTGCTGGTAGTGCTGCACGTCGAGCGGGTTGATGCGCTTCTTGATCGCATCCACCGCCATCGCCGCCGAGACCTTGGCGAACCAGATGTACATGTCGCGCTTGTAGGGCACCCGGCTGGTGAGCCCGCGCAGGAGCCACTTGTTGTTCACGAACTGCTTGTTCATGTCGTACAGGGCCTGGCCGATCTCGTCCTTCGTCATGTACTGGCTGTCGAGCACCGGGCTCAGCCAGTCGAAGTTGTCGAAGTCATCCTCGGTGATCCAGCCCTCGCGCAGGGCCTCGTCGAAGATCGGCGTGCCCGGCACGGGCGTGATGGGGTGGAAGGCGGGGAAGTCGACGTCGAGCTCCTTCGCCATCGCGACCTGCTTCTTCAGCGACTCGTTGTTCTCCTCCTTCACGCCCACGATGAATGTGGCCTGCACAAAGACGTGCGGGTACTTCCGCTTGAAGATCTCGATCGCCTGCCGGGCGATGCCGCCCGAGTAGAAACGTTTGTCGAGGCTCGAGAGCGAGTCATCCTCTGCGCGCTCCACGCCGATGAGGATGTGCGCCATGCCCGCGCGCACCAGCTTCTCGAGGATGCCCTTCTTCTCGTCGCGCACGATGCAGTCGGCGCGCATGAAGGCGAACCACTGGGTCTGCATCCCCGACTTGATCATCCGCTCGGCGAACGCGTCGTTGAAGCGGGGGTCGATGTTCCAGCTCTCATCCACCCACACGTAGGAGCGTTTCCCGTAGCGGTAGTAGAGCTCCTCGATCTCGCTCATCACGCGGTCGACCGACTTGGATCGCCACCGCGGCGTGAGCTGCACGTTGCCGTCGGAGTCGTACTTTCGATCGGCCATCACGGTCCACCACGCGCAGAAGCTGCAGCTGGACACGCAGCCGCGGCTGTGGTGGATGGTGGTACCGCCGGGCGAGAAGAGGTACCGACTCTTCCCGTAGAGGTGCATGGGAACGAGGTCGTAGGCGGGAGGAGGGAGCGTGTCGAGGTCCTTGATGAGCCGACGCGTGCCCGTGCGGACCTGCTTCTCCCCATCCCAGTACATCAACCCGTCGACCGGCCGGAGGTTGGCGTCCTTGTGCGCCCAGGCCTCGCAGGCCTCCACGATCGTCTCCTCCCCCTCACCGATGCAGATGGCATCGATGTTCGAGGCGCCGTTGGCGTAGCGGTGCGCCAGGTTCGTGAAGTGGCCACCGCCCGCGATCGTCTTCGCGCGGGGGGCCATCTCCTTGCACATGCGGAAGAAGCGAAGCGCCTCGCTGGCGTAGAGCGCGTGGTTCTCGCCGCAGGCGATCACGTCGGGGTCGAGCTCCTTGATACGATCGCCCAGCGAGCGCCAGCCGATGTGCAGCGGCATGCAGTCGAGCACGTGCACATCCATCCCCGCCTGGCGGAGCGGCGCCGCCAGCGCGGGCAGCGCCTGCTGGAGGAGGAAGTTGTCGCCCTCGCTCGTGTAGGGCCAGTACTTGCGTGGGGGCTGGACGAGGAGGACGCGCATTGCCGCCGACCTTAGCCGGGAGACGGTCGGACCGCGCGATCAGAGCGCGCCACCGCTCCCCGAGTTTCACTCCGGGAGGGGGGGGATACAGGCTCGACCACTACCGGGCCGGCGTGGCGTGCGCGCTGGCGGGGCGAGGGCGGCCGGAAGCCGCCGCGCCCACCACGCTCCCGAGGAGGAGCCCGGAGCCGAGGGCCACCGCGGCCAGACCGGTGCCGAGCAGGGTGGCCACGCCGGAGTCGAGCTCGGCGTGAAGGAGCGCCGCCAGCGAGCCCACGCCCATTCCGCCCGGCACGAGCGCGAGCACGCCCGGAACGAGGAAGAGGGCCTCGGCGTGGCGCGTACGCGCCGCGATGGGCACGGTGACGGCGGAGAGGGCCGCGGCGGCGAGGAAGGGGCCCCAGAGGCCGGCGCCGAGCGCGTTGCCGGCCAGCTCCACGGTGGTGGTGAAGAGCACGGCCGCCACGACGAGCCCGGCATCCCGCGCCTTCGCCTGGAGCAGCACCGTGAACCCCAGCCCGGCGCCCACCGCCGCCACGAGCACCGACGAAACGGCGGCCGGCGGCATCGGGGCCAGCTCGCCGTTGCTCCACGCCCCGAACGCCGTCGCGGTGCCCGCGATGCCGAGCAGGAGCTGGAGGAAGGTGAGGCCGGCCGCCACGAGGCGCGAGGTGCCGGAAACCAGCTCCTGCGCCGCGAGCTCCGAGGCGGCCATGGTGAGCGTGAACCCCGGCGCGAGGGAGATCATGCCGCCGAGCACCGCCGGCCAGGCGTTGTCGAGCCCGACCTGGCGCGAGAGCAGGATCGTGACCGCGGTGGCCACCGCCGAGCCGAGCAGGGGGAGCAGGCGCGCGAGGCCCGGGGAGAGCGCCCCCACCGCGAGGATCGCGGCCGCCGCCGTGGCGCCCACCGCCGCATGGAGCGGGCCACCCCCGAAGAAGACCGCCGCCAGCCCGCCGAGCGCGATCTCCGCCATCATGAAGGCCGCCGGCCCCCACGGGTCGGGCGCGCGCATCACCGCATCGAGGCACCGCCGCCCCTCCGAAACGCGGATGTGACCCGCCGTGAGTGAGGCGATCAGGCCCTCGAGCGCCTCGCGACGCGCGAGGTGAACGTGCCCGGGCCGCACCCGCGCCACCCGGAAGACCGGCCCCGCGCGCCCGCCGCTGTGGAGACCGAGCTGGATCGACGTGGGCGTGCAGAGCACCTCCGCCACGGCCCCGTGGGCCGCGCAGAACGTACGCACCGCCGCCTCGACCTCGTTGGCCGGCGCGCCCACTTCCTGCATCGCCGACGCCAACGCCAGGGCGAGGTCGGCCAGATCGTCGGAGAGCGGGGGGCGGTTTCGCAGCATGTTCGGCTCGGCGAGGTCTGCACCAACATAGGCTCGTCGCATTCCACAGTCGACCGAATACAATGCCGAACTGGAGCGGGAACATGACCCTCGACCGAATTGACTTCGGCATCATCGCGGCGCTGCAGAAGGATGGTCGGCTCAGCAACAAGGAGCTGGCCGCCGAGGTGGGCTTGGCCCCCTCGAGCTGCCTGCAGCGGGTGCGGAACCTGCGGGAGGCCGGGGTGCTGCGCGGGGTGCACACCCGCGTGGATCCTGCCGCCGTGGGCGTGGGGATCGAGGCGATGCTCTCCTTGCGGCTCCGCGATCACGCGCGCACCGTGGCGGAGGCGCTGTGGAACGCGCTCGTGGCCATGCCGGAGGTGATGCGGGTGTACAACGTGTCCGGGGCCGACGACATGCTGGTGCACGTGGCCGTGCGCGACGTGGAGCACCTCCGGGCGGTGGCGTGGGATGAGATCGCCGCCCGCAGCGAGGTGGTCCATCTCGAAACCGCGCTCATCTTCGCCCACCACGCCAAGGAGGCGCTGCCCCTCTACGGGCTCGGGCGCGCGGCGCCCGCCCGCTGACCGCCGGCGGGGCCGTGGCGCGCCCCTCACGCGCGCGCCACGCCGGTCCAGGCGCGGTTCAGCCGCCCGAAAACGGGGTGGGCGCGCGCGGCCTGCTCCCAGCGCGCCAGCTCGTGTTCGTCGACCTCACCCGCCACCTGCTGGAGCGGGCCGCCGAACACGAAGTGGGTCGGCTCCAGCCGTTCCAGTTCCCAGTCGGCGAAGAGCGCGCGCACGTCGGTTTCATCGTAGGTGCGCACGAAGCGGTCGCCGGGCACGTGCACGAGGCCATCGCCGAAGAGCGCCGGAAGCTGCCCGACCGGCGCGTCGACGGCGAGCGCCCACCCCCAACGGGCTTCCACGGAGAAGCAGAGCGGGGAGCCCGGCGTGAGGCGGGACCGGAGCGCCGCGAGGACCGCCGCGGGGTCCGCCACATAGCAGAGCAGCTCGGCCGCGATGGCGGCCTCGCAGTGGGGGAGCTCGGCGGGGAGGCAGGCGGCGTCGGCCTCCCAGACCGAGAGCCGTCCCGGCCGGCCCGCGGCGTGGCGTTGGGCGCAGGCGAGCGACCGCGGGTCGGCATCCACGAGGTGCACGACCGCCCCCGCATCGAGGCAGGGCATCGCGAAACGACCGATGCCGCCGCCGAGGTCGATCACGCTGCGGCGGCCTTCGAGCACACCTCCCCATGACCGGAGCATGAGCGCGCGCTCGGCCATCTTGTGCGAAAAAGCCGGGCTCTCCGGAGTGAGGAAGTCCATCCACTCCGGTGATTCTGCCCAGGCTCGCGCGGCGCCCGCCAGGTTGGCGGCCGCCACGGACGCGGGGATGCTCAGGCCTTGGGGCCGGGCTTGGGGCGGGGCGAGGGACGCCACGCCTTGGGGCCGGGCTTCGGGCGGGGCGAGGGGCGCCATGCCTTGGGGCCGGGCTTGGGACGGGGGGAGGGGCGCCAGTTCATGTCGGGGCTCGGGGAACAGCCCTATCGTTCCCCGGTCCCGGCCCGGTGTCAAGCGAATCGGCGCGGTGGCGTTAAGCGACGGCATGCTGCTCTGGCTCGCCTTCGGCTTCACCGACGCACCCCACCGGCTCCCCAGCGGGCCGCCGCCCGAGCACCTGCAGCGCCATCCAGCCGCCCAGTGGCGCCTGTCCGCGGGCGCGTTCGCACGCGGGTTCGAGCGCGTGTGGGGCCCCACCAGCTTCCGATGGAACGAAACCACCGCTACGCCCCGCTTTGTCGGGCTGGCCGGTGTTCCCGAGGCCGACGCCGAGGCCCTCGTGGCCGATCTCGCCGCCCTCGGCGGCGTACCCGCCGCCGAGCTGCGCCTGGCCGGCGCACGCTCCACCCCCCGCCCGAACGGCAGCCGCACCATCCTCCGCTACACCCGCACCTGGAAGGGCGCGCCCGTGGAGGGCGACGAGATCGCCCTCGTGAGCACCAACGGTCGCATCGGCGCCGCGTGGGTGCGGCTCACCCCCATCGGGCGTCTCCCCGCCCCCACCGCCGGGGAGGTCGTGGTGGCCGACCCCGACCGCGGCTTCGGCCGGCTCGTCCGCCTCCGCCGCTCCCCCACGGCCGTGCGCGCCATCGACCGCGAGGGGAACGAGGTCTTCGCCTACGATCCCCGCCGCTTCGACAGCGTCACCGTCACCCACGAGGAGTTCACGGTCGACGATCCGCTCGTCACCGACCCCGCGCGCGATGTGCAGGTGACCGACTCCGCTGGCACCACGCAGCAGACCGCCGACGATGGCACCCACGCCCTCACCGGCGCCCTCACCGTCACCCTCACCGGCGCCAGCGTCCGGGTGCTCCAGAACGGCGCCACGGTGAGCCACACCGGCAGCGACGACATCGATCTCGACGGCGGGGCGGACATCTCCTACTCCGCGGCGAGCATGCAGCACCACTTCCACGAGGTGTGGGACTGGCTGGGCACCCGCTGGCCCACCCACAGCTGGCTCGCGAGCCAGGTGCGCGCCGATGTGGACCTCACGAGCGGCAGCTGCAACGCCTACTACACCAACGGCACCGTCAACTTCTTCCAGGCGAGCGGCGTGTGCAACGCCACGGGCCGCATCGCGAGCGTGATCTACCACGAGATCGGGCACGGGATCCACGAGTACATCCTCGCCTCGGGGAGCTTCGCGAGCGATGTGTCGGAGGGCAGCGCCGACTTCGTGTCCGCCACGATCCTCGACGATTCCGACATCAGCCGTGGCTTCTACACCGATGGCAGCGGCATCCGCGAGGTGGAGACCGACCGCGTGTACCCCACCGACGTGTCGGGCGAGGTGCACTACGACGGGTTGATCTGGGCGAGCTTCCTCTGGAACCTCCGGGGCCAGTGGGTGGAGAGCATGGGCGACGAGCTGGGCGTGGAGTCGACCGACCTGCTCTTCCTCGCCGCGCTCGAGATGGGCCCCGGTCTCACCGACCTCGGCGAAGCCGTGCTCGTCGCCGACGACGACGACGGTGACTGGTCCAACGGCACCCCCCACGACTGCGAGCTCATCGAGCTGCTCGACCACCACGGCCTCGGTCCGGGTGCGCTCGGCGTGCTCACCGTGGAGCACACGCCGCTCGCGCCGCAGGGCAGCGAAACGGAGGGCTACCCGATCACGGTCACCGTGGAGCAGGACTTCAACCACTGCACGGGGGCGTCCGCGCCCACCGTGTCCGCCTGGTTCGCGACCACCGGCGAAGCGCGTGTCCCGGCGCCCGACGGCACCGGGTGGGAGGCGTGGACGGAGCTGCCGCTCGGCACCGGCGACGGCGTCACCTGGAGCGCCACCCTCCCCCGACAGGCGGTGCCCTCGTTCTACCGCTACTTCATCGTGGTGACCTCGGCCGACGGCACCGAATCCGAGGCTTCCCACGGGGGGCTCGACCAGGGCGTGGCGAGCTTCTGGATCGGCGACCGGGCGGCGCTCTGGTGCGATGACCTCGAGAGCGGCGCTCCGGGCTTCAGCCACGGCGCCACGATCCCGTGGCAGTCGCTCACGGGCACGGCGGACGACTGGGCCGTGGGCAACCCGCTCGGGGCCGGCGAGTACGACCCCGACCTCGCTGCCTCCGGCTCCTTCCTCGCCGCCACCGGCCTCGACGCGGACTACCAGCCCAACAACGCCGAGCACCTGCTCACCCCGTCGGTGAACCTCACCACCGAGGGCCGCATGCGGCTGCTCACCTACCAACGCTGGCTCACCGTGGAGGATGGCCTGTACGACCGCGCGCAGGTGGTCGTGACCGACGGTACGACCTTCACCCCCGTGTGGGGCAACGCCGCCACGGTGGGCGGCACCACCGCGCTGCTCGACACCGACTGGACCACCGTGGACCACGAGCTCACGCCCTTCCTCTCCCCCGAGGGCATCGGCGCGGGGCCGCTGAGCTTCGGGTTCTCCCTGCAGACCGATGCGGGCCTCGAGTTCGGCGGCTGGGCGCTCGACGATGTGTGCGTGGTGGAGCTCGACGACCCGCCCGACCACTACCGGCGCGTGGCCCTCGAGGCCGACTGGAGCGACGAGGCCGAAGCCGAGGTGGGCGAGGTCAAGCTCTCCTGGCACACCCCCTGGATCAAGCCTCTCGCCGGCACCGTGCTGCTCCGCCAGGAGGGGCGCGCGCCCGAGGGGCTCGACGACGGCGTGATCGTGCACCTCGACCTCTCGCCCGTTTTCGGAGAAACCCACGAAGTGGTCGATGCGCTCCCCGGCCTGGAGCGGGGCACCAGCTGGACGTACGCGCTCTTCGCCTGGGGCCGGAGCGACGAGGACGCCTACACCGTGGCGGTGGAAGGCCAGAACGCCCGCACCCTCACGTTCGACCGGCGCGACACCGGCGTGCCGCCCGACACGGCGGAGGACACCGCCGTGAGCGAGCACACGGACACCCCCACCGAGCGGCCGCCCCGCGACACGGGCGAGCCCCCCGACAGCGAGTGTGGCTGCACTTCCGCCGGGAGCCCGGCCGCCGCGGTGGCGGTGGGCGCCGCCCTGCTCCTCGCGCGGCGCCGTCGCCGGTAGCGCGGCGCGGCCACCCTCCCCCGCCGGCGGCCTCAGCCTTCGTCGGGCTCCGGAGGCGCCGTCGGGTCGAGCGCGGCGCGAACGAGCCGCAGGCAGCGCAGCGCGGCCCGCTTGGCGGCGGGACCTTCGCCGGTGCGGGCCTCGCGCGCGGAGGCGCGCAGGGCCTGCCGGTCGCCCGAGGGGTGCTGGGTGAGGAAGGTGTTGAGCACCGCATCATCCCCGGCCACGATGCGGTTGCGCCAGGACTCCGCGGCCTGCGCAGCGAGCAGCGCCGGACCGCCGCCGTCGAGCACGGCGTGGATGGCCTCCATGTCGGCATGCGCGAGGAGCAGCTTGGCCCGCATGAGCGAGCGGCGCCGCTCGGGCTTCAGCGCCGCGTTGGCGAGGTGCTCGAACTGTTCGAGCGCCTCCTCGTCGAGCGGGAGCGCCTTCCGGGTGGAGGCGGGCAGCTTCGCGATGCGGTTGGCGAGCGCCTTGAGCGCCTCCATCTCCTCGCGGTGATCCCACCGCACGACACGGTCGGAGGTGAGCGTCTCCTCGCGGAGACGCCCCGACTCCTCGACCTCGTGAAAGGGCTTGCGTGCCATGCGGCGGCGCCTATCCCGTCTTCAGGCCGCGGCCTTCCGCGAGAACGCCGTGCTCCAGTCCACCCGCCCTGTGAGCTGCATCAGCGCGAACAGCGTGCCGATGCCGAGCACGGTGATCGTCAACCCGGTGGTGCCGTCGCGGAAGTGCGCCACGCCGAAGCCCACCTGGTACACGAGCTGGGCCAGACCGGCCTCCACGAGCGCGAACCGGGCGCCCACCACCAGCCGCAGGTAGCTGGCCACGAGGAGCACGCTCACGGCGGCGGAGAGGGCGAAGGCCTGCTCCACGGGCAGAAGGTCGGCCGTGTAGGCGAACAGCAGGTTGAAGGAGAAGAACGCTCCCGCGATGAACAGGTAGTTGATCGGGTGCACCTGCACCCCACGCAGGAGGCCCAACGCGAAGATCCACAGGAAGAACAGGCCCAGCGACAGCGGCGCCGACACGCTCAGCGAGGTGGCGAGCTCGCCCGGCTGGATGTGGGTGGGCAGGATCATGCCGAGGGGGAAGCCCGTGACGGCGCGCGTGAAGTTCCACTCGAGGTTCCAGCCGCCACCGTTCGCCACACTGCTGGTGGGCGAGAGGCCGGGAACCGGGAAGTCCACCTCCTCGAAGTCGGTGGTCATGCGCAGCACGAAGTCGTCGATCTGGCCCACGCCGGGCGAAGGGCGGTAGGTCCACTGGTCGGCGCCGCGCGAGGTGTAGCGCACGCCGAGCGTGACCAGCTGCCCGTACGTGACGGGCACGGTGCGCGTCACCACGCCGTCCACGGGACGCCCCCGGTCGCCGAGGTCCTCACCGTCCACCGTCACCACGAAGTTGTCGTAGAGCGCGTTCTGGTCGGGCAGGGTGAAGGTCATCTCCAACCAGCGGGTGGCTGCGTCGGCGTGCCGGTAGGTCCAGGTGCCGGCGAACTCCACGTTGTAGAGCGGAAACCACAGGAGGCCGCGCCGCCGCTCGTCGAGCTGGAGGCCCACGTCGATGTCGGTGGAGCCGGGCTCCACGCCGAGGGAGCGCGCCTCCTCGTGGCGCTCCACCTTGGTGCTCAGCACCCGCCCGAGGCTGTCGGTGATGTCCGCCGAGGTGACCACCTCCTCCGTCCACCGGAGCGTGAACACCGGCGCGGCCTGCGTCTGGGCGTTGCCCCAGAGCTCGCCGACATCGGAGCGGAGGCTGGAGTTGCTGTCCCGGGAGCGGCTGTCGGTGACGCCGGCCAGCACGAGCCAGCCCAGCGTGGCCATGGCGAAGACGATGAAGATGCCGAAAGCGCGAAGGATTGGATGCACGAGGACTCCGGTTGGTGCATCCCCAACCTACGGAGGCGCCGTGGCCGAGCCGGTGCCACGCGGAGGCGCGCGTCGGGCAACCTCGTGCAGGAGCCGTGCAGGCCGCTCAGCCGGCCCGGCGCCGCCGCGCGAGGAGCAGCGCCCCCACCACCACCGCCGCGCTCGCTCCGGGCGAGCCGGCCGCGCACCCACAGCCATCGGCGCTCAGCTCGCCGGTGTCCACCTCCTCGGTGGGGCAGCCCTCGTGCAGGGACTCGTCGGCGTCGTCGCAGTCGTGCGCGAGGCTGAAGCCGTCGAAGTCCTGGTCGTCCTCGTTGCCGTCGCAGTTCTGGTCCACGCCGTCGTACCAGACCTCCTCGGCCGAGGTGTTCACCGCCGCGTCGGCGTCGTCGCAGTCGAGCCCGCCGGCCTCCGCTGCGGTCTCGCCGTCGCCGTCCACGTCCCCATCCGCGTTGCCGGCGCAGTCGGCGTCCACGCCGTCGTACGGCTCGTCGGGCATGCCCGGGGCCACGGAGGGGTCGCCGTCGTCACAGTCCGCGCCGCCACACGCCACCGACGCTTCACCGTCGAGGTCCTGGTCGCAGCACGCCCGCGACGCTTCGTCCGCGAACACGGCCTGCGCCCCCTCGCGCGTGTCTCCCGTCGCGACCACCATCGTGAAGGCACGCGACCGCCCGGGCGCGAGCGACCCTTCGGGCCACCAGAGCCCCCCGAACGCCGAGTCGGACTCGGCACGGTCGCCATCGAGCATGGCCACGTCGGCGTCGACCGCGTACTGCCAGTCCGACCACGAGCCGAGCAGGAAGTCGTCGGGCCCGCAGCCCCCCATGCTCAGCGCGTACCCGAGGGTGGGCGCCACGGCTTCCACGTAGTCGTCGACGCCGTCCCCATCGAGGTCGAGCACGTCAAGCGCCGCGTTGTACCCACCGTTGGCGCCGTACTCCGGATCCGGGTCCATGCCGTAGAGCACCCGCATCAGATCGACGGCGTGGGCGCTGTCGTTGCGCACCACGAACGACACCACGACCGCCCGGCCGCCCACCGCGAAGCTCTCCGTCTTCCCGATCGCGAGGTCTGGCGAGGCGTAGCTCCACCGCATCCCGAGGCGACCCTCCTCGGAGAGCTCCTCGCCGGAGTAGACAAACGCCGTCGTGCCCACCGAAGAGGCCGAGTACACGCCCCGGGCCTCGCCCTCGACCTCGTACTCGAGCATCCAGACCTGCCACGGCGTGCCCGCGTAGAGCCACTCCACCCAGGCTTCGCCGTGCATCGCGCGCAGCCCGGCCGCATCGGCGCTGTCGTTGAGGGTGCCGCCGCTGTTCCAGCTCAGGGAGAGCGCATCGCCGGTCAGCGTCGTGGCCAGCGCAAGGGAGGAGAAAAACAGCATGTGAACCCGGAGCTGAGCGCGGAGGCTACCACAGCGCCACGCGACGGCGTTCAGCCAACTCCGGCGACGCCCGCCATCTCCGGGTCGGCTCGACGCGGAGACGACGGCACCGCCGTGCCCTGCCAGCCCGACCCCACCCACGCGAGACCCAGCCCGAAGAGCAGGAGGAAGGGCACGGGGGCCCATTCCGCCCTCCCGACGCACGCCACCGCGGCGAGGAGGTGGGGAAGCGCGAGCGCCAGCTCCAGCCAGCTGAAGCCGGCCGCGCCCTCGAGGTAGCTCGACCGGGCAGAGGCGCCGCGCTTGGGCGTGCGGGCGAAGGGCTCGCGGGCGCCGCGCAAGCCATCGAGCGTGGCCCGGGCCTGCGCCGGTGCGAGTCCGAGCGCGAGGACCGCCGCGCCGGGCACCCCGCGCCACCCTCCCGAGGCCACCGCGTAGAACACGAGGTTGGGGAGCGTGCACAGGCCGAGCGAGAGGCCCGCGAGCCACCCCACGGCCGGCGAGGTGCGCAACAGCACCGCCCACGGCAGGAGCACCGTGAGGCCCAGCGCCGGCAGCCAGGCGAGGTTGGCGGCGAGGTGGGCCAGGGCCTCCACCCGAACCGAACCCGGCACCGGCGATCGGAGCACGGCCCCGCCGAGCTTCCGCAACGTCTGGATGGAGCCCATCGCCCACCGACGCTGCTGTGCCCGGAACGCGGCCATCGTGGACGGCACCTCCGCGGGCACGGACACCTCGGGGGCGTAGGCGAAGCGCCAGCCGGCGATCTGGGCGCGGTAGGAGAGGTCGAGGTCTTCGGTGAGGGTGTCGCCCTGCCAGCCGCCCGCCGCCTCAATGCAGGCCCGGCGCCACACGCCCGCCGTGCCGTTGAAGTTGAACCAGCAACCGAGCCCGGCGCGGGCGGCGTGATCGATGCGGAAGTGCCCGTCGAGCAGCGTGGCCTGGGCCTGCGTGAGCATCGACTCCGCGGCGTTCTGGTGCGACCACCGCGCCTGCACCATGCCGAGGCCCGGGTCGGCGAAGCGCGGGACGATGCGACGGAGGAAGTCGGGCGCCGGCACGAAGTCCGCATCGAAGATCGCCACGAGCTCCCCACGCGCCGCCGCGAGCCCGGCCGCGAGCGCGCCGGCCTTGAAGCCCACCCGCGCCTCTCGACGGAGCACGGAAACGCTCACCCCGCGCGCCCGTGCCTCCGCCACCGACGCATCCACGACCGCGCCGGTGTCATCGGTGGAGTCGTCGAGGACCTGCAGCTCCAGCCGGTCGTGCGGCCAGGAGAGCGCCGCGCAGGCCGCGATGACGCGGTCCGCGACGTCCCGTTCGTTGAAGAGGGGGATCTGGACGGTGACGAACGGCGCGCCGCCGGGGAGACCGGCCGCGGGCGCGAGCGCCGGGCGCGACCGCAGCCGCCACACCGCGCCAAGGAGCCGCACCCGATGGAGGCTGTGGACGGAGGCGAGCGCGACCAGCACGGGTACGAGCCCTTCGAGGACCGCAGCGGCGCTCTGGAGGGTGGGGGTCATCGCGGCCGCCGCCTAACCTGCGGCTCCCCGGATAGACCGCCCGCCCCATGTCCGAACCGGCGCCCGCCCCCGCTGCCCGCTCGCCTCGACTCGGGCGGGCCCTCCGCGTGGTGGGGCTCGTGGTCTTCGGCGCGCTGGTGGCCTCGCGGATCGAGCTGGGCGCGGTCCGGGCGGCGTGGCGGGGCCTCTCGCCCGGGGAGTCGGCGCTCGTGGCCGCGGTGTTCCTCCTGGCGATGGCGGTGCGCGTGGGGAAGTGGGCGTGGCAACTGCGCAGCCTCGGCTTCGCGTACTCGCCCGTCCGCCTCGCGCGGAGCTTCCTGCTCGGGGTGCTCATGGGCGCCGTCACCCCCATGCGCACGGGCGAGCTCTACCGCCTTTCGGGCGTGGACTTCGACCCCACCGACCGTCCGCGCCAGCTCGCGCTCGCCACGGCCTCGCTCGTGCTCGAGAAGGTGTACGAGGTGCTCACGCTCGTGGCGTTCGTGACGGTCGGGCTCATCGCCCCGGGCTGGCCCCTCGCGGCGGCGCTGGGCGCCGGCACCGCGTTCGGCGCGTGGCTCGGCCTCGGCTCCGCCGCCCCGCCCGAGTGGCTCTCCCGCCTCCTCCCGGCCCGCCTCCGCGCGCTCACGCTCGACCCGATGCTGCGCGCCCGCGACGGCCTCGGACTGCCCGGCCGCTTCGGTCTCTTCGGCCTCACCGCGCTTTCCCATGCCCTGAACCTCGTGGGCGCCCTCGGCGTGTACCGCGCCTTCGGTCCGATGCCCGCGTTCTCCTTCTTCACGCGGATGCCGCTCGTCACCCTCACCAACGTGCTCCCGATCTCGATCGGCGGCATCGGCGTGCGCGAAGCCGCCGCCATGGAAATCTTCGGCACCTCCGGCTTTCCCGCCTCCTCCGCCGCCCTCGCCGCCTCCGTGGTCTTCGCGAGCGCGAACCTCCTCCCGGCCATTGCCCTGCCGGCCCTGTGGGCGTGGCCCGAGCGCGCCGGTCGGGGCTGAGGGGGACTGCTCCGCCGCCGCACCCCCCGGCCACCGCCCCCAGGCCGGTGCAGCCAGACCTCCGCGTGCTGGCGGTGTGCGGCGCGCTACCCGACGCCCCCGACGGTCCGCCCTCGCCTCGACGTGTGGCCCGGCTGCGGAGCCGCGGGGAGCCCGGCGAGGCAGGCGAATTCGGTGACGGGTGGCTGGTCCGGCCACTTTCCTGTGACTACCCTGCGGCGTGACCGTCCCCCCCCCACCCGAGCCGCGCGAGCTGCCGTCGTCGCCGCCCGAAGCGTGGGAGCCGCTCATCCGGCTCGCGCGCCTCGCCGCGCGTCCGCTGGAGCGGTTCCTCGCCATCCAGGCGGCGAGCGGCATCGTGCTGCTGCTGGCGGCCGCGGTGGCGCTGGTGTGGGCCAACTCGCCGTGGGCGGCTTCCTACACCGCGCTCTGGCACACGCCCGTGGGCATCCGCGTGGGCGGCTTCGCGTTCGAGCGAACGCTCGAGTGGGTGGTGAACGACGGCCTGATGGTCGTGTTCTTCTTCGTGGTCGGCATGGAGATTCGTCGCGAGCTGCACCACGGCGAGCTGTCGGAGTGGCGGCGCGCGGCGCTCCCCGCGGCGGCGGCGCTGGGCGGCATGCTGGCGCCGGCCGCCCTGTACCTCCTGCTCGCGGGTGGGCACGCCACGCGCGCCGGCTGGGGCGTGCCCATGGCCACCGACATCGCCTTCGCGCTCGGCGCCTTGGCGCTGCTCGGCAACCGCGTCCCCGCCGCGCTTCGGGTGCTGCTCCTCGCGCTGGCCGTGATCGATGACCTCGGCGCCATCGTCGTCATCGCGCTGTTCTACTCCGGCGGCGTGGCGCTTCAGGGCCTCGCGGTCGGGGCGGCGGCGTTCGCGACCATCCGCGGCATGCAGCGCTTCGGGGTGCGCTCCAAGGCGGCGTACGTGGCCCCCGCGCTCCTCGCGTGGGCCGGGATCTACTCCGCCGGCATCCACCCCACGATTGCGGGAGTGGTGGTCGGCCTCCTCACCCCCGTGCGCGCCTGGCTCGGCACCGACGGCTTTGTAGACGGCGTTCGCCGCGAGCTCGACCACCTCACCGCCGCCGGCTCCGCCGCCGCCGACCCGCGCCTCCTCGCCCAGGCGCTCGGAAAGATCGAGGTCGCCCGTCGGGAGGCGCTGTCGCCCGCCGAGGGCCTGATCAGCCAGCTCCACCCCTGGGTGGCGTTCGGCATCATGCCGATCTTCGCCCTCGCCAACGCCGGAGTTTCGCTGGGGGGTTCGGCGCTCGATGCCCACGCCTGGGTGGTGGTGTCGGGCGTCACGGTCGGCCTCCTGCTGGGCAAGCCGCTGGGCATCCTGCTGGCCTGCTGGGTCACCCTTCGGCTCGGGCTGGGCACCCTCCCGCTCGGGATCACCCTGCGCCACCTGCTGGTCCTGGGCGTGGTGGCCGGGATCGGGTTCACGATGGCGCTCTTCGTGGCGCAGCTCGCGTTCGTCGACCCCGCGCTCCTCGCCGGCGCGAAGCTGGGCATCCTCGCCGCAAGTGCCCTCGCCGCCGTGCTCGGCGTGGTGGTCGGTCGCCTGCTGCTCTCCCCCCAAGCCCCGGCCGTCTCGGTCGTCACCGCCGATGAGGCCGAGAGCTCCACCGAGCTCTGATCGGAGTCGCCCGTGCAGCTCGTCCCCACGCCCCGCGTCTGGCTCGATCGTGTGCTCGCCGCGCCCGACGAGCTTCTCCACGACGTGGTCCACTGCGAGAAGAAGGCCGCGGGCACCGTGCTCGCGATGATCTTCAAGGACCCCGGTCGGGCCGCGGCCTACAGCCGCCTCGCGCGCGAGGAGCTCGGCCACTTCGAACAGGCGCTGGCGCTCCTGAACCGCCGCGGCGGCCGGCTCGAGCCCTTGATTCCGGCCCGCTACGCCGGCGAGCTGGCCCGCGCCGCGAAGGGCGACGTATGCGCCACCCTCGCCGTCGCCGCGATCATCGAGGCGCGCAGCGCCGAGCGTCTCGACCTCCTGCGCACCCACGTGGAAGAGCCCGACCTCCGCGCCCTCTACGCCGCGCTCCACCCGCCCGAGGAGCGCCACGTGGCCCTGCTCCTCTCCTTCGCCCACGAGGCCGGCCCGGCCGACCGTGTGCTGCCCCGGCTGCTCGCCCTTGAGGCCGAGCTGGTCACGCAGGGTGAGGACCTCGTGCGCGTACACGCCTGAGGTCGCGGACCGGCGGCGCTACCCGAGGAGCCAGAGGATCGACACCGGCTCGCCGAACCACGAGGGCAGGTAGCTGGTGAACCGGGCTGGCGCGCCTCCGAGCCGCTCGGGGTGCGCGGGCACCCAGCCGGCCGGGTACAGGAGCCCGCTCCGCCCGTCGCCCACCCGCAAGGGCCCCTCCCCGAGCGCGCCAACGAGCACCGGGGTGCGCCAGCCCGCGGAGAGCACGAGGCCGTCCGGGCTCGCCTCCGAGCCGACCACGTCCCGGCGCTCCTCCCGTACACGGGGGTGGGCCACGAGGGGCTCGCTGGCGCGGTGGCGGGTAGCGGCGGGGAGCAGGTCGGCGGCCACGTTGCCCGAGGTGAGCCGGCCCATCGGGACGGCGGCCGGCGCGAACGACGCGTAGAGCCGTCGGGACAGGAGGCCGGCCTCGGCATCGAGGGCCCACCCGCCATCGTGCAGGTCCATGCGGCGCGCGAGCAGGTTCCACCCCTCCGCGCTCTCTCCCGGCTCGTGACCTGGCGTCCATTCCGAGGCGAGGACCCCGCACGCCCCGCCGGTCGTCGTCACGAAGGAGCCCGCCCCGAAGTTGGCCACCTCGAAGACCGAGGCGCGGTCGCGCTCCGGGAAGTCCACGACCGCCACCATCCACCGGGACATGCCCAGCTCGTTCGTTTCGAGGCGCCAGCCCGCCACCGACTCGAGGTCGGCATCCCCATCGAGCTGCACCCGGAAGCCGAGGAGGTCGGCGGGCGGGGCGGCGGCGGGGGCGCTTGGGTCGTCGGCCCACAGCGCCGGCTCGAGCTTCGGGGCGCGGGCCCACACCACGCGGCCGTTGGCGAGCCCCGCCAACTGTCCGCGATCGGCGCTGCGCGAGGCCGCGATCTGCACGCCGCCACCGAGCTCGAGAACCCCGGTTGCCCCACCGGCCACAGAGCCCGGCCGCGCCGGGGGCAGGGTCTCCACGCGGCAGGCCCGGAGCGGCGCCTCCATCGGCGAGGCCACCGGCCAGGGCGGCAGGGAGCTGTCCGCGCTGGGCACGCGCAGGCGCTGGCCGAGCTCGATGTAGTCCGGGTCCCGAATGCCGTTGAGGCGGGCGAGCGCGGGGTAGCCGCCGGGCACGTCGTACCGGGTGGCGATGGACCAGAGCGTGTCGCCCCACTGCACCTGCACCTCGCGCATCTCCGCCGAGTGCGGCAGGGTGGGAGTGCGATGCCAGCAGGAGCCGAGCAGGAGGAGGGGCAGCACCATCATGCGGGTGTTCCGGGGGGACCGTTGCCGACAGCGACGCCCTCCACGGGTTCCGGCGCCTGGCCCGGCGTGACAAGCCGTTACCGCGACCGCCCACGATAGAAGCGGGCATGCTCGCCCTGCTGCTCGGCTGCACGCCGGCGCCCTCCGACCCCAACGACACCGCCCCCTCCACCGACTCCGCCCCGCCCGCAACCCCGTCCGGCACGCTCGTGCTCTGCGGCGGCGGCGGGGAGGGCGACGAGGGCGACCCGGCCGCGTGGAGCGCCGTGGCCTACCACCGCCTCCTCGACGCCGGCGACGTGAGCGGCGACGGCAGGCTGCGCGTGGCGGTCGTCGCCACGGGCGAGGAGACCGGGTGGCTGCCGGACTACTTCGAGTGGCTCGGTGCCGACGAGGCCTTCAACGTGCGCGTGTCGAGCCGGGCCGAAGCCAACGCCGCCGACCTCGCCACCTCCTTCGCGGACGTGGACGCCGTCTTCCTCAAGGGCGGCGACCAGGGGGAGTACTACGACGCCTGGAACGGCACGGAGCTGGAGAGCCAGGTGCGCGCCCTCGTGGACGACCGCGGCGGGAGCGTCGGGGGCACGAGCGCCGGGGCCATGTCGCTCTCCGAATACGCGCTCGCGGGCGGCAACGACTACGTGAGCGCCGACGTGCTGACCGACAGCCGCACCGACTACCTCGGGGATGTCAGCGACGGCGGCTCGGGCGTCCACGCCGACTTCCTCGGGCTGCTCCCCGCCACGCTCGTGGACACCCACTTCGTGGTGCGCGGCCGCCTCGGTCGCCTCTCCGGCGCGATGGCGCTGGCCATCGAGGAAGGCGCTCCCGAGGGGCTCCTCGGCATCGGGATCGACGAACAGACGTGCGTGACGGTCAGCGACGGGGTGGGCGAGGTGAACGGCGTGGGCAGCGTTTCGTTCTTGCGGCCCGGCGCGGAGCCCGCCGTTCGCAACGCCGGCGAGCCGCTCGTGTGGCCGGATCTCGCGCTCGACCGGCTCACCGAGGGCTGGACCTGGGACTTCGCCGCGCAGGCGCCCCGCCTCGACGCCCCGCCCGACGGCGCCGAGGCCCTGGCCGCCGCCCCCGCCGACGCCGCCCAGCCCGCCGAGGCGTGGTCCGTCGAGGGCCGCAGGCCGGCCGACGCGGAACGGTTCGCGTGGGTGGTGCAGGGCGCAGACGACGCCGACGGCACCCGCACGGGCACCGGCAGCCCGCTCCTGCTCGATGCCATCGGCCTGCTCGACGCCCACGACTCCGACCTCCGCGGCGAGCTCGACGAGTCGGGCTTCCGCGCCCTGTACGCCCACCCGGAAGCCACCGTCTTCTTCGTGGGCGTGGGCGGCACCCTCACCCACGACGCCGACAGGCCCGAGCTCGTCCGCATCGGCGGCGATACGGTGGCGCCGATGTCCACGCTCGTGGTCAGCGCGACCTCGGCGAGCTGGCGGTCGCTGTCCCCGAGCCCCTCCCCGGCCGACGGCGGCAGCGGCACGCTCCACGCGGCGGGCCTCCTCGGGCTTCGCCTCCACATCCTCTACTACGCCGACGACACCGCAGGCGGCTGGGACATGGTCGGGGACAGCCCCGCGCCCTGAACGCCCGACCCGACGCCGGCCGACGGGGCGATCCGCCCCCGCAGGCAGAGCGCGTAGAGCGCGAGGACCGCCACCGCCCGCACGGCGCCGACCGGCGGCAGCAGGTAGTAGCTTTCGCGAAGCCAGGCCGATGGCACCACAAAGGGCAGGAAGAGGGCGCCGAAGGCCCACGCCCGCCGGCGCCCGCGCTCGGGAGCCAGCACCCGCCACGCCTGCGCGAGGGCAGGCAGCGCCAGCACGAGGTGGGTGTTCCAGGCCACCGGCGCCGCGAGGATCATCACGGCGCCGTAGCCGCCGGCGATCCGCAGGCTGCCGAGCTGGCCGCGGCCCTCCCGGCGGGACTCCCAGGCCAGGGCGAGCGTCATCCCCACCACCGCGATGCGATGCAGCGCGCCGCCGGTCGGCGACAGGGTCTGCGGCGTGGCGCCCGGGCCGAGAAGGCTGAGGAGGTTGGACAACGAGGCGTTGTCCGGGTCGTCCAGACGCGGCATGGGCGCGGTGTAGAGCCCGTTGAGCATCGGGGTGAGCGCATCCCGAACGAAGGCCACGTAGAGCGTGGGCGAAAACACCAACGCGGTGGCCGCGAGGAGCGCCCCGGTCGCGACCGCGAACTCCAAGAGCGCCCGCCCGTCCCGGCGCACGACGAAGCTCGCCAAAACGACCACGGGCGCGATCTTGGCCATCGCGCCCACGGCCAGCCACCACCCGCTCGCCTGCATCACGGCCTCGAGGAGCGCGAGCGCCACGGCCACGTTCACGTTCCCCCAGTACCAGTTGTCCCGCGTGGACGTCACGAGGACCGCGCCCGCGAGCGTGAGCCAACCCGGGAGGCCGGCCCAGCGCGCGAGCCGCCAGGCCAGCGCCACGGTCACCCCGACGTTCACCGCGAACCACACGAGGCGCGCCACCTCGAAGTCGCCGATCAGGCACACCCACGAGGTCATCAGCACGAAGGGGGGCGGGTACATGAAGGGGAAGACCACGCGCGCGCGGCCGGTCCACGCCGCGAAGGCGTCGTGCATCTGCGCGGCGTCGTAGGGCGACCCGCCGGCGGCGGCCACCCGCGGCGCCACGAGGAAGGTGCGGCTGTCATCGCTCGCGAGCATCGCGGACATGCCCACGGACGTGTGGACGACGGCCACGAGGAGGAGGGCCACCGCCATCGCCCGGAGGGCCGCCGCGCCGATCGGAGGGAAGGCGGACCGCATCAGGACCTCGGCAGCAAGGAGTCGCGCCCCGCCAGCTCGCGCCGGAACATAGCGTGGCATCCCCGCCGCGGCCCACCCGCGGACGCCCCGGCCCGGCTACGACAGAATCGGGAGCGTCGATGTCGAACTGGCGGAAGTTGCGCGGCGTGAAATCGCTGGTGCACGACGCGGTGAGCGCCACGGCCACGCTCGTGGGCGAGGGGAACGACTCCGCGGCCCGCACGGGAGTCCGGCTCGCCTCGCTCGTTCCGGGCCTGGCCGAGCCGGCGGCCCGCGTGGAGAGCATGCGGAAGTTCAGCACGGAGGGCGTGCTGCTGAGCGTGAAGGCGGTGAACCGCCTCGTGCAGGCGGCGAGCGACCTTGTGCTCGATGTCACGGAGCCCGCTTCGCTCCCGACCCCACCCATCCCGCTGCGCTCCGACGTCCAGGGCACCCGCACCTGGGCCGCCGACACCCTCATCGGCGCGGTGAACGGGGTGGTGGGCGATCACCTCGCCCGGCGGGGGAACCCCCTCGACATGGGCATGTCGTTGCGGTGGGGAGCGGGCGAGCCGCCCCGGGTCCGCCCCGCCCGCGTGGCCCTGTTCGTTCACGGCCTCGCCGCCACGGAGTGGTCGTGGGCGCTGGGCAGCGAACGCCTGCTCGGCGAGGCCGGCGCCACGTTCGGTACGCTGCTCGAACGCGACCTCGGCCACCTGCCGCTCTACGCCCGCTACAACACGGGCCGACACCTCTCCGAGAGTGGCCGGGCGCTCTGCGCGGCCCTCGAGGAGCTCTGGCGCTCGCTGCAGTCGCTCCCCTCGGCGCCCGGCCAGCCGGCAGACGCCCCCACCGAGCTCGTGCTGGTGGGGCACAGCGCCGGCGGCCTCGTGTGCCGGAGCGCCACCCTCCACGCGCGCCAGCTCCACTGCACCTGGCTCGGCTCCCTTCGTCGCGTGGTCTGCATCGGCACCCCCCACCAGGGCGCCGCGCTCGAACGGTTCGGGCAGGCCGTGGCGGAGGCGCTGCACGCCGTCGACCTCCCCGCCACCCGCATCCCCGCAGCGCTGATCCGCGCGCGCTCCGACGGCATCCGCGACCTCCGCCACGGCGACGTGCGCGAAGAAGGCTGGCGCGGCCGCGGCGAGCACGAACGCGCGCCGGCCGAGGAGGTGATGGCCGACGACCTGCTCCCCGGTGTGCGCTACGCCTTCCTCGCCGGCGCCTTCCTCCCCAGGGTGCCGGATGGCCTCGGCGACCTCGTGGGCGACCTCCTGGTGCAGGTCGGCAGCGCGGAGGGCCCTCGCGACATGCGGGTGCCGGGCGCCCTGACCGCGCGCTTCGAGGGCGTGCACCACAACGAGCTCCAGGTGCACCCCGCGGTGTACGACCAGGTCCGCCGCTTCTGCGCCGGCGAGCTCGACGGCTGAACCCGGGGAGCGCCCGCCCCGGCGGCGCCGTCAGAGCTCGTAGATCGCCCCTGTCGTCTCGCCGGCGCTGTTGACGTAGCCGGTGGCGGACACGCCCACGTCGTCGCTGCCATCCCCATCGAGGTCGCCCACGTTGACCACGCACTCGCCGAGGCGCGCCGAGGCGGCCTCGCCGGGGTAGCTCGCATCGGCGTCGGTGCCGCCGAAGACCCCCAGCGGGACCTCGTTGAAGCGGTAGACGGAGCCGCTGTCCACGCCGCCGGCGTCGGAGCCGGGAGCCCCGATCACCATGGCGGCGAGGCCGCTCGAGGAGAGGTCGGCGAGCGCCACGGCCGCGCCCAGCTCATCGCCGCCGGCTTCACCCCTGAGCACGAACGGGGCGGCGCCGAGCGAGCTGCCCACCTGCAGCGGCCCGAGCACGAGGTAGGCGGCGCCGGCATCGGCGGCCGTGCCGTCGTTGCCGGGCGCGCCCACGAGGAGGTCGAGCGTGCCATCGCCGTCGGCATCGCGCACGTCGAGCGACACGCCGGCCTCGTCGCTCCCGCCTTCGCCGAGGTGCAAGGCATCCGCCGCGGACACCCCGAGGTCGGCGGTGATCGGACCGAGGAACACGGCGACGCCGCCGGAGATCACGTCGTCGCCATCGAGGCCCCAGCCGCCCACGACGAGGTCGTGAACGCCATCCCCATCCACGTCGGTGGCGGTGCGCGGGAGCACGGAGAGGCGGTCGTGCACATCGCCACGGATGGTCAGGTCGGCGGTGGCTGCGCCTTCCGCGCCGACCGCGGGCAGCTCGAAGAGGTACACGGCGCCGCTCTCGGCCCCGTTGGTGTCGCTCCCGTAGGCGCCGATGGCGGCTTCGCGGTGGCCATCGTCGTCGAGATCGACCCCGAGCAGCACCGCGCTGCCGAGCGCATCGTGGGCGATCTCGCCGGTGACGGAGAAGCGGGCGGCGGTGGAGAGCTGCAGCGACCCGGCGCTGTACTCCACGAGGTAGGCGGCGCCGGCGTTGGTGGCTGCATCATCCACCCGGGGAGCGCCCACGAGGTACTCCAAGAGCCCATCGCCATCGAGGTCGAGGCCGTCGGAGAGGGCGCTGCCGGCATCATCGCGGCTGGCCGCGCCGTACCAGGTGGTGAGCGGGCGGGAGGCGGTGCTGGTGCCGAAGAAGGGGCCGCCGAGCAGCACGGCGGCGCCGGAGTCGGTGGCGCTGACCTCCATGCCGTTGCCGCCCACCAGGAGATCGGGGTGACCGTCGGCGTCGGCATCGCCGGCCGCGGCCATGGCGATGCCGAACTCGTCGGCGTCGGAGCGGCCGACGATGAGCGCGTCGGCCGCGCTGAGCGTGCAGTCGTCATCGAGGCCGGAGCAGTCCTGGTCCACGCTGTCGCCGCATTCTTCCACCGCCCCCGGATTGGTGAGGGGCTCGGCGTCGTCGCAGTCGTCGCCCACGAGCGTGTCGTAGTCGCCGTAAGCCGTACACACGCAGATGGACTCGCCGCCGTAAAGGTCGCCGTCCACGTCCGAGTACCAATCGAGGCACCCGACGGAGTCGACCTCGTTGGCATCGCCGTCACAATCGTCGTCGCCGGCGTCGGAGCAGGTTTCGGGCGCGCCCGGGAAGGTGGTGCGCGAGGTGTCGTCGCAGTCGGTGGCGTCGGTCACGTAGCCGACGGGCTCTTCGCAGGCGTTCTTGGGCGAGGCCGCATCGCCATAGCTGTCGGAGTCGGCATCCGCGTACCAGATGGTGCCATCCACCGCGTCGATGTCGGGGCGACCGTCGCAGTCGTCGTCCTCCCCGTTGCACACCTCGATGGCACCCGGGTGCGTGTCGTACTCGCCGTCGTCGCACTCCTCGCACGCGGGCCAGCCATCGCCGTCGTTATCGTCGGAGCCGGTGAAACCATCGCAGTTCAGATCGATCCCGGGCGTGCAGGCGCTCTCATCGGCGCTCGGGAAGTAGGTGTTGTTGAAGTCGTTGCAGTCTCCCCCGAACTCGGCGTAGCCGCCGGGGAGCTCGCACGCGATGAGCGTGGAGGCATCCACGCCATAGCCGTCGGCATCGCGGTCGAGGTACCAGGTGTGGGGGTCGGAGGCGCCCTCATCGACCGTGCCTTCGCAGTCATCGTCGATGCCGTTGCACACCTCGATGACGGCGGGGTTCACGAGCGGGTCGGCGTCGTCGCAGTCCTCGGTGAGGTCCACGTAGTCGCGGGGGGCATCGCACGTCCAGACCGGCTCCACCTCGGCGCCCCAGCCATCACCATCGAGGTCGGGGTACCACTCGGTGCCGCCGGCCACCCAGTCATCCAGATCGTTGGGCAGGAGATCGCAGTCCTCGTCCGTGCCGAGCGGATCGCACACCTCGGGGGCGCGGGGGTTCACATCCGCGCGGGTGTCGTCGCAATCGAGGATGTTGCCGACCGTGCCGACCGGTGCTTCACAGGCCAGCGAGGGCACGCCGGCCCCGAACCCATCACCATCCTCGTCGGGCCACCAGAAGATCAGGTCGACGCTGTCGGCCTCCATCGTGAGGCCATCGCAGTCGTGGTCGAGCCCATCGCAGTACTCCTCCGCACCCGGGTAGATGCTACGGTTCGACGGGCCGCAGTCGGAGCTGTCCTCGGACCACCCCACGACGAGGCTGCAGAAGTCGGACGTCCACGCCGGATCACCGTACCCATCCCCATCCTGGTCGCGGTACTGGGTGGTGAGCGCGAGGCCCTCATCCACCTCGCCGTTGCAGTTGTTGTCGATCCCGTCGCACAGCTCGTCGAACCCGACGCCGACCGTGGCATCGTCGGGCGCACAATCGTCGACGTCGAGCAACCCGTCCCCATCCCGATCCGTGGGGGTGACGCCGACGGGGCCGGTGTCATCGGGGGTGACGGGACACGCGAGGAGCCCGAGGAGCAGGAGCGGGTACGCGCGCATCTGCCCCACTGTAGCCCGGGTGTGGCCGAATTCCGACACCCTGCGCTATACTCGCATCGGGAGCGTGCATGGCGACCTCGCGCGGAAGCACCATCAACCGGCTGGCCAGCCGCGCCGAGAAGTCCGGACTGCAGCGCAAGCAGATGGCCGGCGGGGGCGAAGTCTTCACCGGCGAGCTCGCTTCGCGCTCGCTGAAGGCGCTGAACGCCCGCGCGATGACGGTGGATCGCAGCATCATCGTGGCCGATGACTTCGACCCCAACAACGCAGAAGACCAGGCCCTTTTCGCGCACGAGCAGCACCACCTCGAACATTCGGGCGGGGTGGGCAACAACTCGGGCCACGACCACGAAGAAACCGAAGCGCGCGCCGTGGAGCGCATGGTGCTGCACCGCTCCCGCACCGGCGGCGCGGAGATGCACGAAGCCTCGCACACGAGCGCCGCCGGCGGTGCGCCCACCGGCTCGAGCGGCGCCGGCCACGAACGCGACAGCGGCACGGAACGCCCCGGCGATGCCTCCTCGGGCTACGACGCGATGCTCGCCTCGGGCATGTCGCACAACGCCATCGTGGAGCGGCTCGCGCGGGAAGCCGTCCAGGCGCTCGACAGCGGGCGCGACCAGCGCTCGATGCGCTGGGGCGACAAGAAGGCCTTCCTCTAGGCGGCTTCGGCTTCGCGGAGGAGCTCCGGAAGCGCCTCCTCGAGCGGGCGACGAGCCTGGAACCCGAGCGCCGCGAGCTTGCTGCCGCTCACGTGGTACCGCCGGTCGTGCCCCGGCCGGTCGGCCACCGACACGATCCGGCTGTGTGGGAGGCCGAGCAACCGGCAGATGGCCTCCGCCACCGAGCGGTTGGTGCGGGGCCCGGTGCCCGCCACGTTCCATGCGCTTCCCGGCGCGGCGCGATCGAGCAGGAGCAGGAGCGCGGCCACGTGCTCGTGCACATCGAGCCAGTCGCGCTCGTGGAGGCCATCGCCGTAGAGTGGCAGCGGGGCGCCGGAGAGGGCCGCGCGCAGCAGCACGGGCAGGAGCTTCTCGGGGTACTGGCCCGTGCCGAAGGTGTTCGTGGGCCGGGCGACGATGGTGGGAAGGCCCCAGGTGTGGAAGGCCGCCGCGGCCAGCGCCTCGCCGCCCACCTTGCTGGCCGCGTAGGGCGAGCGCGGCGCGAAGGGCGCCCCCTCCTCGACCGCGAGGGCGCCGGCGGGGATGCTGCCGTACACCTCGTCGGTGGACACGTGCAGGAAGCGGCCCACGCCGCGCTCACGCGCCACATCGAGGAGCACCTGCGTGCCCAGGACGTTGGTGTGCACGAAGGGGGCGGGCGCGGCGATGCTACGGTCTACGTGCGACTCGGCGGCGAAGTGCACGATCTGGTCCACCCGGCCGAGGCGATCGAAGGCACGGTGCACGGCTTCGGGCGCCGCGATGTCGCCCACCAGGAGGTCGGCGAGGCCCTCGATGCGCGTGGGGTCGGCCGCGTAGGTGAGCGCATCGAGCACCAGGAGCGGGTCGCCCGGATGGGCGCGGCGCCACGCCCGCACGAAGTGGTGGCCGATGAACCCGCAGCCCCCGGTCACGAGCATGGCCATCAGGACCGCCCACAAAGGGGTACGATGCCCACCACATGCGCGCCACTCGGGGCGTGGTGCTCGCCGGCGGCTCGGGCAGTCGGCTTCATCCGCTCACCAAGACCACAAACAAGCACCTTCTCCCCGTGGGCGACGTTCCCATGGTGTACCACCCCGTGCGCCGGCTCGTCGAGGCCAGCATCCTCGACGTGCTCGTGGTCACCGGTGTTCATCACGTCGGCGCCATCGTGAACCAGCTCGGGTCGGGGGAGGAATTCGGCTGCCGGTTCACCTACCGGGTGCAGGAGCGGGCTGGCGGCATCGCCGAGGCGCTCGGGTTGGCCGAGGACTTCGCCCGCGGCGGCCCCATCGCGGTGGTGCTGGGCGACAACGTCTTCGACGCGCCGCTCCGTCCGCACCTCGAGGACTGGGAGCGCTCCGGCAAGCGGGCGATGATCCTGCTCAAGGAGGTGCCCGACCCCGAACGTTTCGGCGTGGCCCGCTTCGAGAACGGGCAGATCGTGGAGGTGGTGGAGAAGCCCGCCCAGCCGCCCTCGCCCCACGCCGTGACGGGCATCTACTTCTACGAGTCCGATGTCTTCGGCATCGTAGGCGGACTCCGCCCCTCGGCGCGCGGGGAGCTGGAGATCAGCGAAGTGAATACGGCCTACATCCGCGCCGGCGCCATGCACGTGGGGCAGCTGCCGGGCTGGTGGACGGACGCGGGCACCCACGAGAGCTACCGCCGGGCCAACCTGCTCGTGAAGCAGCCCTGAGGCTCAGCGGAGCCGGAAGACATCCACGACGGCGTGCCGGTGCCCTTTGCTCCGGAGCTCCACCCCGTACCGCGAGGCGCGCCGCAGCACCCGGCCATCGGCGGTGAGCGAGACCAGCGTGGCGTGCACCTCGGTGACGAGGCGACGTTCGCGGACGATGGGATCGCCCTCGAGGGCGGCGAGGCCCGCCTCCCGCTCCTCCGGCTTCAGGCGCTCCAGCACCTGTCGGGCGCTCCACCCCCCCACGAGCACGCCGCGGGCGCGCTCGGCGAGGGAGCGGGGCTGGAGGGCGGCAAGCACCGCCTCCGCGAGCGCCGACTTTTCTTTCATGCTTTCGACCTACCCCGCTCAAGGTGGAGCGGAGTCGACCGATGCGCGTCCACATGGCCAGCGATTCCGACGACCCCAGCAACCCCCGGCGCGCCGTCGCGCTCTTCGTGGGTTCGACATGGATCGTCTCGGTGCTGCTCGCGTGGGTGCTCCTGCAGACCACGTTGCTCCAGCACCCGGCGAACCACCTCGACCATGCCGAATGCCTGCGCGGCTTCCGCCTCCTGCTCGTGATCTTCTCGGTGTCGGCGGGCCTCATCGGCCTCCTCGCGATGCGCTGGCTCCCCGGCGTCGTACAACGCGAGACCGACCGCGTGTACTCCGAGTTCGTGGAGCGCACGAGCGAAGGCATCCTGCTCATCCAATCGGACTCCCTCGCCATCCTGCAGGCCAACAACGCCGTGTGCGAGCTCCTGGGAAGGACCAACGGCGAGCTGGGCGAGCGCACGCTCCCCGAGGTGCTGCCGATGTCGCCCGCCGCGGTGATCAGCCTCCGTGGACTCATGGGGCGAGCCCGCGTGCACCTCGGCGAGGTGCCGCACAGCGTGGCCGGCCGCGCCCGTCATCTCGAGCTGCTCGCCTCGCAGATGATGTGGCGCGGGAGCGACGTGATCTGCGTGATGATGCGCGATGTGACCGCCCGGCGCACCGAGGAGGAGCGCACGCGCCACATGGCGTTCCACGACCAGCTCACCGGCCTGCCGAACCGGGCCTGCTTCCAGGCGCGCCTCACCGCCACGCTCGCGCAGACGCGGCACCGCGGCGAAGTGCTGGCGGTGGCCTTCGTGGACATCGACCAGTTCAAGGCCGTCAACGACACCGTTGGGCACGACGCCGCCGACCGTCTCCTCATCGAGGTGGCCAACCGCCTGCGCGAGGGGGTCCGTGGGGGCGACGTCGTGGCACGCCAGAGCGGGGACGAGTTCCTCGTGCTCCTGCCCCGCCTCGCCGGCCGAGACGACGCCGCCGCCTTCGCGGAGCGCCTCCTCGGCGTTTTCCGCGCCCCCTTCCTGCTCGAAGGCCGCGAGTTCTCCCTCACCTGCAGCGTGGGCATGGCGCTCTTCCCCGACGACGGCGACGACGCCGCCGATCTCGTCAAGCACGCCGACGTCGCCATGTTCCAGGCCAAGGAGGCCGGGCGGGACGGGTGGCAGCTCTACGACGCCACCCTGCGGGAACGAAGCGCCCAGCTCGTGGAGACCCGGGCGGCGCTCACCCACGCCCTGGAGCGCAACGAGCTGGTGCTGCACTACCAGCCCCAGGTGGACCTGCAGACGGGCGAGATCATCGGCGTCGAGGCGCTGATCCGCTGGATGCGCGATGGCCGGATGGTGCCGCCCATGGAGTTCATCCCGGTGGCCGAGCAGACCGGCCTCATCGCGCCCATCGGGGCCTGGGTCATCGACGAGGCCTGCCGTCAGGCCGCCCAGTGGCAGTCCGAGGGGCTCCCGCCCATCCGCATGGCCGTGAACCTGTCCGCGCGCCAGTTCTTCAACGGCGGCGTAGTGGAGGCGGTTGACCGCGCGCTCGCCCTGCACGGGCTCGACCCCCAGTGGCTGGAGGTGGAGATCACCGAGTCGCTCGCCATGAAGAACGCCGAGGTGGCGTGCCGGGTTCTGGAGCAGCTGCGCGAGCGCGGCGTGACCGTGGCCCTCGACGACTTCGGCACCGGCTACAGCTCGCTCGCCTATCTCCGGCAATTCCCCATCGACCGCCTCAAGCTCGACCGCGCCTTCCTCGCTGGCGCCGCCACCGACCCGGAGCAGCGCGCGCTGGTTGGGGCGATCATCACCCTCGCCCACGCGATCCGGCTGGAGGTCGTCGCCGAGGGGCTGGAGACGGGCTCCCAGCTCTCCATGCTGGTGGGACAGGGCTGCGACATCGGACAGGGCTTCGGGCTCAGCCGCCCCGTGGAGGCCAACGTCGTCGCCAGCATGATCGCGGAGCGGGCCCACCTGACGGGTCGGCTGCGCGTGTCGCGGGTGGCCTGACCCGGAGCCGGCCGCCGGGCGATTCGTGATACCGGTGCAGCCATGACACGCGGCGGTCGAATCGGCGGGCCAGGCGGCGGAACCTCGGCGCTCGCGAATGCCCTGGATCGTGCGGGACACCACTGGGAGGGGGGCCTCCGGCCCCGCGCCGACCTGGTGTTTGCCGCGCTCGGCGGCGTGGGGTTCCACTACGCGCTCGTGGGCCACCCGCAGGCGAACCGCGTGGCCATCGATGGCAGCGCCGGCGGCTTCAGCGCCAGCGGGGAGCGGTTCGTGCTCGCCGCGCGCGGCCTCGGCGCCAACCCCACCGTTCACCGCTACCCCGATGATGACGCCGCCGAAGCCGGGCTGCACGCCGCGTTGCACTCCGGGGGCGCCACCCTCGTGTGGACCGACCTCGCGGCGCTCCCCTACAACCCCATGCCCCGCGGATACCAGCGCAGCCTCTCGCACGCCGTCGGTGTCGTGGGGCACGAAGGCACCGACTACCTCCTCGACGACCGGTCGGAGCGCCCCCTGCCGATCGACGGTCACCGGCTGCGCATGACCCGCGATCTCGCGCCCGTCGGCGCGCGGGCGCTCCTGCACCTCCCCCCCGAGCCCGCGCCCGGCAAGGCCCCGTGGCCATTCGTCATCGCCGCGCTCGTGGCGGGCCTCCGTGAGCACCTCGACGCTCGACTGGGAAACCGGGGGGTGGCGGGCATGTCACTGCTCGCTGCCCGCCTGCGCGACCCCTCCCACGAGCAGGGGTGGCGGCGCCGGTTCGGCCGCGGCCTGCCGATGTTCCACGCCCACTGCGCGCTTTTCCGCTTCCTGCAGCACGGCGCGGGTCCTGGTCTCGGTCGCCCGCTCCTGGCGGCCGCCCTGAGGCTCATCGGCCAGGCGGGCGGGCGCCCCGAGCTGCTCGACCACGCCGATCGCTGGCGGGCCGTCGGGTCGATGTGGTCCGCGCTCGCCGATGCCGCCCTGCCCTACGCCACCCCCGGGCTGAACGAGGCGCGGCAGTTGCTGGCGGCGCGGATGGAAACGTTCCTCCGCGAAGGCATCGAGGGGGTCGGCACCGCCGAGTCCACCCGGCTCACGGCGATCGCCGTCGAGATGGACCAGGCCTTTCCGCTCTCCCCCACGGAGCTGGCCTTCCTCCACGCGGAGCTCGCCGGGCAGCTCGATCGCCTCGCTGCCGCCGAGCGCCTCGCCGCCCAGCGCCTGCTCGCCACCCTCGAACGCAGCCGCGACTGAGCGTGGTGTGGTTGCGACGGCGTGACCGCGCCCCTCCGGGTTATTCTCCGGGCACCCCCCGGAACCTTGATGCCCCGCTCACGTACCGACAGTAGAATTTTGCAGTTTGTTCCAAGCCTTGGCAGCATTCCAGATGAAAGAATAGCCACCGAAGCAGGCGTATCGCGAACAGCAGTGGTGAATTTTCGACAGAAGCTGGGAATCGCGGCCTACCAGGGCCACCGAACGAAACAAGCGGCGGCGGGAAGCTCCTTGGCAAGCGCGCCGGGCGCTCCCCCACGGGCACCGCGAGTGAGGGCGTTCGCCGGCCGCCGCTCCCGGCTGGATCCTTTCGTGCACCTGCTCGGCGTGGAGAGCGACGCCACGGTTGCCCAGCTCGCCGGCCTCACGGTGGAGAACGTCCGCTCGTACCGCGTGCGCCGGGGCATCCCCACGGCAGCGTCGAAGCGCCGTGGCACCCCCTCGGAGCGCACCGGCACCGAAGCACGGGCCCCGTCGGCACACCTGCGCACCAACCAGGCGGCCTTCTCCGTGGTGGTGGAGGAACAGGCGGGTCGACAGACCTACGCCGTCGTGGCCCGCGACATCGCGGAGGCCGCGCTGCTCGCCCTGCAATGTGTCGGTGCCCACGGCACCGTGCGCGCGGTGACCTGCGTGGCGCCGTTGCTCGCCCCGGCCAGCGCCGCCTAGAAGAAGAGGCGCGGCCACTCGAGCTGCAGCAGCTCCCGGGCCTCGGGCCGCATCCGCTCGGCCTGGTCGGTGAGCCAGAGCGCACACGCCCGCCGCACATCGGCGATGTCGACCGTGGCCTTGGGGCCCGCGTTCGCCATCAACGCCGAGGTGATGCTGTCGATCGCGGCATCGTCGAGGTGGCCGAGCTCGCGGAGGAGCTCGAGGAAGTCGCTCGCCTCCGGGGCGATCTCTACATGCTGGTAGGCCGATGCCATCTACGCCCCTATCTCACCGCGGCGCCGGCACCAGCACGGACGCGAGGCCCCGGTAGACTTCCGCCCCCTCCTCGATGAGGTCGAGACAGCCCTCGAAGCTCTCGCACCCGGGGAGACCGGGCACCGCGAGGACCCGGCGCCCGTACTCCACGGCGTGGTGGGCCGTGATCTTCGCGCCGGACCGATGCCCCGCTTCGACCACCACGGTGGCCTGCGCCAGCCCCGCGATGATGCGGTTTCGGCGTGGGAAGGTCCACCGATCGGGGGAGGCCCCCGGCGGGTACTCGCTCAGCACCAGCCCGCCCGCGGCGAGGATGCGTTCGCGCACCCGCGCCTGCCAGCCCGGCATCGGCGAGGACAGGCCCTGGCCCAGCACCGCGATCGTGCGCCCCCCCGCCGCGAGGTGGGCCTCACAATCGATACCCGCCGCGAGGCCCGAAACCACCACCACGCCGTTGGCGGCGAGGCCGCCCGCCAGCTCGCGACACAGGCGCCGGCCCGTGGCGGTGCACCGCCGCGTGCCGACGATGGCCACCGCCGGCTCGTTCAACAGCGCGCGCTCCCCCTCCCAGGCGAGCGCCACGGGGGCGCCCGCGAGCCCACGCAGCGCGGCCGGCCAGCCCGGCGAGTCGGCACGCAGCCACACCCCCTCGAAGGGGGGCACGGCCAGCACGCGCGCACGCAGCAGGGCGGGGAGCTCCGCCAAGGCGACGGGCATGCCATCCGGCAGCCGCTCAGCGAACGCGGGGGGCAGGAGCGGCGCGTGGCGCGCCAGACCCGACCAGGGAGCGGACAGTCCGGACATGCGAGCAGTATCTGCACGCCTGTTCAGGAGTCAAGCGATCAGTTGGACTGGTTCGGGGTGGCGACCACGCGGGTGGCCTCGCGAAGCTCCTCGCCGGCATCCACCACCACGGCGGTGCTGCGCTTCTCTTCGGCGCGGACCACCACCACCCGACCGGTCACCCGCTCGGGCAGACGCTTGTCGGGACGCGCGAGCCGGGGCGCCGAACCATCGGCCTGGGTGACCAGGAACAGCGACGTGCCGACCTCCACCCCATCGTTGGTACCCACATCGAGGAAGACGGTCTCGTACGTGGAGGCAAGGGCCTGCTCCGTGTTGAGCCGCGCCACAATGCGGGCCTTCACCTCCCCCTCGGGGGGGTCGACATCGACCGTGACATCCACGGGCATCATGTCGCCCACGATGTCGCCCCGGTAGGCTTCGCTGTAGCTGTCCCGGATCTTCGCGGTGGCGACGTTGTCATCGACCCGGATCACCCGGACCGTGCTGACCACGCGGTACACGTACCGCACCCCATCGGCCGTGCGCACGCGGTCGGGCTGCTTGCGGTACAGGCTGAAGAGCGTGCCGCACTCCACGCCATCCGTGTCATCGAGCTTGAGGTAGACGTAGTCCTCTTCGGCGAGGCTGGTCCCGCCGGAGGTGGCCGCGACCACGCGCCCGCGTGCGTTGAAGTCCTTCGCCACGCCGAGCAACCCGGCGGAGGTGAGCACCTGGCCGCGGCGCGTGTCGTCGAACCGGGCGGGGAAGTCGCAATCCGACTCGTTGACCGCCACTTCCTGGCGGACCGGCTGGTAGGGCACTTCCTGGATGAGGTCGATCCCCGCGGAGGGGGGAGAGAGCGCATCGCCCAGGTTGAAGTAGATCTTGTTGCCCGGGTAGATCCAGTGCGGGTTGGTGATGTACTCGTTGTACGACCACAGCTGCGGCCACTGGTAGGGGTCACCCATGAACCGCGTGCTGATGTCCCACAGGGTGTCGCCCGGCTGGATCACGTAGAAGTCCGGCGTGGCCGAGGTGCCGCCCATCTGGACCATTCCCTCCTGGGCGTGGGCCGGACCAAGGGAGGCGAGAATGAGCACAGCCAGCATCGAGACTCCTGCGACGGCGTGAGTGTCGATCAAACGGGCCGCCGTGTCAAGGGGCCGCAACCACCCGAGGCGCGGTGGCGCCCGTGCGCGAGGCTACGGATTCCATCTCACTCAACGCCCCTTCCCGGCTGGCGTAGCCACTCACCCGAACCCGCTGAACCGCGTGTCCATCCACGAGCGCCGCCACCCGGTACGCCTGCATCTCCGCGGCGCGCAGCTCTGCCACCAGACGATCGGCCGACTCGACATCGGGGTACTCGGCCACCTGGATCGACCAGCCACCGGTCGGCACACCGCTCTCCGAGGCCGCGCCCGCCCCCACCAGCTCGGAGGGGAAGGACACATCCGCCCCTTGCTGCTCCGACACGCGCGCGAGCAGCATTTCAAGCGTGCCTTCACGCACCTCCGCCGCCACGAGGGGCACCACCCCGTTCACCGGCTCGGCCTCGGGGCGCCCGCGCTCGGCCACGGTGACGCCGAGGAAGAACGACAGGCAGGCGAGCGCGACGGACATCGCGCCCAGAGCGAAGAGATGACCGCGGGTGAGCGGGATCAATTGGTCCTTCATCCGCGGAGCGTAACATATTGACGCGTCAAGATATACCGGGTTCACCCATCTTCTGGATCCAGTGGGTGACCTCGGCCAACCACGCATCGGCGCCGCGTTCGGCCTCCGCCCGGACGAGATCGAGCCGGCTGCGCACGATCTTCGGATCGTTCGCCACCACGGTGGCGGCGATCACCGCCGCGCCGGGGTTGTCGAGGTGGCCCACCTCCGCCACGGCACAGTGATGCCGCGTTTGGATGCGCTGGACGACTGACTGGACGGCGCGACGCCGGTCCTTGAGGGACAGGCTGCGGGGCACGTGCAGCACCAGCCGCACGACCCCGATCCACAACGCTTCATCCGGAGCGGGAAAGTACATCCGCTATTCGCGGGCGACCTGGACCTTCTCCATGATCTCGATCCGGTCGCCGACGACGATATCGGTGTAACCGTCGACCTGGAGGCCGCACTCGAAGCCTTCGACCACCTCGCGCACATCTTCCTTGAAGCGCTTGAGGCCGGTGACCTTGCCCTCGAGGAAGACCTTGCCGCCGCGGAACACCTTGGCGAGCGCGCCGCGGGTGGCCTTGCCGGAGAGGATCATGCAGCCCGCGACCGCGCCAGACTTGGACACGTTGAAGGCCGCACGTACCTCGGCTTCGCCGAGGCGACGCTCTTCGTAGATCGGGGCGAGCATGCCGGTGAGGCGAGCCTTCACCTCATCGATCGCCTGGTAGATCACGTCGAACCGCTTGATCTCCACGCCGCTCTGGTCGGCGGCCTGGCGAGCCTTGGCATCCGCCTTCACGTTGAACGCGAGCAGCAGCGAGTTGTTCGCCATCGCGAGGTTCACGTCGGACTCGTTGACCGGGCCGATCGCCGAGTGGAGGATCTTCAGCGCCGTGCCCGACACGGCGATGCCCTCGAGGGCCGCCTTGAGCGCCTCGAGCGAGCCGCCCACGTCGGCCTTGAGGACCACGTACAGCATCTCGTCGGGCGAAGCCGCTGCGCCGCCCTGCTTGAACAGGTCATCCACGGTGAGGCGCTGGCGCTGGCCCTGCGACTGGGCACGCGCCGCCTTCTCGCGGTGCTCGCTCAGCGTGCGGGCATCCTTCTCGCTGCCCACCACGGTGAACTCATCACCGGCGTTGGGCACACCCTCCATGCCGAAGATTTCGACGGGGGTGGAGGGGAGCGCTTCCTTCAGGCGCGCACCGCGCTCGTCGGTCATCGCGCGAACCCGGCCCCAGGTGGTGCCGATCACGAGCGTGTCGCCCTGACGGAGCGTGCCGGTCTTCACCAGCAACGACGCCACGGCGCCACGACCGGTTTCGATTCGGGACTCGATCACGACGCCCTCGGCGGGACGCGCGGGGTTGGCACGCAGGTCGGCCACTTCGGCCACGAGGAGAACGCTGTCGAGCAGGCCATCGATACCGCTGCCCTTGAGCGCGCTCACCGGGGCGCAGATGACATCGCCGCCGTACTCCTCCGGCACCAGCCCGTGCTCCATCAGCTCGGTCTTGATGCGCTCGAGCTTGATGCCCGGCTTGTCGACCTTGTTGATGGCCACGACGATCGGCACGCCGGCCGCCTTGGCGTGGTTGATGGCTTCCACCGTTTGCGGCATGACGCCGTCATCCGCCGCCACGACGAGGATGACCACGTCGGTGACGCGGGCACCACGGGCGCGCATCGCGGAGAACGCGGCGTGACCGGGGGTGTCGATGAAGGTGATGTGCTTGTCGCCCCGGCGGACCTGGTAGGCGCCGATGTGCTGGGTGATGCCACCCGCCTCGCCCGCCGCGACCTTGGCCTTGCGGATGGAGTCGAGAAGCGTGGTCTTGCCGTGATCAACGTGACCCATGACCGTGACGACCGGCGGCCGCGACTGCAGCGCCTCGTCGTTGTCCGGCGCGTGCTGGATCATGTGCGCCGATTCCTGGAACGCGGTGTTGACCACCTCGTGCCCGAGCTCCTGCGCCACGATGGCGGCCGTGTCGTAGTCGATCGACTGGTTGACCGTGGCCACCTGGCCGAGGTTCATCAGCGCCTTGATGAGCTCCGCCGCCTTGACGCCCAGCTCGTGGGCGAAGGCGCCGACGGTGATCTCACCATCCACCTGCACCTTGCGCTTGACCGTGCTCGCCGGGCGAACCTCGGCGCGGTGCCCGGACTTGTGCTTGCGGTGGCGGCTCTCGGGAATCTGCATTCCCGTGTGCTCGCTGCGGCCGCCGCGACGCGCCGGCTTGGCGCGGCGATCATCGCCGCCCGCCGGCTCGGAGCCGGGGGTGCGGGCGCCCGTGGGGTTGCGCAGCGCGCTGGGGCCGCCGGGGCCCGCTGGGCCGCCGGCCCAGCGGGGCTGGGTGCTGGCCTGCTCGCGAGCGCGACGACGCGCGCCGGTGGGATCGGTGGGATCGTAGCCGGCGGGGAGCGACACCACGCCGAGGCCGAGGCCAGGGAGGATGGGGCGCTGGTTGAGACCGGCCGCGGC
Organism: uncultured Pseudomonadota bacterium; assembly: GCA_903885375.1. GTDB lineage: Bacteria > Myxococcota_A > UBA796 > UBA796 > SXON01 > SXON01. The sequence goes on from CAISIK010000052.1 coordinate 40,376, forward strand.
GCGGGCGTTCATCCGCCCGGCGGGGCCGACGGGGCCAGGGGCCACCACGGCAGCGGGCTCGGGGGCCGGCGCTTCGGCCGGACCGGCCGGCGCGGCTTCGGGGGCAGCCTCCGCCGCGGGGGCGGGCTCGGGGGCCTCCACCGGAGCGACGCTGGCTTCCACCGGGGCGGGAGCCGCCTCGACGACCGGGGCCTGCTCGAGCGCGGGGGCGGGAGCCGCAACCGGCTCGGCCTCCACGACCGGGGGGGCGGCCACCACATGCTCGATCACCGGCTCGGGCGCGGGCGCCTCGACGACCTCGACAGGGGCCTGCGCCACCGCCTCGACTTCGACCGGATCAGGCCGGCGCAGGCCGGGAGAGGCGAGGGCGCCGGGGCGACGGAGCGCGGAAGGCGCCACCGGCTCGGGGGCCACGACCGCGGAGGGGCGGGCGCTCGTATCGGTGTGCGTGCCAGCGGGGCGGCGAATCACCGTGCGGGCCGGGGGAGCGACGGGCGCTACCGGGGCCGGAGGGGCGGCATCTACCCGCCGCCGTACCACCTTGCTGCCGACGCGAACGTCGCCCGGCGGCTTCGGCTCGACGCTGGCGGGCTGCGCGGGGCGAACCACCGGAGTACGGCGTTCAGCGCCACGCGCGCTCTCCAAGCGCTCGAAGAGGTCCTTGTTCGACATATAGGGCGGTTCCTGCAGGTGGGGGGCGGGGCTAACCGAGTGCCGGCATGCGCCGCAACTCCCGAATGAGGGCTCTCACCGGCGCCGCGGGACGCAGCCCAAGCACGGCTCGGGGACCCTTGCCTATCTTGTGACCCAAAGCCTCCCTCGTCAAGGGGAGTTCGTAGGTTGGCAGGACAGGAAAAAGGCGACCGGCGGCCGTGCGGCTCGCCTCGGAGGCATCCTGGGCGAAAACGAGCGCCGTCAGCGCCTCGGGGGAGGTGCGTTCGAGCGCGTCGGCGCCGCTCACGACCGCGCCGGCCCGCGCGGCGAGCGCGAGCAGATCGAGCGTCGCGGCGAGGTTGGCGAGCCGGGCCTCCGCGAGGAGCCCCTCCACCACCAGCGGTCCGCTGTCGAGGGCGCGCTGCAGGAGTCCCGGCTTGCGCTGCGCCTCCTCGAAGACCTCCCGATCGCACGTGAGCCAGGCGCCGCGGCCCTTCCAGCGCCCGTGCCAGTCCACGTGGGCCACACCGTCAGGGCCAGCAAAAACGCGCACGAGCGCGCTCGGATCGGCGCGCTCGCGACGGACGACACAGGACCGGATCGGCGGCAAAGCCCGCCTCCTGCTAGGCTTCCGGCGGAAGGTCGGCGGCCGCCTTCCGGACCTGCGCTTCCTCGAGGATCAACCGCTCCAGCGCGGCTTCGGCGCTGGCGATGACCGCGTCGGCATCCTCCTCCTCGCAGCCGAGCACGCCCGCGAGGTCGTACCCTTCGGCATCGGCCACTTCCGCGAGGCTGTGGAAGCCGTGGCGGATGAGCAGCTCCACGCCCTCTTCGGAGAGCGCCTCGATGCGGCCGAGCTCGAGGCGAGCCTGGGTGCTCATCTCGGCATGCTTGGTCTCGCTGAGCACCACGACTTCCCAGCCGGTGAGGTGCTGGGCGAGGCGCACGTTCTGGCCGCGGCGGCCGATGGCCTTGCTGTACTGGTCGTCGGGGACGATGAGCTCCATCTTGTGGGCGGTCTCATCGATGTACACGCGCGCCACGTGGGCCGGCTGGATGGCGTGCACCACGTAGCGGGCCGGGTCGGCGTGGAAGGGGATGATGTCGATCGCTTCCCCGCGGAGCTCGGCCACGACGGCCTGCACGCGCGAGCCCTTCATGCCCACGCAGGCGCCCACGGGATCGACGTCGGGGTCGATCGAGCTGACCGCGATCTTGGCGCGGTGGCCCGGCTCGCGGGCGCACGCCTCGATGCGCACGATTCCCTCGGCCACTTCCGGCACCTCGAGCTCGAAGAGCTTCATCAGCAGGCCGGGATGGGTACGGCTGAGGATGACCTGCGGGGTCTTGGTGGCGCGGGTGATGTCGGCCACGTAGGCCTGGATGCGATCGCCCTGGCGGTAGGTCTCGGTCATCACCTGCTCGCGCTTCGGCAGGAGCGCCTCGGCACGGCCGAGGTCGACGATGATGTTGCCCTTCTCGAAGCGACGCACGATGCCCGTGATGATCTCGCCCTTCCGGTCCTTGAACTCGGAGAACGTCATCTCGCGCTCGGCGTCGCGGATCTTCTGGATGATGACCTGTTTCGCGGTCTGGGCGGCGATGCGACCGAGGTCATCCACGCTCAGCTTGATGCCGAGGGAATCGCCCATCTCGCACTCGGGGTCCAGCAGACGGGCCTCATCGAGGGTGATCTCGATCTGGTCGTCTTCCACTTCTTCGGCCACCGTCTTGAACTCGAAGAGCTCGACCTCGCCGAGCTCCTCGTTCCACTGGGCCTCGAGGTCCTTCTGCATGCCGTACTTCTTGCGCGCGGCCGCCTCCATGGCCTGTTCGAGCACCTCCACGAGCGAGTCGCGGGGGATGTTCTTCTCCTTGGAGACGAGTTCGAGATCGCGGGCGAGCGGGCTGTTCATGGCGTTGCCTCTTCAATGGGAGGGAGGCCCAGACCGAGCCTCCGGAACTGCTCGAGGGTGAGCGCCAGGTTGGCGCGCTCGATGGCCTCGAAAGGAAAGGTGCGGACTTCGGTGGCGGTCTGCACGGAGACCACGCCCTCGTGGATGCCGAGGAGCACGCCCTTCGTGCGCTTCTTGGCCTCCACTCCGAAGGGCTTCAGGCGAATCTCGCACCCGGCGAACCGGGCGTAGTCTTCCGGCCGCTGCACGGGGCGCTCGATGCCCGGCGTGCTCACTTCGAGATCGTAGGAGCCGAAGATGGGGTCGGCCACATCCAGCGCAGGGCTCACCTGCCGGGACACCCGCGTACAGTCTTCGATGCCGATGCCGCCCACCTTGTCGACCGACAGGCGGAGGACCGGCCCGTACGATCCGCCCGAGAGCTCGACGGCCACCAGCTCGTAGCCGAGGCGCACCACCACCGGCTCGACGATGTCGCGAAGCTGGCGGAGGGTGGCGGGGGTCACGAGCATGGGAGCCGGGGGCGCGGGGGCCAAAAAGACAAAGAGCGCCCCGAGGGACGCTCCAGTTGGAGGTGCGGTACCGGGCTCGACTAATCCGGCCGAGCCGCCCGGTCAAGTTCGGGCGCGCGGCCCCGCCGGCCTGCGACGAACCGTGACGGCGGCCGACTCAGGCCGGGCACTTCGCCTTCGCCTCTTTCGCCGCCTTGCTCCGCGGGTACTTCTTCAGCACGTCGCAGTAGAAGATCTTGGCGTCGGCGGCGCGACCGAGGCCCTCGAAGCACTCGCCCTGCCGAAGCAGCGACCACGAGGCCCAGGTGCTCGTGGGCGCCTTGTCCAGCACGTCCTGGAAGGCGCCGGCGGCCTGCTTGAACTCGCCCTCGTTCTGGAAGCTCTCCGCGATGCGGTAGTAGGCTTCGCCAGCGCGGTCGTGCCCGGGGTTCTCGGCGATGAAGCGCTTGGCCACGGCCCGGGCGGCCGCGGCGTTGCCGGCCTCGAGGTTCTCGCCGATGAGGCCGAAGACCTCCTCGGCCGTCATCGACGGGGCGGGCTCGGTGGGCGTGGTCGGCGCAGTGGGCTCGGCGGGCGGCGCATCACCCGGCGGTGGCACGGCGGCCGCCATCCCGGCGCTGTCGGCCCGCGGCGGGGGGCGGATGCCGAGCGACTTCTCGACCACGGCCATCCGCTGCTCGACGTAGAGCAGACGGGCATCCACATCGGCCTGGGTGCCGAGGCCAGCCATCTCGAAGGTGCGGTAGTCGTGGTCGATCACCTCGACCTCGCCGCGCATCCGCGCCACCTCGGCGCGAAGGTCCTCCACCGTCTCCATCTTCAGGATGTCCTCCTGACCCCGCGCGCGCGTGACCTCCTCGAGCTGCGCCACGCGCCGCCCGACGCCTTCCCCCATCGACTCGAGCTCGCGCACCCGCACCTGCTGGCTGGCGAGCTCGCGCTCGTAGGCCGAGGTGGCCGACTGGCCGGTGCGGTCCAGCACGCAGGCGCCCAGGAACAGGAACAGGACCGGCTTCATCGCCCACTCCCCGGCAGGATTTCGACGCGGCGGTTCTGGGCCCAGACGCTCTCGCCGTCGCCCGTGGCGGCGGGGCGCTCCTCGCCGTAGCTCACGGCCTGCACCCGGCTCGGCGCCACGCCGAGGCCCACGAGGTAGCGCGCCACCGCATCCGCGCGCCGCTGCCCGAGCGCGAGGTTGTACTCGGTGGTGCCGCGGTCATCGCAGTGGCCCTCCACCCGCACGAACTCGGTGCCGTTGCGGAGGCAAGCCGCCGCCGTCTCGATCGCGGCGCGCGTGGCGGCATCGAGCACGGAGCTGTCGAACCCGAAGCGGATGGTGGCCGGGCGGCAGCCATCGTCGGCCGAGCTCGCCACCAGCGTGAGGCCCTTGCGGAGCGCCGAGCTCTCCCCGCCGGTGTTGGTGACCACCACGTCGTAGCGTCCCACCGAGAGCGCCGGCACGGTGACGGCCAGGGTGGAGGCATCGCGGTAGCGCGCGCTCGCATCGATCCCGCCGATCTGCACGCGCGAGCCCGACTCGAAGCCGTTGCCGAAGACCTCCGCCGAGAAGCTCGAACCGGCCTGGCCGAAGTTGGGGTCGATCGAGGCCACCTGGAGCTCCACCTCCGGGGTGTTCAACCCCCGGTCGGGCGGAGAATCATCCTCCACCGTGTGCCGGCCGCACTTGCTGGCGAGCAGCATCGGACTGAGGAGGAGGACGAGGGCGAGACGTGTACGCATTTCGCGCGAGCTAACCCGGTAGGCTATGCGCGGGGGGTGCGCGCTCCGCTCGTGCTCGTGCCCGCATGCATCGGCGCGAGCCTGCTCGTTTCGCGGGTGTCCTCCCCGGCCGCGGAGGCCGTGCCGATGAGCCTCTTCGTGGTGGTGTGGGGCGCGGCAGTGGCGTGGGGATTGGGGATCGCGGGCACCTCGTGGGAGCGGGAGTCCGCCGCCCCCTCCCGGGGGCTCGGAGGAGGCCGCGCCCCGTTGTTCCCGCTGGCCGTGGCGCTGGCAGCCCTCGCCGTGCGCCTGCCGCTCCTGCGCTGGCCGGCGGAGCTCTCCGACGACGTGTTCCGCTACGTCTGGGAAGGCGCGGTGTGGCGCGCCGGCTTCTCGCCCTTCGCCCACGCGCCCGACGCCGAGGCGCTCCGCCCCCTGCGCGACGCCACCTGGGCACAGGTGAACCACCGGGAGGTGTCCTCCATCTACCCCCCGCTTGCGCAGGCCTGGTTCTGGCTGCTCTCCCCGCTCGGCGCGTTCGGGTTCCGCGTGGCCGCCCTGCTCGCCGATTCCCTCACGGCGGCCTCGCTCGCCCGGCGGGGCGCGCGCGCAGGCTGGGCGTGGGCGCTGCTGCCCCTGCCGGCCATCGAGTCGGCCGCCAACGGGCACCTCGAGGCGCTCGGCTGCCTGCTGGTGGCCCTGGCCCTGGCCGGGTCGCGCCTCGCGGCGCTCGGCGCCGCGCTCGTGAAGCTCCTGCCCGCGGTGCTGCTCGTCCGTGAGCCCCCGCGCCGGCTCCTGGTCTGGGCGCTCCTGGGCGCGCTCGCGTTCGTGCCGCTCGCTGGGCCGGGGCTCCTCCGCGGGTTCGGCACCTATGGGGCGCACTGGTCCTTCAACGGCAGCGCCTGGCCACTCCTCGCCTGGGCGCTCGGCGATGGCGCGGTCGCGCGCAAGGTGCTGGTCGGTGTGGGCGTGGTCGTGGTGGTCCTCGCGCTCCGGAGCCGCGCCGCCCCGGCCAGACTGCTGCTGATCGTGTCGGGGGCGTTCGTACTCCTCTCCCCGACGGTGCACCCCTGGTACACGCTCTGGCCGCTCCTGCCAGCGCTCTGGCTGCGCGAACGGGCGTTCGTGGCGCTCGCGGTGCTCGCCCCGCTCGCCTACGTGGTGCTCGCTTCCGAGACAATGCACGGGGAGTGGCGGGAATCGCCGCTCACCCGCTGGATCATCTGGGCGCCGGTGTACGCTCTCCTCCTCGCCGACGCCTGGCGTCGTTTCTCCCGAGCCGGACCATGACCCCACTCCGTCCCGCCGCCGGATTCCCCACCCCCGCGGAGGCGATCGCCGCCTGCCCCCCGCCCCGCGGCGGCCGCACGGTCATCGCCATCCCCGACGGCACCCGCCCCGTGGACGTGCCGGCCGCCCTCGCGGCCCTCGCGCCGTGGGTGACCGACGCCCGCGCCGTGGTGGGGCTCGGACTGCACCGCCCGATGCTGGCGCACGAGCTGCCCGGGTCGCCCTTCCCCCTTCTCCAGCACGACCCCGATCAGACCGACCCCACCGCGGTCGTGGACGGCATTCCCGGGTCGGTGTCGCACCACCTGCGCGGCGCCGACGTGGTGGTTGGCGTGGGGATCGTGGAGCTGCACCAGTACGCCGGGTTCTCCGGCGGGCACAAGGCGGTGTCGGTGGGGCTCGGCGGGCGCGCCACCCTCGACGCGCTGCACGCGCGGGAGCGGGTGGTCGCCCAGGGCGTGGGCCTCGGGGCGATCGAGGGCAACCCCTTTCGCGCCGCGGTGGATGCGCTCGGCGAGGCCGCCCGCGTTCGCTGGGTGCTCAACGTGGCCAACGGGCGCTGGTTCGCGGGCCCGCCGCGCCAGGTGCTCGCGGAGGCGAGCGCCTCGCTCGACTGCTGGCTCGACGTCGACGAGGCCGCGAGCTCCGCCGCCCTGCTCGTGCCCCCGCGCAAGGCCGTGAACTTCTACCAGGCGAGCCGCGCCGCCACCTACCTCGGCCTGTCGGCCCGACCACCGCTCCTCCCGGGCGCCACGATCTACCTCGATGCCGCCTGCGTGGAAGGCATGGGCGAAGGCTCCGGCGAGCAGGCCTTCGCCGATCTGGCCCGGCGGCTCCCCTACCCCTGGGCCGATGCGCTCACCGGCGCGCCCCCCGTGGGCGCCGGCACGCAACGGCTGGTCATGCTGGCCCTGCTCCTGCAAAGTTACCGCCTCGTCGTGACGGGCTGCGCCCGCCCCGACGCCCTGCGCGCCTGCGGCCTCGACGCGCGCCCCGAGCCCGCCCAGCTTCACGCCCCCGCCGACGCCCTCCTGATCGCCGACCCCTTCGGCCGGCTCCCGCGCCTCCGCGCCTGAGCGACGCTACTCGAGCGGCTCCACCCACCGCGCGAACGTGACCGTGGTCACCTGCGCCACGCGCGTGGTGAAGCCCATGTGGAGCGTGTCGGGCGTGTCGGTGGTGCGGTGGTAGTGGGGCGTTTCTTCGTCGGACCCGCGCACGTTGTGGGCCTCCACGCAGTCCATCGGCGAGATCGCGGGGTAGCCGGCGTCCTGGAAGTTGGTGTGGTCGTCGCCCAGGCAGTACCGGTGCTCGATCCAGGTCTTGTTCGCCACGCCCAGCTCGTTGGCCACGGTTTCCATGTCGGCCACCAGCGCGGCGCTCTCGGGATCGCCGAGGATGTCCATGGCATCCCCCTCACCGAGCGGCCAGTACCCGATCATGTCGGGGGCGATCACGCCCTGGGCATCCACCCCCGTCTCGGCCATCTCGTCGACCAGGTGGGCGGAGCCCAGTGAACCCTGCTCCTCCGCCGCCGTGAGCACGAACCAGGCGGTGTGGGCGAGCGGGTGGGCAACCAGGAGGCGTGCCGCCTCGAGCACCACCGCCACGCCGGTGGCGTTGTCATCGGCCCCCGGGGCCTCCGTTTCCGGGTGGTTGGAGGTGCTGTCGTAGTGCGCCGAAAAGACGAAGACCACGTCCGGATCCACCGTTCCAGGCACGATGCCCACGACGTTCTCGACCGGCTCGCCCTCCACCTCGAACCCATCGCGCCACACCTCCACGCCGAGCGCCTCGAAGCGGCCTACGAGGTAGTCCGCCGCAGCTTCATCCCCATCGGAGAAGGTGTAGCGGGTGCCGAACGCAGCGAGGTCCTCGATGGTGGCGGTCAGCTCTGCTTCGCTCACGTCTGCCGCGAGCGAGAAGGAGTCGAACTCGGTGGCGCCGGCGCCGGTGTCGGAGGTATCCCCGCCGCCCTCCGCTGCGCTGTCGCCGCGGGTGCCCCCCTGGGCGGGGTCGGAGTCGGGAGTGCCACACGCGAGCAGGAGGAGGGCGAGCATCCCGCTCGCTTAGCCCGTTCCCCTGTCCGCGCCCGGCGCCCGAGGCCCACGGGCTCAGGCTGCGGCGCGCATCCGCCGCTCGCGGGGCGACACGGCCGCCTCGATCCGGCGCCGGGCGGCGCGGGCATCGGCATCCACCGCACGGAGCTCCTTGTCGGACCAAGGGAGGGCCCACAGCGAGAGGGCCGCGCCGCCGGTGAGGCCGATGGTCATCAGGAGGGTGGCGATGAGGTTGCTGTCCATTTTCTGCTCCGAGTGAGTGGGGTGACCTGTTCAGCTACCTGAACATACGCACATTCCTGTTTCGTGTCCAGCGTGGGGATCAGAATGACACCCCACCCAGCCAAAAAATGGTCGATCCGATCCGCGACGGATAGATTTCCGGGTCCATGCTCGACGTCGACCTCAACAAGTCCCAGAAGCTCGTCCGGATGCTGCAGCTGCTGCAGAAGCGGGGCGGCATCCCCGCGTGGGACCTCATGGGGCGCTTCGGCCTCGATGCCCGCACGCTCCGCCGCTACCTCCAGGACCTCGAGGACATGGGCATTCCCGTGGTGGAGGAGGGGCACGCGGGCCACCGCAGCGTCGCGCTCGATCGCAACTACGCGCGCGCCGGCGTGCAGCTCACCCTCGCCGAGGCGGTGTCGCTCCACTTCGGCCGCACCCTCTTCACCTTCCTCGATGGCACCTCCTTCGCCTCCGACCTCGACGATGCGATCGAGCGCCTCGAGCCGGCCATCGGCCGCTTTCCGCAGGATGCGGAGCGGGACATCGATCGCAAGTTCATGGCCGTACCGGAGCATGGGAAGGACTACGCGCGGGATGGTGACCTGCTCGACGAGGTCGTGAGCGCGCTCATCTTCTCGAACCCGGCCGATGCCGAGTATCGTCCCCTTCGCGGCGTTCCGAAGGTGTACCGACTGCACCCCTACACCCTCGCGGTGTACCGGCAGGGGCTGTACCTCTTCGCCCGCGACGTGGCGGAGGACAGGGTGAAGAGCTTCGCCGTGGAGCGGTTCGTGCGCTTCTCGCGGCTGCGGCGGGAGCACTTCCCCTACCCCGAGGTCTGGCGTCCGCTCGACATGCTGCGCGATGCGTTCGGGATCATCGGCGGCACGCCCGAGCAGGTGGTGGCACGTTTCACCGCCGATGCCGCGCCGTACGTACGGGAGCGCCGCTGGCACCCCTCGGCCCGCGCCGAGCCCCTCGAAGATGGAGGCGTGCGGCTCTCGATGGAGGTGGCGAACACCCCCGAGCTGCGCGAATGGCTGCTCGGCTTCGGCGCCAGCGTGCTCGTGGAGGGTCCGCCCTCGCTCGTGGACTGGATGCGCGCGCAGCACCTCGCCGCCGCGAACCGGTACGGCTGAGCTTGTCGCACCAGGTCGACATCCTGCCGGTGGTGCTGAATCCCGGCGATCCGGCGGCGGGTGACGAGGCGCTCCCCACCGCGGGCGGCTTCGAGAACTACGCCCTCTACGGCTCCGGTCTGCTCACGGCCGAGACCTACCCGCGGGCCGAGCGCGCGTTTCACGACGACGTGCAGCGATGGCTCGCCGGGCGCCTCCCCTTCGCGGCCCTCCTCCCCCACCGCGATGCGCTGGGGCTCGACCTCCGGCCCCACCACGACACCCGCCCCCTCCCCCCGAGCCCCATCGCGCTCCCCGACGAGGTGCTGGCCGACGCCGTGGAGAACGAGGTGCCCGACGCCGGCGTGCTCATGGAGCGCATCCTCGGCGAAAACCATCATCGCCCCACAGCCGGCGCGATGGCCGCCCTGGCCTGGGTGGAGACCCTCGGCCCCAACCGGCGCGGCGTGGATGCCTGGGCCGATGGCGAGCGCGATCGGGCCCTCGTGCAGGCGATGCGCCGCGTGGACCGCGCCCCGCCCTGCCTCTACCGCGATGGCGTGCCGCTCCTGCCGCTGAACCCCCGCATGTGCCCTCCTGGCGGCCCCCCCGGCATCTACGTGGCCCGCGCCTACCCGGTGGGCGATGGCTGGGCGTTCTCCTCGCGGGTGGACCTGCCCGCGCTCCCCGAGCTCGAACCGCTCCTGCGCCGGCTCCGGGTGGAGGGCTGGCGGCTCCGTGCGCGCGAACGGCGCGCCACGTGGGAGGATGTGCTGCGGCAGCGTCCGGCGGTGGTCTACCGCTCGGCGTGCGAAGGGGCCGCCCGCGCCCTCCTCAAGAATCCCGCCGTGGAGCCGATGACCGGGGCGTGATCCTGCTCCTCCTCGCCTGCGACGAAACCCCCGTGAGCGCCTGCCCGTCGTGGTCGGGACTCGGGCTCGAGACCCGGACCTGGACCTACTCCCGCTTCGGCGAAGGCGGCACCTACGACGTGCTGGCCACCCCCACGGCGCTCGACGAATTCCTCCTGACGAGCCCGGACTACGACGCCGAGCTCACCTGCGAAGCGTCGGGGCTCCTGGTGCGATCGGAGCACCGCATCACCGAGGCGCTGGAAGCCTGGTGGGACTACGACCCGCCGGCGCTGTGGATGCCGGCCAACCTCGAGGCGGGCACCGCGTGGTCGCTCGGCTCCGGCTACGCGTACCACGACAGCACCGGCGTGGTGGAGACCCGCAGCGACGACACGCAGTTCGCCGTGGTGGGTGCCACCGAGCAGCACGTGACCGCCGGCGGGTTCGACACGCTGGAGGTGCAGGTGCTGGACGGCGCCCAGGGCGACACCCGCTACTACGCCGACGGCGTGGGGCTGGTGCTCGACGGCACCGCCCAGCTCGTGGCCGTGGACTGAGCCGCTTCGAACCGGAGCGGCGGATCAGGCCAGCAGGTCCTTGACCGTTTCGCGCTCGGAGAGGAGCTCGGCGGTGGTGGCGGCGATGCGGGCGCGGGCGAACTCATCGAGCTCGAGCCCCTCGACCACCGACCAGTTGCCGGCGGAGGCGGTGACCGGGAAGCTGAAGATCAAGCCTTCCGGCACGCCGTAGGCGCCGTTGGAGCACACGGCCATGGAGCTGATCTCGCCGGGGGCGGTGCCGTTCCAGAGGGTGGCCATGTGGTCGATCGCGGCGGCGGCCGCGGAGGCGGCGGAGGAGGCGCCGCGGGCCTCGATGATCGCCTTGCCGCGGGTGGCGACGGTCTTGAGGAACTCGCCCTCGAGCCAGGCCCGGTCGACCACGGAGGGCACGGAGGCGCCGCCCACCTTGGCGTTGTTGAAGTCGGGGAACATGGTGTCGGAGTGGTTGCCCCAGATGGCCATGTTGGTGACTTCGCCGGGAAGGGCGCCCGTCTTCTTCGCGAGCTGCGCCTTGGCGCGGTTCTCATCGAGGCGGGTCATGGCGTGCCAACGGTCGCGCGGGACGGCCTTGCCGGCGTGCATCGCGATGAGCGCGTTGGTGTTGCAGGGGTTGCCGACCACGAGCACGCGGACATCGCTCGCCGCGTTGGCCGCGATGGCCTTGCCCTGACCCACGAAGATGGGGCCGTTGGCGGTGATGAGGTCCGCGCGGTTCATGTCCTTCGTGCGGGGGCGGCTGCCCACGAGGAAGGCCTGGTTCGCACCCTTGAAGGCCACGTTCGCATCGTCGGTGATCTCGATGCCGTGCAGGAGCGGGAAGGCGCTGTCCTGCAGCTCCATGGCCACGCCCTCGAGCGCCTTCATGCCCGGCGTGAGCTCGAGGCACTGGAGGATGATGGGCTGGTTCTTGCCGTAACAATCGCCGGAGGCGAGACGGAAGAGCATGGCGTAGCCGATGTTGCCGGCTGCGCCGGTGACGGCGACACGAATGGGAGCGTTCATGGGGTTCTCGGGAGCGCGGCGCGCCTAACCCGAATTGCAGCGCCCGGCGCGCCCGATCGTCGCCTCGCGGATAACGGGCGCCCGGATGGATTTCCAAGCGCTCGGGGACCTCGGCATCGTCGCGCTGGCCGTGGCCGCGCTCGGCCTGCCGATCCAGCTCGCGCTGGGCCTGGCCCTCGCTGGCGGCCGCAGGGTGCCCGTGTCCGTGGCCCTCCTGATGCCCCTGCTCGTCCTCAGCCTCGGGCTGGCGAGCATCATCCAGACCTACCAGACGCTCCAAGCCGGGCTGGTCGATCCTGCGGATCCCGCCTGGGCCCCCTGGTACCTGCTCTACGACCGCGCGGCGGCCGTGGCGGCGGCGCCCATCTGCGGGATGTTGACGTTCGCGCTCTGCGTGCCAGCCATGGTCGGCGCGTGCACGGCCGGCCTCCGGGCGGAAAAACGCGGCGTGGTCGGGCCGATCCTCGCCGCCACCGGCGGCCTCATCGGCGGCGTGGGGGTGGTGGTGGCCGGGTCGATGATGGGCCGCGCCTCGCTGGCGATGCCGGGCCTGCTGCTCGCGCTCCTCGCGCTCCTCGCTGGGGGCTCGCTCGCCGCGGTGCGGCCCCGCTACCTGTGCGTGGCCGGCATCGGGGTGGGCGGTTTCCTGACCGCCGCGATGGGGCTCTCCGTGGCGGCGCTCGGCGCGCTGGAGCTGGAGCTCACCGACACGCTGAGCGACCTCTCCACAGCCTGGGTGCTCGTGGAGGGCGTGGTGGCCCACGAACGGCTCGTTCGCAACGTGGCCGTGGCGCTCCTCGTGGGGCCGCTCGTCGCCCTCGCGCTCCAGCTCCCGGGGCTCGGGATGATCCGCTCCCGCGACGCCGGCGCTCGGCAGGGCATGGACATCACGCTCAGCGGCGCGGTGATCGGCGGGGGGCTCCTCGCGCTCGGCTGGTGCCTCGTGAAGCGCAGCATGCTCGGCCGCCTCGGGGGCGCCCACGCCGCCTGGGTGCTCGCCGCCAGCCCCGGCTACGACGTGCCGCGGATCGATGCCCTCCCCGCCCGGGTGCTGGTCATCGCCGAGCCGCGCGCCACCTGGGTGGAGCTGGCCGACGGCGGCGGCGCCCGCCGCCGGTTCGACGATCGGGCGCTCAACGAGCTCGGGCGGGACCTCGGCAAGGGCGATGGGGTGGTGCTGCCCCGGGAGGCCCATCTTGAAGACCTCTACGCGCTGCTGATGGACTCCCCCGCCGGAAACATCACGCTCGTGGGCTGCACGCCGGTGCCGCCTGCCACCGGCGAGCTGCTCCGCTCCGAGCCGCTCCTGACCGTGGGTCGGTGCGGCGGCTTCCCCCTGCGCCTGCGCGTGGTCGGCGGCCTTCCCGACCCGCGTGAGCTCATCCTCGTGCCCGGCGGGTTCATCCAGGATGGGCTCGACGTCATCGACCTCGCCGACCTCAAGGACGTGGAGGGGCGCGACGTGATCCTCCGCGCCCAGGTGGACAGCACCCTCCCCGACCTCCTCGCCCTGCTCGAGCGCCTCCACTTGGCGGCGGCCGTGTACCTCGGCTGGGGCGTGACCCTCGAAGGTGATGCGCTGGCCATCGGCGTGGAGCCCGGGCTTCGCGTGGTGGAGCGCGTGCCGACCGCGCCGCCCCCGCCCGACGCGGCGGCTGCCCCCGCCCCCGCGTCTCCGCCCGCGCCACCCGCCGACGACCCGATGTCGGTCCTCGCGGCCCCCGCCGCGAACTGACCGCCCCGGGCCGCCACCGCCGCTTCAGAGGAAGCGGCTGGCCGAGAGGCTCCGCGGAACCGTCGACCCGGCACACCCGAGGATGCCGTTGGCCACGGCCTCCACGGCGGCGGGCCCCCACACGCTCGGGGCGATGCCGAAGCCGGTGAGCGCGATGTGCCGCACCCGCCCCGGCAACGGCCCCACGATCGGCAGCCCATCGCAGCTCTCGCCGGCGGTGTGGCAGGTCGCCGGGGCCGCGCTCGGCGGCGCGCCGAAATCCTGCTCGGAGAGGCGCGCGAGCATGGCGAGCACCGCCGCCGAGGGGGGCGTGCCGGGACCATCCCCGATGCCGAGGTGCGGCTCCGCCCAGCGGGCTCCCCACATCCAGCCTCCCTCGGCGAAGACGGAGAACTGGCGCGACACACGGGGCCGCGCCGGCAGCGCGAGCGGAACCCCGTGCCAGCGCACCGCGCTGATCTTGTCCGCGAACCAGGGGTCGCGGGGCACGCCCGGCGTGGCCCAGACGTGCAGCTCGGCGGCGCCGGTGGCGCTGGCGCCGGGCGCCTCGGCCGGCAGCTGCGGCATCCGGCCGCCTTCGAGCAGGCGGTAGCCGGCGTCGGTGGGCTCCGCGCGGAGGCCGATGGCGCGGGCGGCGGCGATCGCGAGGGGCGCCGCGTGGGCGTCCGGGCCGGCGCAGGGGACCTCCACCCCCACCGGGTCGAGGCCGGCGAGCGCCTCGCGCGCCGGCCGCGCCCAGGCGATCAGCTCGGCGGCCGCAGGCTCACCGAGCGCGGCGACGAACCGATGCGGATGCTCCGGGTGGCAGGGGAGGACCAGCCCGAGGAAGGGCTCCGCAGGCAGGCCGGTGGGCACGCTGCCGACCTCCACGCCGGCCGCCCGTAGCCGATCCGCGAGCAGCTGCCCGAGCCAGCCGGCGCCGTGAACGAGCACATCCGGCGGCGCCGCGATGGCCGGCGAGCCGGCCCACCCGATGCCGGGCGAACGGCCATCGCCCCACCGACCCCTCACCGACGCCGGGAGAACGCCGCCGCGAGCGCCAGCGCGACCACCCCGATGCCGCCCGCCCCGCCGGAGTTGCAGCCACAATCGGGCTCCTCCTCGGTGCCGCCCTTTCCGTTGCCCTTGCAGCAGTCCACCGGCCCGGTGTCGCCGGCCGTGTCCTCGCCTGCGGTGTCCTCGCTGGCGGTGTCGCCGGTGTCGCCACCCTCGAGGGGGGGGCCGAGCGAGAGGGTGAAGCTGTACTCCGGCGGGGTCTTGGTGTAGCCGCGGGCGGAGTCGTAGGCGTCGTGCGACACGCCGGTGTTTTCCGACAGGATGGTGACGAGCACCCAGGCTTCGTGCCACTTCGTGCCGAAGTCGCCGAGGGTGACGGTGGTGGTGTCGCGGGTGTTCTGGGTGGCGGAATCCCACGTGGAGCCGTCGGTGCCCACGATGGAGACCATCCACCGCACGTTCTCGCCGGCTTCGGTGGTGCCTCCCGTGAAGGCCAGCTCCAGGCTCGACGGGGTGCCCTCCGGCATCGGCAGGCGGAAGTAGTTCACGCCGAGGTAGTCGGTGCGGTACTCCTCGGGGGCCACGGTGACGGGGAGCACGCTGGAATCGCTGCCGAGATCGGTGCGGTACACGGGCCACCAGTCGGCGCCCTCCTCGTAGCCCGCATAGCCGAGGGCGTTGCGGGTGTGGAAGTCCACAAGCACGGCCTCGAAGGCATCGTTGCCACCGAAGTGATCGGCGAAGACCGCGGGGGCGTCGGCCGACTCGCAGGCCTCCCAGAGGGTCTGGAGGGTGGCCTCGCCGCCGTGGAGCTCGGAGAGGTACATCGGCCAGATGCCCTCGCCGTACTCGTGCCAGCCGTTCTCGGCCGTCATCGAGATCTCGACGTAGTCGGGCCAGGAGTCATCGCCGAGGTAGTAGAGGTAGTCGTTGTTGGCGTCGTAAACGCGCTCCTCCATCCACACGGCGCTGGCCTCCATCCACCAGCTGGCCTCCCAGTAGTCGTAGGCGAACTGGATGGCGTGGAAGAACTCGTGGGCGGCCGTGACTTCGAGGGCGGCGCGCTCGGTGGTGCCGGTCCACGACATGTCGCTGTTCACGGCGATGTAGGGGGTCTGGCCGTCGCGCTCCATGTCGGTGTAGCCGTAAAGGCCGCGGCCGAGCTTCTCGATGTACACGGTGAACAGGCCGGTGTCGGTGCCGTAGGGCTGCCGGTACCCGAGCGAGCCGATCTCGCGGTCCCAAACGGCCTCGAAGATCTCGCCGACCTCGGCGAGCTCCTCGTCGGTGGGGTCGTAGTCGTAACCCTCGATGTGGAAGTGCTCGGTGTCGAGGCCGGTGCCCACTGCGCGCAGCGGCGGCTCGATGGCCGGGCCGGCGCCGGCGAGCCGGGCGGAGCGGAGCGTTGCCG
This sequence comes from uncultured Pseudomonadota bacterium, assembly GCA_903885375.1. Classification (GTDB taxonomy): domain Bacteria; phylum Myxococcota_A; class UBA796; order UBA796; family SXON01; genus SXON01. Next base: position 56,431 of record CAISIK010000052.1, read on the forward strand.
TGGCGCAGGGGGCGCCCCCCTCAAGCGGGGCGAGAGCGAAGGCGGGGGCGAGCAGGGCGGCGAACAGCATGGGCCGACCATAACCGCGACCTCCGGCCGCCCGCGCGGGAACCGCCGTGCCCTACCGCACCAATCGTGACTTCAGCTCGGCGACCCGCGCATCGAGGGCGAGGGCGGCCACCTCGACCACGGCGGGCGCACAGCGGTGCACCATTCCCTCGATGAGGAGCTGCGTGTGGAGCTGCACCCAGGGGTTGGTGCTACGAACGCCGTCGGCCACGAGCGGCAGGCGCCCCCAGGGGAGCAGCGCCACGAGGTCGTAGCGGTCGGCGCGCATCGTGGCGTCGAGGTAGGCGGTCGTGACGGTGTCGGCGGGCTCGGCGAAGCGGTAGAACAGCCAGAAGGCCGCGAAGTCGTAGCTCGACCGGTCGGCCACGAACCCGGTGGCGGCGCGCTCCTCGGCCTCGCGGCGCTCCTCCCACAGCCGGAGGACCAGGGCGCGGATGCCGTCGTGACCGAGCTGGTGCAGGTCGGGCCCCCCGCTCTGCAGGTACTCGCGCATCCCTTCCGGCAGGTAGGGCAGCCCGAGCTCCGCCGCAAGGGCGCGCGCAAGGGTGCTCTTCCCCACGCCGGCCGAGCCACTGATCGCGATACGCTGCCCCATCGTGCCCGGTTATCCCGACCGGCCCCGGAGCCTCGATGGCACAGCTTGCCGACTTCATCTCGCGCATCTTCTCGACCGGCCGCACCCAGGGGCTGTCGGGTGGGGCGGAGGTGGTGCTCGACCCGGATCCGGCCGCCGCCTTCTATGCGTCACGACTGCGGCGCCACCAGGCCGATGGCGACTACGTGGTCGACCCCGGGCTCCTCTGGAACACCGCCAGCTACCAGGGCTCGCGGGGCGGGCTCCGGGCGCACATCCAGGCCGAGCGCGGGGATGGCATCGCCTCCTTCACCGATGTGCTGGTGGTCGTGAGCCAGGCGGATGCCCGGCGCGCGGCCGCGCAGCCCGGCGAAGCATGGACGGAGCGGGCCGCCCGCCAGATGGGCGAGCAGTTCAGCGACTTCTGCCTGCAGGAGCGCTTCGAGCTCCTGTACGGCACGCGCCCCCTGCGCTTCCGCCTCGTGGCCGATGGCGGCAAGGAGATGCTCAGCCAGTCCTTCGGCTTGCAGGCTGGTGAGTTCGTAACGGGGCTCCTGCCCAACCTGTACGTGGGGCCCGCCATGCGGAGCCGCCCCGTGCTGGCCGTGCACCTCAACCTTCCCGGCGTCTGGCAGGGCTACCGTGAGGTGGGCCGCCTCTACAGCGACCAGATCGTGTTCACGCTCGGCCGCCACTGGCTCGACAACTTCGCGCACCCCGCGTTGCGTGAGCCGGGCATCTACCGGTTGCAGCAGTACCCCGACGGCTCGCTGATGCACGTGATCAGCCCCGAGCTGCAGGACCGTTACCTCGTGCGCAGCGACCAGACGGAGTCCGGCCCCAGCGTGCTCACCATCGCGGAGCTCGATGGCCGGCCGGTGGCCTTCCTCGTGCTCGCGGTCGTGGAGAGCACCACCGTCGAAATCCCCGTGCCGCAGACCGGCCGCCCGCCGGCCGAACCCACGCCCGCGGCCTCCCGTCGGCAAGCGCCCGCCGTGGCCGCGCCGCCGGCCGCGCAGGCGGAGCCCGAGGCCCGCCCCGCCAACGCCACGATGCCGCCCGGCGGGCTCGGGCAGCGCCAGAAGACCATCATCCCCGACGCCTCCGACACCCGCATGCTCACCCTCCAGGAGCGCGGCGCCCTCTTGCAGAAGGTGCACTTCAGCAACTTCATGGAGGGCTACGACGTTTACCTCGGCCCGCAGGCCCAGGTGGCCACCTCCTCCGCGAGCATGACCGCGAAGGCCACCATCCAGGTGCGCTTCGCCCGGGTGTCGATCGTGGCCCACGGAAACGGCGTCAAGCTCGACGGGAAGGCGCTCGATCCCGGCCGTCCCGTGCTCCTCACGGGCTCGGTCACCATCGAGGTGGATGGCGCGAAGGTGGAGTACGCCGATCTCAGCGGCGTGAAGGCCGAGGGCTGGCCCTACCTCGGCGAGCTGCGCCGGCCCGGCGCCGGCAGCTACCTCGACTTCGGCGCCGTCTTCCAGATCGGCCGCGACCGCCGCAGCAAGGTGCGGCTCCCCGACGAGCCCCACAACGACAACATCGCGTGGCTCCCCAGCGTGGGCGGCGGCTCCACCATCCGCTCGCGCACCGGCGACATCCAGAAGTCCAAGTTCTACACCGACTCGATCATGGTCGCGAGCAGCCACGCCGAGGTCGATCTCACTGCGGAGCCGGTGATCCGTTCGCTCGCCCGCCACTGCTACACCTTCGTGCGGCGCGGCCAGGAGCTGTTGGCGTTGTTCCCGCGCGAAGGGGCGGGCGGCACCCGCGAGATGCCGTTGGAGCCCGGCGACGAGGTGCTGGTGGGGAACTGCCTCTTCCAGGTCTCGTACCCGCCCTCCCGCCCCGTGGCCGTCGCGGCGGTGTCGTCTGAGGCCCTGCCGCGATTCACCGCCAACGAGCTCGCCTCGGTGGTGGACCAGCCCGTCGCCTCCCTCCGGAGCTTCGCCACGGTCGATCCCGTGGCCCCCGCCGGGCTCGGGCACGCCGGGCCCGCGCCCCGCCCCGTGCGCCAGCCGAAGCCGGCCGGTCTCGGCCGGAGCCGCAAGAGCCTCGTCGACGCCGAGAGCGTGGCCGACGAAGTCACGTCGATCGCGCCGAGCGCCTCGCAGGCGCTGCCCGTGGATGCCACCGACCTTCCCACGCCGGCCGCCTCCCGCGGGCGGAGCGGCAAGCGGGGGCGGGGTACGATCCCGCCGGAAGATGCCCCGGTACAGGGGTTCGCGGAGGAAGGGCCTTCGGACTCCCAGCCGATGGAGCTGCCCACCCCCCG
>CAISIK010000053.1 GCA_903885375.1 uncultured Pseudomonadota bacterium
CCCGGTGGCCGCTGCGCCCGCTCCGGCGGCCGCTGCGCCCGCCGCGCCGTCCCCCGCCTCCGCGCTCCGCGCGGTCGCCGCTGCCGCGGCCGTTCGCGAGGGCAAGGCCGGCACCTACGCGCATGCCGGCTACAACGTGGCGGTGTTCCGCCACGCCGGCCGCCTCTACGCGATCGACAACGCCTGCGCCCACGAAGACGGCCCCATCGGCGAGGGCGACATCGAGGGCAACTGTGTGCGTTGTCCCTACCACGATTGGCAATACGACTTCACCACCGGCGCCTGCATCACCGATCCCGACCGCGCCCGCGCCACCTTCGAGGTGGTCGAGCGCGAGGGGCAGATCTGGCTGGGCACGCAGCTCACGGCCGGAAGTGATGCACGCGGCGGCGAACACGACGACGGCCTGGAGGTCATCATTCAATGAGCGAAGCACTCGGTTCGGCCCTCTCCAAGGGCATCTCTTTCGCGCAACTCCTCCCCCGCCTCGGCGCCCAGGCCGAAGCCGGCCGCATGCTCACGCTCACGGTCGAGGAGCGCGCGCGGCCCTACGTGGACCACGTGGTCGAAGGGTGGACGGATGGCCCCCCCAGCAGCGTCGTGGCCTACGTGCTCTCCGGGCGTGACCCGGAGGCCGACCACAAGTGGCGGCGGTTCACGCTGAGCCGCGTCGCCCCGTGGACGTACGAGCTGGGTGTGTTTCCCACGCCGTTCAACAACAGCCAGGACCCGCTCGCACCTGGGGTGCCGCCGTCAAGCTCGCGGCGGCGATAGTGGTCCGCGAATGATCGCGCTCCTCCTCGCTTGCACGGCCTCCGAGTCTGAAACCGCTTCGTCCGAACCTTCGCGGCGCCTGCGGGCCGACGGCATCCGCATCGTGGATGGCTCCGGGGAGGCCGTTCCCCTCCGGGGCGTGGCCCTCGGCGGGTGGAACTTTCACGAAAACTGGATCACGTTGGTGGACTACCCCGCCCACGGCCGCCTGCACCTCATCGGGCAGGAGGCAGGGCTCGGCGCGGAGGTTGATGCCGTCGTCACGGCGGTCGGACCGAACGAGGATGGGGATGCGGACTGGCTCGCCGCGGTGGGCGCCGGCCTCGAGGAGAGCGTGGGTGTCGAGGCCGCGGCGGGGCTGCTTGCCGAACTTGCCCGCTACCCCTCGGTCGTGGATGATTCCGACAAGGCCATGCGGCTCGTGATGGAGGAGCGGTTCGGTGTGGAGGGCCGCGACGCCCTGCTCGATCGTTTCCAGGGCGCCTGGTTCGATGCGGACGACGTCGCGTGGCTCGCCGACCAGGGCTTCACCCTCCTGAGGCTCCCCATGGGCTACCGTGGCCTCACGTCGATGACCGATGTGGGCGAGCCGACGGAGCTCGTGTGGAACGAGGCTGCGTTCGCCCGCCTCGATGCCGTGCTGGACGCGTGCGAGCAGCACGGCGTCTACGCGGTGCTCGATGTGCAGGAGGCCCCCGGTGGCCAGAACGAGTACTCGGGCCCCTCCACGCTCTACACCGACCCGGCGATGCAAGCGCTCACGGTGGAGCTGTGGGAGGAGCTTTCGCGCCGCTACGCCGACCGGGATGTGGTGGCCGCCTACAGCCTGCTGGCCGAGCCGATGTCCGCGCCCGATGCGTCGTCCCGCGACGAGATGTACGACCAGCTGGTGAAGGCGATTCGGGCGCGCGGGGATGACCACCTGCTGGTGATCCACGACGGATTCCGCGGCCTCTACACGCTGCCCGAGCCGGCCACGATGGGGTGGGAAGGCGTGGTGTACTCCACCCACCTGTTCGAGTGGGGGGCATCCAGCCTCGCCGACTACGAGGCGGTACTCACAGCTTACGCCACCCTGTTCGACGACGCGCAGAAGCGGCAGGGCGTGCCTTACTACATCGGTTCGTTCTCGACGTTCCAGGATGAGGACTGGGCCTACGCCGGTGCTGCGTTCATGGTGGACACGTTCGAGGCCCACGGATGGCCGTGGACGCTGTGGACCTACCAGCGCATCGACGACCCCATCGACGCCGCGCTCTGGGGCACCTCCACGGCGTGGGGGCTGCGCGGTCGGCTCGAAGGCGACTTCGACCGGCCCGACGTTTACCGGGATGACGAGGCCGCGCTCGGCGCCAAGTTCGACGCCTACGGCACGCTCGACGTCCGCCCCAACGAGGACCTGTACTCGGCCGTAACCAGCGGCTGGTAGCCGCGGTTCGGCTCAGTTCCCTTGCACGGCGGCTTCGTAGTCGGCCACGTCGCGTGCGATGCCGGCGATGGCTCGGCGCCAGGTGGCTACGTCGCCGAGGTCGAGCCCCAGCTCCTCCCGCGCGATGGTCTCCGCGTCGTCATCGCCGGTGCGGGCGAGCAGGCGACGGTAGGCCGCCTCGGCTGCGGCGCCCTGCGGGCGGAAGGCCTCGTACACGAGGTTCGCGAAGAGGAACCCGAAGGTGTACGGGTAGTTGTAGAACGCGATGCCGGGGATGAAGAAGTGAAGCTTTCGAGCCCAGAAGAGCGGGTCGACGCTGGCGAGCTGGCCGCCGTACCACTCGGAGTAGAGGCGCACCGTGGCGGCATCGAGCGCGTCGGGGCTGAGCGGCCCCTCGCGGCGCATCGCGTAAAACGAACGCTCCAGCTCGAAGCGCGCGGGGATGTTGCAGAGGAACGCGGCCGCATCCTGAAGCGAGTTGTCGAGCAAGCGGAGCCGCGCGCCCGGCGAGGTGCTCTGGGTGCGGGTGGCCTCGCGCACGAGCGCTTCGGCGAAGGTGCTCGCGGTCTCGGCGAGGGTCATCGGGAGGCGGCGCTGGCTCACCGGGCGCTCGAACAGCACCTCGGCATGGAAGGCGTGGCCAAGCTCGTGGGCGAGCGTGGCCGGGGCCTTGTCGTTCGCGGCCCAGGTCATGAAGATGCGGGTCTCGCTGCGGGAGGCCACCTCGGTGCAGAAGCCGCCGCCGCGCTTGCCGCTCCGATCCTCGACCTCCACCCAGCGCTCCGACAGCGCGCGCTGGGCGAACGTGGCCATGCCCGGCGCAAACTCGCCGAACTGCTGCACGATGATGTCCTGGGCGGCCGGGTAGCTCACCCCGGCGCCGGCCTCGCCCACGCCGGCGCCGAGGTCGTACCACTGGAGCTGCTCCACGCCGAGGGCGCGGGCCTTGGCCTTGAAGTAGCGCACCATGAGGGGCCGGGCCTCGCGGCAGGCCTCCATGATGGCGTCGAGCGTGGTGCGGGCGATGCGCGACTGCACCAGCGGCTCGTCGAGCTCGTCGAGGCCGCGGCGGTCGTTGAGCGTGAGGCGGGTGCCGGTGATGTGCGTCAGCGCGGTGGCGCAGCGGCGGTCGATGGTGCGCCACGTGGCCTGGACGGCCTCGAAGGCGGCGGCGCGAACGGCGCGGTCGTCGTGGTACAGCAGCATCTCGGCCTGGCCGGCGGAGAGGGTCTCCGGGCCGTTGCCGCGGTCGAGCGTCACGGAGAGGGCGCCGGCTTCTACGTCGTAGAGCTGGCCCCAGGCCACGATGCCATCCTGCGAGAGGCCGGCGAGCAGCGACTCCTCGGCCTCGGAGAGGCGGAGGCGCCCCTGGGCCCGGTCGGAGAGGAGCATGTTCCGCATGTGGGCGATCGCGGGCTCGGCGAGGAGCGCATCGAAGTCGGCCTGGGGCATGCGAGCCACCCGGTCGCGCGGGGCCACCCAGGTCTGGGCGCTCAGGCCGCCCAACGAAGCCATGCGCGCTTCGGCGCGGGCGGCGGCCTCATCGCGCGCGGCGGCCGCGGCGTGGCAGCCGGTGAAGGAGAAGAGCGTGTCGACGCGCGGCGAGATGCGCTCGAGGTCGAGGAGCAGGCCGGCCAGGACGGCGGGCGCTGGCTGGGCGGGCAACGCCGCGGCGCGGACGGCCAGCTCGCGGAGGGCCGTCTCCACCGCCGCGTACTCCGCCTCGAAGGCCGCGCCGGCCGGCCCGCCCGGGAGGATCGAGTCGAGGTTCCAGGTGTCGTTCGGAGCGTAGGACATGTCTATTCCTCGAGGTAGGTGTAGCCGTCGAGCCCCGTCTGGAAGGCCCCGACCATCTTCGCGGCTTCCGTCACGGTCATGAGGCCTTCTTTCATGGCCTTCTCCGTGGCGCGGCGCACGCGCCGAACGAGGTCGGCCCGGCCGAACTGCACGTAGCTGAGCACCTCGGTCACGGTGTCGCCTTCGATGACGTGGTCGATGGAGTAGCCGCCATCCTCGTCGAGCGAAACGTGCACGGCGTGGGTGTCGCCGAAGAGGTTGTGGAGGTCGCCGAGGATTTCCTGGTAGGCGCCGACCATGAAGATCGCGAGGTAGTAGGGCTCGCCCTCGCGCAGGGGATGCAGATCGAGGACGTCCTTCACATCGCGCAGATCGATGAACCGGTCGATCTTGCCGTCGCTGTCGCAGGTGATGTCGGCGAGGATGGCCTGGCGGGAGGGCTGCTCGTCGAGGCGGTGAATGGGCATCACCGGGAAGAGCTGCTTGACGGCCCAGCTGTCCGGCGCGCTCTGGAACACCGAGAAATTGCAGAAGTAGGTGTCGGCGAGGGCCTTCTCGAGCCCCTCCAGCTCGTCGGGCACGTAGGACTGTTGACGGGAAACGTGCATGATCCGCTGACAGGCCTGCCAGAAGAGCCGCTCGGCGCGCGCGCGCTGCTCCAGCGTGAGCTGGCCGACGTTGAACAGGGTGAGCGCCTCCTCCTTGGCGGCCAGCGCGTCGTGGTAGGCCTCCTGGAAGGTCTTGCGGCTGATGCTGTCGCAGACCTGGTGGAGCTCCTGGAGGCACTCCGGGTCCTCCTCGGTGACGGGATCGATCACCGCCGCATTGGGGAACTCGGTGACGCCCAGCACGTTGAACACGAGCACGCTGTGGTGGGCCGCCATCGCGCGCCCGGACTCGGTCACGATGGTGGGGTGCGTGAGCTCCGCCTCGTCGCACGCGCCGACCACGGCGGCCACGACGTCGGCGGCGTACTCGTCGATCGTGTAGTTCACGCTCGACTCGAAGTTGGTGCGGCTGCCGTCGTAGTCCACGCCGAGCCCGCCACCTACGTCGAAGTAGCGCATCGGGGCGCCGAGCTTGCAGAGCCCGGTGTACACCCGTGCGGCCTCGCGGAGCGCGTTCTTCACGCTCCGGATGGCGCTCACCTGCGAGCCGATGTGGAAGTGCAGGAGCTGCATGGAGTCGAGGCGCCCGCGCGACTCGAGGTAGCGCACGCCCTCCACCATCTCGCCCACGGTGAGGCCGAACTTGGCGCGATCTCCGGCGCTTCCTTCCCACCGGCCGGCGCCCTTGGTAGCCAGCTTGGCGCGCATGCCGATGACCGGCGAGACGCCCACCCGGTCGGCCACGTCGCACACGAGCTTGAACTCGCTGAACTTCTCGATCACCACGATCGGGTTCCGGCCGAGGCGCTGCGCCATCAGGGCCGTTTCGATGAGCTCGACGTCCTTGTAGCCATTGCAGATGATGAGGGCCTCGGGGTCGTCCATCAGCGCGAGCACGATGAGGAGCTCGGGTTTGGAGCCACACTCGAGCCCCATGTGGTACTGCGCCGCCACCTTGACGTAGTCCTCCACGAGGTGGCGCTGCTGGTTCACCTTGATCGGGAAGACGCCCCGGTACTTGCCGGTGTACTCGTACTCGCGCATGGCGTGCTTGAACGCCATGGCCATCGTGCGCACGCGGTGCTCGAGGATGTCGGTGAACCGGATGAGGAGCGGCGGCTGGAGGTCGCGACCGACGAGGTCGTCCACCAGCTTCTTGAGGTCGATCGAGTCGCCGCGCGGACCGGCCGGGGTGACCTCCACGTTGCCCGAATCGTTGATTCGGAAGTAGTCACGCCCCCAGTTGCGGACGTTGTAGCGTTCGACGCTGTCCTGGATCGACCAATTGCGCATGCCCACACCCGCGAGGTGGGCGGCGGCTAACACGATGGGAGCGCCGATCCGGCCACGGAGATCCCGGAGCGTTGGAGCGACTACTCCGCTTCGATCTCCACCCGGGCATCGTAGTAGCAGGCGCCGAGGCCGTATTCGTCTACGTGGTCGGGGATGAGCACGTTGCTCGTCCACCCGTTGCGGGTGGCGTGGCGCCAGATTCCCTTGGGGAGCACCACCACGCCGGCCCGCACGGTGTCGTCGATCCGGATGGGCACGCGCACCTCGCCGCGCGAATTCCACATCCGCACGACGTCGCCTTCCTTCAGGCCGCGCGCCTGGGCGTCCTCCGCGTTCACGCCGAGGATGGCGTTGCGCTCGGATTCGTAGAGGGTGGACGAGATGGCGTGCGGGGTGGCGGGGGAAACGAGGATGAGCGGCTGTTTGGCGTCGGCGGGCGGCGGACGGTGCCGGGGGACGGGCGTGAACTGCACGCGCTGCCGGCCCGGCGTGGCGTTCACGAACTGCACCGGCGAGGTGAGGTGCAGCACGCGGCGCTCCTTCATCTCCGCGAGGGAGGGCGCCTGCGGCATGGTGCCGAGCACGCGGCTGGCGAGCTCCTCCTCGGTCATGGGGTCGACCACGCCGAGGCGCCGCCCGAGGTCCTGGAACACCTCGTGGTTGCTCCGGGCTTCGCCCACGGGCGGAATGACCGGTTCGGACCACTGCAGCATGTAGGTGCCGTAGGCGTTGCTCAGCTCGCGGTGTTCGAGGAAGGTGGTGGCGGGGAGAACGACGTCGGCGATGGCGCAGGTGTCCGTCCACACCTGCTCGTGCACCACGAGGAAGCGCCCCTTGCGGGAGAGCTCGGCCACGACCGCCGCCTGGTCGGGAAGCGTGGCCACGGGGTTGCAGTTGTAGACGTAGACGGCGCGGATCGGCCGTTCCTGGCGCTCGCGCAGCTCCCGCCCGAGGCTGGAGAGGTTGAACGCAGGCACCTGGCTCGTGCCCTGCCATTCTACGGGCCGGGCCCGCAGGCCGCTCGAGGTGGACATCACGTAGCCACCACCCCGCCGCCCGAACTTCCCGAACACGGCGGGCAGGAGCAGCGCGGCGCGCACGCTGTCGGTGCCGTTGCGGGTGCGCTCGAGCCCCCAGCCGGGGCGCACCATGGCGGGGGTGGCGTCGGCGTAGAGCTGGGCGGCACGTTCGATGTCGGCGGCGCTGACGCCGGCGGTGGCCGCGGCGCGCGCGGGGGTCCAGGCGCGGGCGGCCTCGCGGTAGGACTCCCACCCGTCGGCGTTGGCTTCGAGCCACACCTCGTCGGCGAGGCTCTCGGTGAAGGCGATGTGGGCCATCGCGAGCGCCACCGGCACGTCGGTGCCCGGCAGGACCGCGAGGTGCACATCCGCGACCTCGGCCATCGGGGTGCGGCGCGGGTCGACCACGACCAGTTTTCCGCCCCGCTCACGCAGGCGCTTGATCACCGGCACAAGGTGGATCCCGCTCGCCGAGGGGTTCACCCCCCACAGCAAGAGGGCCGCGCTGTGTTCGATGTCCTCCAGCGAGGCCGAGGGCAGCTCGCCGTAGGCCATCCGGACGGCCGCCGAGGTGTTCGCCGCGCAGAGCGTACGGTCGCACTGCGACACGCCGAGCCGGTTCCACAGGCGCTGGTCGGCGCCGCCACCGGTGAGGAAGCCGTTGCTGCCGCCGTACCACACCGGGAGGATGGCCTCGGGGCCATCGGTCTCGATGATCTCGCGGAAGCGGTCGGCGACGAGCGTCATCGCCTCCTCCCATGACACCTCCTTCCAACCCGTTTCCGTGCGGATCGTGGGGTGGAGGACCCGCTCCTTGCCGTGCACGCGGTTGCCGAAGTCGCGCACCTTCGCGCAGATGAACCCGGCCGTGAAGGGGTTCGCGTGCGTTCCGCCGATCCGCGTGACCCGACCCTTCTCCACCGTGACGCTGAGGCTGCACTGGTCGGGGCAGTCCAGCGGGCACGTGGAAGGATGCCTCGCCGATTCGGTCACGCTCATTCCAGATACCCCAGGGCTTCAAGCTGATCGCGGTCCATGTCCGAGAGGACGTTCTGTGGCTGGGCGCCGCCTTCGAGGCGCTTCACCGCGCTGTCGAGGAGCTGCCCGAGCTCCGCCAGACGGGCGGGGTCGGTGGCGGAGAGGTCGTGGTTCTCCCCAGGGTCCTCCGCGAGGTGGAAGAGGCCGTGCTCGCCCTTGACGCCCTGGTAGTCCGAGGTGGTACGCACGAGCTTCCAACCGTCGCGGAGGAAGCCCTGCGCGATGGTGCGCTTGGCCCAGTGCACGTCGAAGATCTGGTCGGCCGAGCCGATCGGCGCTCCGGCGGCGGCGGCCCGCAGGGAGCGGCCGTCGAGCTCCGGCACGGGCAGGCCGAGCGCGTCGAGCACCGTGGGAGTGACATCCACGGTAGAGACGGCGGCCTCGACGACCCGGGACTCCTTCTGGCCGGGCAGCTTCACGAAGAGCGGGACGTGCATGAGCTCGTCGTAGAGCGTGTAGCCGTGGGAGAACCCTCCGTGGTCGTAGAGCTCTTCGCCGTGGTCGGACGTGAGCACGATGAGGGCATCGTCGTAGCGACCGTCGGCTTCGAGGCCCGCGAGCAGCTTTCCGACCTCGTCGGTCTCGTACCGGATGGCGGTGGTGTACTGCTCCTTGAGGCTGCCGAGGTACTTCGGCCCCACGTTGTCGCGCGCGTCGAGCTGGCCGCGCCGCATGATCGACTTCATCAGGGGCCCGTAGTACACGAACACCTCCGATGGATCGCGGCCGAGGAGCGTGCTGCGGCGGGCCCTGGGCACCTTGTAGGGGCCGTGGCAGTTCATCGGCTGGAGGTAAACCAGCGCCGGCGTGGTGGGTCGGGCCTTCAGCCATTCGGCGGCAGCGGCGGTCATGCGGCCTGCGTGCGGGTAGGCGAGCACCTTGCCGGTGTTCGAGGTGAACTCGTCGAAGCCCTGATCGTGCCCCTGGGAGGGCGCGATGTTCACGTTGTAGGACCATCCGGCCGTGGCCCAGCCCGCCTCGCGGAGGGTCTCGGCGAGGGTCACCGCTTCGGGGGGAAGCACATCCCCCGAGTGGCGGAGGCCGTGCCGGAGGGGGTGGTTCCCCGTGAGGATGCTCGTGGTGGAGGGGAGCGTCCACGGCGCGGGCGCGTAGGCGTGCGCGAAGCGCGTGGAGGTGGCGGCGAGGTGCTCCAGCCCGGGACTCACGGAGGCATCGTACCCGTACTGGGAGAGGTGATCGGCGCGCAGCGTGTCGAGCACGATGAGCAGCACGAGCGGGCCCTCGGTCTTCAGGGGCACGTCGGAGTCGTGGCGCACCGTGTGGTGCACGTCGTCCCCCTTCCCCGAGCAGGCCAGGGCGAACAGCAGCGGGAACATGGTCACCTGGCCTTGAGGGTCTGGCGGTGGAGCATGGCCTGCTCCTGATCGTGGAAGCTCACCGTCAGGTCGCCGCTCCCCGAGTCGATCTCCACGAGGCCGTAGAACTGGGCCCCCTCCGCGGGGGAGGCGTGCCGGTTCGTTTCCTTGGTGATGCTCACCCACTCGCTCCGGGCGCCGAAGGTCGGGTCGAGCTTGTGGAGCTTGCCGGTGCCGGCGTTCCAGGGGCCGGCCATGAACTCCCAGAAGGGGTCGAACTCCTTGAACTGGGCGCGGTCGGGGCTGTAGTGCGTGGCGGCGCCGTAGTGCAGATCGGCCGTGAGCCACACGACGTTCTGCACGTTGCTCTCGCGGATGTACCGGAGGATGTGGGCGATCTCCAACTCGCGGCCCAGCGGCTGGCCCCCACCGTTGGTGGCGTTGTCGCTGGGCTTGCCGCCCCCGCGCGGCATGATGCCGAGGGGCATGCTGTTGACCACGACCTTCCACCGCGCCTTGGAGCGGGCGAGCTCCACCTTGAGCCAGTCGCGCTGGAAGGGGCCGAGCCAGTGGGCGCCGGGGTGGTACCACGTTTGCCGGCCGGCGCTGTTCGGGCCACGGTAGCTCCGGCAGTCGAGCAGGAACACGTCCAGAAGCGGGCCGTATTCCACCTTGCGGTAGAGCTGGTTCGAGTCGGTGGGCGTGTACTCGAAGAAGGCGCGGCGCGCGTTCGGCACCAGCTCGTTGATGTTCTGGGCCTTGTACCGTTTGTCGCGGATCGGGGCGCCCGGGTACCAGTTGTTCTTGTACTCGTGGTCATCCCACATGTGGAGGATGGGCACCTCCGTGAGCATCGCGCGGAAGTGTTCGTCGATGTGGTTGTAGCGGAACCGGCCCCGGAACTCGTCGAGCGTTTCGGAGACCCTGGCCACCTCGGGGGTGACGAGGTTGTGCCAGATGGAGCCATCCGGCGCCTCCTTGCGCTCCTCCATCGGGCCATCGCTGTAGGCGAGGTCGCCCGCGTGGATCACGAAGTCGGGGTGGTGCTGCCGGATCGCATCGAAGATGCGCATGCCGCCGAACTGGTCGTTGATGCCGTAGCCCTGCCCGCCGGTGTCGCCTCCCCAGACGAAGCGTACGTCGCGACCGGCGCCAGCGGTGAGGAAGCTGCCGGCCATCCACTCCGCGCGGTCGCCGCCGGCATCGAGCGTGGCGCGCCAGTACATGCGCTCGCGGCTGGGGAGGTCATCCACCCGCAGCCGCGCGGTGAAGTCGGTGTCCGCCGAGGCGAGCGGCCCGAGCAGCTCGCGGATGTTGCGGAAGTCCGGGTCGGGGGCGAGTTGCACCACGAGGCGACCCTCGCGGCGCCCGCGCGCCCAGAGCGTGGCGCCGTGGGTGCCGACATCCCCCACGGCGATCGAGCGCGGGTTGATCCGCTCGGCGGTTCCCGCCCACCCGAGCCGGGGGGCGAAGGCGGCTGCCGAGGCACCGATCAGCAGCTTGCGGCGGCTCAGCGACATCGTGGCCACGACGTAGCCCGCCGCGCCGCAATCGTCCCTCCGCCGCCGACCGGCGATCAGCCCAGCATCGCGCCTTCCGGGCCGGCGCCGCGGAGACTGGACGGCGGCCGATGCTGGTATTCGCCGCCCGCCTCCACCAGCTCCAGCTGCGCGAGCACGGCCGCCACTTCCGCGACGCCGACGTGCTGGGCGAGCCAGGCGGCCGCCTTCTGCACAGCGCGCTTGCGGAGCCCCGCATGGCGGGTGTGGCCATCCCGCAACAGGGCGAGGAGCGCCGCTGCGGTGCGGAGGGGGTCGTTGCCCCAGCTCCCGTTGGCCTCCTGGCGCTGCACGAGGGCGGCGATGCTCGGGGCGGCGGCCGCTTCATGGCGGGGGGGAGAGGCGGGCCCGGCCAGCTTCGCCATCATCGAGCGCGCCAGCGTGGGCAGGGCGGCGCGGCTCTTGCGGGCGGGCGGCGCGCTCATCATCGGCGTGCCCTCCGCGTCATCCGCCTCGCGGGCATCGAACGCGGGCATGCTGCGCGCGCGGGCGACCATGGGGGCGGGGGCGCCGCCAGCGGGCGGCGGCGGCGGGGCCATGGCGAACTGGACATCTCCGTACGTCGCCACTTCCTCGGCGACCCACATCGCGGGCAGCTCCACCGGCTGCACCACCTCCTGCACGCTCCCGTCCACGCGGCGGGTGCGCTCGACCGCCACGAACGCGGTCAGGCGCGAGGCCACGCCCGCTTCCAGGGCGATGCGCCGGATTTCCGGCCTGATGGCCTCCTCCTCGAACGGCCGGAGGCTCAGCCGGTCCTCGAGCCACTGGATGCGCTCCTTCGCCCACGGCGCGGCGAGGCTGAACGGGGCACGCTGCGGCACGGCCGACCACTGCGCCTCGCCCTGAGCGGTGCGGCCCTTCGCCACCACGGTTGCACCGGTGCCACGCACGAGCATCGCGAGCGGCTGCCCGGCGAACAGCGTGCGCCCCTCGGGGCGGGCGGACTCCCCCTCCACCCGGACCTCGTCGGCCACCGGGGAGCCGAACCGCGCTTCGATGCCCGCCACCACCGACTCGATGTCGTCGGCCGGGGTGCAGAGCGTGCAGGCGCCGCCCCCGACCCGCGCGAGCGTTTCGAGCAGCGCCGCGTTCACCGCGGTGTCGATGCCGAGCGTGAAGAAGCGGGCGCCCTCGCGGCGGTGCGCCACGGCGGCGACCAGCTCTTCTTCGTTGCCCGCCTGGCCGTCGGTGATGAGCAGCACGGTGCGGAGGCGGGCGGCGGGGCGTTCACCCGCGAGCGCTTCCCGGATCGGCGCGAGCATCTCGGTGCCGCCACGGGAGCGCAGCCGGCCCACGAAGGTTTCGGCGGCGCGCAGCGAGGCATCGTCGAACGTGGTGAACGTGGTGGTGTGGGCCTCCACGTCGTCGTCGAAGGCGATGAGGCGCATCCGGTCGCCGGGGACGAGGCCGCGGAGGGCGGTGCGGAGCGCGCGCTTCGCGGCGTTGAGCTTCTGGCCTTCCATCGAGCCGCTGATGTCCACGAGGAAGACGGCGTCGCGCGGCAACGGGCTGGCGGCGACGGCCGGCGGGTCGACGAGCAGGAGGGTGGTTTCGCCGTCGGTCCAGGCGCGGTGGCCCCCTTCCGCACCGGCCCATGCGAAGGCGAGGACGAAGTCGCGGTCGCAGGTCTGCGAGCCGTTGGGGGCCACGCGCACGCCGGATGCGAGATCGACCCGCAGGGCGTGCAGGCTGGAGGAGAGCCGCGCGGGCGTGCCGAGAAAGGACACCTCAAGGTCGAGCGGCGTGCCGCCGGCGAGCCGCAGGGGTGGACTGATGCGGGAGGCATCGGGCACCTGGTCGGTGTCGTCGGCCACGCCGGGTCCCGTGCGACCGGTGGACCGGCCCGGCATGTAGCGGGGGGCCACCACGGTGGGGAAGCGCCAGCGGAAGGCGCCATCCTCCGCCTTCAGTACCTCCATCACCACGATCCGCACCCGCACGCTCTCGCCGGGGGGGAGCGACGTGACCCGCAGTGTGTGGACGTCGGCCCGCTCCGCCGTGAGCAGCGCGGCCCGGTGCCCCTGCTCGCGCGCCGCGGCGAACGTGCGCTCGGCTTCCTCGCGGCCTCGGCACTCGGCCTTCACGATGAGCTCGCCGCAGCGGAGCTGAACCTCCGTGACCACGCCACCCGGCGGCAGCGGGAAGATGTGCACCGCCTCCATCGGGGTGGCGAGCGTGTTCTGGAACACCTGCTCGATCTCGGTGCGGGCCACGGCCCCGGCGATCGTGGTGCGCACCGACACCCGCGCGAGCGGGAGCGCGGTTTCGCGACCGGCGACGAGGGCGATCAGGCCGCCGAGATCGCCGCGCGAGCCGGTGGCGAGCGTGGCGGTGGCGGGGAGGGTGGTCATGGGGTGCTCCGGGTGAGGTGGGTGGAGAGGGCGGCCGCGAGCGCGGCGGGATCAGGGTGAACCGCAGGGTCGACAGTGAGCCAGAGGCCGGGCGAGACCTCGAACTGCACGAGCGCGCGGGGCGCGGGCGCGGCCGCCGGTACGGGGGGCGCCGGTGCGGCGGCCTCGCCGAGCGCGCGCGCCACGGCGGCCTCGAGCTCGCCGGTGGGCACGCCCGCGAGGGAGGCCTGGACCTGGGAGAGCTTGTACCCGGCGCCCTGAAGCGCCTTGGTGGCGAGCACCTGGAGGAGGTGCCGGTACCCGTAGAGGGCGGTGCGGCCCTCGTAGCGGAGGGGGCGATCCACGAGGCCGGTGGACTGGTAGTACCGCACGGTGCGCTCATCGACCTCGGCGCGCACGCGCTCATCGGCCGAGGCGGGCAGGCGCGCGCCGAGCTCGGCAGCGGCCTGCACCAGCGCGGGGAGCGACAATTCGCGGGGGCGGTAGGCGTGGAGCGGGTTCACTCGATTACTGTAAACATGACAGTAATCACTGTCAACAAGTTTTTTGATCGGCGGACCGACGGGGGTCGGGCGGCGCCGACCGACGTCCGTCGTATTTCGGTCGGAAAGTCGAGGTTGGCCCGAGGCCCGCCGTTTGCATGGGCGGGCCGCATGCTGCGAAAACTCGGTGCGGGTGCGGTGGTGGGGGCGTGGGTGTGGCCCTGGTGCCCGGTAGGGGTGGCGCCCGCCGTGGCCGCGGGGGTGGGGGCGGCGGTGCTCGGGGCGGTGGCGCCCACCGCGCGCACCGGCGCGGCCGCGTTCTTCGTGGCCGGGCTCATGCTCGGGGGCGCGCTCGTGGCGCGGGTTCCGGCCGGGCCGGAGGTGGTGGGCGAAGTCCGGGTGCGGGGGGTGGTGGCCACGGCGGCGGAGGGCCGGCGGGCCGACGTTGAGCTGGCGGCGCTCGGGCGCCCCGGCGAGGCGCCGTTGCCCGCCTCGGGTCGACTGCGGGTGATCTTCCCGGGGCGGCCGCCGCCCGCCGGCACGTCGGTCCTCGTGGCGGGCGAGGCCCGGCGGATCGATCCCACGCACCTGCCCGGCCGACCGGCCCCGCTCATCGAAGCGGCGCGGGCCGGCGTGCGCAGCGAGGTCCTCGCGCGCGATGCCGCGCGTCTCGGGCGCCCCCGCCCGCCGCCCGACCTCTCCGCCGCCCGCCACGCCGCGCTCCTCCGCGCGTTCGTCGACGGCGATGCCACCGCCCTCGATGCCGACGAGGTGGCGCTCCTGAAGCGCACTGGCACCTGGCACGTGGTGTCGATCTCCGGCCTGCACGTGGGGCTCGGCGCTGCCTTCGGGTACGGCCTGGTCTGGCTCCTCACGCGCCCCCTGGTGCTCGTGTGGCGTAGCGACGCGTTCCGGTGGATCACGGCCCTCGGCGGGCTCCTCGGCGCCGCGGGCTACGCCGATCTGGCGGACTGGGGCGTGCCCGCGCGGCGGGCCGTGTGGATGGCCGGTGCGGCGCTGGTGGCCACCGCGGGATCCCGCACGCTGCATTCCGGCAAGGCGCTGGCGCTCTCCGCGCTGGGCGTGCTCTTCGTGGAGCCGGGCGCCGTCGGCAGCCTCGGCTTCCAGCTCAGCTTCTCCGGGCTCCTCGGCATGATCCTGGTCGGCCCGCGCCTCGCCCGACTCGTCCCGCCCGACCTGCCGGGTGGGGCGCGGTGGGTGGCCAACGGCGTGGTTTCCTCGCTGGGCGCCACGCTGGGCACGCTGCCGGTGGTGGCGCTGAACTTCCAAAGCCTGTCGTGGCTCACGCCGGTGGCCAACCTCTGGGCGGTGCCCTGGCTCGCGAGCCTCGCCACCCCGCTCGCGGTGCTGGCCGCGGCGCTCACCGGCGCTCCCCAGCGCCTCGTCCTCGCGTTCGCCGACGCCGCCGTCGATGTCGGGCTCTTCGGCCTCCGCCTCGTGGACGTGCCGCCGCTCGCCCCCGCCGTCGGCACGGTCGGCGCCCTCGTGCTCCTCGCCTCGCTGGGCTTGTGGCGTCGGGAGTGGCTGGCGCTCGGGCTGGTCGCGTCGGGCCTCGCCTGGCCGCGTCGCACACCGTCGGAGCTGGTCGTCACCTTCCTCGCCATTGGGCAGGGCGATGCGGCGATCGCCGAGTGGCCCGACGGTCGGGTGTGGCTGGTGGACGGCGGTCCGCCCGGCCCCGGGCTGCTTCGGTACCTGCGCGGCCGCGGCATCCGGCGCCTCGACACCGTCTTCCTCTCGCACCTGCACCCCGATCACTTCGGCGGGCTCGTGCCGGTGGTGGCGGAGCTCGATGTGCGCCTCCTCGTCGCCGATGCGCTCCCCGCCGAGCTCGAGCTGGGGCGGGTGTCCGAGTGGTCCATCCGCCATCCCGACCTCGTGCTGCCCCAGACGGGCTTCGTGGCCGAGGAGGAGAACGACCGCAGCCTCGTGCTCCGGCTGCGACAGGGCAACCGCAGCCTGCTCCTCGTCGGGGATGCCGAGCGGGACGAGGAGGCTGCGCTGGTTCGCGCCCACGGGGCCGCCTTGCGCGCCGACGTGCTCAAGCTCGGCCACCACGGCTCGCGCACCTCCAGCACCGGTCCTTTGCTCGCCGCGGTCCACCCCGCCGCGGTCGTGGTGTCGGCCGGCTTCGACAACCGCTACCGCCACCCGCACGGCGAAACGCTCGCGCGTGTGGGCCTCCTCCTCCCGGCAACGCAGGTGTGGCGCACCGACCTTGACGGCTCGGTAGAGGTTCGCACCGATGGTCGAGAGTTGTCCGTCCGTGCGCTCGGGGGCCCCGAGCGTTGGCGGGGGCGATAGCGGGGGCAGCGTGACCACTGCGGAGCTGGGGCTGGTGCTGTTCCTGGGGGAGGACATCCCGCTGGGGCAGACCGGTTTGCAGCCGGGAACGAGCTGGGGCGCCCGCGCACGGGTGCGTCCGCTCGCCGAGGCGGGCGGCGAGCTCGTCGTGGCGCGCGGCCCGCACGGCACCGACGTGGCGCTCGATGGGGTCGGCTTCCTCGGCGATCCGGTGGCCGACATCGTGGCGGCGGCGCGCTTCGGCGGCGGCGCCCGGGTGCGCGACGACGGGCGCGTGGACTTCATGCTTGAAGCGGGCCTCGGGCTCGACCTCACGCTGGTGCCGGTGCTCGACCTGCAGCCCGATCTGCGCGCCACCTGGACGGCGGAGGACGAAGTGGCCTTGCGGCTCAGCGTGGGCCTCGCCCTGCACCTCCCCCGCGGTTTTGATCGCGATGACGACGGCGTGAGCGACCGGGGCGACCGCTGCCCCACCACCGCCGAGGACCGCGATGGCTTCGACGACGGCGACGGCTGCCCCGATCCCGACAACGACCGCGACGCCGTGAACGATGGCGCCGACTCCTGCCCCGTCGTGCCCGAGGACCGCGATGGATTCCTCGACGGCGATGGCTGCCCCGACCCCGACAACGACGGCGACGGCCTCGTGGACGATCGGGACGCCTGCCTGAACGAAGCGGAGGACCGCGACGGCTTCCGCGACTCCGACGGCTGCCTCGACGCCGACAACGACGAGGACCTCGTCATCGACGTGCTGGACCGCTGCCCCAACCGCGCCGAGGATGCCGATGCGTTCGAGGATGGCGACGGCTGCCCCGACCCCGACAACGACGGCGATGGCGTGGGCGATGTCTTCGACCGCGCGCCCAACGATCCCGAGAACCTGAACTTCTTCGAGGACGGCGACGGCGTACCCGAGGTGCTCCCCCCGCTCCTGCGCGCCGCCCTCGGCGAGCAGCCGCGCTACCGGTTCAAGGGGGACGAGCTCACCGAAGGCGGGCAGGACCGGGCGGCGCTGCTCGCCGGCGCGCTCCAGCAGTACTCCGAGGCGCGGGTGCGCATCACGGTGCACGACCTCGACGAAGCGCGCGCCGCGGCCCGTGCCGAGAGCATCGCCGCCGTCATCGTGCGGATGGGCGTGGTGGCCGATCGCCTGGAGCCGGTGGGCGAGCACGGCCCGGCCAGCGTGGCCGTGGAGCTCATCCCCTGAGGGGGCCTACTTCCTGCTCCGCATCGTGGCGGCCAGCTTTTCCACTTCGCCGATGTAGCGGTGCGTGCGCACCTTCTGGTCGGGCGCGGGCCGCTGGGCGGTGGCGAGCTCCGCCTCGAGCGCGGCGAGGGCCTCGGGGCGGCGGCCGAGCGCGTCGAGCGCCTTGGCGAGGCGTTGCACGGCGCGCAGTCGCTGGTCGCCCCAGGCGAGCCTCAACGCTTCCCGGGCGCTGACTTCGGCCTCGGCAGGGCGCCCCCCATCGAGCAGCAGGCGGCTCGCGGCGAAGTGGAAGGTGAACTCCTCGGGGTAGGTGGCGGCGTAGGTGGCGAGCACCTGCAGCGCCTCGGCCAGGTTCCCGGTGGAGGCCAGGGTGTCGGTGTAGTCCACGATGAAGCCGCGATCGTGGGCGGGATCGCCGGTGAGGCGGGCGCGGATGGTGCCGAGCACACCGATGCGCGCGGCCATGGCGGCCTCGGGGGGCGCGGTGGCGGCCCACGCATCGAGCGCGGCCGCCAGCTCGTCGGGGGCGGCGAGCGCCACGGCGGGGGCCAGGCGCGGCCAGAGCTCGGGGAAGGCGCCCACGCCGAGGGGGGCCCAGTCGCCATGCGGGTCGTGGGCGAGGAGCCACTCGGCGGATTCGCGGTCGGGGCCGAGGGTGAGGCGGGCCACGTGGCCATCGCGCGAGTCGCCGGCGGCGGCGAGCCAGCGGCGGGCGTCGTCTTCGCGCTGCACCCTCGCGAGGCGCAGGGCGGTGGCGCCGGCCACCTCGGGCGTGGTTCCGGGGGGAGGACCGGCGGCGAGTGCGGGGAGCGGCGCGACCGTGGCGAGCCCCGCGCACCAGGCGAGCAGGGAGGCTTCCCCCTCGTAGCCCACGTAGCGGTCCAGCTCGTTCCCAGCGGCATCGACAGCCACGAGCGTGGGGTAGCCGCCCACGGCGTAGCGCTCCTTGAGCGTCCAGCTCTCGGGGCGGTCCACGTCGATGATCTCGAACCCCAGCGTACTCACCAGCTCGGCATGCTCGGGGGCATCGACGACGTCGGCGCGCATGCGGTTGCACGGCGGGCACCAGACCGCGCCGAAGTCGTACACCTTCGCCACGCGCCCCTTCGGGGCCGCCCGTGCCGGGGCGGGCGTGCCGACGGCGAGCCGGAGCGCCCCGGCGCGGCTGCCGTCCACCGTTCCCGACGACCAGACCTGCCGGCAGGCCGAGTTGTCGTCCGCGCAGAGCGGCACCTCCACCGTGACGAGACCGCCTCCCTCCGGCATGGGCAGGCGCACGCCCGCCAGAGCGCCGGTGCCGGCCACCTCCGTTCCCCCGAGTACCCACCGCGCGGGCGCCGCGAGGTTCACGTGCTCTCCGGGCGGCGGGGTCACGCGCAGCTCGGCCACGCCGCCGCGCCACTTCAGCTCCAAGGTGGGGTCGGCGGCGAAGGCGGTGGCGACGAGCAGCATGGGGGACTTCGGGTCAGGAGTTGAGCCAGGTCTCGTACACGAAGGCGCAGTCGCGCCGGATGCGGTCGGCGTCGAGCCCGTAACGCTCGAGCTGGTAGCGATGGCCGCTCTTGTAGGCGCGCTGCTCCTCGGCGGTCTTGCGGATCGCCTCGAGCTGGGCCGGAGTGGGCTTCATGTCGAAGAAGGGGATCATCTCCGCCATCAACCCATCGAAGTCGTTCATCATCCGGGTGTAGGACACGACCATCACCCGCGAGCGGTCGATGCGCCCGCTCGTCCAGTCCTCGTGGAAGCGGCGGAACAGGTCGACGAGCGCGAGGTACAGGCGTTCGTTGTACCGGTTCCGCACCTCGGCGGGCAGGGTGGAGTAGCCGAGGGCCTTCTCCAGCACGCCGGTCACGAGGCTGAAGGTGCTGGGGATGACCTCGACCGGATCGCGCACCATGTAGAGGATGTGCGCGTCGGGGAACCGTTCGAGGAAAGCGGGCGTGCGCACGCCCGTGGAGAACAGCTTGGCCACCACCCGATCGCCGCCCTGGGCCACGAGGCTCCGGCGCCAGACCGCTTCGAGCCAGTCGAAGTCCCGCGCGGTGGTGTCGCGCACCTCGGGGGCGAACATGGAGCGCAGGTCGGCCTCGTCCCAGGCGAGGAAGAAGCCGTACACGAAGAAGCCGTCGGCGTAGCGGAAAAACACCGTGACGTCGTCCGTCTCCACCGAGGAGAGGTTCGTGTCGTGCGCCGCGGAGGCATGGAAACGGGCCGGCGAGACCTTCTCGAGCAGCGGGAGCAGCGGCCGGAGCAGCCTCTGCAGCAGGATGGAGGGGTACAGGCTGCGGTAGAGGTGGAGCCCCACGCCGAACCGCTGCTCCACCAGGAAGCGGTGGAGGAAGGTGGTGCCGGTTCGCGGGTTGCCCACGATCACGATCGGGCGCTGAACGCGCTGCGTGGCCAGCGAGGGGAAGAACAGGCGGTCCAGCGCCATGAAGAGCCACACGTTGAGCCGAAGGCCCGCGTATAGGCACACCACGAAGAGCGGAACGACCCGCACCGAGAACACGTTCGCGAGGACGCCCTGGATCAGGCGGAGCCGGGAGAGCATGTGCGCGGCTAACCCCGCCTGCCTACGTTGGGGGGATGATGCTCCTCGCGTTGTTCGCGTGTGCCGGCCCTCCCGACGACTCCGGCGGTGGCGATTCGGGAGGGGTCGTGGCCGACACCTGCCCCGGCATGGAGTGCCGCGATGCCTTCACCGGCTACGTCATCAACGCGATCGGCGCGCCGCTGTCCACGTTCCGGGTGCTCGCCGCCATGGACAACGGCGACGACGCCCAGTTCGACTGCCCCGGCGCCGAGGACCCGGTCGGCCTCTGCCTCGAGGATGGTTTCCTCCTCTACAGCCGCTTCACCACCGCCAGCCTCACCCTCACCGACGACGCGGGCGAGCGCTGGGTGGGCGAGATCACCCCCGAGTGGGCCGATGCCGTGGGCCGGATCGACGAATGCGGGGCGTACTGCGATGTCGGGAGCGCGGAGCTCCGGCTCGAGTAGGGCTCAGCAGCCGCAGGGGTCGAACTCCGGACCCTTGGCGACCGGGTGACGGTCGGGCGCGGCGGTCGACCGGACGGTCTCCATCTCCACCGTGAACCCCGCCCCGCCGGCGTTGCCTTCGCCGGGCTCGGCGCGGCTCGCCGCCGAGGCCACGCCCTGCATGCACGCAGTGCCGCGCGAGGCGGTGACGGCGCCGAAGGTGAGGTCGAAGGGAGTGGAGTGATCGACCTCCACCCACTCCGAACCGCGGCGGACCCACCCGGTCACCCGACCGTCCCAGACCACGACGCTCGCCCAGCCGGGAACCTGTAGCGAGGCGCCGTTGTAGGCCGCGCTGGGGTCGACCTGGATGGTGCCCCGCACCTGCGCCGCGGGCCCGCTCACCTGCCAGACCCACTCCGAGGTGAAGCGCGCGCCGCCCCCGCCATCCACCCCGATCGTGCCGGTGTTGCCTGCGTCTGCGCGGGTGATGGCGCTGGTGCTGGCGGCGGCAGCGATGCGGGTCTGGGCCACCCAGGCGTTCGCTCGGCTGTCGGCGTAGGCGTCGGCCCACACGGATGCGTGGCAGATGCCGTTGGTGGGGAGCTCGTCCACCGCGATGAGCTGCGTGCTCCACCGCTGGGTGCTTCCGCCCATGCCGTCGGCCGTGCACAGGTCCCCATCACGGCGGGGTTGGAAGGACTGGGTGTAGGCGGACGACGACCGGTAGGTGCCCTGGTGCACATCCTCGCCACCGTCGGAATCCCTCTCCTCCACGATGGTCCAACCAGCGTTTCCCGAAGCTCGGGACTCGGTGGCGGAGCACACGTTCCACGTGCCGGCGCTGGCCAGCGAAAGAATGATGAGCATGGATTCCTCTCCCGGAAAACCGATCGGCTCGCCGCCGACCGCAGGTGAGGGGAAAGCTCACCGGATGGGCAGGCTCCACACCCGTTCGCGCCCGCCGATCCACAGCCGGTCGCCCGAGGCGGCGAGGCACCAGGGGCGTTCGAGCGCGACGGGCACGGGAACGATGCCCCGCCTCGTGCTCACGAAACATTTTCCCTCGGCGAGGAGCCAGAGCCGCCGGTGACCGTCGACCGCGAAGGCGGTGGGCTCGGGGGCGGCCCGGCTCCAGGTGGCGCCGTTCCAGCGGTGGTGCATCCCCCCGGCCGCGACGTGGAGCTCGCCGTCGGCGAACGCGAGGTGGCGCACCGGCTGGTGCTTGCCGGTGGCGAGTCGTACGAGCGGCTCCGGCGCGCCGAGCACGTGCAGGTTGCCATCGCCCGTACCGGCGACGATCACGCCGGGCGGCACCTCGGCCAGCGAGAACACCTCCGGGAGGGACACGCCGGGGCAGCCGGTCAGGCCGGTTCGGAAGCCCGCGAGCAGGCGCGGTCCATCGGCGTGCAGACAGCGGAGCTCGTCCCAACCGCCCTCCTGGTCGAGGGGGTGCTTCTGGAAGGTCGGGTCGGCGCGGAAATCCCAGCGCACGAGCGCCTGCGAGGTGGCCACCCAGAGCGCGCCGCCGTGCAGCGCCATGGCCTCCACCCGGCGGGCCTCGCGGCGGCAGCCCGCGGGCCAGGGGAAGGGCTCGAAGCGCCCCTTGCGCCAGAGGGTGAGGCCGTAGTCGGAGCCGAGGGCCACACCGTCCGGGAGCGGCACCGCGCAGCGAATCGTGGCCACCGCCTCGTCGCCGATCTCCTGCGTGGTCCACGAGGAGAGCGCACCCCACGCCGGCATCGGCGGCGGTTCGCCGCGCGGGAAACGCAGGAAGGCGTAGCGCGGGTCGTCCACGAAGACGGCGCGGGCGCGCGGCCCGGGTGGGCGGCCGGCGAAGAGGCCGGCGAGGGAGGGTTCCGGCGCCGGGCGTGCCGCGGAGGCGGAGAGCAGCACGGCGTCGGCGGCGTCGGGCGTGAGCGGAAGGCCGGTGTGCGGCGCGAGGGGAGCCTCCGCCGCTCCGACGAGGGCTGCCCGGAAGTGGAAGGGGTCGGGGTTGCCGAGCCGCGCGGCCACCCGGGCGCGGGCGGCGCCGAGCGCGGTAGCATCGAGCTCCTCGAGCACCTGGGCGGGCATCCCGCCCGGGTGGGCGAACGCCGTGGGCGGCAAGGTCGTCACGCCTCCAACGTAGCGCGCCCCGGTGGCGGTCCCGGCGCTTGCCGCGGAGGCGGTAGCCGGCGTTGCGGATTCGAGGGGCGTATGCGTACCCCTTCGCGGGGCGCTCGCCGCCCCCGCTCCCGCTCCCGCGAGCCGGCGCCGCGTGGGGCTGCGGGGTCCGGCGTGGTGCGGGGGGTGGGGAGGCGGGGCGGTGCCGTCGGTCGGGCGGCAGGCGGCGGGCGGCGGCGGGTGGCGGTCGGCGGCGGGTGGCGGTCGGCGGTCGGGTGGCGGGCGATGCAACCGAACTACGCGCTCAGGGTGGTGAACCTCGAGTTCGGTTGCAAGGGGGCGGGGCGGTCGGGGCGGTCGCATCGGTCGGTCGTGGCGTGGCGTGGCGTGTCGACTCGGAGTGGCGGGGCGGCTCCGGAGGCGGCCCGCAGCCAGCCTCCGCAGGGTGTCGGGCGCCGCGTCGTCGTCGGTCGTGCGGCGTGGGCCGGTCAGGTGAGGTGCCGGGTGGCGGTGCGGACCGCCCCGACCGAGGCCCGCTGCGGGCCGAGCGGAGGGGTGGTCTGCGCCGACAGGACCCAGCACCCCCCCTCCCGACCCCTCCTGCCCGCCCTCCTGCCCGCAGCGGGGCACGCCGCTCCCTGCCCCGACGGCGCCGCGTCTTGCGGCCGCCGACCC
>CAISIK010000054.1 GCA_903885375.1 uncultured Pseudomonadota bacterium
CCCGCGCGCGGGGCCCGCGCCCGTGGCGGCGGGTCGGCCTGCGGCGCCGGCGGCCGGTCTCGCGGGAGGCGGGCTGTCCGCTCCCTCCCCTGAACTTCTGGCCCACCTGCAAAAGCTCAACGGGTCCCTCGAAGCGGAGCTCGTCGGGCATCGTCACGCCGCGAGGGAAACGGCCGAGCAGATCGCCGCGTTGCGCGCCGAGCTCGCCACGGCAACCCGGGAGCTCGGCGAGGCCCGGAAGGCCCGCGAGGCCGTAGCCGCCGAGCTGGACCTGGCCCGTCGGGAGCTCGTCCGGGCGGCCGACCGGGACCGGGAGCGGCTCCGTCGCATCGAGGCCATCGAGGGCACGCCGGCGCCGGTCGCGGCCGGGCCCACCCGCGACCTGCGCTCGCTCCTCGAAGCGCGTGGTCTTCGCGGCGAAGACGAGATGGGCGCGGCGCTCGCGGCGCTGGCCGGTGCGCGTCGCCTCGGCCCCCTCCTGACGCAGTTCTCCACCGCGCACCCCGACACCTTCGCCGACTTCCTCGTGGAGCGGCTCGCGCTCACCGCGCCGGGGGAGTCGCCCGACGCCGGGCGCGTGGCCGTAGAGGTGGAGGCCAACCGGAGCGATCTGCTGGCGACGGGGGCCGTGAACCGCGCGATCGCGGCGTTTTCGGAGGCGTGCCTACTCGCGGGGAAACGTCGCGTGCTCATCGTAGGCGGCTCGCCCTCCTACCGCAAGGCGCTGCAGGCCGGCATGGATGCGCGCATCCAGCTCACGCTGGTGGAAGGCAACCGTCGCAACTTCCGCACGCAGGGCACGCCCGACCTCACCATCGTGTGGGGCGCCACCGAGCTCGACCACGCCACGAGCATCCACTTCCCCGACGCCATCGTGGTGAACCACCGCGGCATCACGGGAATGCTCGAGCGCGTGCTGGAGCGCCTGCGCGGCTGAGGGCTACTTCGCGCTGGCGAAGCTGCCGAAGAACACGGTGGCCTCGATGCCGAGCCCCCCGTAGAAGCCGAGGCTGTCGGCCACGTTGGGCGGCGCCTCGCAGTCGTCGGCGGTGGTGCAGAGCTCCTGCTTGCCGACCACGTGCCAGGTGCCCCAGAGGTCCAGCTCGTAGCCGCGCCACTTGTCGCGCAGCAAGCCGCCGATGGTGGCGCGGACGGGGAAATACTGCACGTCCCAGTAGGGGTTGGTCTCGCCGGCTTCCGCGTACGTGCGCTCGTGACCCACGCCCACGCCCACCCCGAGGAGCAGCTGGAGCGTGCCGTCACGAACGAGCAACTGGTCCCATCCGACCGTGAATTCCTGTGAGCCCCACGTGCCGAAGTTGCCGCCGAGGCCTCCCCGCAAGGCGATACGGCCCACCTTGTCGGCGTAGGCCACCGCGCGCATGGAGAACTCGAAGTTGCCCTCCACCTGCTCAAAGCCAGCGTCCTTCGCCGTTTTCGGGTAGACGGGGTAGGCGAGCGGCACCACGCGGGTGCCAAAGCCGGGGCCGACACCCCACCACGAGATGTCGAGCGCGTGGGCGGGAGCGGCGCCGAGGAGGAGGAGGAGGGAGATCATCGTTGCAGCGTACCCCGCGCGGGCGCACCGGCGCTCGGGAAAGCGGGATCAGCCGCGCCAGCACACGCAGCGCGCGCAGGTGGGGTTCGTGGCGGGGTGGAGGGCGAGGCGCTCGGGGCGGGTGGTGCGGAGGGTGCCGCGGAGGCCCTCGCGAGTGTGGGCGGCGGTGGGGAGGAAGAAGCAATGGCGCCAGGCCCCGGTGGGGTCGACCACGCCGGAGTTCCAGGGGGCGTTGCAACGCGGGTTGCCCTGGCCCCCGGAAGCCAGCAACAGCAGCCGCTCCCGGGCGTGGTCCGACATCACTACGAAGGGATCGGCGCGGACGCTCTCCAGGAAGGCGGCGAGCGCGGGGATGTCGCTTGGCTGCGGGGGCGTGCCCCTGCTCTCGAGCCGGGGTCCGAACCCGCCGCTGGTCGTGTCGGCGGCGAGCAGGCTCATCTCCGTGAAGCCGGCCGCCTCCGCGGCCAACCGGATCGCGTGCAGCTCGCGAACGTTCTCGGCCCACACGGTGACCCGCGCGTGCGCGTGATGGCCGGCGAGCGCCCGAACGCCCGAACGGACCGCGCCGAAGCCGCGCACGCCACGAATCCGTTCATAGCCCTCCTCGGATGCCGCATCCCATGACACAAAGGTATGTGTCGTCGTGCGCCGCACGAGGTCGGCGTGTTTGGCCAGCGCGAGACCGTTGGTGATCAACGACACCGGGAGGTGCTGAGCGAGAGCGGGCAGTAGCAGCGCGATGTCGGGATGGGCGAGCGGCTCGCCGCCCGTGAGCATCGCGACGGCTTGCCCGAAATGGTGGCCAGCGCCACCGGGATCAACACGGCGGGGGCAGGCTTTCTCGTGCGGGGAGCCGACCTGCGTATCCGCGACCTGCGCTTGCCCGAGGATGCAAGCCACGCCTTCTACGGCACGGAAGCCAACACCTACTGGGGAAGCGACATCGCCTTCTTGGGCGACATCGACGGCGACGGTTCGGAGGAGGTGGCGATATCGGCGACGGGCGCCACCGCCGGCGGTCTGGCCGGTGCGGGCCGCGTGGCCGTCTTTTCGCTCGCGAACGAGGAGCACGCCACCGACAACCCGGACTACGAGTGGAGCGGCTACTACGACGGGGGGAGAATCGGAGAGACGGTCCGCACGGTGGGCGATGTGGATCACGATGGCCTCGCCGACACGCTCGTCTCAGCCCAACAGGGTGACATCCTCGTGGTGCTTCCCGGGATTTCTGGCCCGGTCGACGAGGTTTGTCTGGCCCGGGTAACCCGCGATGGCGTGGATTCGGCCTACCGACCCGTGGTGCTCGGGAATCTCGATGGCGCAGAAGGGAGGGACGTGGCGCTGCTCGGCGACGACCATGTCCTGCTCTTCACCGGACTCGGCACGTTCGGCCTCCGATCGCAGGGCGACGCCTGGATGACCATCACCGCGTCCGAGGGGTCGGCGTTCTCGGATGCGGTCGACCTCGGAGACCGCACGGGCGACGGCGTGCCCGAAACGCTGCTCACCCGCACCTGGTCACCTGCCGACGCCACCTCCTGGGCCGGCGTGCTCCTGAGTGACGCACTCGGCTGGCACAACGTCGTCGATGCCGAAGACATCGACATTGCCGCGCTGTCCACCCGCACGCACGCCGGCTTGGGGTACCGGGCTGCGCACATCCTCGGGAGCGAGGATGGACTCGCGCTCGGGGGCTACGCCGATGACCGCGGTGCGGTCGGTGCCGGCTCTGTCGCGGTGGTGAGGTTTCCGGAGTGAGCCGAGCTTGTTGAGCAATCGGCGGTGAGGCGGTCCGTCGGGTGGAGGGGCGCAGCGGGGGAGCGAGGGGATCGCGCTGGGGCGATTGAGTCCGAAGGCCAGCCGGTTGAACCGTGCGACACAGGGCGGCGCAAGCAGGACGGGGAAGCCCGGCCGCGTTTGCTGACACCGTAGATGGCCAGACCGGGCTGAAGATCGCCTTGGGGCGTAGCGAAGGGAGACGGTGTGATTGCGGCGGCGAGAAGAGAACGGCGCGCTCCATTGACCTGAACGCTTCAGCGCTCACCAGAAGTAGACCGCCCGCGGCGCCGCGAGGGCGCCTCGGTGGCGGGCAGCGGCGCCGCGAGCGCGGGGCTTCCTGCGCGAAGGTCGGCGGCGATCAGGCCCGCGAGGAGCCGTAGCGCATCGGTCGGGGAGTCGGCTCTCCCGACGAACTGCCAATGGGCACCCGCTCCCAGAGCTCGTTTTCCGGCACGCCGGCGAGAGGGCCGGATGTCAGCAGGCACCGGCGCGCCTTTGGCGTCAGCGACCGCTTCCGGTGGATGAGCTCGCTCCAGTACGATCGGGAGAGGCCGAGCGAGTCGGCGAAGTCCCCGTGGCTGAGGTGGTGGGCTTCGAGGCGACCCGCTACGATCGCGGCGTTCAGCCAGAAGCGTGCGGTGACGGGCGGGTGATTCTGCATGTGCTGTCATGTGTACGCATCTGCAATCATCACATCCGCAGCCGTCGGCAGGGGTCGCTCATCTCATTGTGTGCGCATATGCAATCACTCGACGAGTGGCGAGTTTCGAATCGAGTCGCCACTTTCGATAGAAGTGGCTACTTTCAGACCGTGGACCCTCTCGTCACAGCGCTGGAAGGCCTCGGGCTGCATTCCGAGCAGCGCATCGTGGTCGACGACCATGAGTACCAGGTCGACTTCGTGACCAGCGATCGGCGCGTCGTCCTCGAGGTGAAGCGGACGGGAGGTGGCCTGCGCGACGTGCACGCAGCAGCGCTACAGGTCGCGATGTACGCGAGTGCCCTCGGAGCCGAGCGGGGCATCGTCCTACTGTGCGGCAGCCGGGTTTCCGCGGCGGGGCTTCGCGACGAGTGGCAGAAGCTCCTCAGGGTCTTGGCGCCGGATGTCGCCAGTCGGCTGGGGCTGGTCGCCATCCTCGAGGAGGACGTCGTGATCGAGCCGGACGAGCCGTTGTCGAGGGACATTGCCGAGGCCGCTGCGGATGCGGGGGGCCGGACTGCCCCCAAGCTGCGCGGGAACCGCTCCTTCGAAGTCATGCGCGTCCTCCTCTCGCGATGGCTGCTGCATCGCGGCCGGATCGCCGTTGGCGAGCTCCAGAGTCAAACCGGCCTGTCGCACCCAAGCGTCAGCAAGGCGCTCGCGGCGCTGGGCCCCGCGGTCGAGCGGCGACGCGATCGGAGCGTGGCGCTCCGCGCGTTCCCCAGCGAGGCATGGGCCCAGCTCGTCGCGCTGGCCCCGAAGGTGCGGCAGACCGCAGCGTTTGTGGACGAGTCGGGACGTGGCGGCGATCCCCAACGGCTGCTGGACCGCGTGCGTCGGACTCCTCCGCCCGGTGTCGCCGTCGCCGGTGTCGTCGCTGCGCGTCACTGGCACACCGGCTTGGACCTCGAAGGACTCCCCCGCCTCGACCTCTCCGTCCACGCCCCCGAGGGGGGAATGGACACCGCCTTCGTCGCCAAGCTCGACCCCGCCCTGGTGCCCGCGCCGCCCGGTACGCCACCCTTGCTCGTCCTCCACGCGGTGCCGCGTGCAGAGAGCCTCTTCGTGCCCCTCGCCTCAGGGCCGCCCTGGGCTGACCCCGTCGAGGCGCTCCTCGACCTCTACGAGCTACGACTCATCGAGCAAGCGGACGATCTGGTCCGCGCCCTGCGGAGGACTCCGTGAGCAGTGCTGGCACCGTCGATCCTCGTGCCCTCTTCGCGCGCCTCCGCGACGAGCTTCCCGGCGACGTGACCGACCACATCGTCGTCGTCGGGAGCCTGGCCGCGGCCTACCACCACGCCGACCAGGTGGGGCGCGGCGTGAAGACCAAGGACGCCGACCTCGTCATCCACCCCGCAGGCCACACGGTCGCCGCCCAGGAGATCGCGACCCGCCTCCTGCTACGCGGCTGGCGCGAACGTGCTCGTGACCGGGAGCCCGGCACCGCCTTGACGCCGCCCGACGAGTTGCCCGCAATCCGACTCTACCCGCCCGACCACGACGACTACTTCGTCGAGCTGCTCATGGTCCCCGCGGGCGAGACGCCGGGTGCGAAGCCGTGGGTGAGCGTGGAACTGCCGGGCGGCTACTATGGGCTGCCCGGCTTCGAGTTCCTCGCGCTCACGATGATTGACCGGCAGCGCGGGGCCGACGGCATCGCGTACGCCCACCCGGCGATGATGGCGCTTGCGAACCTGCTCTCGCACCGGGAGCTGCGGCACCACGTCATGAGCGCGCCCATCGGCGGGCGGCTCGTCGAGCGCTACGCGAAGGATCTGGGGCGGGTGCTCGCGCTCGCCCGGTTGGCCAGCCGTGAAGACGTCGAAGCCTGGGCGCCTCGGTGGCTGTTCGCGTTGCAGGCGTGCTTCCCAACGAGATGGCCGGAGCTTGCCGCGTCGGTGGGTGCGGGACTCCGCGCGCTCCTCGACGATGCCGCGTTCGAGGAGGCGTGGCACTGCTGCAACGTCGGCCTGCTCGCGAACATGGGCGTCATGGAGACGCAGCTGAGGGCGATCGCGCGGCAGGTGATCGTGGATGCGATTGAGCCGGTGGAGGGGGCGTCGTGATGCAAGTACAGCTCGGCGGATATCTGGTTGAGGCCGACGCCGAGGCCACCGCGGCAGCCTACGCGGGTATTTCGACCCCTGGCCCCGAGGCCTGCAAGTGCTGGTACTGTCAGAACTGGGTGGCGGGCCGCGAGCAGCTCGTGCCGCCCGCTGTCCGCGACCTGTTGGCCTCGCTCGGGATTCCGCTGGCCGGCGAGATCGAGGTCTGGGAGGTTCCAGGCGATGCGGAACCTCACATTTACGGCGGGTGGTACATGCTGATCGGGCGAGTTGTGCAGGGGCCGGTTCCGTCGGCAAGCGTCTCACGCGAAGGCTGGGACCTGACCTTCTCGCACGGCGCGAGCTACCCGGTTCCGGCCTTCGCAGGCCAGCAAATCTGTGAACTCCACTTCCTGTGCGGCGTCGGGAACTTCATCCCTGACCCCCAATGACGGGCGTCACGGGGTCCTTCCTGGGGCACGGTCTGCCCGTCAACGAGTCATCGGCCACGGAACGCCGCGAGGGATATGGAGTGCCCCATGCGTAGCGCAGAGGTGGCCGGCTCCCGCGTCGAGATCCTCGTCGGCGACATCACCGTCCAGGACGTCGACGCCATCGTGAACGCCGCGAACTCGTCGCTCCTCGGCGGAGGCGGCGTGGACGGTGCCATCCATCGAGCGGGCGGACCGAAAATCCTGGAGGAGTGCCGTGCCATTGTCGCGCGGCAAGGGGGCTGCAAGGCCGGTGAGGCGGTCGCGACCACGGGTGGTCGGCTGCGCGCGCGCTTCGTCGTCCACACCGTCGGCCCCGTCTGGCAGGGCGGCCTCCACCGCGAGGGTGCGGTCCTGGCGCGTTGTTGGACCCGCAGCCTCGACGTCGCTCAGGCGCGCGGCTGTCGCACGGTCGCCTTTCCGGCGATCAGCACGGGGGCCTACGGGTACCCGATGGACGCGGCCGCGAGGGAATCGTTGCGCGCGGCCGGCACCTGGCTCCGGGAACGTCCGGGGGAGGTGGACCTGATTCGGGTGCTGCTCATGAAGGAGCGCGACGCGGAGGTGTGGTCCCAGCAGATTGGGCACCTGCTCCCCCCGCAAGGCGCTTGATCGGCCGCGCCCTGCCCTGCGGCTTTCTGCGTGCCAGGGGGCTCGCAGATATCAGGTTCGGATGTACGCCCCTCCGCCGAAGCTGAACCTCCTCGTGATCCGGTCGCCCGACATCGACCGGGCGGCGATCTTCTACCAGACCCTCGGCCTCCTCCTCGACCTTCACTCCCACGGGTCGGGGCCCGAGCACTTCGTCGCTGTCGTGGACGGCTTGGCCTTCGAGATCTACCCGCTCTTGAAAGGGCAATTGCCGACGACCGATGCGCGGCTCGGCTTCACTGTGGACAGCGTCGATGAGCTGGTTCCGCTGCTTGAACGGGCCGGTGCGGCAGTGACCGTGCGCCCGCACGATCGCGACGGTGGGCGGCATGCGGTCGTGACGGACTTCGACGGGCATCGAGTGGAGCTTTTCACCCCGGCCACATGAGGCGGGCCTCCGTTGTCGCACTTGACATCGCCCCCGCACGGACTAAAGTTCGCATAAGCAATCAACGGAGCACCCCCGATGCCGCGAACCCCCAACCCGTCCCCCTCACTCGAAGTCACAGAGCCGACCGATATCGGCCGCGCGATGGGCGAAGTCGCCTTCTACCGCGAGCACAACACCGCGTTCGGGCCCTACCTCCGCAAGCTGCGCGAGGAGCGCGGGATCTCGCTCAGAGACGCGGCCGACCAGCTCGGCATGACCTTCGCCAAGCTCCAGAAGATGGAGACTGGCGGTCGCTTCCGCATCGACAGCCTCAGCCTGTTCAGCGCGCTCGCCGACGTCTACGTCCGCCCGCGCGCTGAGGTCCTGGAGGCAGCGGGCATCCGCGTTCTGGAGCCCCACGCGCTCACCAACGAGCTGGACGAGGAGGCCGCGTTCGCCCGCCTCGTGCTGAACCCGGCGCTCCGGCCGATGCGGATGGACGACCGCTGGCTCGACTCGTTCTCGGCGCTCCAGAAGAAGCAGTGGGTCGAGTTCGCGAAGCGGCTGGAGGCCTTCTTCCACGCCGGCGGCTCGATCGCCGCGATCCTCGAACCCGAGCCCGAAGCGAGTCCCGAATGACCGCGGTCGACAAGCCATCCGCCACGGCGACCATCCCGCGCGTCGCCATCTACGCCCGTTGCTCGGCCGACAAGCAGGCAGAGAAGGACCTCTCCATCCCCGCCCAGCTCGACGCCTGCCGGGTGGGCGCGAAGCATCGCGGCTGGGAAGTGGTCGCCGACTTCGTCGACGCCGCTGAGTCGGCCACCACCGACGACCGCCCGCAGTTCCGCGAGATGATTGCCGCTGCGAAACAGAAACCGCCGCCGTTCGACTACATCGTCGTCTGAAAGTTCAGCCGCTTCTCCCGCAACCGCGAGGACAGCGTCCTCTACAAGCGGATCCTGGAGCGCAACCGCGTGCGCGTGGTCTCGCTCAACGAGCCCGTCGACGACTCGCCGTCGGGACGGATGCTGGAGGCGATCCTCGAGTCGGTGGACGAGTTCTACAGCCAGAACCTCGCCCAGGACATCTGTCGCGGCCTGCGCAAGAACGCCTCGATGGGCTTCCGCAACGGCGGTCCGCCATCCATCGGCTACCGCAAGCGCGCGACGGGGCCGTCCGACGGTGCGCCGCGGATCATCCTGGAGCCCGACCCGCAGCGGGCGCCGCTGGTCCAGCGCATCTTCCGCATGGCCCGCGCCGGCGAGGGCGTGACGAGCATCGCCGCCGCCCTCCACGCCGAAGGGATCCGCACGCCGCGGGGCAAGTCGCTGCTCAAGACGAGCATCCACAAGCTGCTGCTCAACGACGTGTACATCGGGGTGACGACCTGGGGCGTGCACCGCACCGGGCTCCAGAAGCACAAGCCCTCCGACCCCATCAAGAAGGCCGACACCCACGAGGGCCTCGTGAGCAAGGAGGACTTCGAGCAGGTGCAGCGCATGCTCGCCGCCCGGGCGCCCGAGATCGTCAGCCAGAACACGCTCGCAAGCGACTACCTCCTCTCGGGGCTGATCTTCTGCGCGCAATGCGGCTCGCCGTTCTTCGGCCACAACGCGCGGAGCGGCGAATACCGGTACTACGTCTGCCAAAAGAAGAGGAAGCTCGGCGCCGAAGCGTGTGCCGCGAAGCCGCTGCCGAAGGACGAGACGGAGGCTGCGGTCATCGACCTGCTCCGACGCGAGGTCCTGTCAGCGAGGTACCTGCGCGAGCTGCTCGACCTCGTGAACGAGGAGGCCGACGCGGTCGGGGTGGCCGCCCGCGCGGACGTCGAGGCCGTCGCCGCGCAGCTCGCGGACGCTCGCCGCAAGCTCGACAACCTGTACCGGGCGATCGAGGACGGTGGGATCGACCTCTCCATCCTCGCCCCGCGCATTCGCGAGGTGAGGAGCAACGTCGACACGCTGACGGCGAACCACGCGCGACTCGCGACGGCGTCCACACCGGTCGTCCGCCTCGCCGACGACGCCACCATCGCTCGCTACGTCGAGCGCCTTCGCGCGATCCCCGCGACGGGCACGCCAAACGCCCAGCGCGCCTTCCTCCGCGCCTGGATCGCGCGCATCGAGGCCGACGGCATGAAGCTGACCGTGACCTTCACGCTACCCGCCGACCTTGGCGGATCCTCCGCGAACCACGGGGAGAACTCTGGTCGGACCAGAGTTCTGCCCCGGGTTGCGAATGGTGGAGGCGGCGGGAGTCGAACCCGCGTCCGAAGCATCATCCAACTCTCGAGATACGTGGCCTTCCGCATACCCTGCGGCGGGTGTCATCCCCTTTGGGGATCGTCAGAGCTCCCTGTTTGAACTTCGTTCGTCCGCCGGTTGCCCATCCGCGGAGTCGCTGCGTGCCTGGATTACACCCGAATGAGGTCGGCCGGTCTCATCCGAATGCCGAGGGCTCGTAATGGCCCTCGGACTTCAACTAAGCCGCGAGGGCCTGGGTGAAGTGTTCGCTGTTGTTGGCAGCTTGGTTTTGGTTCACTCACAGCGGAACCACACTCGCCACGCCCGTCGGTATTCAGACACCTCGTCGAAACCGGTACGCCCCCGGAAAGGAAGTGGGCGCAAGCGCCCGTTCACCCGCAGTATGCACACGGGTGCGGCATGCGGCAAGGGGTGACATCACGAAGGGCAGGGTGCTCGCCCGTCGCGATACACTGATACATGAGGCGGCCGCGTCGGATGCGTCGTGACGGCGGAGCCAGCCACCGCTGGTGACGTGCTGGATCCACATCTCGCCGCGTCGTGTTGACGTCGGGAGCCGCACCCTTGGTGGCCGCAGCGCGCCGGTTGGCGCTTCAGTGCCAAGACCTCGCGGCCCGACACATCAGGGCAGCACGTGGATGGCTGCGCACCGCGTCACCGAACGCGCACACCGTCCGTGGTTGGGGACACATGTATCACAACGCGTATCGCCCAATGCGCGCTCGATCGCGGCCCAAGCCTGCGCTCTCCGCCCCGGGGGCGTTCCCCCTGCCCCCCAACGCGAGCGCAGGCAGGCACGAAATGCTGCCCTGCGGGCGCGCGCGACGTTCGACTGGCGGCCAGTGATACACATGATGTGTCGACGCCGGCGACCCGCCCCCGTCCCGATCCAGCCGGGCCCACTGCAGGCCGCCCGGCTCACCGGCAACCGGCAGCGGGAGGCGCGACCAGCCCGCCCGTCCCCCGTTTGGCCTGCCCGTGGCGAGGCGATGCACGTTCCCTCCCCGGCCGCTGTGACACACGCGCTGCCTGGCCTTCCCCCACACCATCCGGGCGAGGCGCCCAGCTTCCCGGAGCACCGCCGCCCGCCACGCGCACCCGCCCCACGAGCCGCCCCCACCCCTCCCGTCCCCCATTTGGTCTGCCGCGGAGGGGTGGCCCACGTTCCCCGCCCCGGCCATTGCGACACACGCGCGCCTCCCCTCCCCTCCGCGATCCACCCCCGCACCCTCCACGTCCCCGCGCCCCCGGTTAGCGCCCGCGCAACGGAGACGAACTGGCAATGCTCGCGGCGCTGCTCGGGACCCACGGCTTCGGCCTTCCGGCCGGCCTCGCCGTCGTTCGTGATCCGTCGGCCGAGTGGGCGGCGGGGGCCGAGGCGCTCATCGCCGCGCTGCCGCCCGCCCTCTCCTGGCAGCACGCCGGAAGCACCGCGGTGCCCGGGCTGCCGGCCAAGCCGATCTGCGACCTGGTGGGGCTCGCCCCCACGGAGCAGGTGCTGGCCGAGTTGGTAGCTCCACTCGAAGCCCTCGGCTTCCTCGCGCTAGGAGAGTTCGGCATTCCCGGTCGGTCCTTCTTCCGCCTCCGCCGGGAGGGGGTGGACTACGCGCACCTGCACACCTACGTGACCGGCCACCCCGACGCCGAGAGCGTCCTCGCGTTCCGCGATGCGCTTCGCCGCGACACTGCGCTCCGCGATGCCTACGCGGCCACGAAGTTCGCGGCGCTGGCCGCGCACCCCCAGAGTCGGGATGCGTACACCGCCGCCAAGGCGCCCTTCATCCGCAACCAGCTCCAACGGGGGCGCTGACTCGCGGTGAGGCCCGCCCTGCCCCCGCCCGGCCCGGCCTACGCCCCCCCAAATCGGCAACCCGCACCCTCGCGGGAACGGCTCAGCCGATCGTGGCGAGCAGCTCGCGCTCCACCAACGCCACCGCCTCGGCCACGGGCAACGCGATCGACGCCCCGGCCGCCTTGGCATGGCCGCCACCGGCGGGGCTGATGCGCTTCGCGAGGGCCGACACGTCGACCTCGCCGCGCGACCGGAGCGACAGCTTGGTGCGCCCCGCGTTCTTCTCGATCACCAGCGCCGCGACCTCGATACCCTCGACGTGCTGGAGCGCATCCACGATGCCCTCCACATCTCCATCGTCGGCCCCCACGTCGGCCGCCACGGCGTGCGTGTACACGCCGATGAGCACCCGACCGCCCGCGACCAGGCGCGCGGCATCGCAAACCCGCGACTGCAGGCGCAGCCCGGCGAGGCGACGGTCCATCAGCACGCGCTCGCAGATGCGGTGGTGCTCGATGCCCAGCGAGAGCAGCTCCGCGGCCA
Organism: uncultured Pseudomonadota bacterium; assembly: GCA_903885375.1. Classification (GTDB taxonomy): domain Bacteria; phylum Myxococcota_A; class UBA796; order UBA796; family SXON01; genus SXON01. Next base: position 12,200 of record CAISIK010000054.1, read on the forward strand.
CGAGGTGCGTCTGCGCGTTGGTGTTGCTGTAGCGGAAGGCGCCCGTGTCGAAGATGATGCCGGTGTAGAGGTGCTCGGCGAACGCGCGGTCGAGCGGAACCTCCCAGGCGGCCAGCAGCTTGCGCACCATCACGCAGGTGCTCTCGGTGGTGGGCTCGAGCCAGGGGAGGGTGTACCCCGAGAGGTCGCTCGATCGGTGATGGTCGATGAGGCCCGTCCAGCGGGCGCTCGCGAAGGCCTCGGCCACGCGCGGCGGCAGGCGCGTGCGGTCGCCATCGAGCACCACCACGCCATCGTACGCGCCCACGCGCGCATCCGGGAGCATGGCCTCGCTGCCGACGAGAAACTCGTACCGGGAGCCAGGGGAGCCCGCCACGTCCACCCGCAGGCCGGGCGCCACGATGCGGAGCGCCCGCTGCAGCGCGAGACAGGCGCCGATGCTGTCCCCATCGGGGCCCTCGGGGCCGGTGAGGAGCACGCTGGAGCTCTGGCGGAACGCGGCGAGGAAGGCGTCGGACGGGATCAAGGGCAGGGGCCGGGAAGCTGGCGGCATTATCCGCCGGCGCCACGGGCGCAAGACGCCTCCGTGCGTTAGAAGCCCGCTCCTTAACGACGGAAGAAGATGATCGACCCCGAAACCGCGCCCGAGGGCGCGGAGGCCGCGGCCCCCAAGGCGCCCGCCCGCAGTGACTACAAGAGCGACCGCACCTTTGCGGATTTCCCCATCTCCCCCGCCGCCCTTCAGGCGCTCGGCGACATGGGCTACGTCAACGCCACCCCGGTGCAGGCCGCCACGATCGAGCCGGCCCTCGCGGGCAAGGACCTGATCGTCCGCGCCAAGACCGGCACCGGCAAGACCACGGCCTTCGGCCTCCCGATGATCGAACGGGTCGAAGCCGGCGCCCGCGCCACGCAGGCCCTCGTGCTCACCCCCACCCGCGAGCTCGCCGTGCAGGTGGCCCAGGAAGTGGCGCTGCTCGCGAAGTACCGGGATGTCCGCATCACCGCGATCTACGGCGGTGTCGGCTTCCCCCCCCAGGAAGATGCGCTTCGTGCCGGCAGCGAGATCGTGGTCGGCACGCCCGGCCGCCTGCTCGACCACATCCGTCGCGGCAACCTCAAGCTCGACCAGACCCGCGTAGTGGTGCTGGATGAAGCCGACGAGATGCTCTCGATGGGCTTCTTCGAGGATGTGCGGAAGATCGTGGGCGCCTGCGCCCCCGACCGGCAGACGATGCTGTTCTCCGCCACGCTCGATGAGTCGCTGCGTGGCTTCGCGAACAACTACATGAAGAGCCCCGAGGACCTGCACCTGAGCGCCGATGGCGACAACGTGCACCTCATCCAGCACTTCCTGTACGAGACCTCGCCCGACTACCACAAGGCCCGCGCGCTGCTCGATCTGATCGAGCTCGAGCGCCCGCACTCGGCGATCATCTTCTGCAACACACGCGAAGATGTATCAACCGTCTACACCTACCTCGATCGTCAGGGTCTGGGCGTGGAGATGCTCTCGGGCGAGCTCGCCCAGAAGCAGCGCGAGCGCGTGATGGCGCGGATCAAGGGCGGCGCGGTGCAGTTCCTCGTGAGCACCGACGTGGCGGCCCGCGGGATCGACATCAGCAACCTCTCGCACGTCATCCACTACGCGCTCCCGGAAGATGCGTCGGTGTACCTGCACCGCTCGGGCCGTACCGGCCGAATCGGCAACGAAGGCACGGTCATCGTGCTTGCCGGTGGCGCCGACTTCTCCACGCGGCTCACGCTGGAGCGCCAGCACAAGATCAAGTTCGAGCTGAAGGTGCTCCCCACGGGTGAGGAGAGCGCCAAGCTCCGGACCGACCGCTTCGTGCGCATGGTGAAGGAAGCCTCCGGCACCATGGTGTACGACTCGATGCTCGATGCCGCCAAGGCGATCAAGCAGCGGCCCGACGCGGACATGCTCATCGCCGTGGCGCTCAAGGCGTTCATGGAGTGGGATCGCAAGCGGAAGTTCGCGGCGGCCGATGCCGCGGCCGACGAGGCGGGCGAGGAGCGCCCCGAGCGTACCGAGCGCCCCCCCCGGCGCGATGAAGGTCCGCGCGGCGGCGGTCGGGATCGGAACGACCGGCCGGGTGGTCGCCCCGACCGCGGCGATCGCCGCGATGCCGGCCCGCGGGATGGTCGTCGCGAAGGCGGTCGCGAGGGCGGTCGCGAGGGTGGCCGTGATGGCCAGCGGCGCGATGAGGCCCGTCCCCCGCGCCCCGAGCGTGTGGAAACCCGCGAGCACACCCCCCGTCCGGTGGCGGAGGTCGCGCCGAAGGCCGAGATCGCGCCCCAGAGCGAGGGTGCCGAGGGTGGCGAGGGCGGTGCAGAGGGCGCCGCCTCCAAGCGGCGGCGTCGTCGGCGGCGCAGCGGCGGTCGCGGTGAAGGTGGCGGCTCCGAGGGCGCCGGCTCCGAAGGCGGCGGCTCCGAGGGCGGCGGCTCCGAAGGCGGCGGCTCCGAGGACTGAGCGATGGCGGCGGCCGAGGGCGCATGGCCCCCGCTCGCCGGCTCCGCTCAATCGTTCGTTTCACCCTCCGCCCGCAGCCGGGCCCGCGCGTTCTCCGGCAGCTCCTCGAAGGGCGATGGGATCGCCAGCGGGTGCAGCGTGGGGAGGTAGTCGCCCAGTTGCGTCCGCGCTTCTTCCCAACCGGCGAGCACCGCCACCCGCATGCGGACCTCGGCCGTCGAGGCGCCCCGCTGGGGCTCGTGGTGCCCGCGCACCACGCGCACGACCGCGGGCGGGAGGCCCCAGTCCTGGACAACCTCCGCGCCGATCGCCTCGTGCCGCACGGCGATCCGCGGAGAGACCTCGGTGAGGATGCGAACCGGATCGCCTCCGGCGCGGAGCACCCGCCACAGCATCGTGAGCTCCCCGATGTTGTGAAGCAGGCCGCCGAGGTAGGCGTCATCCGGGGAGACGCCGCCGTACCACTCGGCGAGTCGCCGGGACAGCCGTGCCGTCAGGCCAGCGCTCTGCCAGACCGAAGCGAGGACGGCTGCCGCACGCGGATCGGGAACCACGAAGGAGTCGCGAAGCATGCGCTCGAGCAGCACCGCCAGCGACTGCCGGACTCCGAGGCGCACGATGGCCTCGCGGAGGGAGGCGATCGGCAGAGGTGAGCGGTAGTAGGCGGAGTTGCTCGCGGTGATCAGCGCGGCGAAGAGACCGGGCTCGGAGGCGACGAGCCGCTCCACATCGTTCGCGTCGCAGTCCTCCCGCCCGAGGAGCTGCTGCAGGTCGGACAGTCGCGACCCGAAAACGGGGAGGTCGTCGTGGCCCGCAGCACCCGCGAACACGGCCCCCACCTGTGGCGGCGCGGCCGGGGGAGGGGCGACGGTGAGGACGGGCTCCGGCCTGGGCGCCGGCCTCGCCAACCCGAGCTGCCGTTCCAACAGCTCGGCCGCGCGCCCGCCAGCAAGGGACCGCAAAAGCTCACCGCGCTCTGTCGGCTTCCGGATCGCCGCGATCCCGATCCGGTCGGCCGCCGCGTCGTTCCCGAGCGCCTCGCGGCTGCGTTCGAGGGCAGCTTGCAGGCCGGACGCGCCGGCGTTCCGGCTGACCAGCACCACCCTGGCGAGGCTCCCGAGCGCCGCGCCCATCGGTCCCTCCGGGTCGCCGAAAACGACAACCTTGCCGTCGCAGTTCGCCAGAACACGCTGCAGGTGCCCCCATGCCGGAACGACCTCACCGCCCCATGCCACCACCGGGATGGCGCCCGGCGAGGGGCCACCCGCCGCGATCTCCACGCGGGCGCCGGCCGCCTTCAGGCAACGGAACAACTCCACCGCCGCGATGGCATCACCGCCCAGGTACGACCACGTCGCCTCCGCGCTCATTCCCCGCCCGCAAAGTGCGCCGCGCACATCCGAGCCAATCGGGACCGGGTGGTCGCCGACGCGCCCATCTCGTCGAGCACCTCGGTGGCGTCGACCTCGGTCTGCTCCTCGATCACGTCGCCGAGGACCTCGCGGGCGATTCCCCAGGCAGCGAGCACCACGTGGCGGGCCACGACGTCGGTGTTCGGCTCCCCGGGGCGCACCCCGTGGTGGTACCCGGCCATGTTCTGCACGATCGGCGGCAACCCCCAGGCGCTCGCCGTGGCCCTGCCCACCGCTTCGTGCTCACGGGCCACCAGCAGCGACAGCTGGTGGAGGGCCTCCGGCGACGCGTCTCCCCCGTGCTGGAAATGCCGCCACACGAGGACCATCTCGCCGAGGTTGTGGAGCAGGGCCGCCACGTACAGCTCCTCGGGGCGGGGCAGCACCTCCGACTCGGCGATGCACCTGCCCAGATCGCCCGTGAGCATCGCAGTCTTCCACAGCTGCTGCAGGAGCGCCTGCCCCCGTGGCCGGGCCACGTTGAGCCCCCGGGCCACCGTGGAGGCCACCATGACCGAGAACACATGCTGCATGCCCATGCGCACGATGGCATCGCGGAGGTTGTTCACCATGCGCGGCGATCGGTACTGGGCGGAGTTGCTCGCGCGAATCACGGCGGCCACCAGGGCGGGATCGTGGATGATCGCCTTCTCCACGTCCATCACCCCCACGTTCGGCTGGGCGCGCAACCGTTCGATACGGGCGATCGTGTCTCCCACCGCGGGGAAGTCGGCCTGCGCGCCGGCCGCCGGCTTCACCAGCGGGTTGGCCGCAACGGGCGGCGCGACGGTTGCCTTCACCAGCGGCGAAACGGACGAAACCGCGGCGACCCGCAGGGGCGCAGGCGCAGCCGCCGCGATTGGGCGGGAAGCGGGAAGGCCGCCTGCGGCCAGACGACCTGCAGCGCCAATCACGCCGGCTCCGCCCTCATCCGGCAGGACCACCTGCACGCCGCCGGCCCGCATCAGGGTGAGGGCCGTGCGCACGTCGAGGTCGCCGAGCACCACCACCTGGAGCTCGGCATGCGCGGCACGAACCCGCTCGAACGCCGCGAGAGCGTTGGCCGGGTCGGCCGAAACGGGAACGACCAGCGTACCCTTGTAGTTCGGCGCCGCGCCGAGGTGAACCGTCGCGCCGGCGGCGCCCAGCTGCCCGAGCAGGCCGAACAGCTCCGGTCCGACCTCTCCAAGGAGCGCGAGCTGGATCGGGTCGGACATCTTCGGCGGTTCCGGGAAAGGTATGCCCCACCATTCGGCAGAATGCCGTACGAAATGAAGGGCCCGGCTCGCCCGGTTTTGGGCCACTCCGCCCCGATCGCGCCGGCGACGCGATCGTGGGGGCGCAGCCTCCCCAAGAATTGCCAGTCAGTTTGTCGCACCCCCACCTCGTACGCGCTCAATGTGGGCGAGCAGGCGTTCGAGAAGCGCCGCCTCCGTGGCCCCACCCAGCGCGTCGTCTTCCACGAGCGCCCGGAGCAGGCGGAGCCGCTCCCGCGGCTCCACGCCGTGCCACGGATCCCCCTCGCCCGCCTCGGCCTCGGGCGTCGTTGCTGCGGCCGCGCCCACCCCGATCCGGTCGAGCAGGAGGCGGGTGAGCGCGAGTAGCTCCGGCTCCAGTTCGGGGTCGGCGCCCGGAACAGGTGAGGCCGGCGGCAGCGTCCTGGCGAGCGTCGCCCCACGGCTCCGCTGCTCGGGCGTGAGCAGCAGCCCCAGCGGTCCCGTCCAGTTGGGGTCGACCTGCCCTCCCGCAGGCCCCGCCTGCGCGGGGGGGGCCTTGGCGCGGAGCCCGTCGAGCTCCTCCAGCAGCCTCGGCACGGCGACCGCTCGCCAGACCACCAGCAGGAGGAGGACCCCCACCGCGCGCTGGAGGGCGCTCACCGCACCACCTGCACGCGGGTGAGCTCCAGCCCCGCAGCCCCCTCACCCGCTGCCAGCGAGAGCGTGACGTTGCCGCTCTCCACGACAGGCACCCGCACCCACGACCAGGCGTCCACCCGCGCGTCGATCCGCACCTCCCGCCGTCCAGCGGCGGACTCCACCGCCAGCGTGGGCAGCGGCCGCTCGCCGGCGCGGACCCAGAAGGAGACCTGCGAGGCGCTCCCCTCGTAGAGCTCGAACGCCTCGCCCCCCGCGACCACGAGCGGCAGTCCCAGCCGGGCCGAGTCGATGGGCAGCACGAGGTCGAGGACGTCGGCGCCCGTGTCGACCCAACGCTCCGGCATCGGGCTGTCGGCCTCCGGGAGCTCGAACACGCGCAGGCCGTCTTCCTCGAGGATGGGCTGGCCGAGCGCCCACTCCAGGAGCCGGACCGCGGGCTCGCCCACGAAGTCCGCCGTGATGTCGCGCGAGGCGAGGTGGGCGTCGGCGGTGTCCACGCGGGTGTGCTGGATCACGTAGCGGAACCCATCCCGCCGGGCCGCCGCCACGTCGACGCCCGCGAAAGCGAGGGAGCCCCGCTTCCGGCCGAGGTCGAGGAGCGTGCCGAGGAAGCTGTTGGCCTCCACGTAGCCGACAAAAGCGAAGAGGTCGGTGCGACGGATGAGCTGGTTGCAGTTGAGCAGGGGCTGTCCGTGGACGATCTGCGCGTACTGGAAGCGGGCGTTGGCCACGGTCAGCGGCTGGTACTGCAAGGGCAGCTCCACCACGCCGCCGCGTGGCAACGCCGCCAACGCGGTGTACGCCGGCGAGACCGCAGCGTCGGCGAGCGGCCGCCACATCGGCGCATCCCCGTTCCAGGCCGGCTGGCTCACGGCCACCAGCACGAGCACGGCCACCAACGACCGCGCCGGGAACCGACGCCGCTCCGCTTCGAGCGCGGCCAGACCGGCCGCCGCGAGCGCCGCCAGCGCCACGAGCGCCACCACCCCGATGCGGTAGGGGCGGTAGGCCTTGGAGAAGAACGGAACGTACTGGTAGAACCAGAAGTAGGGCAGCGGCCAGGCGGCGGCGGTCCCGGAGATCGGCGGGGTGTCGTCGATGCGCAGGAAGGGGCCGAGCGTGAGCACGGTGGCGCCGAGCAGGATGGCCCCCCAGCCCCACCCGCGGCGGCCCGCGGCGGCGAGCCCGACCAGACCGACCGCGTACGCAAACGCGCCGGGCGTGGAGTCGAGCGGGTTCAGCGAGAAGCGTGCGGCGAGCAGGGAGACCAACTGCGTGGAGTTGTCCACGACCTGGAGCGCGTCCTGCTCCTCGAGGAAGGGTTCGTTCAGCGCCGAGAGCGGCAGGAGGCCGTCAGAGAAGGCCACCTTCTCCGCCCACGGCTCGGGCTCCTGCATGAGTGCGAGGTCGAGCGGCGGGCGCGTGGGCGTTTCCCGGCGGACCAGCGGGACCAGCGGCGCGTCGAGCGCGGCGGCGAGCGCCATCGCACCGAGCAACCAGGCGGCGGCGCGGTGGCGGCCCACCACGAGCTGCCAGGCCACGATGCCGAGCCCGAGCATCCCCGTGAAGAGGGTGTAGTACCAGTTGAACGGCCCGACGATGGCCAGGGAGGCCGCGCACAAGAGCGCGGAGCGCCAGCCGGGGGAGCGGACCAGCCACACCGCCGTGGCGGCAAACCAGGGGATCATGCCGGCCGCCACGAGCTCGATGCACCCGGCGGCGCCCTCGCCATAGAGGTAGGGCGAGGTCATGAAGACCACCCCGGCGAGCCAGCCGCCCCGGTGGCCCCCGTGCAGCGTGCGGCCCAGGACGTGCGCGCCGAGCCCGGACCCCGCGAGCCCCACCAAGAGCAGGGTGTTGTAGGCCGTCACCAGCGGCATCCCGAGCAGCATCAACCCCACGCCGAGGGCCTGGAGCGCCGCATGTCCGAACGACCAGAGGTTGTAGCCGACGGGAAAGAGAATGCTGTCGGTCGTGGCGCTCAGCGTGCCCGCCACGATGTGGGCGTGCAGGTGGTCCATCAGCCACAGGGTGGTCCAGGCGTCGAACCGGTCGCCCCAGATGTGCGTGGTGAACTGGGCAGGAAGGGGCCACAGGAAGGCGGACGCGCAGAGCAGGTAGCCAAGGCACACCCCCAGCCACGGGAGGAGCTGCTGTCGCGCGGGGGGCAGGACGCGGTCGGACACCGACGGATTCTTGCACATCGAAGCCGGTATCGGTAGGCTCGCACGGATGTGGCCCCTCCTCGTCGCCGTCGCGTTCGCCGCTCCGGCCACCCTCACGCTCTCGGGGCTCACCGCAGGCAGCGCCGCGAGCGTGTGGCTGAAGGGGGGGGACGGCGAACAGTTCGCGGCGTGCAACGACGCCGGCATCGCACCCGACCCCCTCGCCGACGGCATCTACACCTGCCTCCCCCTGGCCGGCCTCGCCCCGCCGACCGAGCTCTTCCTCCTCCACGAGACGGGCGTCGCGGCAGCCGGCGACGCGTTGGACGGGGGGGCCGAGCGCCTCCACATCGCGCTGGATGGCGCCACGCTCCGCGTCGAAACGTCGCCACCCGCGGCGCCCGGCACGGCCGGCGGCGGCGGCGGGCGCTTGCTGCTCATCCACCTGGTCGGCGTGCCCGCCGGGCCGCTCCCCATGCTCACGCTCGCGCAGCCCGGCGGCGCCGTGCAGCTCCGCTGCCGCGACGATGGCGGCTTCCCCGACCTCGCGCGCAACGACAACGAGCCCGGCTGCTCCGGGCACGTGGTCGGGCCGACCGCGTCCATCACGCTCAACTCGGGCGCCGGCCCCCGGGCACTCGGCAGCCTCCCTGCCGAGGGCGACCTCCTGTGGGTGCGCGTGGATGCCACCGCCGGCACGATCTTGCCGGAGACCGAGCCGATCCCCCTCCCGGGCCGCGACCTCCCGCCGCTCGCGCAGCCGCCCCCCCCTCCCCCGCAGCCCACGCCGCCGCCCGGGTCGCCGCCCGGGTCTCCGCCCGGGGGCGACGGCTCCGCGCCCTCGCCGCCTGCCCCCGCCGCGCTCCTGTGGCTCGGGGCGCTCACCGTCGGCCTCGCGGGGGTCTTCGCCTGGCGCCGGCACGCCGGGCGGAACCCGGTGCCGAGCTGCCTCCTGCCGGTCGCAGCTCCCTCTGCGAGCAGCGCGCCCGGCTCGCTCGAAGGCCGGGGCCTCGTGGTCGAGGGCCAGCCCGCCGCCGGTGGCGCCGCCCTGCTCGCGCGGGCCTCCGCCAGCCGCCGGGTGATCCTCGTTGCCGAGGGCGATGTGGCCGCGCCCGCCGACACGGCGGGCATCTGGCGGTCCACCTGCGTGGACAGCGTGAAGCTCGCGGCTGCCGCGGGAGAGCTCGCCCGCACGCCCGGCGCGCCGGTGGCCATCGTGGTGGTCGGCGCCCACACCGTCCGCGACCCGGGCGCCATCGACCCGCACCCGCTCACGAACCTGCTCGGCGCCCTGCCGCCCGGAATCTGGCTGGGGGTGTGCGTCGAGCCGGGCGAAGCCCACGAGTGCGACCTTCCCCGCGAGGCGCTGGCCGCTACTTGACCGTGAGCGACACCGCGGGGGCGATGAACACCCGCGAGGCGGTGCACTTCGAGGCCACGACACAGGCCGTTACCGGAGGGGAGTAGGCGAGCGTGCCGAAAACTTCGGCCTTCACGGCCCCGGCGAGCCCCGCCGGCACGGTGAACCGCACGCCCTCGGCGCTGGCCGCAGCCGGTACGGAGACGGGGGGCGCGCCCTCCACGGTGAGGTCCACCGACACCACCACGGCGCTGTCGACCTGATCGCCCGCCGGCACCAGCTTGAGCAGCACCTCCGAGCCGGCAGCCACGGGCTCTACGGGCCCTTCGAAGCGGGGCTCGGCGAAGAGCTGGTGCACCGTGGCCGCCACGGTGGTCACGCCGTCGCTCACCGTGATCACGTTGTCGGACTTCGCGGACACCTGGTCGATCACGTCGGCCAGGCCCTCGAATTCGTACACGAAACAATCGCGGTCGTACCGGGTCGTGCCGTCGTCGTAGACGCCGTGGAGCCGCGTGAGCGGGATGCCGTCGACCTTCGCCTGGAGCTCCGGCAAGGCGCGACAGACCCCCTCCAGCTCCGGGTGCACGAAGACCTGCACCCGCCGCCCCCGAGGCGCGAGGTTGCCGGCGTTGATCTCGAGGAGGGGCTGGTGCACGTCGGCGAAGGTGTTGAAGGGCACCTCTTCGGGCGTGTCGCTGCAGGCGAGGAGGAGGGCGAGGATCATGCGGGAGCTCCGGGGCGGTCGACGAGGACGGTAGCCATCACCTGTCCTTCGACAACGGTCTTGCCCTCCACGCTCACATTCGCGTCGAAAAACCAGATGCCGCGCTTCTCGCCCGTCTTGTCCACCACGATCCGGAGCTGATCGCCGGGGCGAACGGGCGCGCGGAAGCGGATGCCATCGAGCCCGAGGAGGTAGAGCGGGCGTTCGCGGAACGAGGGGTGCGCGCTCATCGCCATGATGCCGCAGGCCTGGGCCACGGCCTCCACCACGAGCACCCCCGGCATCACCGGCTGCCCGGGGAAGTGGCCGTTGAAGTGCGGTTCGTTGATCGTGACGTTCTTGATCGCCACCACGCGCTGCCCCGGCGCGAGCTCCACCACCCGATCGATCATCAGGAAAGGGTAGCGGTGCGGCAGCATGGCCATGATTTCGAGGATGTCCATGAGGCTCCCTAGCGCGTTGAGTCGTCGGCCAGCCGGGCTTCCAGCGCCGCCACACGTTTGAGGAGCTCGGGGAGCTCCTTGGTGGCGTTGGCCACCCGCAACCAGTCGCGGTGGTCCAGCGCGGGGATGCCGGTGCGGCGTTCGCCCGCCGGCACATCGCTCGTGACCATCGACATCGCGCCGATCGTGGCGCCGGCGCCCACATCGAGGTGGCCGAGCACGAGCGTACGCGCCGCCATCGTAACCCCGGCGCCCGTGCGCGTGCTGCCCGCGATGGCGCTGTAGGCCACGAGCACGTTGTGCTCGCCGAGCTCCACCCCGTGGCCCACCTGCACGAGGTTGTCGAGCTTGCTGCCGCTGCCCACGCGGGTGTCGCCGAGGGCCGCGCGGTCCACGCAGGAGTTGGCGCCGATCTCCACGTCGTTGCCCACGACCGCCCGGCCCGTCTGGGGAATCTTCACCAGGCCACGCGCCGTGGGCACAAAGCCGAAGCCCTCGCCGCCCACCACCGCGCCGGGGTTGAGGACGGTGCGGTCGCCGACCACGCAGCCATCCATGACCACGCTGCCCGCCATGAGCAGGCAGTCGACCCCCACGGAGGCGCCGGGACCCACGTAGCAGTGCGGCTGCACCACCGTTCTGGCGCCCACCGAGGCGCCGGGGCCGATGTAGGCGAACGGCAGCACCGTGGCCCCCTCCGCCGCGCCTTCCACGACCGCCAACGGCGAGATGCCCGGCTCGGGCTTCGGGGAGGGATGGAACAGTGCCAGCGCCTTCGCGAAGGCGAGGTAGGCGTCGTGGCAACGCACCACCGTTCGCCCATGCGCCGGCTCGTTCCGGCCCACCAGCACCGCCCCGGCCCTGCTGGCGCGGAAGAGCGTGGCATACCGGCGGTTGCTCAGGAACGACACCTCGTCGGGCCCTGCCTCCTCGAGGCCGGCCACCCCGCGTACGTCGAGCGAAGCATCGCCCTCCACGGTGCCGCCGACGGCGAGTGCGAGGTCGGCGAGGCGCACGCTACTTCTTCGGGGTAGTGGCCGGGTTCGCGGCGTTGTAGCGCTTGATCATCTCGTCGGTGATGTCCACCGTGTCGGACCAGTACACCACGCCGCCCTCGGTGGCCTCGAGCACCACGGTGTAGCCGCGCTCCTTGCCGATCACGACCGAGATCTTCTTCATCTTCTCGATGAAGTCCTGCATGGCCGCGTAGTAGGCCTGCTGCATCTCGCCTTCGGCGCGGGAGTAGGTCTGCTGGAACTCCACCGAGGCCTTCATGAGCTCCTCCTCCTTCGCCTTGCGCGCGGAGTCGCTCAGGATGGAGGACTGCTTCTCGTACTCGGACTTCTTGGCCTCGAGCGACTTCTGCATCTTCTCGATCGCGGCCTTCCGCTCGCCGTACATGCCCTCGAGCTTGGCGCGCACGCCGGCCGCTTCGTTCACCTCGTTCAGGGCGCGCTGGAAGTCCACCACCGCCACCTTCACCTCGGCGAGGGCGTTGCCGGCAAAGAGGAAGCACACGGCCAGAAGGGCGAAGAAACGACTGAACATGAGGGCTCCGGGCAGGCTCAGAACGCGCTGCCGATGGTGAAGTCGAAGACGGCGGTGCGCTCGTCGGGGAGGGGCTCCAGCGGGAAACCCCACTCGAAGCGAAGGGGGCCGATGGGGCTGAACCAGCGGATGCCGAAGCCGACGCTGGTGCGGAGGTCGCCGAGGTCGACGCTGCCGTTGCCTTCGGCATCGCCGAAGGTGTTGCCGGCATCGAGGAAGGTCACGAGCGAGATGCCCGCCGCCTTGATGATGGGCGACTCGATCTCGAACTGGTTGATGAGGGTCTGCGTGCCGCCGATGACCAGGCGGTCGTCGGCCGACTGCGGATCGTCGGTGCCCACGAAGGAGGTGCGGGTCTGGCCGTAGTCGCGGAACCCGGTGGCCCGGATGGAGGGGCCGAGGGCGTAGGGCTCGAACCCGCGGATGCTCAGGATGCCGCCCGCCCGGTAGCGGTGGATGTAGGGCACCACGCTGCCGTCGGTGCTCTGGATGTAGCCGGCCGACAGGTTGTACTTGAAGACCAGCCAGTCATCCTTCACCAGCGGCTGGTAGAAGCGGAAGTTGGCCTTCGTCTCCCAGTAGTTGAAGTCGCCGCCGAAGATGGAGACCACCTCCTTGTCGTTGAGGCGGAAGCCGCCGGCGAGATCGCTGGAGATCGAGAACTTCACGCCGCGGGTGGCGTTGATGCGGTTGTTGCGCTTGTCCACCTCGAACGTGAGGCCGCCGGAGGAGGTCACGCCGTTGCGGTAGAGCTGCCCGCCGAAGATGCGCTCCTTGTACTCATCCAGCGAGAGCAGGCCGTTGTCCTCGATGGTGTAGTCGAGGGCGAGGCGGATGTCGTCGCGGGCATCGAGGTAGCGCCCCACCTGGAAGACGCCGCCGCGCTGGTACTCGTCCTCGATGTAGCTGCGCTGGTTGTAGAAGCCGCTCACCCGCATGGTCCAGCGGGAGTCGAGGAAGTAGGGATCGTAGAAGTCGACGCTCGCGGTCTGGGTGGGCCGGCTGATGTTGCCCGCCAGCGAAACCACCCAGCCAAGGCCGAAGAAGTTCGACTTCTGGATGTTCGCGGTGAGCAGGAAGCTGTCCACCGAGCTGAACCCGGCGCCCACCGTGAAGCTTCCGGTGGGGCGCTCGGACACATCCACGTTCATGTCGAGCGTTCGCTCCTCGCTGGCGCGGGGCGTACTGATCTCGACCGTTTCGAAGAAGCCGAGCCGCTCGAGCCGCTGGCGGGCCTCGCGAATGCGGCTGCCCTGGTAGTCCTCGCCCTCGTTGATCGGGATCTCGCGGCGGACGACCTTGTCGAAGGTCGGATCGTTGCCGGTGATGTTGATCTTGCCGATCTTCATCTTCTCACCCTTCTGGATGTCGAAGGTGAGATCGACGACGCCGGAGGCCGGGTCGGGCGAGGGCAGCGGTACGACGTTCGCGAAGGCGTAGCCCTGATCGCCGTAGAGGTCGGACACCCGTTGGGTGACCCCCTGCATCGTCGTGATCTTGAACCAGTCGCCCGTGCGCAGGGGCTGGTCCTGCCCGGCGAAGTCGAAGAGGCGACGGTCGACGCGGGGCGACCAGGAGTCATCGATCGTGACGCCGGCGGCCTTGTCGCGCTTGAGGGCCTCCTGCACGTCGCGAAGGTTCTTGCCCTCGGCCAGCGCGCGCACGGCGCCGGCGGTGAGGCCTTCTTCGGCCACGAAGTCGCCCGTGAGGTTCAGCTTCCCGATCTTGTACCGGGGCCCCTCGGTAACGTGGATGGTGATGAAGATGTGGCGCTTGTCGGGGGAGAGGAAGACCTTCGGCTGATCGACCTGGGCCTCGACGTAGCCCTCCTCGAGGAGCACCGAGCGGACGACGTACACGTCGTTCTCGAGGTTCGACTCGATGAAGTTGCCCGAGCTGGTGAGCCAGGGGACGATGCCGCCTTCCTTGGTCTGCAGGAAGCGCTTGATCTTCGCGTCGGGCACGCCCTCGTTGCCCGTGATGTCGATGTTCTGGACGATGACCTTGCGGTTCTCAACGACCTGGAACTCGAGATCGACCAGATCGTCGCCGGCGGGGGTGAGCACCGGCTCCACCGTGGCGAGGTAGAAGCCCTTCTCGAGGTACTTCTCGCGGATGGTCCGGGCGTTCTGGGCGATGCGCCGGTCCGATGGCACCGAGAGCGCGCTGATGTCCACCGCCTCGCGCAGATCGTCGTCCTTGATCTTCTTGTTGCCCTTGAAGCGCACCTCGCGGACGGCGGGCTTCTCGCGCACCACGAAGGTGACCAGCACGCCCGACTCTTCGCGGGCGAGGCGCACGAGCACGTCATCCACGTAGCCGGTGGCCCAGATGGCCTTGATGTCGCGCTGCACCTTCCAGGGGGCGAGCGCATCGCCCGTGCGGAGGCCCACGGCATCGAGCACGGCGGCCTCTTCCACGCGACGGAGGCCCACGACCTGGACCCGACCGACCGTGCCGGTGGCGACGAGCGGCGCGCCCGCTTCATCGACCGCGGCCGGAGAGGCCACGGCCGGCTCTTCTGCCCGGGCCCCGCCCACGAAGGCGAGCAGCCCGAGCCACAGCACCGCGCCCGTCATGCCGCCTCCTGGAACGCACCGTCGACCACCCGGACCACGCGGGGGAATCGACGAGCCAGCTCGAGGGAGTGCGTGACGACCACGAGGGTGGCGCCCTGCTCACGATTGAGGTCGAGAAGGAGGCTCATCACCTCGTCGGCCGTGCGGGGGTCGAGGTTGCCGGTGGGCTCATCGGCCAGCACGAGGCCGGGGCCGAGGAGCAGCGCCCGGGCGATGGCCACGCGCTGCTGCTCGCCGCCGCTGAGCTCGCCGGGCTTGTGCTGGAGCCGGTGCCCGAGGCCCACACGGTGCAGCGCCGCGGTGGCCAGCTCACGGGCCTTCGCGCGGGGCAGCCGGGCCACGAGACCAGGGATGGCCACGTTGTCGACCGCGGCATGGTCGGGCAGGAGGTGGTGGAACTGGAAGATGAAGCCGACCTGCCGGTTGCGGAACACATCGAGCTCCTCGGGGGAGCGCGCGTAGAGCGACCGGCCATCGATCGTGACCTCGCCCGCCGAGGGCCGCTCGAGGCCGCCCAGCAGGTGCAGGAAGGTGCTCTTGCCGGAGCCGCTCTGGCCGACGACGGCCACGCTGTCGCCAGCGGCCAGGGTGATGTCGGCCCCGCGGAGCACCTCGATGCGCTCGAGGCCCTTCACGTACGTGCGTGCGACACCAGCAACTGCGACCGCCAACCCCATCACTCGTACCGCAACCCTTCCACCGGATCGATCCCGGCGGCTCGGCGCGAGGGGTAGATCGTGGCAAGGAAGCAGATGATCAGCGCGCCGATGGCCACGGCCGCCACCGTTTCCGGGACGACGACCACCGGCAGGGAGTCGAGGTAGTACACGTTGGTGTCGAGGGGGTACTTGTAGCGGGAGAGGATGGCGCAGCCCGCTAACCCAAGGCAGACGCCGAGGCCGGTTCCGACCACACCGACCGCCACGCCCTCCATCACGAAGATGGTGCGGATCATGCGACCAGAGGCCCCCATGGCCCGCAGGATCGAGATTTCGCGCCCTCGAGTGACGACCATGACGATGAGGTTCGTGACGATCCCCAACGCGGCAACGCTCACGATCTGGGCGAGGATCAGGCCCATCACCCACTTCTCGGTGGCCAGCGCCCGGAAGAGCGCCTCGTTCATCGAGAGCCAGTCCTTGGCGTAGAACAGGGGCCCCGCTGTTTCCTCCACCGAGCGCGCCATCGTGGGCGCCTCCCAGATGAGCGGCTCCTGCACGCGCACTTCAAGGCCGGTCGACGCATCGCCGAGGCCCATGAAGTCCTGCGCGTCGGCCAGGCTGATGTACGCCCACTTGGTGTCGTACTCGTACATGCCGGTGTGGACGGTGGCCACCACGCGGTAGGCGCGCGTAGTCGGCATCGGCATGCCGAGCGGACCGGTTCCGGCGCCGATGGGGTTGATCACGTGGAGCTTGGCGCCCGGGTAGACGTTGAGCGTTTCGGCGAGGCCGCTCCCGAGGATGATCCCGGGGAGCTCCTCGGTGTCGCCCACATCCTGGGTGATCGCCTTCGGCGGCGTGTGGAGGGTGCGGATGAGCTCCACCGCCTGGTCGTGCGCCACGCCATCGCCGTTGGGGCCGGCCGCGAAGTCGCTGGCCATGTCGTTGACCGCCACGGAGCGCACCGGGTCGATGCCCTTGAGGATGGCACCCGACACGCCGTAGGTGCTCTTGAGCATCACCTCGGTGTAGATGAACGGCGACACCGCCACCACACCCTCGGTCTCGGCCACCTTGTCGGCCACCTTGGACGGCGCATCCATCGGGCCACCGTAGGCGAGCACGAGCACGTGCGCCTGGTTGCCGAGAATCTGCTTCCGCAGATCGATCTCGAAGCCCTCCATCACGGACATCACCATGATGAGCACCGCCACGCCCACCGTGACGCCGACCACGCTCAGCGTGGCGATCAGCGAAATCCCGGCATCCTGCTTGCGCGATCGCAGGTGGCTCAGGGCGATGAGGAGCTCGAAGTCCATCGTGGGCGCGGGACTAACCCGCGCCCTCCTTTCGCCATCGACACGCGGAAGATTGTAGACAAGCCTCCCCGCCGAGGGCCGTGCCTACTCCTTGCGCCGGAGCGTGGGGAAGAGGATGACGTCGCGAATGCTGGGGCTGTCGGTCAGGAGCATCACCAGGCGATCGATGCCGAGGCCCTCGCCCGCGGTGGGCGGCATGCCGTAGGAGAGCGCATCGATGTAGTCGGCGTCAAAGTGCATGGCCTCGTGGTTGCCCGCATCCTTGGCCTTGACCTGCGCGAGGAAGCGCTCGGACTGGTCGACCGGGTCGGCCAGCTCGTTGAAGGCGTTCGCGATCTCGCGGCCCGCGATGAACAGCTCGAAGCGGTCGGCGATGTCGGGCTCGGCGTCGTTGCGACGCGCGAGCGGCGAGATCTCGATCGGGAAGCGGGTCACGAAGGTGGGGTGGACGAGGGTGCTCTCCACCTTCTCGTCGAACACCCGCTCCCAGCACGCGCCCAGCGTGGCGGGAGCGCCCTCGCCGATCGCGGCGCGGAGGGCCGCGAGGTCGTGCACGACCGCCACGGGCACGCCGAGCGCCTCGGCCACGAGCTCGTCGTACCCGGCGCGCCGGAAGGGCCGCGCGAACGAGATCTCCGTGCCCTGGTAGGTGAGCTGGCTCCCGCCGGACACCTCCACCACGAGCTCGTGGATCAGCTCCTCGGTGAGGTCGGCCAGCTCCTGCCAGGTGGCGTAGGCCTGGTAGAACTCGAGCATCGTGAACTCGGGGTTGTGCGTGGCATCGATCCCCTCGTTCCGGAAGTTGCGGTTGATCTCGAACACCCGGTCCATGCCGCCCACGATGAGCCGCTTCAGGTAGAGCTCGGGGGCCACCCGGAGGTAGAGCTCCATGTCGAGCGCGTTGTGGTGCGTCTGGAAGGGGCGCGCCGTGGCGCCGCCGGGGATGGCGTGCATCATCGGCGTTTCCACCTCGAGGTAGCCGCGCACCTCAAGGAAGTTGCGGATGTGCCGCACGATGCGGCTGCGCTTCTGGAAGGTGGTGCGCGCCTCCTCGTTCACGAAGAGGTCGAGGTAGCGCTGGCGACGGCGGATTTCCGGGTCCTCCACGCCGTGCCACTTGTCGGGCAGCGAGCGGATGCACTTGGCCACGAGGCGGAGCGAGGTCACGGCGAGGCTGAGCTCGCCCGTGCGGGTGCGCATGAGGCCGCCCACGGCCTCGATCTGGTCGCCGAGGTCGAGGCGCTTCCAGGCGAGGAACGCCTCTTCGCCCACGACATCCCGGCGCACGTAGATCTGCAGGCGACCCGAACGGTCGAGCACGCGACCGAAGCCGGCCTTGCCCATCTCGTTCTTGAACATGAGCCGGCCCGCGAAGACGAAGTCGGCGCCGAGCTCGGCGAGGGACTCGGGGGTTTCGCGGCCCACAGCGAGGGCTTCGGCCTGGGCCGCGGTCAAGGTGGGCGCCCGGCCCATCGGGTAGGGGTTCACCCCATCCTGCCGGAGGGTGTCGAGCTTGGCGAGGCGGTCCGGATCGAAGGTGTACATCGCCGCGCGGCTAACGCGGAAGCGCCGCCCCGGGAACGCTCGCCGCGCCGGCCTCTCCCGTGAGAACGCCACAGCGCAGGAGGTCGAAGATGGCGTCGGCCAACGCCGCAGCATCGAGAGGTTCGCGGGCGAGCCGCGCCTGCATGACCGGCTCGCGGAGGCAGCCGAGCAGGCAGCGCGCCGTCTGCCGGGTTTCACCCACCCGGACCACGCCCATCGTCTGCCCCGTGGCGAGCGCGACCTCCACGCGCGAGAGCGCGTGGGCGTAGAAGGCCGCCAGCGCGGCCTCACCCTCCGCATCCACCGAGCCCGCATCCGTGAACAGGATGCGCACCGCCTCGCCCGCTTCGGCGAGCACCCGGGTGATGCCGTGCAGGTTCGCGCGCACCTGCGGGGCGATGTCGGCGTTCACGTCGATCGGGGCGACCGCCGACAGCACGTTCGTCATCAGGACCCCGAGCACGGCCGCGAAGACCTCCCGCTTCCCCTCGAAGTGGTTGTAGAAGGTGCCGCGCGCCACGTCGGCACGCGCCACGATGTCCGCCACGCTCGCGCCGAAGTAGCCGCGCTCCGCGAAGACCTCGCGGGCCGCGGCGAGCAGGTGTTCGCGCCGGTCGGAGGCCGCCATCGCCCGCGCCCTCACACGCCCTCCCCGGCCTGATCGGCCGTGTAGAACGCGATCAGGGCCTCGCCGGCGAGGCCGCGCCCGAGCCCCGCCATGAGCTTCACGGTGGCGCACTCCATCGTCATCGACCCGGCGGTGATGGCGCCCGCCTCCACGGCCTTGCGGCCGCCCTCGTACGCCGTGGCGTTGAGCTGCCCGCGCAGGCACTGACTGGAGAGGACCACCGCCACCCCCGCCTCGGTGGCGCGGGCGATCGCTTCGGGCCACCCCGCCTGGGGCAGGTTCCCGGAGCCGAAGGCCCGCACGACCACGCCTCGCACGCCGCGCGCCACGAGCGCATCGAGCGCCTCGCCGTCGGAGCCGGGCAGGGGCGTGACCACGGCCACCTCGCGGCTGAAGCGGGCATCCACCCCGAAGTCCCCCACCACCGGCCGCGGCGCCTCGATCGCCCGGACTTCCACGCCCAGCTCAAGGAGCGGGTTGCAGTCGGGCGATTCAAAGGCCTCGTAGCTCTGGATGGAGGTCTTGCTCACCCGGTTGCCGCGGAACAACCAACGCCCGAAGTACACGCACACCTCCGGGATGCCCATTCCCGCGCAGAGCGCGCTGTTCACCACGTTCGGGCGCGCATCGCTCCGCACCCACGCGATGGGCCGCTGGGCGCCGGTGAGCACCACGGGGCGATCGAGCCCGCGGAGCGCGAACGACAGCGCCGAGGCCGTCCACGCCATCGTGTCGGTGCCATGGAGGATCACAAAGCCATCCACCGACTCGCGCCGGAGCGCGACGAGCTCGGCGAGGGCCGTCCAGTGGCCGGGGCCCATGTCGGAGCTGTCGAGGTTCCAGAGGGCCTCGGCGTGGAGATCGACCGCGCTGTCGAGCCCCTGCACGTACTTGAGCACGTTCTCGCTCACCTCGCTCGGGGCGAGCGCTCCGGGATCGCGCTGAAGCATGCCCAGCGTTCCACCGGTAGAGACGACGAGCACGCGCGGGCGGGAGGACATGGGCCGGCGAACGTAGCGCGATCGGCTACCTTGGTGCCATGCGCAGCCCCGGTCCGATGCTCCTCCTCGCGGCCCTCGCCTGCGAACCGACCGGCGCGGGCAGTTCGGGCGCCGAGGGCGGCGAGGAGACCGGCGGCGACACCGTGGACAGCGGCGTGGCCGAGGTGGACGCCGATGGGGACGGCGCGCCGAGCTGGCCCACCGCGGTCGACCCCGCCGCCGCCGACTGCGACGACGGCGACCCGACCGTGCGGCCCGACACGGTCCGCTTCTTTCCCGCCGGCCGCTTCGTGCGCGGCAGTGACGACCGGATGAACACCTCGCCCGCGCGCGAGATCGGGCTGTCGGCCTACTGCCTCGACCGCTTCGAGGTCACGAACGCCTCCTTCGTGGCGTACCTCGAGGCCCGCGCCGCCGCCGGCAAGCCCAACCAGACCGACGAGGGGGATCTGCTCTACGCCTTTGCCGACGACACGCCGGACAGCGTCGACGAGCGCATCGTCGAGGAGGGCAGCGCCTGGTCGGTGGAGGTCGGGTACGAGGACCACCCGGTGGTCGAGGTGTACTGGGCCGGGGCCGATGGATACTGCGCCTGGAAGGGGGGGCGCCTGCCCACGGAAGCCGAGTGGGAGGCCGCGGCCCGGGGCGGCGAGCAGCGGACCTACCCCTGGGGTGAAGCCGACCCCACCTGTGCCCTCGAGAACTACGCCATGGCGGGGGATGGTCACGTCACCCCCTGCCTGGATGACACCGCCCCCGTCGGGAGCTACCCCGCCGGCGCGAGCGCCCAGGGCCTCCTCGACCTCGGTGGGAACGCCGCCGAGTGGGTGTTCGACTGGTACCGCGACGACTACTACGCCGAGAGCCCCGACCAGGACCCCCAGGGCCCCGAGTCCGGATGGGTCTTCGAGGAGGCCAACCCCGAGGGCTACGAAGCGCGGCTCACGCGCGGGGGCAACTTCGTCACCGGTCCGGAGTTCACGAGCACGTTCGTTCGGTGGTTCGAGCCTTCAAAGGCGCACAGCAACGGAGTGGGCTTCCGCTGCGCGCTGACGCCACGCTGAGGCGGCGCCGCGCTGCGGAGGGCGAGCGCCCACCCCGAGGTGGGGCAAACACGCAGCGCCCCCCAAACCCTTCGTCGAATTGCCTTGCCTCCACGGTGGCCCTGCTTACAACGAGCGGGCACTAGACTGACATGTCAGTCCAAGGAGTTCCGGTGTCCTCACGCATTGCGATTGGTCTCGACGTTGGCAGCACCACGGTCAAGGCCACGGTGGTCGATCCGGACAGCCTGGCCATCCTGTGGTCCGACTATCAACGCCACGAAACCCGACAGCCGGAGACCTGCCTCGAGTTCCTCGTGCGCATCGGCACGGCGTTTCCCGATGCCGATGACATCCGCATCTTCGTGACCGGCAGCGGCTCGGGGCAGCTCGCGGAGCCGCTCGGCGCCCGGTTCGTGCAGGAGGTGAACGCGGTCACCCTGGCGGTGGAGAAGCTCCACCCCTCGGTGAACGCAGTCATCGAGCTCGGCGGGCAGGATGCGAAGATCATCATGTTCAAGGAGACCATCGGCGAGGATGGCCGGCGCCAGCGGCAGGCGCTCACCTCCATGAATGACAAGTGCGCCTCCGGGACCGGCGCCACCATCGACAAGTGCATGATCAAGGTGGGCATGGCCGCCGAGGAGCTCTCCAGCCTCAAGTTCGACAAGGAGCGCCTCCATCACGTGGCGGCCAAGTGCGGCGTCTTCGCCGAGACCGACATCGTGAACCTCGTGAAGAGCGGCATCCCCTCTCCCGAGATCATGAACAGCCTCGCCGATGCGATCGTGCACCAGAACCTCTCGGTGCTCACGCGCGGCAACACGCTCAAGCCGGAAATCCTGCTCCTCGGCGGCCCCAACACCTACCTGCCCTTCCTCGTGGAATGCTGGCGGATGCGCATCCCCGAAACCTGGGACCAGCGCGGGTTCGAATGGCCGAAGGACCGGCACATCAACGAGCTCGTGTACACCCCGGCCAACGCGCAGTACTACGCCGCCTTCGGTGCGGTGGTGTACGGCCTCGCCGATGCTTCGCCCGAGCAGCCCGATCTCGCCCGGTACAAGGGCCTCGACGGCCTCCGCGAGTACCTCTCCACCGGCCGGAGCGCGAACCTCGCGGCCAGCGCCGGGCAGCCGCTCGTGCGCGACGATGAGGAGCTCCAGGCCTTCCTCACCGAGTACACCATCCCCGACTACCACCCCGAAACCTTCTCGCCGGGCGAGGAGGTGCGCGGGGTCATCGGGCTCGATGGGGGCAGCACTTCCACCAAGGCGGTGCTCGTGGGGATGGACGGAAAGATCCTCTACAAGAGCTACCGCCTCTCCAAGGGCAACCCGATCCGGGACACCAAGGAGATCCTCGCCGACATCCGCGACTACGTGCAGGGCCAGGGCGCGCAGCTCACCTGCCTCGGCTTCGGCGCCACCGGGTACGCCGGCGCGGTGCTCGAGGAGTCCGTGAAGGCCGACGTGAACGTGGTCGAGACCGTGGCGCACATGATGAGCGCGGCGGCCTTCTTCCCCGATGTGGACGTGGTCTGCGACATCGGCGGGCAGGACATCAAGGTGCTCTTCCTGCGCGAGACCGCCGAGGGCGGCCGCGACGTGAAGGACTTCCGCCTCTCCAACCAGTGCAGCGCCGGGAACGGCATGCTGCTCCAGGCCATGGCCGACCAGTTCGGCGTACCGCTCCAGGAATACGCGCAGACCGCGTTCAACGCCCCGCTGGCGCCCAAGTTCAGCTACGGCTGCGCCGTCTTCCTCGACGCCGACCGCGTCAACTTCCAGAAGGAGGGCTTCCAGGCCAGCGAGATGCTCGCTGGCCTCGCGCAGGTCCTCCCCAAGAACGTGTGGCAGTACGTGGTGCAGGTGCCCCGGCTCGCCCAGTTCGGCACGAAGTACCTCCTCCAGGGCGGGACCCAGCGCAACCTCGCCGCCGTGAAGGCGCAGGTCGACTACATCAAGCAGCGCGTGCCCGACGCGAAGGTCGTGGTGCACCCCCACTGCGGCGAGGCCGGCGCCATCGGCGCGGCCATGGAAACGCTGCGCGTGGTCACCCGCCGCGGCTCCAGCACCTTCATCGGCATTGAAGCGGCCATCAACCTCCGCTACGAGAGCCGCAACGACGAATCGACGAAGTGCAACTTCTGCCCGAACAACTGCTCGCGCACCTTCATCGACACCGAAACGCCCGACGGCCGCACCAGCCGCTACATCTCGGGCTTCTCGTGCGAGAAGGGCACGGTGGAGAGCAAGGAGGCGCTGAAGATCCTCGCGAAGGAGCGCTCCAAGATTCGCGACCAGTTCCCGAACCTCGTGGCCGAGGAGAGCACGCTCGCGTTCAAGCACTTCTACGAGGCGAAGCCGCTGCCGAAGGCCGGCGAGAGCACCCGCGACGTGGAGGTGCGCAAGCTCCCCTTCTTCCGGGTGGCCCGTCGCGCGTTCAACCGCGGCTTCCAGCGCAGCCACGCCGACCTCTCGCAGGTGCGCGTGGGCATGCCGCGCGTGCTCAACATGTACAGCACCGGCCCCTTCTTCCGGACCTTCCTCGAAACGTTGGGCATCCCGAAGGACAACATCGTGTGGTCCAACGCCACCACCGAGGAGATGTGGGCCGAGGGCGGCCGTTACGGCAGCATCGACCCCTGCTTCCCCTCGAAGGTCACGCAGTCCCACATGCACGAGCTCCTCTTCCACCTGCACAAGGACGAGAAGAAGGGCCCCTTCGACTACATCTGGTACCCCTGCCTCACCCATGTGCCGAGCTGGCTCGAAGGGGCGATGGACCAGACCGCCTGCCCGATCGTGGCCGGCAACCCGAACGTGGTGAAGGCGGCCTTCACCAAGGAGACCAACTTCTTCGAGAAGCTCGGCATCGAGTACATCGACGATTCGCTCGTCTTCACCGAGCCGAACCTGATGAAGCAGCGGCTCTTCGAAATCTGGGGGCCCCGCCTCGGCGTGACCCGCGATGAGACCGACTGGGCCGTGCAGGAAGGGTTCGCCGCGCTGAAGTCCTTCGACGACCGGATGCAGGCGCGCGGCAAGGAGCTCCTGGAGCAGGTGGAGCGTGAGGACCGCGTGGCCATCCTCATGCTCGGCCGCCCGTACCACCTCGATCCCGGCCTGAACCACGGCATCCCGGAGGAGTTCCAGGTGCTGGGCTACCCGGTGCTCTCCATCCGGAGCCTCCCGCGCGACAAGACCTGGCTCAAGCGTTTCTTCGGCAACGACGAGCCGCTCAACATCAACGACGTGTGGCCCGAGAACTACTCGGCAAACTCCTCGCAGAAGGTCTGGGCGGCCCGCTACGCGGCGCGCCACCCGAACATCGCCATCCTCGACCTGTCGAGCTTCAAGTGCGGGCACGATGCGCCCACCTACGGCCTCATCGACAGCATCGTGGGCACGTCGAAGACCCCCTGGTCGGGCCTCCACGACATCGATGCCAACAAGCCCGGCGGCAGCATCGCCATCCGCGTGAAGACCTACGCCTACCGGCTCAAGCGCGTGGAGGAGGAGCTGCACGAGCGGACCCGCCGCCGCGCCGAGCTGGCTCGCCGCGTGGCCGAGAAACGCCGCGAGCTCGAAGCGGCCGCCGCCAGCGGCGGCATCGCGGCCAAGTAGACCCCTCCCCTTCCCTGACTCCGAGGATCCCATGAACACCGAAAACGCCCCTCTCGACATCGATGCCGAGCTCGCCCGCTTCGCCGCGGAGGAGGCCACCAAACTTGGCCTCGACCGCGAGCAGTACGTGGAGCACATCCACTCCAACAACGAGTTCAAGGCCTCCGACCGCGCCACCACCACGCTGCTCGTGTCGGGCCTCACCATGGCGCACGACACGCTCGTGTGCTCGATGCTCGCCGGTCTCGGCTACACCGTGGAGCCGCTCGACGCCCCCGACAACGCCGCCCTCACCTTCGGCAAGGAGTTCGGCAATCGCGGGCAGTGCAACCCGACCTACTACACCGTCGGCAACCTCGTGAAGCACCTGGTCACGCTCCGCGACGTGAAGGGCATCCCCACCGAGCGCATCATCAAGGACTTCCTCTTCCTCACGGCCGGCGCCTGCGGCCCCTGCCGCTTCGGCATGTACGTGACCGAGTACCGCAAGGCGCTGCGCGACGCCGGCTTCGACGGCTTCCGCGTGGTGCTCTTCCAGCAGCAGGGCGGCGTAAAACAGGCCACCGGCGAGGAGGTCGGCCTCGAGATCAACCAGGACTTCGTCTTCGGCATCGTGCGCGCGCTCGTGGCCGGCGATGTGCTCAATCTCCTGAGCTACCGCATGCGCCCCTACGAGGTGGAGGTCGGCGCCACCGACCGCGCCATCGCGGACTGCCGCGCCGAGCTCCAGAAGACCTTCCAGCGCCGTGGGAGCGTCACCCCTGCCCTCCTCCGCTGCCGCCGCATCCTCTCGCGCGTGAAGATCGATCGCACCCGGCCCAAGCCGGTGGTGTCGGTCATCGGCGAGTTCTGGGCCATGACCACCGAGGGCGACGGCAACTACCACCTCTTCCGCTTCCTCGAGAGCGAGGGCGCCGAGGTGGACGTGCAGGGCGTCACGAACTGGCTCCTCTTCATGGTGTGGGAGAACCGCCACGACACCAGGAAGCGCATGGAGCTCCGCGAGGACGACACCGCCAAGAAGGGCCTGGACGGCACCAACCCCACCAAGAAGCTCTGGCTGCTCGAGGGCGCCGAGCTGGCCATCCGCGGGATGTTCCAGCTCTACGCCAACGCGCTCGGCCTGCACGGGTACCACCTGCCCGACATGAACGAGATCGCGCGGATGGCGAAGGACCACTTCGACAACGGTGTGCGCGGCGGCGAGGGCCACATGGAGGTGGGCAAGCTGGTCCACTTCATCGAGGACCGCGTGAACCACATGACCATCTCGGTCAAGCCCTTCGGCTGCATGCCCTCGAGCGGCGTGAGCGACGGCGTCCAGGCGGCCATCCAGAGCCTCCACCCCGAGGCCATCTTCCTCCCCATCGAGACGACCGGCGATGGCAAGGTGAACGTGCAGAGCCGCGTGCAGATGATGCTCTTCCGCGCGCGCCAGAACGCCAAGCTGGAGCTCGAAGCCGCGCTCGCCCAGCAGGGCCTCGACGAGGACACCTTCAAGGCCCGCGTGGCGAAGAGCCGCCGGTGGAGCTCGCCGTTCTGGCGCCCGCCCCACAAGATGGCAGGCGTGGCCACGAACCTCGCTTACGCAGTCGGGTAGGGCAACGCGCGTCTGCCCGTCCGCCTCCGGGCGGCGGGCGTCGCGGCGCGTTGCGGCGCCGTCGGGGCGGCCGCTGGATACGTCGGGGGGTGCCCGCGCTCCCCACCGCCAGCGAGACCGCGATCCGACGTGTCCGCCGCCTCCTTGAACCGCTGGCGCGCTACCATCAGTTCACGATCGAAGGCCTCGCGCACCTGCCCCGCGAGGGGCCCTGCCTGCTGGTCGTGCACCACTCCTTCGCCACCTACGACGGCTTCCTGCTCGGCGGCGCGATCTTCGAGCAGATCGGCCGACTCCCGGTCGGCCTGGGCGACAACCGCATCTTCCAGCTCGGTCGGCTCGGGGGCTGGGCTCGGGCGATCGGGCTGGTGCCGGCCTCCCCGGTGGCCGGTGAGCAGGCGCTTCGTGCCGGACAGATCCTGGCCGTGGCGCCGGGCGGCATGTGGGAGGCGCTCCGACCCCGAAATGAACGGCGCACCACCCGCTGGGGAGACCGCCGGGGCTTCGCCCGCCTCGCGCTCCGCGCCGGCGCACCGATCGTGGTGGCAGCCGTGCCCGCCGCCGACGACCTCTACACCGTCTACCCCAGCCGCCTCACCGACGCGGTATACCGACGTGCCCATTGGCCGGTGCCTCTGGTGCGTGGGCGCGGACCTACGTTGCTTCCACGCCCCATCAAGCTCACCGGCTACTTCGCCCCGGCCATCGTGCCTCCGCCCTTCGAGGCGCAGTACGAAGAGGAGCAGGTGGCCGCGCTGGCGGCCGAAGCGAAAGCTCGGATGGCAGAGCTGCTGCGGCGCCCCTGAGGGGTACCCGGGAAGCGCGCGTCCGGCACGGCCCGCCCCGACGGCGCCGCGTCCTGCACGGCCCACCAACGCCAGGCCGCCGCAGCAAGCCTCAACGGCGCTTCGACGGCGCCCTCGACAGCGCCGCCCCGCCAGCGCGGTGACGGGCTGGGTGACCGTGCGGGCCGACCCGACCGATGCCCGTTGCGGGCCGACGGAGGGCCGGACCGCGCCGGCAGGACCCCACACCGACCTTCCGGTCGCCCCCTCTCAGGGCGCGACGACGAATCGCCGCCCCGACGGCGCCGCGTCCTGCACGGCCGCCGCTCGGAGCTCAATCGCGAGCCAGCCACTCCAGAACGGCCCGGATGCCTCCGTGCCGATGCAGGTCGCTGTGGCCGCCCCCCGGAAACGTGACGAACTTCTTGGGCTCCGCCGCCGCCTCGAACAGCTCGCGACCGAGTCGGTAGGGAACCACGGTGTCCGCATCACCATGCAGGACAAGGACCGGCGCGTGCACTTGCCCGATCTTCGCGATGCTGTCGAACCGATCCTCGATGAGGAGTCCCACGGGCAACCAGAAGAACCTGTCCCGCGCCACATCGACGATGCTGGTGAACGGCGCCTCGAGCACCAACGCCCTGGGGTGCGCCTCGACGGCGATCTGCGTGGCAACGCCCGTCCCGATGCTCTGCCCGTAAACGACGAGGCGCTCCGGGGAAAGGCCCTCGGCGGCGAGCCACGAGAGGGCGGCCCGGCCATCCGCGTACAACCCCTCCTCCGATGGTGATCCCGGGTTGCCCCCGTAGCCCCGGTACTCGCACATGTAGAAGCCGTACCCCTCTTCGACAAAACGCCGCGCCTTGAAGGCCCGGTGCCCGATGTGACCGGAGTTGCCATGGAAAAACAGGATCACGGGGCGGGAGGGCGAGGCCGGCGGCGCATACCAGGCGAAGAGGTCGAGGCCATCGGCGGTGCGCACCTGCACCCGGCGCGCCTGCGGCAGCTTCGCGGCCTCAGGCGTTCCGGGCGAGGACCGGGCGGGTTCGTACTGCAAACGCCGTTGGCCGAGGTACACCGCGGCCACCACGAGGACGTAGGCGACGACGGCCACCTGCACCAAGCGCCGCGCCCGCCGCAGCCAAACGCCACTCGCGGACGGCATCAAGGGGATCGTGTCGGTGGCACGCCCGTTCTGTATCCAGCGCGGCCGCCCCCCGACGGAAACGCGCCGGCAGGCCCGCCACCGACGCTTCCACGTCGCCGCCCCGACGGCGCCGCGTCCTGCACGGCCCATGAACGCCAGGCCGTCGCAGCAAGCCTCAACGGCGCTTCGACGGCGCCCTCGACAGCGCCGCCCCGCCAGCGCGGTGACGGGCTGGGTGACGGTGCGGGCCGACCCGACCGAGGCCCGTTGCGGGCCGACGGAGGGCCGGACCGCGCCGGCAGGACCCCACACCGATCTTCCGGTCGCCCCCTCTCAGGGCGCGACGACGAATCGCCGCCCCGACGGCGCCGCGTCCTGCACGGCCGCCGTGGGGAGCTCAGCGATCAGAGCCCGAGCGCCGACCGCACGTCGGCCACCTTGTCGGTGCGCTCCCACGTGAAGTCGGGATCGTTCCGGCCGAAGTGCCCGTACGCCGCGGTCTTGCGGTAGATGGGGCGCTTCAGATCGAGCGCGCGCACCAGCTCGGCGGGCTTCGTGGGGAAGATGCCGCGGATGCAGGCGTTGATCTTCTCCTCGTCGACCTTGGCGGTGCCGAAGGTCTCCACGTTCACGCTCACGGGCTCGGCCACGCCGATGGCGTAGGCGAGCTGCACGAGCGCGCGGTCGCAGGCGCCGGCCGCCACGAGGTTCTTCGCGATGTAGCGACCGACGTAGGCGGCGCTGCGATCGACCTTCGAGGGGTCCTTGCCGGAGAACGCGCCGCCGCCGTGGGCGCCGTGGCCCCCGTAGGTGTCGACGATGATCTTGCGGCCGGTGAGGCCGGAGTCGCCCATCGGGCCACCGATCACGAAGTTGCCGGTGGGGTTGATGTGGAACCTGGTGTCCTTGTCGAGCAGGTCGGCCGGCAACACCTTGCGGATGAGACCTTCGGCGATCTGGGCCTCGATCTCGGCGTGCTCGCGCGGATCGTGCTGGGTGGAGACGACCACCGCCGAGATGCGGGCGATGCGGCCATCACGGTACTCGATGGTGACCTGCGACTTGCTGTCGGGGCGGACCCAGGCCCAGGCGCTGTCGTTGCGGCGGAGCCAGGCGAGGCGCTCCAGGAGGCGGTGGCTGTACTGCAGCGTGGCCGGCATCAGCTCGGGGGTTTCGTTGATGGCGTAGCCGAACATCAGGCCCTGATCGCCCGCGCCCTGCTCCTTGTGCTTGCCCTCGCCCTCGGTCACGCCGATGGAGATGTCGGGGGACTGCTGCTCGAGCGCCACCATGACGGCGCAGGTGTGGCCATCGAAGCCCTTGCTGCTGTCGTTGAAGCCGATGTCGTTGACGACCCGCCGGATGATCGGAGGGTAGTCCACGTGCGCCTTGGACGTGATCTCACCGGCCACCACCACCAGACCCGTCTTCACCAGCGTTTCGCAGGCGACGCGGGCGTTGGGGTCGATCGCGAGGTGGGCGTCCAGGATCGCATCGCTGATCTGGTCGCACATCTTGTCGGGGTGCCCCTCGGAGACGGACTCGGAGGTGAATTGGTAGTTCTTGAGCGCCATGGCTTCTGGGTCCTTGGGAAAGCGGCGCAATCTGGCCGGTTGGACGTCTCACGTCAAGCACAGTGTGCGCACCGGTGGGAGGGGACCCCCCGCTTTCGGGCCGGCGGTACCGGGGACTACCGAGCACACTTCGACATATCGCGATGTACCGCTGCCCCTCGTGCGCGCCCGCGCCCCGGCTTTCGCGTCGTCCAGTTCTGCTATGCTCCCGCTTCTCCCGGGAGGTCGCGGTTTCATGGCCGAGCCCGTCGTCGAATTCAACAACGTTTCAAAGACTTTCGCCGGGCAAAAGGCCGTGCGCGCCATCTCCTTCCGCATCGAGAAGGGGGAGTTCTTCTCCATCCTCGGTCCCTCGGGCTGCGGCAAAACGACCACCCTGCGCCTGCTCGCCGGGTTCGAGGTTCCCGACGAGGATGGCGGAGAGGTCCGCATCGAGGGCCAGGTGGTCAACAACCGCCGCCCCTACGAACGCCGCCTTGCCATGGTCTTCCAGAACTACGCGCTCTTCCCGCACCTGAGCGTGGAACGCAACGTGGCGTTCGGGTTGGAGCAGCGGGGCGTGCCCCGCGCCCAGATGGTGGAGCGCGTGCGCGCCGCCCTCGACATGGTCCGCCTCGATCCCGCCCAGTACGGCCCCCGGCCGCCGGCCGCGCTCAGTGGCGGCCAGCGGCAGCGTGTGGCGCTCGCCCGCGCCCTGGTGCTGGAGCCGTCGATCCTGCTCCTCGACGAGCCGCTCGGCGCGCTCGACCTGAAGCTCCGCAAGGAGATGCAGCTCGAGCTCAAGTCGCTCAACCGTCGGCTCGGCATCACCTTCGTGTACGTCACCCACGATCAGGAAGAAGCGCTCACCATGAGCGACCGGATCGCGGTGATGGACAACGCCCGCGTGGCCCAGCTCGGCGCCCCCGCCGAGATCTACGAGCGGCCGCGGACCGCGTTCGTGGCGCGGTTCATCGGCGAAAGCAACTTCGTGATCGGCGAGGTGGTGGCCACCGAGCGAGGCGGCGTCGTGGTGAAACGGGCCGACGGCAACCTCGTGGCCGCGCGTGGGGGGGAGGGTCGCGCGATGGGCGAAACGGTCCAGCTCGCGGTGCGTCCAGAGCGGGTGGAGCTGACGGGTCCCGACCAGGCTCCCGGGGGCCAGAACATGTTGCCGGCGCGGATCCGGCAGGTCGTGTACCGGGGTGAGATGCTCCACGTGCGCGCCACCCTCGGCGATGGCTCCGAGATGGTGGCGGCCATGCGCAACGAAGGCCAGCTACGTCGCCCGGTGGTGTGGCAGGAGGGCACCGAATGTGCGGTGACCTTCTCGCCCGATGACACCCGCGTGCTGGAGCCGGAGCCCGCATGATGGAGCTTCGACGGGCGTGGCTGCGTTGGCTCTCCCGCCACCCCTCCCTGCGGGCGTGGTCGGTGATGTTTCCCGGTGCGTGGTGGCTCCTCGTCTTCTTCATGGTGCCGCTGGGCTTCATGTTCGCCTACAGCTTCATGGAGCGGAACGTGTACGGCGGCGTCGAGGCGGGGTTCACCATCGAGCACTACGCCCGCTTCGCCGACCCGCTCTACATGAAGATCCTCGTGCGCACCGTGGTGTACGCGCTCGGGTGCACCGTGGCCTCGCTCCTCATGGGCTACCCCGTGGCCTACGCCATCTCGCGGAGCGGTCCCTGGAAGAACCTGCTGGTCTTCCTCGTGATCCTCCCCTTCTGGACGAGCTTCCTCGTGCGCACCTTCGCGATGATCTTCCTCATGCGCGACACCGGCCTCATCAACACCACGTTGATGGGCATGGGCCTCATCACCGAGCCCATCGAGATGCTCGGTACGCCCGCGGCGGTGATGGCCGGGCTGGTGTACGGCTTCCTGCCTTTCATGGTGCTGCCCATCTACAGCTCGCTCGAAAAGCTCGACCCCTCCCTGCTCGAAGCGGCCGAGGTCCTCGGCGCCAAGCCAGCGGCGCGCTTCTTCCGGGTGGTGCTCCCGCTCTCGATGCCGGGCGTGGTGGCCGGGAGCCTGCTGGTCTTCATCCCCGCCCTCGGCTCCTTCCTCACCAGCGATCTGCTCGGTGGCGCCAAGGAGATCATGATCGGCAACCTCGTGCAGAACCAGTTCACCTCCGCACGAAACTGGCCGTTCGGGTCGGCCGCCTCGTTCGTAGTCATGGGCGTGGTGCTGCTGGCGGTGTTCGCCTACCTCCGCAGTCGTGACGACGACGCGCTGGCGGGTGCCTGATGGCCGGCCGCCTGCCCCGTTGGCTCGTCGCCATCACCGTGGCCGTGTACGCTTTCCTGCACGCGCCCCTGCTCGTGCTGGTGGTGTTCTCCTTCAACGACTCGAAGTTCTCGGCGGCGTGGGAGGGCTTCACCTTCCAGTGGTACGCGCGGCTGCTCGAGCGCGATGACATCCTCGATTCTTTGTGGGTGAGCCTCGAGGTCGGGCTCATCTCCACGGTCGTGAGCACGCTGCTCGGCACGCTCCTGGCGCTCGGCCTCGCGCGTCACCGGTTCCGGGGCCGGGCGGCGATGGAGAGCCTGCTCTACGTGCCGATCGTCACGCCCGAGATCGTCTGTGGGATCTCGCTGCTCATCTTCTTCATGTTTCTCAAGAACGTCCTCCACATTCCCGTGGTCCTCGGCGTTCCAACCATCATCATCGCCCACGTGGCCTTCAACATCAGCTTCGTGACGGTGGTGGTGCGCTCGCGCCTCGAAGGCATGGACCGCAACCTCGAAGAAGCCGCCATGATCCTCGGGGCCGACGAGTTCACTGCCTTCTGGCGCGTGACCGTTCCCCAGCTCTGGCCCGGCATCCTTTCGGGCGCGCTGCTCGCCTTCACCATGTCCTTCGACGACTACGTGATCACCTCGCTGGTTACGGGGCCCGGCAGCAGCACCCTGCCCATCGTCGTGTACGGGATGGTGCGGAAGAACATTGAACCCAGCATCAACGCCATCTCCACGATCATCCTCGTGGTCACCGCGCTCCTGATCTACGCCTCCGACCGCCTCTCCAAACCCACCGCCCTCAAGCCCTAGCCCCGGAGCCTCGCATGTCCAAGGAAGTCAGCCGCCTCGTAGAAGCCGTCGCCACCGGTGCCATCGACCGCCGCGAGTTCGTGCGAGGGGCGTTGGGCCTCGGCCTGAGCGTGGCGACCATCGCGGCCGTGCTCCAGGGCTGCTCCGGCGAGGAGGCCAAGGCCCCCCCCGCTCCCGCCCCCGGCGGCACGCCCGGCCCGGCGCCCGAGCCCGAGCTCGGCCCCATCGAAGGCGAGCTCCACATCTACATGTGGTCGGACTACATCGCCGAGGACACCGTGCCGAACTTCGAGAAGGAGTTCAACTGCAAGGTCACGCTCGACACCTACGAGTCCAACGAGGAGATGATCGCCAAGCTCCAGGCCGGCGCGGGCGGCTACGACCTCGTCTGCCCGAGCGGCTACGCCATCACCGTGCTGAAGCACCTCGACCTGATGGAGAAGCTCACCCGCAAGCACATCCCCAACCTCGGCAACGTGGCGCCGATCTTCACCAGCACGGTGTTCGACCCCACCAACGATCACACCGTCCCCTGGCAGTGGGGGGTCACCGGCATCGCCTACCGCAAGGACAAGCTCCCCACGCCGCCCGACAGCTGGGCGCTCTTCCTCGATGCGGCGCTCAAGGGCAAGGTCACGATGATGGACGACATGCGCGACAACATCGGCGCGTGGCTCCGCTACCGTGGCAAGAGCCTCAACTCTGTCGACCCCACCGAGCTCGCCGCCGCCAAGGTGGATGCGCTCGCCGCCAAGGTGAACCTCCGCGCCTACATCTCCGCGCCCGTGAAGGCGCAGCTCGTGGCGGGCGACGTGTACGCCGCCCAGCTCTGGAACGGCGACACCATGCAGGCTCGCGCCGAGAACGACAACATCGAGTTCGCCGTGCCCAAGGAAGGCGCCGCGATCTGGTGCGACAGCCTCGTCATCCCCAAGGGTGCCAGGAACATCCGCGCCGCGCACGAGTTCCTGAACTACATCCTGCGCCCGGAGGTCGGCGCCTCCATCAGCAACTTCACGGGCTACGGCTCGCCGAACAAGCTCGCCTCCGAGAAGCTCGCCACGCCGGTGCCCTACCCGAGCGAAGAGCAGATGAAGACGCTCGAGTACCAGCAGGACCTCGGCGCCGGCACCGCCGTGTGGGACCAGCTGTGGACCGAGATCAAGAGCTCCTGAGCCCCGCGTGAGCGACGACGGATTCCGGGTTCGCGATGACGCCGAGCCGCCGCGGGAGCCCTCGGCGTTCCGGCCGTGGGGGATGCTGCGCACCCTCGTCCTGAGCGTGCTGGGCGCCATCGGCTTGATGTGGGGGGCCGGAGCCGTCCGGGCGCCCGCCCTGCCCGAAGAGGCCCCCGCGCTGGTCCTGCCGGCGCTGGACGGAACCACGGTTTCGTTGGCCGACCTCCGCGGCCGCGCCGTGCTGGTGAACTTCTGGGCCACCTGGTGCGGGCCGTGCCGGATGGAGATGCCGATGCTCACGTCGTACGCGGCCTCGCACCCCAAGGTGCCCGTGCTGTTCGTGGCGGTGGATGGCAGCGCCGAGGCGGTGGGTGCCTACGCCGCGCAGCAGGGGCTGCCGCTGGCATCGGTGCTGCGGATGACCGACGCTGCCCGCAAGCTCTGGCCGGTGAGCACACTGCCCACCACCGTGGCCATCGCCCCGGACGGCACGATCCGCGCCGCCCACGCGGGCATCGTCACGCCGCCGCAGCTCTGGTGGTGGGGCCGATGAGCGCCGTCCTGCTCGCGCTGTCGTTCGCGCAGGCCGCCGAGGGCGAGGCCGCCCCCACGCCCATGCCGCTGCGGCTCACGCCCACGCTCTCGCTCGCGGCCACCTCGCGCAACCTCACGCTGGGCGGAAACGTGCGCTGGGGCCAGCGCACCGGCCCCTTCATCGCCGCCGCGCTCGGCAGCGACTGGCTCATCTCCGGTCTGGTGAGCGGGTTCCTGCTCGACGACGTGGGCAGCCTCCGCTTCACCGCCAGCCAGATGGTGGGGTACAGCATCCCCCTCCCGCTCGACCGCTCGCCGGCCGGCGCGCCCGCCTGGGTGCCCCGCGTGTCCGTGGCGCTGGGCCTCTGGGAGACGACCGAGCTCGACTCGCTGCTGCAGACCTTCCGCACGGAGGACTACGGCGTGTACCTGGCGGCGAGCACCGGCGGGCAGGTGGCCCTCACCTTCCCGTGGATCTCGGTGGCGCTCGGGCTCAAGCCCTTCGGCGGCGCCGCCTACCTCCGCAACGACGAGTGGCGGAACAACGAGTTCCAGTTCACGAACACCGTGCTCGATGTGGACGTGACGCTCGACCTCAACGTCTTCTCCAAGCGCGCGCGACAGGGCTCGCTGTGATCCTGCTGCTCGTCGCCTGCCGCACGAACGACCCCGCGGTGATCGCGCATCGGGCGCTGGGCATCGAAGAAGGGGCCGACGAAAACCAGCCCAGGCGCGCGCTGGCCGCCCTGGAAGAAGGTTTCGGCGCGGAGCTCGACCTCCGCCTCGATGGCGAGGGCTGCGGCGGCGACCCCTCCCGCGCGGCTGAGGAGGGCTGCTTCGATCTCGGGCACAGCGCGCCGAACGGGCACACGCTCGCCGAGGTGGTGCCGCTCCTGTCGGAGCTCCCCGCCTCCGGGGAGTCCCGCCCCCCGCTCCTGCTCGACATCGTGAACGACCCCGACCGGGCCGTGTCCCTGCAGCTCCTGCGCTACCTCGCGGCCAACGCGCCCGAGGGCTACCCCCTCCTCGTGCAGTCGAGCTCCACCGACGCGGTGGCGATCCTCGTGGGCGAACGCGACCAGATCGGGATCGACCACGACATCCAGCTGGGCGTGACCTACTTCGCCGACCCCGAGTTCACCGTGCCGGACTTCGTGGACTTCGTGGTGGTGAACATCGCCGAGCTCCCGCCCTCGCCCATGACCGTGCCGGTGGCCGCCTACGGGGTGGCTTCGGCGAGCAGCTGGAAGTCGGCGTTGTATGCCCCCAGCGAGGTGCGCTGGGTGATCACCGACTTCCCCACCCGGGCCGCCGCCTTCACACCTTGACGCCCCGCTTCCGGGGGCTCTTGCCGGTGAGCCGCGTGACCGTGTGGTACCCGATCCACCGGAAGGGCTCCGGCGGCATCCACGCCATCTCCCCCTTGAAGAAGGGCTGGCCCGCCCACTCGGCCTCCTGGTGGTCGAAGAGGTCGGCGATGACCCGGCCGGCGAGGTTCGCGAGCGTCACGCCGTGGCCGCTGTAGCCCACGCCGTAGTACACGTTGCGCGCCTCGCCGCGCACGCCCATCGAGCAGATTCGGTTCCAGGTGAGGCCGACCGCGCCCGTCCACCGGTGGGCCACCGGGATGTCGGCCGCCCCGGGCAGGTACTTCAGGAAGCGGCGGTACACGGCGTCGTGATCGGCCACACCTTCCCAGTCCGGGCGGCCGCCGTAGCGGTAGCCGTAGGCGGCGTTGTGCCCGCCGCCAAACACCAGCTCCCCGGACTGCGTCATGCAGCCGTAGGCGATCCGGTCGAGGTCGTCGTCAAAACCGCTGGCCCCGCGCCCCCAGCCGCGCCGGGCCCACTCCTCGGGGCTGCGCGGTTCGGTGGCCACGACGTGGGCGAAGAGCGGGATGATCTGGTCGCGGAAGTAGCCGAGCTGCGGGGTGTACGCGTTGGTGGCGAGCACGATCGACGCGGCGCGCACCGTGTGGCCGGCGACCTGCAGGTGGCAGGGCGTGCCCTCGACGATGGAGTCTACCGGCGAGCCCTCGAACACCTGCACGCCGAGCTTCTCCACCACCGGGAGGAGCGCCTCGAGGTAGCTCACCCCGTCGAGGTGGCCGGAGGAGGGGTCGAAGGTGGCGCCCACGGCGCCCTCGAAGCGCAGCCGTTCGGGGAGGGCCGCCGCGTCGAGGAACTGGAGCGGCAGCCCCTCCTTGCGGAGCCCCTCCACCTCCAGCGCGGCCTGCTCCGCCCCCCGCGGACGGGTGTGCACGCTGTAGTTCCCCTCACGACGCCAGCGCACGTCGAGGCCGTGCTCGCGGATGATGCCCTCCACGAGGTCGATGCCGCCGTTGGTGGCCCGCCAGATGGCCGCGGCCCGCGCGGGATCGCCGGGCTCCACGCCGTTCACCCAGTTGAGCATGAGCCCGCCGTTCCGCCCGCTCCCGCCGTTGGCCACCCGCTTCGCTTCGAACAGCACGATGCGCAGCTCGGGGTGGCGCTTGGCGATGTGGTAGGCGGTGCTCATCCCGGTGAAGCCACCGCCGATGATGGCCACGTCCACATCGCGGTTTTCGCCGAGGCCGGGGCGGGCGGGGCGCGGGGCGGCGCCGGCGGCCCACAGGGAGCGATTGTCGTCCACGAAGATGGGCATGCCGCGAAGAGCCTACCCCGTTGCAACCACAACCGGTTACTTCGCAGGTGCGTGCCCGATACCCGCCGCGTTCGATTGTGCATGAAGGATCTCTACCAGCAGGACCTGGTGGAGATGATCGAGCGTGAAAGCCGAAACTTCCAAATCTGGACCATCGGCTTTCCCAGCCACCCCGACTTTGCCGAGGCCTACGAGCTCCTCTGGAACGAGTTCGGGCCCCACGGCGGCATGGAGCGCATCGAGGCAGTGCGCAGCTTCCTCCTCGAAGATCCGTACGAGCCTACCGCCGCCGGCACCTTCATGCGGTACTTCCTGCTCGTCGCCAAGGACGATCGCGGGAACATCCTCGGCGCCCGCGATGGCGTGGTGCTCCTGAACCAGGCGTACGACTCCGAGCTGGTCGTGGTGTTCCTCTCGCACATCGTGATGAAGCCCGAGGCCCGCGGCACAGTGCTCTCGTACTGGATGCGCATCGCGCCCGTCGAGCTGGCGATGCAGTACGTCAACGACCTTGCCAGCATGGGCAAGATCACCGTGCCCGCGCCGGACAACCCCGGTCGCCACTACGGCATGAAGGTGAACCTCGCCGCGGAGATGGAGTACTTCGCGCCCGACGATCCGATCTCGCTGCAGCGCATCCTGTTCTACGGTCGTGGCGGCTTCGATGCGATCAACCCGCGGTACTTCCCCTACCGCCAGCCCGACTTCCGCGATCCCGAGGTGATCCGGGCCACGGGCAACCAGCCCGTGCCTTTCATGATGCTCCTTCGGCGGATGGGCCGCGAGCGGCAGGCGAGCATCCCGACCGACGAGGCGCGCGCCGTGATGCGCCTCCTGTACGATGACTTCGCCACCCACTGCCTGCCCGAGCACCTCGAAGGCAGCCTCGCCGCCGTGCTCCAGCAGCTCGAAACCCGCCAGGACCGCGGCAGCATCGAGCTCCTCCCCCTGCCCACCGGCGCGCGCGACCTTCACCGCCTGCGCCCCCTCTTCCGCTACACCGCCTTCACCCGGTACTACCCGGGCGAGCCCGACACCCTCGCGTGGCTGAGCAGCGGCGTGGTCAAGAAGATCAAGGCCAACCCGCGCTACCTCGAAGACCAGCTCGCGAAGATCGCCGATGCGCTCGAGGTGCGCCACCGCTCGGTCTACACCAGCCGCGACAAGGACCTCGAGTGGGTCCCGCGAACGAAGTACGGGCGGCGGTGAAGGGGTAGTCGAGTTAGCTCCGGCCCATGCCCGTGGCCACCACACTCGAGCAGGCTGCATACCAGTACCTATCGGTGTTCACGCAGCCCGAGGTGGCTTGGCCGGCTAGCCTGCAGGCGGGCGGGGTGCAGGCCCTCTATGTGGAGCCGCCGCGGGAGGGTCTCGGGCCAGGCCCCATGCTGCGCCTGATGCGAAACCTCCGCGGGCAGACCGCCGGCGGCGCGAAGTACCTGCTCACGGGCCAGAGGGGATCGGGAAAAAGCTTCGCGCTGGCCCACTTGGCGCATCAGCTCCGCAATGAATTCCATGTCGTGCGCGTGTCCGCCACCGACCACACCGGCACGACGCAGGCCGAAGTGGAGCTGGCCGATCTGCTCCTGATTCTTGCCCAGCATCTCGCCGGAACCATGCAGCGGTCCTACTACGCACAGGACGGCGCAGCCGCAGACCTGAAGAGTTGGATGAGCCGCTTCGCCACACTGGCGAGCCTCCCCCCTCCCCCGTCCCGGACCGAGTCGCCTGCACTGGAGATTTCGTCGTTCTTCGCCAAGCTCAGTAGCCGCATGCGCACCGACGGCGAGATGAGCAAGCTGGTGCGGGCGGCCGCGCCCGATGATCTGCTGACGGTGGTCAACGAGTTTCTCCGCGCCCTGGCCGGCGACGGGCAGCGGGTGTTGGTGCTGTTCGACGACCTCGACAAGATCGACCTGCAGTTCGCCGGACGGTTGTTTGGGGCGCAACTCTCGGTGCTCGCCCGTCTGGATGCCTTGCTGGTCCTCACGATGCCCTTCGCGACAGCGCTGGGTGCAGGAGCCGCCTGGGATCTCACCACGCTCAGGAATCAGAAGGTCTGGACGGACACCAAACCTCTGAAGTTCAATGAAGCCGCAGTGAGTCACTTCCGAGATCTGGTGGGCAAGCTCGTGGAACCGGCGCTGCTCGAAGAGCCGGCCCTTCGTCTCGCGGTGTCGAAGTGTGGCGGCATCCCCCGCGAGTTCGGGAAAGTGATGGTCAAGGCATTCGAGGTCGCGGAGTACCAAGCTGCGAGCGTCGTGAACGAGTCGCACGTCAGGGAAGCCCACCGTCAACGGACGGTGGAGCTCTCGGGGTTGATTCAGCTTGGAGAGCGCCGCGAGTCGCTTGAGCGAGTCGCGGGGGAGAAGCGATTGACCACGGCCGTGGATCACGCCATGTTGGAGCTGAACCTGCTGATCGAGTACGTCAACGGCCACCGATGGTACGGCGTTCACCCGCTGGTCGAGCCGCTGATCAACCCCGCGCCAGTCGAGAAGTGAACTTCGCCGGCCTGAGCACCATCCACGACCCCTTCGTACGCCGACTGGCGCAGCGCCGGGTACGCGGTTCTGGAGCGGGCCGGTACGTCGCCGTCGGCCGATCCCCGGATGTTCGAGCGGCCTTTGCCGACCGGCTCCGGCGAGAGCTTGGCGCGGACAACGCCGTCTTGGAGCACACCTGGTGCGGCTCGGATTTCGGTCCGTGGAACGAGCTTCAAACGCGTAGAAACGAGGAGGGCGAGTCGGCGTCAGCGGTCTGGCAACTGTTCGGCGTGGGTTCGGGCCCGCGCGCAGACTTCGGACTGCGGGCGCTGAACCTCGCACGAGACGCCTGGGGCGCGTTCCGCGCCCACGTCGTCGTGTGGTTGGACGACGGCGCCGCGTTCAGGCGGTTCACGGAGCTCTGCCCCGACCTGCTGAGCCAGCTCGATGGTTACGAATTCATGCTGGGTGCCGATGACTTCTCACCACCGGCGGAGTGGGCGCCTCGGTGGCATGCGGCGTCGCTCGCCGCCGAGCGGCGGGAGGTCGAGCTGCTCGAGGCCGGTCCTATGGACTCCCTTCAGGCGGCCGTGAACCTGCACGACGTGGCCACAAGCCTCGTAGAGCGAAACGAACGCTTGCGGGCGGAGCCGATGTTCCGGGAAGCAGGCGCTCGCCTGCCGCCGCACGCGGACCGGCTGGCGACGCTGGTTGCGGTTGCCCATGGCGAGGTCGCGCTCCAGCTGGACCGGCAGCCGGTCCTTCCCATCCAGCCGCTCCCTGAGGTTCCCGGCCTCGTGGAGTGCGCCGAAGCCCAGCGAGCGAGGTTTCGCGGAGATCCCGACCAGTTGCGGAAGTGGCGGCGGGCGATCTCTCTGGCCGCGCCGGAAACGATGCAAGCATGGATCAGCAACGCCGCCCAAGCCGCCATCTCGCTCGGCCTGCCGCCTCCACGGGTCACGGGCCAAGCCTACATCGATGGTCTGGCCCTGGACGCGTTGAGCGCTGGGCGATTGTTGGAGGCGTTACCGGCCTTGCAGCAGAGCTTGGAGACACATCTCGCCGCCGGGCGCCTTCGGCAGGCTCGCGGCGCATGGCTGGAGTCGGCCAGGCTCCTGGACCTGCTGGGAGTGCTCCCCCACGCCCCTCCCCCGCTCGGCGACGACGCCGCAACCGTGGGTCCGAACGCCGCACACTGGCTCCGGCTGTGGCGGCGCGGCCTGCTCACCGACGAGACAGCCGCGCTCACCCGGCAGGTCCTGCGCCTCGACGAGAATGGCCTGGGCCGCGCGACCGCTGCGACAGCCTTGAAGGAGGTGGCGGCGGTCCTCCGGGAGGAGGCTTCAGGACACGACGCCGAGGTCGCTGACTGGGCGGCGGTCGCGGCGCTGGTCCACCAAAGCGCCGTCTCCCAGCGCGACGACGACGCACTTGGCCCCGCGTTGTTCGCGCGAGTCAATCTCGCCCTGATCGGCGGCGACCGGACTACGGCCTGGTGGCTCGCCGACCGGAAGCTCATGGGGTGGGCCCGTCGATGCCGCGGAAGCCTGATGGAGGCCAGCGTGTTCTGCATCTTGGCGGACGCGTGCCCGGACCCTCGGCGGGGCGTGGAGCTCGCCGCTGCGGCGCTCCGGCGCGCCCCGCCTGATGAAGCGCCGCTCCTGCACGTCGGCGCCCAGCGGCAGCGCGCTCGCGCGCTGGTCCGGCTCGGCGACGTTCCCGGAGCGGAGTCCGTCCTGCACGCCGCCCTGACCATGGCAACCCGCGTCCGTCTGGAGTTGACGGCTGCGGAGGTGAGGGTGTCTCTCGCGGAGCTGCCGATGCCCGATCGGGTCCCGGTCGCGGAGGCCGCCGTGGATGCCGCTCGCCAGGCACGACTGCCCCGGCTGGAGGCACAGGCCTTGGTGGCGTTGGCCCGAGCCACCCCCGGGCCGGCCGCCCTCCCGCTGCTGGACCGGGCAGAGCAGCTGGCCGCAGAACTTGGCCCGCCGCGCACGCTCGCCGCCATCCACGCGCTCCGACACGACCGCGAAGACTCGCGCGCCTCCATCATTCCTTAGGCGGCGCCGCGATGCGGGGCGTGGCCCCTCCGCCCCGCTACCGGTCGCGCCGCATCGCCCCTCAGTAGCCACCCCCCGAAAAGAACCAGACCGCGCCGGCGTCGGGCGCGCTGCTGCCATCGTAAGGAGCGCCCACGGCGAGGTCGCCGAAACCATCGCCGTCGGCATCGCCGAGGCTGGCCACCGCCGCGCCGAAGCGGCCTGCTCGGGTGCCCTGGAGGCTGGCCGAGGCCGCCGCCGTCGTGAAGCTCACCGAGGCCACCGGGCCCGCGAAAACCCACACCGCGCCCACGCCGCCGTGAGCCGGCGCGCCTACCGCGATCTCGCCAGCGCCATCGCCGTCGAGGTCGCCGACGGTCACCGACGCGCCGAAGTCGGCGCCGCCCGCGGGGTCGAGGAGCTGGCTCTCGAAGACCACCCCGGCCCAGTCCGCCGAGGAGGCGAGCACCCCGGGGAAGACGTACACGCCGGCCCCGGCCAGCGTGCTCGCCGCCACCACCTCGTTGGCGCCATCGCCATCCACGTCGGCCACCACGGGGGCGACCGCGCCGAGCGCCTCGTTGGTGTCGTTGCCAAGGATGATGCCGGAGCAGTCGGTCATGGCGCGGGTGCCGGTGAACGGGCCGCTCACGTACACGAGTGCGCCGTTGTCCACATGCGAGTAGTCGAGCTCGGGCGCACCCACCACGGCGTCGGTGATGCCGTCGCCATCGAGGTCGCCGGTGGTGATGCTGGCGCCGAACGCGCTGTCGCCCCAGGTGGCGTAGATGAGGGCGGACTGCAGATCGCCGAGGAGGCGGCTGCCGGTGGCCTCGCCGGGCACGACCACCACGCGGCCATCACCCTGGTCGGGGTGGCGGTACACGCCCACGAGGAGCTCGGCCGCGCCGTCGCTGTCGGTGTCGTCGACCACGCCGAGGGCGCCGCCAGCGAGCACGCTCGCATCGCCCGACGACACGCTCAGGTCGGCGCTGGTGGCCGAGAGGAAGCCGCCGGTGGCGGAAGCGAAGCGCCGGAAGCCGCTCGACGCGGCGTCGGCGCTGTTGGGCTCGCCGAAGAGGAGGTCCGCGAGGCCATCCCCATCCACATCGCCGCCGGACGCGAACACCGAGCCGAACTCGGCGGCCGTGCCCACGCCCACCACCGCGAGCGGCCCCACGTCCACCTCGGCGTCGGTGGCCGGGCGAACGAGGCCCACGAGGCCGGCGCCGCCGCCATCGTCGTAGCCGGGCACGCCCACGAGCAGCTCGTCGAGGCCATCACCGTCAAGGTCGCCCGCGGCGGCGAGCGAGGCGCCGAGCCGATCGTAGGCCGAGGGGCCGAGGTACCAGAGGCTCGCGTCGGCGTCGGTGAGGCTGCCGCCGAACGTGCAGGCACCGGGGAGGTCATCGCAGTCATCGTCGAGGCCGTCGTTGCACACCTCGGCGGCCCCCGGCGAAACCGCCGCCAGGGAATCGTCGCAATCCTCGCCCGTGGCTTCGGTGTACGGCGCTTCGGCCATGCAGAGGCACGAGGCGGAGCCGGCGTAACCATCGCCATCGAGGTCGGCGTAGAAGGCGGTGCAGGAGGCCAGCACCTCGGGGTCGTTGCCATCCCCATCGCAGTCGCTGTCCACGGCGTCGCACGCTTCGGCAGCGCCCGGATACACGC
This sequence comes from uncultured Pseudomonadota bacterium, assembly GCA_903885375.1. Taxonomy (GTDB): domain Bacteria; phylum Myxococcota_A; class UBA796; order UBA796; family SXON01; genus SXON01. Next base: position 55,321 of record CAISIK010000054.1, read on the forward strand.
TGCTGGCGGCATCGTCACAATCGCCGGCGGAGGCGGCGTAGCCGGCGGGCGCGGTGCAGGCGCTGCTCGTGGTGCTCGTGCCGTACCCATCACCATCGCCATCGAGGTACCAGGTGGGCACGCCGATAGCCGCGCTCGTGTCGTCACAATCGCCGGCCGACTCGGCCGGGTGGGTGCTGGTGGAGGTGCAGGCGCAGACGAGGTCGGCCGAGTTGCCGAGGCCGTCGCCATCGGCATCGGCATACCAGTCCTCGCAGCCGACGGCGCCGAGATCGTTGTTGTCCCCATCGCAGTCGTCGTCGCGGGTGGAGGCGCAGTCCTCCGGCACGTCCGGCCCGCGGGTGGCATCGGTGTCGTCGCAGTCGAGCCCGAGGTTGCCTTCGTCGTCGACCTCCGTGGCGCTCCGGGCGCCATCGCCATCGCGGTCCCAGTCGTCGCCGCCGGAGCAGTCGCTGTCGATGCCGTCGTACCAGACCTCCTCGGCGGCCGGCGAACGGTCCCGATCGGTGTCGTCGCAGTCGCCCTCACGGCCCGCCGGCACCTCCCCTGGGTAGTCCGCGGCGTAGAAGCCATCTCCATCCTGATCGCCGTCGTTGCCGTCACAATCCTGGTCGACCTCGTCGTACCAGACCTCGGGGATCGAGGGGTTCACGGTGTCGGTGCTGTCGTCGCACTCATCGCAGAGGCGGTAACCATCGTGATCGGCGTCGAAGTCGGTGCCACCGCTGCAGTTGGCATCGACCCCGTCGTAGGCGGCATCCTCCGCGCCGGGGTGCACGTCGGCCGGATCCGGGGCCACCAGCGCCACATCGCAATCCCCGGCGGACTGCGGCACGTCGTCGAGCCCGGCATCGTCGAAGCAGTCATCGCCCCCGAACCGGTCGGACACGTGGCCATCGCCGTCCTGATCATAGTCGTCGAGATCATCGCAGTTGCTGTCGACCCCGTCGTACAAAGCCTCCTCGGCGCCGGGGTGGATGCCGGCGGCGCTGTCATCGCAGTCGTCGTTCACGGACACCGCGCCCTCGACCTCCTCGCAGGTGCGCACCGGCTGCTTGCCGTGCCCATCCCCATCGAGATCGAGGTACAGACCATCGAGCTCGCAGCTCGCCTGCCGGGCTGCCCACTCGGCATCGGTCACGAACGTGCAGGCCGCGAGCCAGAGCATCCACATGCGCCCACGAATAACCCCGCGAACGGCGCGAGGTTAGCCCGAGGCAGACCGCACCCTCCGCGCCATGACCGCCCTCCTCCCGCTCCTGCACCCGCTGCTCGGCGCCATCGCCGTCTGCAGCGTGTTCCTCCTCGGCCTCCGCGGCCTCCATTCCCGGCGCAAGCGGCCCGACGCCGCCCGCGCGCGCGTCACACACCGCCGCTTCACCCCCCTCGCCCTCCTCCTCGTGGCCGTGAGCTACCTCGGCGGCATCGGCTCCGTGGTGCTCCTGCGGCCCGAGCTTGACCTCGCCGGCTCGGTGCACTTCCTCCTGGCGTCCGGGCTGCTCGCCACCATGGCCTTCCTCTGGCTCCGGTCGCCCGCGCGCACCGGCCATGAACCGGGCGCCGCGCGGGTGCACGTGGGGCTCGGCGCCGTGGCGATGGGCACCGCGCTCATGGTGGCGGCGCTGGGGTTGGGCCTGCTTCCCTGAGGCCGGCGGGCTACATCGCGCGGCGAGGTCTCCCCATGCTCACCGCCCTCCTGCTGCTCGTTTCCACCGCGTTCGCCGACGCGCCTGCCGCGCCGCCCGCCGTCGAAACCGCCCCGGCCGACGACCCCTACGGCTGGCTGGAGGAGGTCACGGGCGACAACGCCCTGGAGTGGGTGCGCGCCCGCGATGCGGAGAGCACCGCCGCGCTGCAGAAGGGCAACTACAGCCGCCTCCAGAAGCGGTTCCTCACCATCCTCAACTCGGATGCGCGCATCCCGTACGTGTCGCGCATGGGCGAGCTCTACTACAACTTCTGGACCGACGCGGACCACCCGCGCGGCATCTGGCGCCGCACCACGCTGGAGGAGTACCGCAAGCCCGCCCCGAAGTGGGAGACGGTCATCGACGTGGATGCGCTCGGCAAGGCGGAGGGCGTGCCCTGGGTGTGGCACGGCGCCAACTGCCTCGAACCCGCCTGGAAGCGCTGCCTCATCGCGCTGAGCCGCGGCGGCTCCGACGCCGACGTGAAGCGTGAGTTCGACCTGCCCAGCGCCACGTGGGTCAAGGACGGCTTCTCGCTCCCCGAGGCCAAGAGCGAGGTGAGCTGGATCAGCGAGAACCGCGTGTGGGTGATGACCGACACCGGCGAGGGCAGCCTCACCACCTCGGGCTACCCGCGGCAGGCCCGCGCGTGGGACCGCGGCACCCCGCTGCAGAGCGCCCCCGTCTTCTTCTCCGGCGATGCCACCGACGTGTCGGCCGGCGCCGGCACGAGCCACGACCCCGGCTACGAGCGGCACTTCCTGTACCAGACGCCCACGTTCTTCACCGAGCGCACCTACGTGTCCTGGAAGGGCCTCTTCGAGCGCATCCAGGTGCCGGAAGATGCCTCCCCCACCGTGTGGCGCGAGTGGATGTTCGTGAAGCTCCGCACCGCCTGGACCACGGGCGGCAAGACCTGGCCCTCCGGCTCGCTCGTGGCCACGAAGTTCGACGACTTCATGGAGGGCGGCCGCAACTTCGTGCCGGTCTTCACGCCAACCGCCACCACCGCCCTGCAGGGCTTCGTGCTGACGCCCTCCGGCATCACGCTGAGCGTCATGGACAACGTGCGCAGCGTGGTGCTCGTGGCCCGCCCCTCCGCCGAGGGCTGGACCTCCGCGCCGATGCCGGGCCTCCCCGCCTTCGGCAGCATCAGCGTGAGCGCGGTGGATGGGCAGACGAGCGACGATCTCTGGATCACCGTCACCGACTTCCTCACGCCCACCCAGCTCATGCTCGGCTCGGCCAACGGCGGCGCGCCCACCGTGCTGAAGACCACGCCCCCCGACTTCAACGCCAAGGGCCTCGAGATCACGCAGCACTTCGCCACCTCCAAGGATGGCACGAAGATTCCCTACTTCCAGGTGTCGAAGAAGGGCCTGAAGCTCGATGGCAAGAACCCCACGCTGCTCTACGGCTACGGCGGCTTCGAAGTCTCCATGCTCCCGCGCTACAACGGCCTCACCGGCGCGGGCTGGCTCGAGAACGGCGGCGTGTACGTGCTCGCCAACATCCGCGGCGGCGGCGAGTTCGGCCCCGACTGGCACCAGAGCGTGCGGAAGGCGAACCGGCCGCGCGTGTACGAGGACTTCGCCGCGGTGGCGCAGGACCTGGCGGCCCGCAAGGTGGCCTCGGCCGAGCACCTCGGCGCCATGGGCGGCAGCAACGGCGGCCTGCTCATGGGCAACATGATGACGCAATACCCCGAGCTCTTCGGCGCCATCGTGTGTCAGGTGCCGCTCCTCGACATGAAGCGCTACTCGCACCTGCTCGCGGGCGCCTCCTGGATGGACGAGTACGGCAACCCCGACATCCCCGAGGAGTGGGCCTACCTCCAGACCTTCTCCCCCTACCAGCTGGAGCGGGCCGACCGCCCCTCCCCGCCGGTGCTCTTCACCACCAGCACCCGCGACGATCGGGTGCACCCCGGCCACGCCCGCAAGATGGTGGCCCGCATGCTGGAGCACGGCAAGCCCGTGATGCTCTACGAGGACATGGAAGGTGGGCACGGCGGCGCGAGCACGCCCGAGCAGCGCGCGCGGCTCTCGGCGCTGGCCTGGACCTTCCTTTGGAACGAGCTGAAGTAGGCCGAACGGCCGGCGCGCCGCGACCGGCCGCTGGGGTTGCCAGGGCACGCGCGCGCCGGGCGCGATCGTGGCGGGTTCCGCCTGGTGGCGGCGGACCGCCGACCCCGGCAGCAGGCGCGTAGCTCGACCTTCTCCGGCCAGAACCCCGAGCTACGCGTCGTGGCGGCGCTTGGCTCGACCTTCGACGGCCACAACCCCGAGCTACGCGTCGTGGCGGCGCTTGGCTCGACCTTCGACGGCCACAACCCCGAGCTACGCGTCGGGGTGGCGCGCGGCGGGCGCGCGGCCACAGGAGGCACTCACAAAACTCGCGGGAACGCTTGCCACCTCGCGCCGGGTGCCTACCCTGCGCCGCCATGGAATTCGTGCACCTCACCTGGGCCACTCGCGGCCGACAAACTGCCTTCCCCACGGAGTAGGCACGGCGCGCGGCGCTGCACGCGATCGGGGCTGCGGCGGCCGGCCTGGTGGTGTGCTTCGCTTTGGTAGACGATCATGTTCACCTCGTCCTGCGGCTGCCGGTCGGGCGGCTGGCGAGGGTGCAGGGAGCGCTCACGCGCGTGCTGAACGCGCGCTCGGCGGCACCGTTCGGGCCCGCGTACGTGAGGCAGGTTGCGTCCCGGCAGCACCTCGTCACGCTGGTCGGGTATTGCCTCGGCCAGTTCGCCCACCACGGACTTGCGGACGACCCCGCGGTCACCACGGGCTCCTTCTTTCCCAACCTGATCGGCGCACGCCGCGTGCCGGGGCTGTCCCTCCTGCTTGCGGCCGCTCTGCCCCGCTTCCGCGCCCGGGAGGCCTACGCCGCCGTAGCCCGCCTCCACGAATTGCAGCCGGCGTCCGACGCGGAGCTGCGTGCGCTCGGTCCAATCCGCCTGGTCGACCTCGTCGCCCAGACCTTCGCCACGGGTCCCGCGCTCCGGGGCCAGAGGCCGGGCAAGCTCGCAACGCGCCAGGTCGCGGCTCGGCTCGCCGCCGAGGTGGGGCTGCGCCCGCGCGACCTCGCGGAGGCCCTCGGCGTTTCGGTCAGCGCCGCCAACCGCCTCGCCGCGGCTCCGCTCCCCGAAGCCGACGCACGCGCCGAGCGCCTGCGGGTGTCGCTCGCGGCGGCGGCGGCCAACAGGGGCGCACCGGGCCGGGCGGCGCCGGGACGCCCGGCCACCAGCGCTCCCACGCTTGCGCCCGTGGCCCCTGACCGGAGGCCGAAAGTGGCTCCGATGGAGGTCGCAGTTTCCCCCGCGTCGCCCGCCGCAGCGGCGCCGCGGCGCGCCGCTTGCCGCGCCCGAAGCACGGAAGGTCGCGGCGCGCCGCCCCGCGCACGCTCGCGCCGGGGCATGAGCGGCGCTGGCCACCGAAGGTGAGCAGCCGGGCTCACGCGCGAGCCGAGCCGGCTACCCCCGCAGCGTGGCCGCGGCCTCCCGCAGGATGCCCAGCGCCTCCTCCACGTGCCGGGCCCCGAAGACGAGCGCCGGCCTGAACCGCAGGCTGCGCGAGCCGGCTCGACCGATCTCGAGACCCCGAACGAGGGCCGCCTGCACGAGGCCGGCGCACACCTCGCCGCTCGCGCCGTCGATGGCGGCGAAGGTGCCGTTGGCGCGGGCCTGGGAGAACAGGTCGGGGAAGTCCGCGGCGAGGCCCTCGAGGCCCCCGCGGAGCAGCTCCCCGGTGGCGGCCGTGTACTCCAGGAGGCGGTCGCGCTCGATGACCTCGAGGATCACCTCGGCCTGCGCGCCACGCAGCGGGTCGCCGAGCCAGGTGTTGAAGATGCGCAGGGGCTCGTCGGGCAGGAATTCCGGGCGGCAGTAGAAGCCCCCCAGCTGCATCTTCTTGCTGAACGTAACGAGGTCGGGGGCGCCATCCGGGCCCCAGGCCTCGTGCGCCCACATGCGCCCCGTGCCGCCCACGCCCGTCTGCACCTCGTCGGCCACGAAGGCCACCCCGTAGCGGGTGCAGAGCGCGCGCAGACCGCGGAAGAACGCGGGGCTCGCGTGGTTGTCGCCCCCCTCGCCCTGGATGGGCTCCACGATGAGCGCCGCCACCTGATCGGGAAGCGACCGGAACGTGGCCTCGACGGCCGCCAGCGAGCGGGCCTCGGCGGCGGCGTTCTCCTCGGCGTGCTCCGCGAGCGGGAAGCGGTTGACGGGGAACTCGACCACGGGCCAGTCGAACGCGGGGAAGTCGACCTTGTGGATGGGGCGGCTCCGTGTGGCCGAGAGCGCGCCGAGGCTGCGGCCGTGGAAGCCGCCGGTGAAGGAGAGCACCTTCATCCGGTTGGCGCTGGCCTGGGCGTTCAGCATGCACGCTTCGAGCTCCGCCTCGGTGGCCGGCTTGCCGCCCCGGCGCCGGCTCGCGTGCCACACGAACGCTGCCTTCAGCGCATTCTCCACGGCCTCCGCGCCCGTGGTCACCGTGAATACGTGCGACATGCCCGCCGGCGCCACGCGCATCAGCGACTCGGACACGCCCACCCACTCGGGCGGCACCGCCACGCCGAGAGAGGGCCGCCAGCCCGCGCACCAGTCGAAGCGGCCGGCCTTCCAGGCGTGCAGCAGGTCGGGGTGGTTGTAGCCGAGCGGCAGCGCGGCGATGTGACCGTACACGTCGAGGAGCGTGTTGCCATCGACGTCCACGATGTAGTTACCGGCGCTCCGCTGGGCGTCCTGGTAGAAGTGCACCGTGCGCGCATCCTGGATGGCGCCGTGCCGGGCGCGGAGCGCGGCGGAGCGCGGGCCGGGAATGGCGGTGAGCACGCGCGCGGCGGGCGGCTCGGCGGCGAGGGTCACGGACTTCACGGCACGTTCCATGGTGGCTCCGATGGCGAGGATGGCGGCTTCGGCCTCCCCGGGCGGGACTTGGCTGGTGTGGTAGCGGGTGGGGTACAGCGGCTGCATGTTCGCGCGCAGGAGCGGCACGAGCCGGCCGGCCTGCGCGCCGCGCTGCGGCAGGTCGAGGAGCGGCACCTCGCGCCCCCACGCGGCGAGCCCGCCGAGCGCGTGGGCGGTGGCCTCGGCGATGTCGGACTCCCGCACCGCGCGACTGTGGATGCGCGCGAGGTGGTGGATGATGCTGGCGGCGAGCTCCGGTGAGAGGCCGCGGCAGGCCCGGTCGTCGAGCCGGCGGACCATGAGCAGCATCGGCACGTGGTGGGCGGGCACGCCCAGCAGCTCCAGATCGCGGAAGTCGGGCTGGTAGTAGGGCATGGCGGCCGGCTGGAGCGCCCGGAAGCCCGCTTTCGCATAGGCGAAGAGGCGCACCACGCTGTCGTGCACCTCGGGCTCCACCGGCTCCATCTCCGCCACGAGGAGGGTGGGCGTGCGGTGCGGGTCGAGGCCGCGCTCGCGGAGGTCGTTGCGCGCGAGGGTGGCGGGAGCCGTACGCAAGAGCGCCGCGAGCCCCGCGCGGCGGTAGGCATCGGCCACGTAGCTGTGGCTCAGCAGCACCACGCATCGGCCGGCCTCCACGTCGGTGGCCACGAACCCATCGCGCACCGCGGCGATGTTCCCCGCCTCGTCCTTCCAAGTGACGAGGTGGTAGCGGCAGCGGATCGGCCCCTCCTCGATGGGCTCGCGCAGCCAGCGCTCCAGCGCCGGCCGCAGCTCGATCTCGTTGCGGGGGCCGAAGTAGTCGTCGAGCACGCGCCACGCGGCCTCGAACTCGGGCGAGGCGGGGTCGACCACCTCCTCGGCCGGAAACCGCGCCAGCGTTTCCCGGAAGCGCACCACGCCCTCGCCGGGGTGCAGGTCGGCGGGATCGATGTGGAGCGGGCGGGTGCTGTTCATCGTGGGCGAGCGTATTCCGATCAGCGCCGCGAATCGCTGCGTCGGCGCCCACCCCGAAGCGGGGCAAACGCGATTCGCCCACCCGTCGCTCCTCCCCTCGGCGCCCCAGAACGCGGTACTCTCCCGTGCAGGAGTGCCCCATGCTGATCCTGCTTGCCGCCGTGTCGTTCGCCGAAGAAGTCGAAGAAGTGGAAGCGCCCGGGGAGGACGACATGTTCTGGGTCGGCGGCGGCGTGGCCATCCGGCCGGGCTTCGCGGCCGACACCTTCAGCCTCGGCGGCGAGCTCGAGGCGGACCTCCTCGTGCAGAAGGGCATGTTCGGCGCCCGGCTCGACCTCGACTTCCAGGGCACGGTGCTCCCCGATCTCGCGATCACCGAAGCCGCGCCCAATGTGGTGCCCATCAACATGGTGCGGCCCGAGTGGGCCATGCTGGAAGCCACCGGCGAGTCGTGGGCGGCCCGCGGCGGCATCGTGAACGCCGGCTTCGGCCTCGAGGACTGGGACGATCGGGCGTTGTACCTGCCCACCCACGGCGAGTATTACGCCCTCTCGCCGGGGCGCATGGCCGGCTCCGAGTTCGGCTGGACCTTCGGCGACGACGGTCCCACCGTCACCATCGGCGGCGGCCTCGACCTCGACTGGGAGGCGCCCATCGTGGAGGCGAACGTGAACGTGGAGGGCGACGTCGCCGCCACCTGGTCGGGCGTGGCCGTGTACCCGGCCGACGGGATGTACTCCGCCGTGCTGGGCGCGGAGCTCTACCCGGCCGAGTTCCTCACCCTCGCGCTCGGCGGCATGACCGGGGTGGTGGGAGAGAACGGGTACGGCACCCTCTCGCTCTACGGGGTGTTCCTGCCCGAAGCCATCGTGAACCCCACGGTGCGCGTGGAGGGAGCCTTCGATCCGGGCGGCGCCTTCGTGTTCGAGGCGGGCGACGAGCCCCTCTCCCCCTGGGCCGTGAGCGCGGGCGGCGCCATCGTCCCCACCGACTACATGAAGTTCCTGGTGGAGGCCAAGGTCATGGGCACCGCCGACGAACCCGCCGGCGGGGTGTACGCATCCTTCTGCTTCTTCACGCCCGACCCGGCCGACGACGACGACGCGGAAGGCGAGTAGTGCGGCAGCTCCTGCTCGCGGGGCGTCCGAGCGAGGGCGCCACCACCGTCCCGATCTTCGCGCCCTGGGATGCCCGGCCGCTCGCCGACGTGGCCCAGGCCGGCCCCGTCGAGATGGAGGCGGCCGCGGCCGCGGCCACGCGCGCCTTTGCGCACACACGCGCCCTGCCCGCCCACCGCCGCGCCGAGATCCTCCGCGGCGTTGCCGCACTGCTGCTCCGCCACGCCGAGGAGTTCGCCGGCCTGATCCGCGATGAAGGCGGAAAGCCCATCCAGTTCGCGCGCGGCGAGGTGGGCCGCGCCGCCGACACCTTCACGCTCGCGGCCGACGAGTGCGGCCGCTCCACCGGCGAGACCTTCGGGCTCGACACCTCGGCCGGCGGTGTGGGCCGCACCGCGATCCTGCGGCGTTTTCCGCGCGGCCCCGTGCTCGCCATCGCGCCGTTCAACTTCCCGTTGAACCTCGTGGCCCACAAGGTCGCCCCGGCCATCGCCGCCGGCTGCCCCGTGGTAGTCAAGCCCGCCGAACAGACGCCCTCCGCCGCCATCCGCCTCGGCGAGCTGTGCGTGGAGGCGGGCTGGCCCGCCGAGGCGATCAGCGTGCTCCCGGTCGATCGCAGCGTGGTGGCCGCGCTCGTCGACGACCCCCGCTTCCCCGTGATCAGCTTCACGGGCAGCGATGCCGTGGGGTGGGGCCTCCGCGCGCGCCTCCCGCGCAAGCAGGTGCTCCTGGAGCTGGGCGGCAACGCCTCCGCCATCGTGCACCACGACGCCGACCTGGCCACCGCGCTGCCCCGCGTGGCGCTCGGCGCCTACGCGCACGCCGGCCAGGTCTGCATCTCCGTGCAGCACGTGCTCGTGCACGCCTCCCGCTACGAAGAAGCGCACGAGCGGCTCGTGGCGGCAGCAGCGGCCACGCGCGCCGGCGATCCTTCGCTGGCCGACACGGTGTGCGGCCCGATGATCGATGCGCGACAGGCCGACCGCGTGACGGCCTGGGTGGCGGAAGCGGCCGGGCGCGGGGCCCGCGTATTTGGCGGGGGCCGCGAGGGCAACGTGGTGTCGCCGTGCGTGCTGGAGCAGGTGCCGGGCGATGCGCGAGTGGCGCGCGACGAGGCGTTCGGCCCGGTCCTCGTGGCGCAGCCCTACAGCACGATGGCCGAGGCCATCGCGCGCGTGAACGATGGCCGCTTCGGCCTGCAGTGCGGCGTCTTCACCCGCGACATCGGCGCCCTCTGGGCGGCCTTCGAGGGCCTCGAGGTCGGCGGCGTGATCCACGACGACTACCCCACCTTCCGGGTGGACGGCATGCCCTACGGGGGCGTGCGCGACTCGGGTGTGGGTCGCGAGGGGCCGCGCTGGGCCATCCACGACTTCACGGAAGAGCGCCTCCTCGTGCTCCGGCCCTGATCCTCAGAGCGCCACGCCCTCTCGCACGGGCCGGGTGTAGAGCACCTCGGCCTCCTGGCAGGCCGCCACGAAGCCATCGCTCCAGGTGTCGGGAAGGCGCGGCACGAGCTCCACGTAGAGGTCGCCCGTGGTGCCCTTGCGCTCCACGCCCTTGCCGCGGAGGCGGAGGCGCGCGCCGGGGGCGGCGCGGGCGGGAATCTTCAGGGTGACGGGGCCGCTGGGCGTGGGCACCTCCACGGCGGCGCCTGCCGCGAGCTCCCCGAGCGTGACGGGGAGCTTCAACACGAGGTCGAGGCCCTCACGCTGGAAGTGGGGGTGCGGCCGCACGTGGATGCTGATGCGGAGCGGGCCACTGGCGGTGGTGACCTTCAGGACGTTCCCCTCGTCGGCGCCGGGCGGAATCCGCACCCGCTGGCCATCCACCATGACCTCCACGCCGGCGAGGGCCTGCGCGAGCTCCAGGTGCACCGAGGCCTCCCGCACGGGTGGTGCGCGCCGGCGCCCGCCGCCGCCGCCGAACAGGTCGCGCAGGTCGAACTCCACGCCATCGCCGCCGAAGCCCCCGAAACCCCCGAAACCGCCCGGCCCCCGCCCGCCGCCGAAGCCGGCGCCCGCCTGCTGGTAGGCGCGCGCGCGCGCCGGGTCGAAGCCGGAATGCAGCGAGTCGGCGCCGAACTCGTCGTAGTTCTTGCGCTTGTCGGCGTCGGAGAGCACGTCGTACGCGGCGCTCACTTCCTTGAAGCGCGCCTCGGCCGCCTTGTCGTCCGGGTTCTTGTCGGGGTGGAACTTCGCCGCGAGCGCGCGGAACGCCTTCTTGATCTCTGCCGCCGTTGCCGTTGGGGCAACGCCGAGCGTGGTGTAGAGCTGGGTGTGGGTGGGCATGACCCCAACGTTTACACCTCAACCGCGAATGCAACAAGCGGCCGCCGGGCGCGAGCCGCCTCCCTCACCGGGAAGCGGCTGGAGCGCACCCGCCCCAGCTACATCTCGTGGCTCTGCGCGCGCCGCTCGTGCTGCCGGCGGGCGCTGTGCTCGATGGTGTGCACCACGCCGTCGATGCTGCTGTACATGTCGTCGGTTTCGCTCGCCGCGCGGAGCAGCTCACCGCCGCTGCGGAGGGTCACCTCGGCGCGGTGACGGTGCTTGTCCACGATGATGGTGAGGTGGGCGTGCGCCGGCTCGCGCACGTGCTTGGCCACCTTGATGAACCGCTTCAGGGCCCAGGCCTTGATGGCCTCCGTGCTCTCGACATTGCGGAAAGTGAAATCCAGCTCCACGGTTGCCTCCGTTCAGACGGTCCTGCGCTTGGACGAAGGGGGAATTCCCAACGCCTCGCGGTACTTGGCCACGGTCCTGCGGGCGATGTCGATGTTCTCGCGCTTCAGGAGCCCGACGACCTGATCGTCGGACAAGGGCGCGGCCCCGTCTTCACCCGAAATCAGCTTCTTGATCCTGCGCTTCACGGCCTCGGCGGCCACCTGCTCGCCGTGCACGGCGTTCACGCCGTTGTTGAAGAAGTACTTGAGCTCGTACAGCCCCTGCGGGCACTGCACGTACTTGTTGCTCGTCACGCGGGAGACGGTGCTCTCGTGCACGCCCACCTCCTCGGCGACATCCTTGAGCACCATCGGCTTGAGGAAGTCGGGCCCGCGCTCGAAGAAGGCTTCCTGCCGCCGGAGGATCGAGCGCATCACCTTGCCGATCGTGTCCTGGCGCCGCCAGATCGACTTCAGCAGGAAGTCGGCGCTCGACAGCCGCTCCTTGATGTAGTCGCGCTCGGCGCGGGTGCTGTCCTTGCCGGTGAGCACGTTCTGGTAGTAGCGGGAAATGCGAAGTTTCGGCATCCCATCTTCATTCTGGGAGACCTGCCACTCGTCGCCGATCTTGAAGACGTACACATCCGGCGAGATGTACTGGGGCTCGCTGCCGGTGTAGTTCCGGCCCGGCCAGGGCTCCAGCAGCTTGAGCATCTTGTGGTACTCCACCACGTCCTCGTCTTCGAGGCCCATGGCGCGCGCGATGCCGGCGTAGTTGCGCTTCTCGAGGTCGCCGAGGTGGTGGCGGATGATGTCGGGGATGAAGGGGTCTTCGGGGAAGTGGATGCGCGCCTGGATGAGCAGGCAATCCACGAGGTCACGCGCGCCGCAGCCCACCGGGTCGAGCGACTGCACCACGAGGAGGGCGCCTTCGGCATCCTCAAGGTCGATCTGCTCGTCGGGGCTGGCCGTGCTGTTGTGGGCCTCGACGATGTCGGCCAGGCCGAGCGGCAGCCAGCCGCGCTCATCGAGGTTGTGGATGATGCGCTGGGCCGCCACGCGCTCCCGATCGGTGCAGCACACCATCTGGAGCTGCCAGTCGAGGTGGGCGCCGAGCCCCTCGATCTCGGTGAGGTTGGTCTCGATCGGCGGGAGCTCTTCCATCCCGCTGCTGCCCCCGCCCCCTTCGGAGCGGAAGCCCTGGTCGCCCATGTTCTCGATGACCTGGTTCCAGTCGACCTCGCGGGTGGCCGCGCCGTTGTTCTGCTCCGCCATGTCGTGGCGTTCGCTGGTCTGACCGATGGTGGCTTCGGTGGCGCCTTCGATCTGCACGCTCCCCGGCACCTCTTCGAGGGTGGGGTTCTCCATCAGCTCGGTCTGGATCTGCTCGACCAGCTCGATGTGGTTGAGCTGGAGCAGCTTCAGGGCCTGCTGCAACTGCGGGGTGATGGCCAGCGTCTGCTGGAGCTTGGCCTGTAGTCTGAGGCTTTGCTTGAATTCCATACTGCCGGCTTCATCGTATCAGCCGCCACGCCGGCAACGCAAGGCGGCCCGCCCTCACGAATGTCCCGGAGCCCCCCTGCCGCGCGGCCTTCGCCGAACCGGCGCCCCGGTCGGGACCGGCCGATCCACGAGCTTCGCCTACTTTCCGAGCTCGAAGTCGACGCCGAGGTAGCGGGCGCGGGCGTGAGAATCGGCGGCAACTTCCGCCGGTGAGCCCTGCACCTGCACGCACCCCGTATCGATGAGCAGCGCGCGGTCGCAGGTGGCCAGCGTTTCGCGAACGGCATGGTCGGTGAGGAGCACGCCCACGCCGCCCGCCGCGAGGCCGCGGATGAGGCTGCGGAGCTCCGCGATCGCGATGGGATCGATGCCCGCGAAGGGCTCGTCGAGCAGGAGCACGACCGGCTCGATCGCGAGGAGTCGGGCGATCTGCAACCGGCGACGTTCACCGCCGCTGAGCCCGCCCACCGCACGCCGCTCAAGCCCGGCGATGCCCACGCGCTCGAGCACGGCGGCCACGCTCCCCGCGCGACCGCTGGCCTGCAACGCGAGCAGCACGTTGTCGTGCACATCGAGCTCGCGAAAGAGGGTGTCCTCCTGCGGCAGGTAGCCGAGGCCGCGGCGCGCCCGCGCATGCAGCGGCAGGCCGTTCACGGGCGCGCCCGCCAGCCGCACCTCACCCGAGTCGGGCACCACGGCGCCGGCGAGCATCCGGAAGATGGTGCTCTTTCCCGCGCCATTCGGACCAAGCAGCCCCACCACCTCGCCGGCCCCCACGGCGAACGACACGCCGCCCACCACCGCCCGCCCGGCGTAGGCTTTCTTCAGGTTCTCGGCGGTGAGCGGCGGCGCGGTCAGATTCGCTGCCACCGCAGGTCGAGCTTGACGTCGCACGGATCGACCGTGACCTCGGCCGGGCAGCCCTCCTCGTCGAAGCTCTCGAGGCTGAGCACGGCGCTGCCGGTGGCCGCGTTCGAATCGACGATCTGGAGGTAGAAGTCGACCGCGCCGTTCACGAAGCAGCCCGGCCAGGCCGCAGGATCCAGCTCGGTGGTGGCCAGCTCGGCATCGAGGGCCTGCATGGAGTCGGCCCCGAGCTCGCCCTCCTCGAACTCGAGCTGCGCCTCGCCGAACGGGGGCGCGAAGGAGATGGTGTGCGTCCACGGCAGGTCGATCACGCCGGGGAGCTCCATCGGCTCCCGGAAGGTCGTGGGATTGCCATCGGGCAGGAAGAGGGCATCGAAGCCACCGGCGGCGCAGTTGTCGCTCACCGAGAGCATCGTCGTTTCGAAGTCGCCCCCCTGGAAGCCCTCCGGCTCTTCGGCCGTGCTGTCGCAGCCGAGCCCAAGCACACACAGCAATCCCGCGAGGATACGAACCATGCGCCTTGGTATCCGGTTAGGCCGTGGCATGCTTCTGGTCCTCCTCGCCTGCAACACCGACGTGCAGGTGGCCGCCGCCCCCGACGTGCAGAGCACCCAGACGCGCCTCGGGTTGAACGACGCCGACGCGCAGGCCATCCTCGACTTCCTCAACGACTGTTCCACCACGCTCGATGTGCTCGACGCGGTCGTGGGCCTCGACAGCGACGCGGCCACCAACCTCATCGAGGCGCGTAACGGTCCCGATGGCGAATGCGGCACCGCCGACGACACGCCCTTCGCCACGCTCGACGAGGTGGACGAGGTGCCGCAGGTCGGCGATCGCACCATCCAGGACATCCTCTCCTACGTGCAGTCCGGCGAGAGCGGCTCCGGCACGTGGGAGGGCGTCACGTTCACGGCCGAGGAACAGGAGGCGGTGCTCGAGGTCGTGAACGACGCCTCGCTCGGCACCCTCGATGAAGACGTGGGCCTCGCCTCCGACGCCGCGGCCAACATCGTCGATGCCCGACCCATCGCCTCGATGGGCGATCTGGCCGACGTTTCGCAGGTGGGGGCCTCCGCACTGGAGGCGCTCCGCGACTGGGTTTCCGGGGGCGGCGGGTGAGCCTCTCGCACCGCGTGGCCGGCGTGGTGGTGGGCCTCGGGCGGCGGGTGGCCGCGCACCTGCCGAAAGGCCTGAAGTCGGCGATCGACGATCGCATCTTCGGCGCGATCTTCCAGGTCACCCGCGTCACGAACGATGCCTACGGGTGGCCCGCTCCGCCCGCCGGGGGGCCGGGAGAGCCCGAAGAAGGGGTGGATCGGACACCTCGGGGCTGAGCGCCGGTACCCTGCTGCTCCCGCAGCCGCGATGGGCTACCTTCGCGGTCGATGAACTTCGCCGATCGGCTCGCCCTCGCCGTGCAGGAAGCGGGCACTCCGTTGGTGGTGGGGATCGACCCGTGGGCCGATCGCCTGCCCGGCCTCCGCCCCGGAATGGACCGCACCGCGCTCGCCGGCCTCGCCCGCGAGTTCGGTCTCGCGGTGGTGGGCGCGGCCGCGGGGCAGGTGCCCGCGCTCAAGCCACAGTTCGCCTTCTTCGAGGCGCTCGGCCCGGCCGGCATGCAGGCGCTCGCCGACGTTTGCGGCGCCGCACGCGCCGCCGGCCTCCTCGTGATCGGCGATGCCAAGCGGGGCGACATCGGCAGCACCGCCACCGCCTACGCCGAGGCCACCCTGGCCCCCGATGCCCCCTTCCCTTGCGACGCGCTCACCGTGTCGCCCTTCCTCGGTCCCGATTCGCTCCAGCCCTTCCTCGCCGCCGCGGAGGCGCATGGCCGCGGGCTCTTCGTGCTGCTGCGCACGAGCAACCCGGGCAGCAGCCGCTGGCAGTCGCCGGTGGTGGAGGACCTCTCGGCGTGGATCGACACCACGAACGCCGCCCGCGGCGCCTACGGTCCCGTGGGCGCGGTGATCGGCGCCACCCACCCCGCGGAGGGCGCCGCGCTGCGCGCCGCCATGCCGCACACCTGGTTCCTCGTGCCCGGCTTCGGCGCGCAGGGCGGCTCGGCGGCCGATGCGCGGCGGATGCTGCGGCCCGATGGCCTCGGCGCGCTCATCAACTCCTCGCGCGGGGCCACCTTCCCGGCGGGGCGCGACGGCGACTTCGACCTTGCGCCCGAGCGGTGGATTCGCACGCGGATCGCGGCGGTTCGTGGTGACTTGCGGGGATAAGTCCTGCGAATGCGACTTCGACTCGGTGCGCTCGCCTTCGGCATCGTCCTGATCCTCGGCTGCGCTGGTCCCGCCTCGGGCACCTACGATCTCCTCGTTTCAACCACCGACAGCGATTGTGTGCACGACTTCGCCGAGTTCTCGCCGGCGGGACCGATGTCGATCACCGTCGACCCCTTTGGCAACACCATGACCATCGCCGGCCCGCCGGACGAGGTGTGCGATCTGGACGAGGACCAGCAATTCACCTGCGCCATGTCCGCCTTCGACACCCAGGAGACCTACACCCCGGAGCTCTATGCCACGGTCACGGTCGACCTCACGATGACCGGGGTCTGGAACGGCAGCGATCGCTTCGACGGGGTCGCCAATGCCACCCTCTCCTGCGCGGGCGAAGACTGCGCCTCCCTGACCAACTCGCGCTCCGGCGACTGTGCGATTGCGTGGAGCTACACGGCGCTCCTGGACTGAAGGGCGGGCAACTCGTCACGAACTCGAACTCGAACCCTGAGTCAGGGCCGCCGCGCGCCGCGATCCGGACCGCCCAGTCAGGTGCAGGGAGGACCGACAGTCGGCCGGAGCCGGTTCATGCCGCGCCGCGTTCCTGCCCTGGCAAGGATGAGGGAGCGCGCCGCGGCGGCCGCCCCCATGCCAATCAGCCCCGGCTCAGCCGAGTGAGCATCGCTCCGACGCGGCGGAGTTGCTGCTGCCGGGCGGGTCCTTCTGGCAGCCGCACCAGATCGAGAACCGCGCAGGCCTCCGCCGCCGAGCCCAGGGCGATGCTGTAGAAATTGCGGCGGGACACGCCGGGCTCCTTGCCGCTGCCCTCGGCGATGTTGAGCACCGCGGAGTCGGCCGCCCGGACGAGTTGATCCCGAAGGTGCCGGCGGTCCGCGGGGAAGGCCTGCCGCGCGGCCCACTCGGCCACCTCGCGCGCGAGCCGGTAGCAATCGAGCGTTCGTGTCCGAAAGTGAAGTTCTGATCCATGCAATCTCCGAAGGGCCGTCGGGTGAAGGAAAAACGCGACCCTCGCTTGCGAGTGGGTCGCGCTTTTCCCGATCCCGACGGACCGAAGGCGACGGAGGAACGGTCGGACGCCGAGGCGCCGGCCGCGTTCGAACTCGAACTCGAACTCGAACTCGGACTCGTGCTCGAACTCGGCTCCGCTGTCCCGGCTCGCAGCGACCCCGACCGCTCCATCCGGTGCGGGGAGGATCGACCGTCAGCCGGAGCCGGTTCAGGCCGCGCCGCAATCCGCGGCGACGCCCGCCCACCCCGAGGACGGGCAAACGCGGATTGCCCCCTGCGCTCAGGCCGTGTAGGCCTCGTCCGCGCCGTGCTTGCGGGCCATCTCCACTACCCGCGCCCAGCTCGCCTGGGCGAAGGCGTCGGCGGTCTGGAAGGTGCTGCGGTCGAGCGGGGGGGCGATCTCGAGCCCGAACTCCTGGAAGGGAAGGGCGTGAACCCCCTCGGCGCGCACCGCCTTCTCGGTGCCCCAGACGCAGGCGGGAACGACGTCGATGCCGTTCTCCCAACAGGCCTGCACCAGCCGGAGGTACACCTTCTCGGCGAGCTTGCCGCTGCGGGTGCGGGTGCCTTCGGGGAAGACGTGGAGGTTGGCCCCCTGGCGCATCATCGAGATCGCTTCGGTGACCACGGCCTGGCGGGAGTCCTTGCGGCTGCGGTCGAAGTAGATGACGCCCGACACCCATCCGGTGAGGCCGAAGAAGGGGATGTAGCCCACCTCCTTCTTGGCGATGCCCTGGCTGCGGGTGTGGAGGATGAGGAGGCCGACGTCCTCCCAGGAGCGGTGGTTGCAGATGACGAGGTAGCCGGGACGCTGGGGCAGGTGCTCCCGGCCGAGGATTGTGGTGCGGCCGAGGCAGGTGACGTGCGTGCAGAGCCAGCCGAAGACCCGAGCACCGACGATGCCGAAACGTTCGCGGCGGCCGCGGGGGATCACCACGAAGGGCAGGATCAGCGGCGTGACCAGCGCACCCCAGAGGATGACCTGGAACAGCCCACTGATGGCCCACAGCGCGGCAAAGATCGAGGTGATCATCCCGCGCCGGCATAACCCCGCCGGACCGTTCGGTCGCCGCTCACGGGCGCCTCCGCGCGCTCCCCTTGGTAGGCCCGACCACCCACCGCGCCGTCCCCCGCGCCGCCCGGGGTGGCGAATGATAAACAGGCGCCGCGAGAGAGGGTTGCATGTTCAAGGCGTCCGAGATCAAGCGGCTCATCGAGGAGTCCATCCCCGGCTCGGTGGCCGTGATCCTTGACGAAGCTCAGGATGGCGAACACTTCGAAGGCGAGGTCATGTCGCCCACGTTCACCGGCATCTCGCTGGTAAAGCAGCACCAGGCGGTCTACGCCGCGCTGGGCCCGCGCATGGGGCGCGAAATCCACGCCCTCGCGCTGAAGACCTACACCCCCGAGGGCTGGGCGAAAGCCGGCAAGGAGTCCCGATGAGCGCGCAAGAGAAGGTGGCCGAGATCGTCAAGTCCAACGACGTGGTGCTCTTCATGAAGGGCAACCCCATGTTCCCGCAGTGCGGGTTCTCCGCCCGCGCCACGGGCATTCTCCAGCAGTGCGGCGTCAAGTTCGCCCACGTCAACGTGCTGGCCGACCCCGACGTGCGTGAGGCGGTCAAAGCATACTCCGCCTGGCCGACCATCCCGCAGCTCTTCATCAAGGGCGAGTTCGTGGGCGGTTCGGACATCATGATGGAGATGTACGAGTCCGGCGAGCTGCAGAAGCTGATCTCCGCCTCCTGAGCACGCCCACGGGCGCTATACTTCCGCCATGGTGATCCTCCCCGCGCGTAACGAAGGCCCCCGCGTGGGCCTCGTCGTGGCGGAGGTCCGGCAGGTGCTGCCGGGCGTCGAGGTCGTGGTGGTCGAGAACGGCTCGCAGGACGACACGGCCGAGCAGGCTCGCCGGGCCGGGGCGACGGTGCTCCGCTCCGCAGAGGGCTACGCCCTCGCTCAGCGCGTCGGCTTCGCCTACGCGCACGCCAAGCGCGCCCCCTGGTGCGCCACGCTCGATGCCGACGGGCAGCATCCGCCGGCTGCGCTGCCGCGCCTGCTCGCTGCGCTCGCCGGCGCGGACCTCGTGGTGGGCAGCCGCTTCCTCGACTCGCCGGGCTACCCCATCGCGCCGCACCGCCGGCTCGCCAACAGCGCGTTCGCCGCCTGGGCCAGCGTGCTGGTGGGCCAGCCGCTCACCGATGTCACCAGCGGGCTCCGCGCCATGGGCCCCGAGGTGCTGGCCGCGTTCGCGGCCGACTACCCGTCGGATGTGGCGGATGCCAACGTGCTGGTGCGCGCCGTGCGGGCCGGCTGGCGCGTGCGCGAGGTGCCGGTGGCGATGCGCGCGCGGGCAGGCGGCCGCTCGATGCACGACCACCCGCGGAGCGCGTGGTTCGCGCTCCGAATGCTGCAACTATGCGCGGAGGAGCGCTTCAGCGCCGCGCGGGCGTGACCGCCGGGGGCCGGCGCTCAGCGACCGAGCTCGAAGTACAGCTCCGCCTCGTAGGGGCCGATCTCCCCGTCGCTGCCGGCCGGGCCCACGGGGTCGCGGGTGTAGAGGGAGAGGTCGATGCCGGGGTTCCCGTCGAGCTGGCCGGCAAAGGCCGAGGTGGCGAGCGGACCGTAGGCGAAGCCGGTGCGGACCGCGTACCGGGACCCCGCCAGATCGAGGGTGCCGCCCGCGGCCAACGCAGCCCCGAGCACGATGGAGAAGCTGGTGTCGTCGTCGGTCTGGAGGCCGAAGCCGAGGTCGTCGCGCTGGTCGCCCTCCACATCGCCGAGCGCCAGGAGCGACCCGCCCGACTCCCGCCGCGTGTGCGGCACCTCGACGACAACGTGAAGCTCCATGTCGCCCCCGAGGGGGCCCATCCAGGCCCCGAACGCGGCTCCGTAGCCGGAATTCGCGCGCCAGTGGGCCACCAGGTCGGCGGTACCATCCCCATCGAGGTCGGTGACCGTACCCCCGCGCACGCCGTAGCTGTCATCCGGCAATCGCGCGCTGAAGAAGGGTGGGGTGTCCTCGCCGGAGAGGGCGTCCAGCGCCGCACCCGAGTGGACCTGCACGGTGACCGGGGTCGTGCTGGTGCCGCCCTCCCCGATGACCACCACCAGATCATCGAGGCCGTCGCCGTCGAGGTCGGTCTGGCCGGGCGGGAGGCTCAGCGGCCCCCCCGCCACCTCCGCGTTCGCCTCTTCGCGCTGCAAGGCGCCATCCGACAGGGCGGACGCGGGTGCCACAGCCGTGCCCTCCCTCCCGTAGTACACCCACCGCGGCTCCGGGCCTTCGGGATCGAGCACGCGGATCACGGTGCTCTCGCTGGTCCACCTCGCGTCCGAGAGGGAGAATCCGCCGCCCACGGCCACGTCGCCCGGGTACACCACCGTTCGCGAGAACCACATCCCCTCGAACCAGTAGCGATCGTCGCCGTTGACCAGGAGCTCCGGCAGCGCATCGCCATCGAGGTCGGACACCCAGAAAAGCAGCTCGGAACCGCAGCACAGGTCCGGGTCGGTGCGGTACCCGAGGGGCGCAGCCTCGAACCAACGCGCGGTGCCGGCCGGCGGGTAGATGACGGGTAGACCCGCCCCCTCCAGCGCAAGCACGCCCACGTCGGCGCTGCCGATCACCTCATCCGGCGCCAGGGCATCGGCTGCGCCGAGCTCGTCCACCTGGCCGTCGCCGTCATCGTCGAGATGGTTGCCGAGCGTCTCGAGGACGGGGGCGGGCTCGCCAGCGTCGGGCTCCGACTCACCCGCGCACCCCGCCGGGCCCGTGAGCCCGAGCAACACCAGAAGGCCCGCGCCCCCACCATTCCCGAGGAAGTGCACGTCCGTAGGGTAACGCGCGCCCAGGCCGGTCAACCGCAGGCCCGGTCGACGCCGGCCCGACTCAGCGCCGCAAGAGCATGAAGTAGTGCTCCTCGGGCTTGCCCCGACGGAACACCTTGCCCACCACCATGCCGTCGACCACCTTGCGGACCTTGTCGATCATGTGGCCGTACACGAGCTGCGCGAGACCCCGCTCGTTGGGCACCAGCGCCGGCCAGCCCTCGGGCACGCTCTCCGCGATGCGGGTGTAGTCGAACCACACCTCGGCCCCCTCCTCACGAACCGTGAAGTGCCCGGGGCCCACGAGCCAGGCGAACTTCTGCACGTTGATGCCCTGCACGCCCCCAGCGCGGGAGCAGAGGTGCTTCTCGAAACGATCAAAGCCCGGAAGCAGGTCGTTCTGGCCTTCGTGGCGCACGAACTCGCCCTCCACGCCGATCATCTCCGCGAGGGTCAGCGGCTCGCCCTCCTCCCAGAGCTTCTTCTGCTCGCGCTTGGCGAGGCCGTGCATGAAGTTGGCGCGCTCCTCGATGGGGAGCGCGGTGAGCGCGGCGCGGAAGCCGGACATGTCGTCGGTGAGCGTGGGGAGCGGCGGGGTCATGGCCGTGGACTAACGTGGTGGTGGGCCCGGGGGGCCGTTGCCCGCGCCGCCGCCGGGACCGTTGGGGCTCCCTCCGGGCGGGCCGCCCGGGGGTCCGTTCCCGCCCCCGTTGCCGCCCCTGCCCCCCTTCCCGGGGGTCTTCGGGATCTCGAAGAGCCCGGAGCCCGGCTCGCCCATGTCAACCGCAAACAGCTTGTCCTCGATCCGCGTGAGCCGGGCCTCCAGCGAGAGCGTGGCCGACGAGCCGGGGCCGGTGGGGTAGCCGGCGGTGGGCCTGGCCGCGTCGGCCTGGGCGGCCTGCCCCTGGAGCAACGCCTGCTCGATGCGGCTCAGGCGCCCGTCCAGGTCGGCGAAGGCGGCGCTCACCTCGGGCGGGCGCGCGGCCTCGAGCGCGTCGAGGCGCGTGTCGTGGCCGACGAGGCCGTCGGCCACGGTGCGAGCGCCCCACGTGACGGCAGCGGCGTCGGGGGGCGGCGGCGGGTCGCCACTGCAGGCGAGGAGGAGGGCGAGCATGGAGGCACCTCGGAAGGGTCTACTCCACATACCCCAGCGCACGCAGCGCCTCCTCGTCGGGGCCGGCTCCGCCCGAAACGCCGGCCGGCTCCACCTGCGCTTCGGGGTGCTCGGCCAGCCAGCGCTCGTCCAGACCGTCGAAGAGCGGCGGCAGGGCGGCGGCCGGCTGCAGCTCGCCCGGGTCTGCCGCGAGATCGTAGGCCTCGCGGGTGCCGTCGGTGCCGAGGATGAGCTTGTGGGGACCGATCCGGAAGGCGCGGCGGATGCGGTTGAAGCGCGCGCCGTAGGCCTTGGACTCCAGATCCTTCTTGAGCGTGAAGTAGAGCTCGGACACCGCCACCTCACCGGTACGGTCGACGTCGGCGCTGGGGAGCCCCGCGGCGTCGAGCACCATGCCGGCGAGGTCGTGGGTCTGCACGAGCCTCGGCTCGCGGCCGGCGGAGATGGCCGGGCTCTTCGCGAGGAAGGGCACGTGGAGAACGGGCTCGTACACGTCCTTCGCGTGCTCGACGAGGCCGTGTTCGCCGAGGTACTCGCCGTGGTCGGCGAGGACGAAGCTGTACGGCGCGCGCGCCTTCGCGAGCAAGGCGCCGACGTGCTCATCGAGGAAGCGCAGCTCGGCGTCATAGGCCTCCACCCACGAGCGCTGCACCTCGGGCGACAGCGTGCCGCCCTTCAAGAGCCGGGTGGCCACCTTGCGGAAGCCGCCGCCATTGCCGGGGATGGTGGCGCGACGCAGCAGCGCGGGCTCGCGCACGTAGCCACGGCGGGCCTTGTAGGGGGTGTGGGCGTCCATGAAGTTCACGAACAGGAACAGCGGGTGGGCGTCGTCCTGCGCCAGCGCAGCCTCGGCCATCGCGCGGATGCGGTCCGCCGGCGTGTACTGGACCCCGCGGGTATCGGCGGCGGGCTGGGCGTTCACCCACGCGTCGAAGCCCTGGTCGAGGCCGAAGCTGGGGTGGAGGAAGGCCCTATTGCCGGTGACCGCGACGGTGCGGTAGCCCGCGGCCTGCAGCCGCTCCGCGATCGTCGAGAACTGCTGACCAAGCGGTGCCCCCTTGCGGGGATCGTCGAGGCCAACGCTGCGCGCGCCATGCTGGCGTTGCGGTTTGCCCGTGAACATCGAAGCGTGGGCCGGCAAGGTCCACGGCGCGTCGGTCCAGGCGTTTTCGTACACGAGGGCGTCGTTCGCCCACGCGTCGAGGCGGGGGGTGGTTTCGCGGTCGTAGCCGTAGATGCCGAGGTGGTCGGCGCGAACGGTGTCGAGCACGACCACGAGGATGTCGAGTGCGGGCCTGCCCTCCACGAGGGGAATCGGCCTCGCGGACGCCGCTTTCGCGACGGCCGCGAGCTCCCGCTCCATGAGCGCGGCATCGGAGGCGGCGAGCGCTTCCGGGACCGGGGCCCAGTCCACCAACGCATCCTCGCCGGGCGCGGGTGCCGCGGCGGGGGTTGGCTCGCTCGCGCAGGCGGCGAGCGCGACCGCCAGCAGCCAGCACGGCGCGAGGCGCCGCGATGCGGGGCTGCAAACGGAACCCCCGGCGGACAGGCCCGCCGCATCGCCCCGAACCATCAGTCCGGCGCCGTGGTCCGGACGATCTCTTCGAGCGAGGTCTGGCCTTCGCGGAACTTGCTGATCGCGCTCATGCGGAGCGTCTTCATGCCCTGCCGGACCGCCTCACGCTTGAGCTCGAGCGTGCTCGCGCCGTTGAGGATGAACTCCTTCACCTCGTCGTTCGCGATCATGATCTCGTAGACCGCGATGCGGCCCTTGTAGCCGGTGTTGTTGCAGGTCTTGCAGCCCTGACCGCGCATGGGTTTCACGTCGTCCACGTCTTCGGGGGGGATGCCCACATCGATGAGCTGTTGGCGCGTGATCTCCACCGGCGCCTTGCAGTCCACACAGAGCTTGCGCACGAGACGCTGGGCGCCGATGAGGTTGACCGAGCTCGCCACGAGGAAGGGCTCGATACCCATGTTCAGGAGGCGGCTCACGGTGCTGGGCGCATCGTTCGTGTGGAGCGTGGACAGCACGAGGTGACCGGTGAGCGCGGCCTTGACGGCGATCTCGGCCGTTTCAAAGTCTCGAATCTCGCCGACCATGATGATGTCGGGGTCCTGCCGGAGGAAGCACCGAAGGGCGGCCGCGAAGTTGAGGCCGATCTCGTCGTGCATCTGCACCTGGTTGATGCCGTAGAGGTTGTACTCGATCGGGTCTTCGGCGGTGCTGATGTTGTGCGTGCTCTTGTTGAGCTCCGAGAGCGTGGAGTACAGCGTGGTCGTCTTGCCGGAGCCGGTGGGGCCGGTGATGAGGATCATGCCGTAGGGCTTGTTGATGGCATCCTTGAAGCCGCGGAGGATCGCCTCTTCGAAGCCGAGCTTCGTCATGTCGAGCTGGAGGTTCGACTTGTCGAGGAGCCGCATGACGGTCTTCTCGCCCCAGAGCACCGGGCAGATGCTCACGCGGAAGTCCATCTCCTTGCCCTTGCCCATCTTCAGCTTGATGCGACCGTCCTGCGGGAGGCGGCGCTCGGCGATGTCGAGGTTGGACATGATCTTCAGACGACTGGTGATCGCGTGCTTCAGCCGGAGCGGCGGCTTCATGACCTCGTAGAGCATGCCGTCGATGCGGTAGCGGATGCGGAGCTGCTTTTCGTAGGGTTCGATGTGGATGTCGCTCGCCCCCTTGCGGATGGCATCGAGGAGCACGAGGTTCACCAGCTTGACGACGGGCGCATCGCCCGCGCTCTTCTCGAGGTCGAGGACGTTGATGTCCTCATCCACATCGCCGCCGAGCTCCACGTCGTCTTCGCCGCCGGCGAAGTCGACCATCACGTCTTCGAAGGTGACGTTGCTGGTGTAGTACTTCTCGATGGCCTCGGCGATCTGGGCCTCGGAGGCCACGACCACGTCCATGTTGAAGTTGGTGATGAACTTGATGTCATCGACCGCGTAGATGTTCGAGGGGTCGGCCATCGCCACGATGAGCGTGTTGCCGCTCTTGTTGATGGGCAGGACCTGGTGGCGAACCACCACCTCCTTCGGGATGAGCTTGAGCACCTCGCCGTCGATCTCGAAGTCGCGGAGGTTGATGCTCGGCACGCTGTACTGCTTGCTGAGGAACGAGGTGAGCTCGTTCTCTTCGATGTAGCCGAGCTTGGTGAGCTGGTGACCGAGGCGACCGCCGCTGGTGCGCTGGGTCTCCATGGCCTTCTGCAGCTGCAGCGGGGAGATCAGGTTCTCACGAACCAGCAGCTCGCCGAGACGATTGTTTCCACCAGATCCGGAAGCGGGCTTTCGTTCGTCTGCCATGGTCGTCCTGTGAGCCGCGGGATCCTACCGCACTCCGGCCTCCGGGGGCAACGAGGCGATCGCCATCGCGGTGCCAAGCGTGCGGTCGGGCGCCGCGCGGGCCGCGAGCGTGTAGCTGGTGGGGCCCACGCGCCAGCTCACCCAGGACACCTCCCCCACCCGGGTGGGGCGCGTGATCTCGCCCTCCGGCACCCCCGCGAGGCCGCCCATCCGGTGCTGCAGGGAGAAGGTGACGTCGAGGTTCTCGTAGGTCAAGACGGCGCCGCCTTCATCCACGCCGAAGCCCACGCGCTCCAGGCCCAGCGTGCGCAGGTCGGGGCAGTCCCGGAGGAGCTCCGGCAACGACTCGGCCGCAGGAAGGCACGACGCGGGCGGGGAAAGTTTCGGGCGGGCGAGCGCGCGCTGGTGCACCCGAAGCGGAACCGGCGCCCGCACCACCCAGGCAGCGGCCACCAGGGAGCCCACCAGCAATCCCCCGAACAAGGCCACCAGCCGGAAGGGGGTGGCGCGGCGCGGTGGCGCGTGACGGCTGGCGGGCTCCGATCCGGGCGGAAACAGCAGGGCCTCGGCGGGCGGCGTGCGCATGAGCGCGGTGTGTACGAGCAGGCGGGCGTCGGTGTCCTCCGCCGGCTCGAGGAGGCGGTAGGCCTCGCGGAGACGCGGGTCGGGCGGCGTCCAGTCGAAGAAGAGGTCCACGAGGTAGGCGAGCCGGGTGGAAGCCGGGATGGCGCGTACACCGGCCTCGTCGGGCGTGAGCGGGCCGGCGGGCAGGGGGCCACCCGCGGCGAACGAGCCCAGCGCGTGCGCGTAGAGCGCTTCGCCCACCTGCGGGCCAAGCGGACGATCCGCGTGGAGCCGCCCCGCGCGCTCGTGAAGGTCGAGCCGGAAGGAAGCCATCCACCCGATGGCCTCCGAATCACGCTCGACCATGGCCCGGAAAACCGACCACATCGCGCCCGCCTGGGCGTTCCAGAGCTGCAGAAAAGCCGCCCCGCCGTAGCCGGACTTCAACGCCCGCACGAGGCGGAACTCGGCGAGGTCGAGCGGCGCGGCCATTGGTTCGCCTCGAAGATAGCGCACACGCCACGGCCGTGTCACGATTGAACCGTGCTCACGATCGTCGCGTTCCTGTTGGCGTGTTCGCCCTCCACCGAAGGCGGCCGCGCCGCCTGGCGCGACAACGCCCCGACCCCGGGCCCCGACCCGGCGCTCGCCGCCGCCGGCGTGGGCGCACCGGTGGCCAGCGCGAGCCACGCCGCCGACGACACCGTCGTCCTGCGCCCAGCGTCCGACGTCGTGCGCTTCGTGGCGCTCGGCGATGCTGGCATGGGCGACCGGAACCAGTACGCCGTGGCCAACGCGATGACCGAGGTTTGCGCCCGGAATGGCTGCGACTTCGCCATCCACCTCGGCGACAACATCTACAACTCGGGCGCCGACCACGTGGACGACCCGCAGTTCGACGAGAAATTCGAGATTCCCTACGCGAACGTGGACTTCCCCTTCTACCCGGCGCTCGGCAACCACGACTATGGAGCGGGTGGCGCCGGCTACGAGTTCTGGAAGTGGGAATACTACGTGGACTACAGCGAGCGGTCCGACAAGTGGGTGTTCCCGGCGCGGTACTACCGGGTGGACGCCGGGGTGGTCGAGCTCTACGCGCTCGACAGCAACGCCATCGTGTGGGGCATGATGGAGGACCAGATCGCGTGGTTGAACGACCGCGTGTCCCGCTCCACCGCCGCCTGGACCATCGCCTATGGGCACCACCCCTACCTGAGCAACGGCTCCCACGGCAACGCCGGCAGCTACGACGGCCACGAGTCGGGCGGCACCGATCCCATCGGCGAGGGCGCCTACCTGAAGGAAGCCATGGAGACGGCGGTATGCGGGAAGATCGACCTGTACCTGTGCGGGCACGACCACAACCTGCAGTGGGCCTCGGAGACGTGCGGCGGCACCGAGTTCGTGGTTTCGGGCGCGGCGGGCAAGGTCAGCAGCCTCTACGGCGACAACGACACCCTCTTCGAGAAGGCCTCGCTGGGCTTCCTTTGGGTGGAGGTCACCTCCACCCAGCTCACCGGCGTGTTCTACGATGACGACGGCGACGAGCTCTTCCGCCGCACCCTGCAGAAGTGAGCTAGGGCGGCAGGCCGCCGCCACCGAGGTTGGGGCCGTCGTCATCCCCGCAACACTGCACGATCAGCGACGACCCCTCGGACACGTAGGCGCCGCCGAGGGGATCGGCCCACAGCACCGTGGACGAGTAGCCCACCTCGCGACCGGAGCACGGGCCGGCGTAGGTGAGCCGGTAACGCAGGCTCACCTCGCCGTACGCGGTGTCCTTGCTGGTGTCGGCGGGCTCCACCGCAGCGTCGGCCTTGACGAGCCACGAGAGGGTCTGCCCCCCGTCGGCCTCGACCGAGCTGGCGTCGGGGGCGGGTGAGCCCGCGGAGACGACCCAGCCCGGCGGCACCCGCTCGGTCACCCGGGCCTCGCCGGCCACCCGCCCGAGGTTCGTGACCTCGAGGGTGACATCGACCGTCTGGCCGCCGCGCACCTCGAACCAGTTCATGCTCCGGCCCACCACGAAGACGGGCGACTCCGCGATGTAGTCCCAGACGTTGTGCTGCGTCTGGGGGAGGCCATCCTCGGGGTGGGTGTCGGTGTGGTCCTCGGCGGCGTCGGCATCCTCGTCGGAGGCGGACTGCGCCCACTCCCCCGGCAGCTCCGGGGCCCGCGCACCGTTGAAGGAGTAGCCCGAGCCCGTGTTGGTGTACTGGTTGTGCTCGACGCACCACCACGCCTCGGTGTCCGTGCCCCAATCGCCGTAGGGGAGCGTCACGCCGCTGCCAGCCTCGATCTCGGAGGCGCCCGTGGTGCCGGCGATGGCATCCTGCGAGGTCTCGCTGAGGAAGGTGTACCAAGCCTCGAAACAGATGGCGTAGGGCCCGATGTTCTCGACCTCGAGGCCCCAACTGCCGTACTGGATCGTGGCGAAGCCGCGGTCGTGCGCCTCGGCGAGCTCGATGCACGCCTCGGGTTCGCACAGGCCGAGGTCGTCGTTGTCATCCTCGGGGAGCTCGACCGCGGCCGTGCCGCTGTCCTCGGCCTCCTCCTCCCACTCGGGCCACGCCTCGGCCGAGGAGCCGGTATCCACCTTGCTCCCCACCGACGGGCACCCCAACGCGAGGAGCAGGATCACGAGCCCTCCCGCCCGGACGATAGCACCGACCCCGTTCAATCGCCCGTACCGAGGTACAGGAACACCGAGCCGGTGTTCGAGGTGCCGCCGTAGTCGTAGTTGTTCACGCCGATGAGCAGGTCATCGAAGCCGTCGGCGTTGGTGTCGCCCACGAAGGCCGCCTGGCCTGCGGCCGCGTCGTTGGCCGCCACGCCGGTGATGGTGAGGTCGGCGCCCGAGACAATGCGCGACCCGGAGGAGATCGGGCCGTACCAGAGGAAGGCCCCACCCGCGGCAGAAGCCGGGGAGTCCCAGCCCGTGGCACCGACCAGCACGTCGTCGTGGCCATCGCCGTCGAGATCGCCGTTGCCATCTACCGAGCGCCCCACGAAGTCCGAGGCGGCGGTGCCGCTGAAGGAAGCATGCGCGGCGCTGGTGGAGCCCGACGAGATCGGGGAGAGGAAAACGTAGGCCGTACCCACAGGCACCGAGCTCGACGCGTTGCTGCCGTCAGCACCCACGACCAGGTCGTCATCGCCATCCCCATCCACGTCGCCGGCGTTGGCGATGGAGCGGCCGAGGGTGGCGTTGGTGCTGGCGCCGGAGAGCGTGTAGTCGACGGCGCTGGAGATGGCGCCGGAGGCCGGGAGGCTGCTCCCGCCGGCGATGATGTAAACCGCACCGGAGTCGGTGAAGCCGCCCTGGTCGGCCTTGTAGGCGCCGATGAGCACCTCCCCGATGCCATCGCCATCGAGGTCGGGGTGCATCCCCACGGTCTGGCCGAGCTGATCGCTGGCTACGAGGCCGGTCCAGGTGCGAACGCTCGCGGAGGTGAGCGCGTAGTCGCCGCTGGCGAGGCCGCCGAAGGCCACGGTGGCAGCGCCGGCGTTGCTGATCGCCGAGGGATCGTAGCCGTAGGCGCCCGCGATCACGTCGGGCACCGAGTCGTCGTTCACGTCGACGCCGCCGGCCACGTCGAAGCCGAGGCTGTCGCTGGACGCGACGCCCACGAGCCGCACGATCGCGTCCGAGGAGGCGCGGGTGAGCGAGGTGCTGGCGGGGCTCGAGAACAGGATGGCCTCGCCCGCCGCGCCCGCCCCGGAGGACGAGGTGCCGGCCCGGGTGTTCGGGGCACCCACGAAGACGTCGATCGCGCCGTCGTTGTCGAAGTCGCCGGCCTCCGAGAGCTGGTAGCCGAGGTAGTCCGCGCTGGAGTTCTTGCGCACGCCGGTCATGACGGCGTAGGGCGAGGTGCCCGCGATCTCGAGCCCGGAGGTGACGCCCCCCCGGTAGATGTAGGCCGCGCCCACGTCGGCGCCGGCCGTGCTGTCCACGAGGTAGCCGGCGAAGAACAGGTCGTCCTTGCCGTCGGCGTCCACGTCGCCCACGCGGGCCACGGCGAAGCCGAGGGCGTCGCTGGCGGTGGTGCGCACGAACTGCGCGTCGTCGATCGCGGTCACCGTGGAGGTGCCGGAGAGCGCACAGTCATCGGTGGCGGTGTCGCAGTCGTTCACGAGGTTGTCCTCGCAGACCGCCGGCGCGCCGGGGTACACGGCGCCTTCGGTGTCATCGCAATCGCTGTCGTCGGCCGTGCGGCCCACGGGGGCCGTGCAGGTCGCGACCGAGTCGCTGGCATCGCCGAAGCCATCGCCGTCGGCGTCCGCGTACCAGGTGGACTCGCCCGTGACACCAGGATCCGAATCGTCCGCCGCCCCGGAGCAGTCCTCGTCGACATCCAGCGGGTCGCACACCTCGGTGGCGGCCGGGTTCACGCCCACGGCGCCGTCGTTACAATCGGTGCTGTCGGCGGTGTAGCCGGCGGGCACGGTGCATGCGAGCGAGGTCGTGGCGAGGTCGCCGTAGCCGTCGCCGTCGCCGTCGGCGTACCAGGTGGAGCGGCCGGTCACGCCGGCATCGGCGTCGTCCGCCGCCCCGGAGCAATCCTCGTCCACATCGAGCGGGTCGCACACCTCGGTGGCGCCGGGGTTCACGGCGGCGGCTGCATCGTTGCAGTCGGCGCTGTCGGACGTGTAGCCGGCAGGCACCGTGCACGCGAGGCTCGTGACGGCGGCGTTGCCGTAGCTGTCGCCATCGCTGTCGGCGTACCAGGTGGAGCGGCCGGTCACGCCCGCGTCGGCGTCGTCGGCCGCGCCGGAGCAGTCCTCGTCGACATCCAGCGGGTCGCACTCCTCGGTGGCGCCGGGGTTCACTGCGGCCACTGCATCGTTGCAGTCGGCGCTGTCGGCCGTGTAGCCGACGGGTGCGGAGCACGCGAGCCGCGTGACGCCGAGCGCGCCGTAGGTGTCGCCATCGCTGTCGGCGTACCAGGTGGAGCGGCCGGTCACGCCGGCGTCGGCATCGTCGGCGGTGCCGGTGCAGTCCTCATCGACATCCAGCGGGTCGCACACCTCGGTGGCGCCCGGGTTCACGGCGGCGCGGGCATCGTTGCAGTCGGTGTCGTCGGCGACGAAGCCGGAAGGCGCATCGCAGGCCATGGTGATCGTGAGGGCATCGCCGTAGCCGTCGCCGTCGCCGTCGCCGTACCAGGTCAACGCGTCGATCGCGCTGTCCTCGTCGATGTCGCCGTCGCAGTCGTCGTCATCGCCGTCGCACAGCTCGTCGGCGCCGGGGAACTCGGCGTCGTCCCCGTCGTCGCAGTCCGTGGCGTCGGTGACGTAGTCCGAAGGCTCGTCGCAGAGGCTGAGGTGCTCGGCGGCATCGCCGTAGCCGTCGGCGTCGAGGTCGGCGTACCAGTCGGTCATGCCGGTGGCGGCCGGGTCGCCGTCGTCGGCGAGGCCGGAGCAATCCTCGTCGGTGTTCGCGCCGTCGCAAACCTCGGTGGCGGCGGGGTTCACCGCCACGTCGGCGTCGTTGCAGTCGGTGGCATCGGGCACGAAGCCGGCGGGCCGGGTGCAGGCCACGTCGGCCACGGCAGCATTGCCGTACCCATCGGTGTCGGCGTCGGCGTACCAGGTGGCCGCGTCCACGGCGCTGTCCTCGTCGACCGTGCCATCGCAGTTGTCGTCGTCGCCATCGCAGGTCTCGGGGGCGCCGGGGTACTCGGCGGCATCCCCATCGTCACAATCGGTGGAGAAGGCGCTGTAGGCGGCGGGCTCCTCGCAAGCGAGCACGACGATGTCGGCATCGCCGAAGCCATCGCCATCGCTGTCGGCGTACCAGGACAGGGCGTCGAGCGCGCTGCCCTCATCCACGGTGCCATCGCAGTTGTCGTCGAGGCCGTTGCAGCGCTCGTCGCCGGCCGGGCTCACCGCGCCGTCGGTGTCGTCACAGTCCTGATCGTCGGCAGTGAACCCGGCGGGCACGAGGCAGGAGACGGCGGCGTTGGCGGCATCGCCGTAGCCGTCGCCATCGAGGTCGGCGTACCAGGTGGAGGCATCGACCGCGCTGTCCTCGTCCACCTCGCCATCGCAGTCGTCGTCGTCGCCATCGCAGCGCTCGTCGGCGCCGGGGAACTCGGTGCCGTCGGTGTCGTCGCAGTCGGTGGCATCGGCCACGTAGCCAGCGCTCACCGAGCAGGCGATCACGGCGGCGGCGGCATCGCCGTACCCATCGGCGTCGGCGTCGGCGTACCAGGTCGGGGCATCGATGGCGCTGGCCTCGTCGACCTCGCCATCGCAGTCGTCGTCGTCACCATCGCAGCGCTCGTCGGCCCCGGGGAACTCGGTGCCGTCGGAGTCATCGCAGTCCGTGGCGTCGCTGACGTAGCCGGCCGGGGCCGCGCAGGCCGTGGTGGGGGTGGCGGCATCGCCGAAGGTGTCGGCATCGCCGTCGGCGTAGAAGGTCAGGGCGTCGACCGAGGTGTCCTCGTCGATTGCGCCGTCGCAGTTGTCGTCCTCGCCGTTGCAGGACTCGGTCGCGCCCGGGTAGGTCGCGGGGTTGCTGTCGTCGCACTCCTCGCAGGCAGCGAGGCCGTCCCCATCGGCATCGGCGTAGCCGACGGAGCCATCGCAGTTGTAGTCGGTGGGGTCCGCGCAGTTCTCCTCCGAGGCCGAGGGGTGGACATCCGGCGCGTCGTCGTTGCAATCGCCGGCCACGGCGGCGTAGCCCTCCGGCTGATCGCACGCGGACAGCGTGACGTCGGTGCCGTACCCGTCGGCGTCGCCATCCTCGTACCAGACCGTGGCGTCCGCCGAGTCGTCCACCACCGAGTTGCAGTCATCGTCCTCGCCGTTGCACACCTCGACGGCGCCCGGGTGACGCGCCCCATCCGCGTCGTCGCAGTCCTCGCACGCAGGGGCGCCATCGCCGTCGTCATCCGCAAAACCCGACGACCCATCGCAGTTGTAGTCGGCGGGGTCGGTGCAGTCGTCCTCCACCGCGTCGGGGTGGTAGGCCGCATCAGCGTCGTTGCAGTCGCCCGCTACCGCCACGAACCCGGTGGGCGCATCACACGCGGTCACGGGCTGGGCGGGGTCGCCCGAACCATCGTTGTCGGCATCGGCGTACCAAACCGTCGCGTCGGCGGCACCGTCGTCGACCTCGCCGTCACAATCGTTGTCCAGGCCATCACAAAGCTCGGCGGCGCCCTCGTGGATCGTGCCGTCCTCGTCGTTGCAATCCTCGGCGCCCGTGAACCCGTCGCCATCCACATCGGGGGCCAGACCGCTGTCCTCCTTGTCGGTGCCGGGAGTCGACGCCACGGGGCAGCCGGTGGCGAGGAGGAGCAGGACGAAAAGTCGCATGGGGAGCCCGTGAGGACCGCGACGTTAGCCCCGCTTCCGGGCAACCGCAACCGGCGTTCGGGTGACGTTCAGGGCACGGGGATCGGCAGCGGCCGACCTTCGGTAATCGCACCTACCAGGTCGAGGGTCAAGAGGGAGGGGTGTCCCGACCACACCAGCATCCCCTCGCGCACGAAGGCGATGTGCGGCACGCCGGCCACGCCGTAGGCTTCCGACACGCTGCCATCCTCGCGCCCGATGGGGAAGCCCACCTGCCCCGCGGTAACGAACTCCGCGAGGTCGGCCTCGGTGGCGCCGCGGGACATGGCGGTGATCCCCACCACGGTGAGCCCGCGCGGCTCGTACTCGCGGCGGAGGAGCTCCACCTGCGGCACATCGGCCCGACAGTGCGGGCACCACGGCTCGAAGAAGACGATCAGGGTGGCGGCGCGCGGAGCCGCCGGCTCCCCCGGCCAAAGCACGGATTCGAGCGAAGGCGCCGCTTTGCCCATGCGCTCGAGCGCATTCTTCCAGTCCACGAGCACCGACCCGGCGCGCGATTCCGGAAACTGCCGATCGAACTCGGCGAGCAGGGCCAGCGCACCTGGCGCATCGGCGCTGGCGTAGGCGACGGCGATGCGTCCGAAGAGCGCCTCCTCGGCGGTGGCCGGCGTGGAGTCGGCGGGGGCGGCCTCGGCGGGGGCGACCTCGGCGGGGGGGGCGGGAGCCGTCACCGGCGGCACCGGCCGCGGCACGCAGGCGAGCAGCCACCACAGCGCCATCACGTGCCGGCCAGCTGCCAGATGGCGGTGACGAGCGTGGATGTGGGCGGCCAGTTCCAATCCTGCCCGAACACGGCGAGATCGGTCTTCTTGCCGTCGCCATCCTTGTCGATCTTGCTCGACGTTTGCGAGGCGATCGCCTCGAGCTGCTCCTGCGGCTTCTGGTCCACATCCCAGAATTCATAGGCGTTGACGCCGAGGAACTTCGCGCCCACCGCGGTGAGGCCGCCGACGGCGGCACTCTTGTCGGCGCCGGCCGGACAGGTGCCGCTGGGCATCGCGTCGCCGTACTTGGCCTCGCGGAGGCCGTTCTCCGTGACGAGCACCACCACCCGCTTGCTGCCCTTGCGGAAGGCCATGCCGCCTTCGCTGCCGGTGCCGGGCACGCCGCTGCTGTAGGTGCTGCCCGCCTTGCCGCCGAAGGCGTCGCTCTTGCTGTCCTGGAAGGGCTGGATGTCGCTCTCCGCGTCGACCTTGCCGTCGCAGTCCTGATCGTAGCCCTTGCCTTCCGTGGCCTGCAGGAGCGCCTCGTAGCCGGTACCGGGGGCATCGCCGCCCCACTCGAGGCTCAGGTCACCCGCGGCGGCGAGCAGCCGGCCACGGTCGGTGGTGATCTGCGTGCCCAGCGTGTAGGGAACGCCGCCCCAGGCGGTGTACCACTCCCCATCCACCATGTAGTCGTCGAACGACGCGATCCCGATCGCCACGTCGGCGCCCGAGTCGAGCAGGGCCTCCACCAGCGCGGCCGCTTCGGTGGCGAGCTCGGCGTGGTAGCAGTCGTAGATGTAGGCCACGTCGATGAGGAGCACCACGTCGACCTTTCCCTCGGGGACCGGCTCGGCGGGCAGCCCCGTGTCGCGCCCGCCGGTTTCTGCGGAGTCCACGACGGCGCCGCTGTCGGATTCGGGCGCGAAGCTGTCGCCCCGACCGCCCGGGTTCCCCGCGGGCTTCGCGCCCTGCGAGAGGTCGTAGTCCGAACATCCGACGAGGAGCAGGAGCGGGATCGTACGCATGGCCGTGCGCTAACCGACACGTGCCGATATCGCAGGGAGATGCTGAAGCGTGCGAGCCTCGTGGTGCTGTTGTGGGCCTGCTCGCCCGCGCCCTCCCCTCCCCGGCCGGCCGGCGACCCGCTCGAGGCCCGCCGCGCCGCGCTCAGCGCCGAGCTCCGGGAGCTGGTGACGGAGCTGGAGGCCGCCGGCCGGTACGACTGCTGCATCGAGACGCCGTGCAAGCTGTGCGCCACCCGCGCCGGAGGGTGCCGATGCGGCGAAGGAGCGCGCGCCGGCGAGCCGGTGTGCGAGGAGTGCGCGCTGATGTGGGCGCGCGGCAAGGGTGCCGAGCCAGTGGAGCCCGGCTCGATCCGAAGCTTCCTCGAGGCCGAACGTCGCGCCACGGGCGCCTACGGCGACATCTGCGGCGAACGCAAGCCCCCGCGCTGAACGGCGGTCGGGGCCGGCTTCAGCCGCGGACGACCGAGTCGAACGTGTTCCCGCGGGCCTTGCGCCAGTTCGCGCGCAGGTCGTAGATGTTGTGCGCCGCCGACTGGATGCCCGCCACCGCGTGCTGCAGGTAGCCCGGGTTCCAGAACTGGCCTTCGACCAGCTCGTGGTCGGGGTCGACGAGCCCGGTCTCTTTCGCGAGCTCGTGCAGGCGGGTGTGGGGGTAGATGCGTATGGGCTGCATCATCAGCAGCGTGAAGAGGCGGAGCTGCCCGCCGAGCTCCCAGCGGGCGTGGGCGAGGAACTTCACGATCGCCGCGAGGCTGCGCCAGTCCTCACCCGGGCTGTTCAGGAAGAAGCTGTACTCCACGTCCATGCCGTGCTTCTTCGCCACGGCCACGGTGTAGAGCATGTCCTCGTAGCGGAAGTTCTTGTCCAGGTTCCGGAGCATCCGGTCGTCGACATGGTCGGGGCTGAACGACAACAGCCCGCAACCTGCGCGCTTGAGCGCCACCATCAGGTTGTCGGGCAGCGTGTTCCGGTGCTCGTTGAACCACGCCGACCACTTCACATCCAGCTTGCGACGGGTGATCTCCTCGCAGATCGCGATGGCGTGGGCCACCGGGATGTTGAAGATCTGGTCGCACATGAACATCTGGTGCACGCCGTGCTCCTTCACGAGGAGCTCCATCTCGTCCACCACCTCGCGGGGCGGGCGCATGCGAACCCGATGCCCCAGCAGGAAGGTGTCGGAGCAGTGGATGCAGTGCAGCGAGCACCCGCGCTTGGCCTGCACGCCCACGGACACAAAGGAGGAGGCCATGTAGGGTGCGTGCGGCACGAGGTCGCGCGCGGGCTGCAGGTTGTCCTTCCAGTCCACGCCGCCGGGCTGCCCGGTGTACACGAGCTCATCGCCGCGGCGGAAGTACATCCCGGCGATCTTCTCGGGGTGATCGATGTCCTCGAGCAGATCGCGGAAGCGGAGCTCAGCCTCGCCCCACACGCCGATGTCGATCTCGGGGAGGCGCCGCATCATCACTTCGCTGTACAGCGAAAAGGCCGTGCCCCCGGCCACGATGCGGGCGGCGGGCGCGACGCGCTTCACGAGCTGGATGGCCTTCTGCTGGGGCTCGAAGTCGTCGGTGTGGAGGTTCGGCATGCCGACCTTCATGTTCCGCAACGAAAAGCCCACGACGTCGGGGGCGAACGCCCGCACGCAGGCCTCGAGCGCCGCGTAGGGATCCGCCCGGTGCAGGTTGACGTCGAACAGCTCGACAGCGTGGCGATCGCGGATGTGCGAGGCGAGGTACGCGAGGCCCAGCGGGTAGACGAGCTCCATGTCGAGCGCGGTAAAGGCCTGGACGAGCAGCACACGCATGGGTGCACCATAGCCCACGGCGGAGACGCCGGGTGTCGGCCGCGCTACAACGCACCAAAGGAACCCACCGCATGCTGTTGTCCCTCCTGCTGACCCTCCAGGCTGTCGCAGCCGAGCCCGCCGCTGACGACCCCGTGGTGGCCCGGGTGCAGGGCTTCGAGATTCACGCCAGCGAATTTGCGGCCGCCGCGAAGAAGGTGAAGCCGGCCGACGGCAAGACCCTCACCGCCGACGAACGTCACGCCGTGCTGGACGGCCTCGTGGACGAGAAGCTCATCTGGCTCGAGGCGCGCAAGAACGACACCGCGCTCGCCAACCCGGCGGTGCAGAAGGCGCTCGTGAAGGCCTACCTGTCGGATGTGACGGCCGCGTCCGTGCGCGAGCCGACCGAACAGGAGCTGCGCGCGTTCTACGACGCGAACCCCAACCTCTACACCACGCCCGCAGCCGTGCGCGGCAGCCGGATCCTCGTGCGCGTGAGCGCCAAGGTGACGGCCGCGCAGGCGAAGGCGAAGGCAGAAACGCTCCTCGCCGCCGTGAAGGCCGCCCCCAAGCGCACCTTCGCGGCCACGGCGAAGAAGTCCTCGGGCGACGAGAACCGCGCCGATGGCGGCGACATGGGGCTCGTCACCAAGACCGACAAGAAGGTCGACGCCACCGTCCGAAAGATGCTCTTCACCACCAAGGTGGGGACCGTGAGCAAGGTCTTCACCACGCGGGAGGGGGCGAACATCGTGTGGGTGTCGGGCAAGCGGGCCGCCACGCAGAAGACCTTCGAGCAGGCCCACGCCGACGTGCTGAAGCGC
Organism: uncultured Pseudomonadota bacterium; assembly: GCA_903885375.1. Taxonomy (GTDB): domain Bacteria; phylum Myxococcota_A; class UBA796; order UBA796; family SXON01; genus SXON01. The sequence continues at coordinate 92,818 of CAISIK010000054.1, forward strand.
TGGAAGGCAGCGAAGCTCGTCGAGGCCCGGGCGGAGAAGGTCGCCAAGCTGGAGAAGGCCTCGAAGGTGAAGATCGAGGAGACGGCGCTCGCCGCCGTGCCGCTCCCGGTGGCAAAGGGCGCCGCCAAGGCGAAGGCCAAGGCCGCGCCCGCGAAGGCGGCCGCGCCCGCCGCTGGAGCCGCAGCCGCCGCACCCGCCGACGACGCCGATGAGCCCGAGGAGGTCGAGGACGACGAGGACGAGAGCGACGACGACGGCGGCGGCGACGACTAGCCGTGCGGGAGTTCCTCGAAGAGCCGCTCTCCCGTCACGGGTACTGGCGGGTTGGCGGACCGTTGGAGCGGCTGGTGCTGGTGGAGAGCACCGCCGAGCTGCGCGCGCTCGGCCGGGTGGACCACGTGCTCGGCAACGGCTCGAACCTGCTCGTTCCCGACGAGGGCCTCCGGGGAACGACCGTTCGCCTCGCCGGCGAGCTTCGCGGGCTTGATCTCGAGGAGCACGCGGACGGCGCCGTTACCGCCACGGTGGGCGCTGGCCTTCTGAACGCGGTGCTGCTCGCACGGCTGGACAGGCTCGGCGTGGGTGGCCTCGGCTGCCTCGCGGGCGTACCCGGCACGGTGGGGGGCGCAGTAGCGATGAACGCGGGCACCGCGCTCGGCGAGGTGTCTGAGCGGCTCCTGGCGGTCACCGGCCTCGACGGAACGCGCCTGGGCCGTGCAGAGCTGGCCATGGAGTACCGCCACGGCGGCCTGCCCGAGGGGTTCATCGTCGTGGGCGCCGCGTTCGCGCTGAGCCGGAACGGCGTGCGCGAGGAGCAGGCGCGGGTGGCCCTCCACCTCGCGCGCCGGAAGGCGACGCAGCCGCTCGACCTCCCGAGCTGCGGGAGCGTGTTCCGAAACCCGGCGGGCGACCACGCCGGCCGGCTCATCGAAGCCGCCGGCCTGAAGGGCTGGTCGAGCGGGGCCGCCAGCATCAGCGAGCGGCACGCCAACTTCATCGTGAACCGCGGCGGGGCCACCGCCGGCGACGTGATGCGGTGCATCCGCACGGCATGGGAGCAGGTGTTGGCCACGAGCGGCGTTCGGCTCATTCCGGAGGTGCATGTTCTCGGGCGCTGGGACCCGCAGCTCTGGCCCCTTCCCGGCGTGGGCAACGCCGGAACTTTGGGTTAGCCGGCCGTACTCTCGGACGACCCATGACCTCCACGCAGGCCGAAATCGACGTCAGCTACAGCGTCTCCAACGACTTTTTCAAGCTGTGGCTCGACAAGAACATGCACTACACCTCGGCGGTGTACCAATCGGCCGATCAGTCGCTCGAGGATGCGCAGGAGAACAAGGCGCGCGTCCTGTACGACTTCGCCGAGCTCGGCCCGGACAAGACGGTGCTCGACATCGGCTGCGGCTGGGGCTCGATGCTCGACTACTGCGTGCGTCGCGGCATCAAGCGCGCCGAAGGCGTCACCCTCTCCACGGCCCAGGCCGAATGGTGCCACGCCCGCAAGCTCGAGAAGTCCCAGATCCACATCTGCGACTACCGGGACTGGAAGCCCGCCGAGCCCTACGATGGCCTCGTGTCCATCGAGATGATCGACCACCTCTGCTCGCCGGCGCAGGCCCGTGAAGGAAAGGCGGTCGACATCTACCGCGCCTACTTCAACAAGCTCGCGGAATGGGTCAAGCCGGGCGCCCACTTCGGCTTCCAAGCCATCCTCACCAACCGCGTTCCGCGCAACCGTCGCGACCTGCAGGACCTGCAGTTCACCGCCGACGTCATCTTCCCCGGCGGCCGCAACCCCCGGGTGGAGGAGCTCGTGGCGGCCGTGAACCCCAACTGGGAAATCCGCGAGCTGCACATGCGCCGCGAAGACTACGGCCGCACGACCGCCGAGTGGCTGCGCCGCATGCGCCAGAATGAAGCCTACATCCGCCAGACCTGGGGCGATGCGCTCTTCGACGACTACGATCGTTACCTCGACACCTGCGTGCGCGGCTTCGCCGCCCACTACGTGGGCGACGTGCAGATGAAGCTCCGCCGCATCTGAGCGGCGCTCCAGCCGCGAAGCCGTGCCTCAGTCGGAGTAGCGGAAGTGGTACGGGGTGGTCGGCGCCGTAGCCGGCATGACCGCCTCGTTCTGGGCCACGTCGACCGCCAGCAGGTAGTACCACATGCCGCTCGAGTGCTGCTCGGCGGCCTTGATGGTGGCCTTGAAGTCGTCCGTCTCGCCCTGACGCACGAACCCGATGGTTTCCCAGTCGGTAGATGCGTCGGTCTCGTTCCGGTAGTACAGCGTGCCCACGAAGAGGCCGGAGCCGCCCTCGTTGTCCGCGATGGTGGCCTCGAGCACCACGTCTTCACCCGTGGGCTGCGCATCCTCCACGGGCTCGAACGTGATGATGGGCGCTACCTCATCCCCACTGTTGAAGCCCGTATCGGTGCCATCACCGAGGCCATCCGAAGAGGAGGGCGGCGCTTCCGAACATGCGACCATCAGCACCAGAACCATTACAACCTCCGCACCGACGAGGCGCCCACTGTAGCCCGCACGCCGCGCGACCGCGACGACTAGCTCAGTTCTTGCCCCCCGCCTGCAGGATCAGACGGTAGGTGGTGTACTTTTCGTTGCCCGCCTGGAACAGGGCCCCGCTGAGCGTTTCGTAGGGGACCTCGCCATCGGCGATCACCATGACATCGCCCGTGAACTTCGCGCCGCCGCGATCCCCGAGGGCGATGATGGTGTCGCGACGATCGGCCAGCGCCTTCGCTACGACGGCCCACTGCGCGGGGGTGACCGACTTGCCACGTTCGATCGTGACGACCAGCTTGTTGTCGAGCAGGATGGACGTCTTGGAGATGGTGAGCGCCACGCCGGGAACCATCTCCGCCTCGGAGGTGCTCTTCGGCGGCGTGAGGTCTTCGCTCAGGGTGATGTTCTGGGGCGCAGCTTCATACTGCTTGATCATGAACACCAGAATGATGGTGAAGATGTCCATCATCGCGGTGAGGTTCAGGCCCTCGTTGGCGCCGGCCACCTTGTGCTTGCGGCGGCGCATGAGGAGCATGTCATCGTCAGAGCTCCCCTGCCCTTCGGACGTTTCAGCGGGATTGGTCTCGGACGTGCTCATCACTTCGAAACCGTGACGCTGAGGGTGATGTTCGGAAACAGGCTGCCCGCCTTGTCGTTGCGCGCCGCATCCATCACCCGAACCACGTCCTTGTAGGGGACCTGGTTGTCGGCCGTGACCACGAGGCTCTCGGCCATGTCGGGCATCGCCGTCTTCAGGGCGCGGAGCTGCGCGGCGAGGCCGGCGTAGTCGTCCTTCCCGAGCGTCTGCTCCATGCCCTGGGCCTTGCCGCCGCCCACCACCTGGATGGCGTTGTTGGTGATGGCAACCGTAAGGTAGGGCTTCTGCTCACCCGACGAACCGCCACCGCCCGGGCCGTAGCTGGGCGCCATGATCGGCGCCTCCTTCAGCTGCACCAGGTACGCAGTGACCACGACCATGAACATGATCAGGTTCACCATGATGTCGAGGTACGGAACGAGGTTCAGCTCTTCGGTACCACCGCCCCCACCTGCCATGGGTCAGCCCTTCTTCGCCTCGCCCTCGGCGGGGCGGTAGCCCTTGCGCCACTGGGCGTGGACGTTGATGAAGTGGAACAGCGCGTGCTCGGTCTTCTCCACGATCTTCACCGACTGATTGTTGATGATCAGGTGGAAGAAGATGCAGGTCACGGCGATGCCCAGACCGAAGGCGGTGTTGTTCATCGCCTCCGAGATACCGCGCGCCAGGGCGGCGGCCTTCTGGTCGGCGGCCACGGCGCCTACCGCGGAGAACGCCTTGATGAGGCCGAGCACGGTACCCACCAGCCCGATGAGGGTGGCGATGTTCGCGATGGACCACAGCCAAGCCACGCGAGCGGTCACGAGGGGCCGCACCTCCATGAGGCTCTCTTCGACGGCGAGGAGCGGGCTCTCGGCTCCGTTACGAAGGAGCTTGAGGAGGTTCCGCGTGCCGCGCGACATCGCCGGCGTCGGAGTGTTCGCACAGACCTTGGCGGCGGCCTCGATGTTGCCGGCCTGCAGGTACCGATCGACCGCCGCGAGGAACGGCTTTTCGTTGATGCCGAAGCTCACGAACATCGCGTACAGCCGCTCCACGATCACCGCGAGCGCGAAGGCCAAGAAGAAGACGTTGACCATCATGAATGGTCCGCCTTCCTGGAAGAAATGGATCAACCCGTCCATGCACTCTCCTCCACTCGGGAGTCGATTCAAACCAGCTGGTGTTTCAGAAGCGCGCAACCTCGAGGGTCGAGGAGCGCCCGGGAACTTACCACGTCGTCGATGGCGACGCGCAACCATTGGGCAACAGAGTTGAGCATGTTGGCCGGGTGAGCAGAACTCGCCCGGTGCATCCCCCGCTATCTGCGTCCGTCAAGGACTCGTTAGCCGCCGAACTCAGCCGCCGATGGTGGCAACGAGCGGCGCGATCAGGAGGCTCACGACGCTCATCACCTTGATGAGAATGGCCACGCCGGGGCCCGAGGTGTCCTTGAAGGGGTCACCCACGGTGTCGCCGATGACGGCGGCCTTGTGGGTCTCCGAGCGCTTCAGGTGCCCGGGAATGCCGCCCTTCTCGATGTACTTCTTCGCGTTGTCCCAGGCGCCGCCCGCGTTCGCCATGAAGAGCGACATGGAGGCGCCGACCGCGAGCGCACCGGCCAGGGTGCCGGCGAGCGCGGCAGGGCCGAGCACGAAACCGACGACGAGGGGGCCGACGATGGCGGTGAGCCCGGGGAGGATCATCTCGGAGAGCGCCGCGGCCGTGGCGATGTCCACGATGGCCTTGGGCTGGGGCTCCGCGGTGCCTTCCCGGAGTCCGGGGATGGTGTCGAATTGCCGCTTGATCTCGACGACGATCGCGCCCGCCGCCTTGCCCACCGCGAGCATCGTGGACGCGCCGACGATGAACGGAAGCACGGCGCCCACAAGGAGGCCGATGAGGATTTCGGGGTTGTCGAGCGCCAGGTTCATCGGGGCGAGGTGCGCGGTTTCCCGGGCATGCCCCACCTCGAGGCTGTACGCCGAGAAGAGCGCCACCACCGTGAGGGTGGCCGAGCCGATCGCGAAGCCCTTGCCGATCGCCGCGGTGGTGTTGCCCACCGCGTCGAGCTCGTCGGTGATCTCGCGGACGGCGGGGGGGAGCCCGGCCATCTCGGCAATACCGCCGGCGTTGTCGGAGATGGGACCGTAAGCATCGACCGTCATGACGATGGCGGTGCCACCGAGCATGCCGACCGCGGCGAGGGCGATGCCGTAGAGGCCCAGGTCGCCCAGGAAGTGGTTCGCGACGAAGGCCACGCCGGCCACGAGCAGGAGGCAGGTGGCGACGGACTCCATGCCCACGGCCATGCCGCGGATCACGTTGGTGCCGGCGCCCGTACGGGCGGCTTCGGCGACGGCCTTCACCGGCGCGTAGGAGCCCGTGTAGTACTCGGTGAGCAGGCCGATGGCCGCGCCACCGATCGCACCGGCGGCCAGCGCGATGGTGACGTTCTGGGTGACGTTGAACATCGGCAAGAGCACCGCCGTGATGGCGACGAGGACGACGGGGGGGAGCACCATCGCCGCACGAAGCACGGTGGAGGGCGCACTGTTGCGCATCGCCCGCGCCGTGAAGATCGCGCCGATGCTGACCACGAGGCCGACGCCCGACAGCACGAGCGGCAGGCCAACGGCCACCGCGCGGGCATCCGTGCCACCGGTGACGAGCGCATCGATGTGCGCCTGGGGAGCGGTAAGCGCGATCGCCATCGTGGCCACCACGGCCGCCACGAGGCTCTCGTAGATGTCGGCGCCCATTCCCGCCACGTCGCCGACGTTGTCGCCCACGTTGTCGGCGATGACGCCGGGGTTGCGGGGGTCGTCTTCCGGGATGTTCTCGATCACCTTGCCGGCGATATCGGCGCCGACGTCGGCCGCCTTGGTGTAGATGCCGCCGCCGATACGGGCGAAGAGCGCGATCGAAGAGGCGCCAACGGCGAAGGCGTGAAGGCTGGTGGCCAGCTCGGCGTTCGCCTGGACGCTACCCATGGGGTGGGCGAAGAACACCGCGAAGAGTCCGATCAGGGCGAGCGCGGCCACGCACAGTCCCATGACCGCGCCACCATCGAGCGCCGTGAGGAGGGCGTTGGCGCGGCTGCCGCCGGCAGCGGCCTGCGCCGTGCGGACGTTGCCGTACGTTGCGGCCTTCATGCCCACGAAGCCGGCGCCCAGCGAGAGCGCCGCGCCGGTCAGGAACCAGAGGGCCGCCACCCAGGTGAGCATGAAGCCCAGCGCCACGAAGACGACCGCGGCGTAGACGGCGAGCACCTTGTACTCCCGCGTGAGGAAGGCCATGGCCCCCTCGCGGATGTAGCCGGCGATCCGCGCCATGTCGGCGTTCCCTTCCGGCAGCGCACGCACGCGGAAGTAGAAGAAGGCCGCGAGCACAAGGCCCGCCACGGCGGAGAGGGGGGCGAGCAGGAGCCAGTTGCCGAGCGGTCCGACCATGGGGCTACAATCCGGTGTGCGACCCGGGCTCTGGGGCGGCCCGGAAGTCGGGCGCCCATTTGTCACGTTCGATGCAGGCGCGCAAGCTACGCGAGGACTTCCCCGACGAGATCATGCGCCGTGGCCTTCGTGATGCGCACTCGGCGGAACTGGCCCGCTCGGACGCTCTCATCTGTCTCGGTGAGCCAGACGTGCCCATCCACGTCGGGCGCCTGCCCAGCAAGACGACCCACGAGGACCAGGGGGCTCTCCTTGCTCGGCCCGTCGACGAGGACGGTCTGCTCCGTCTTGATCAACGCCCGGTTCTTCCGGCGACTCACCGCGGCCTGGAGCTTCATGAGCTCCTTCTGGCGGGCATTCTTCACCGCCTCGTCGACCTGATGGGGCAGCGAGGCGCCGGGGGTGCCATCCTCCGGGTAGTACGTGAATACGCCTACCCGGTCGAACTGTTCGGTCTGCACGAAGTCGCACAGCTCGCGGAAGTCCTCGTCGGTTTCCCCAGGGAAGCCCACGATGAAGGTGGTGCGGAGCGTGACGTTCGGGATGCGCGCCCGGATGCGCTGGAGGATTTTCTCCTGGCCCGCGCGGCTCACCCCGCGCTTCATGGCCTTCAGCATGCGACCGGAGGCGTGCTGCAGGGGGATGTCCACGTACTTGAGCACCCGTTCCTCCTCCGCGATCGCGGCGAGGGCGCTCTCGGGCACCCCGAGGGGGTACACGTAATGGAGGCGAATCCACTTCAACGTCTCGATCCGACCCAGCGCGCGCAGGAGCGTGCCCAGATCGGAGCCATTGCTCAGGTCGCGACCGTAGGCCGTGGAGTCCTGCGAGACGAGGTTCAACTCGACGACGCCTTCATCGCCGAGGCGCTGGGCCTCGGTGACGAGCGAAGGCACCGTTCGACTGCGCATCTTGCCGCGAAGCTGCGGGATGATGCAGAAGGCGCACCGATGGTCGCAGCCCTCGGACAGCTTCAAGTAGGCGCTGTGCGGCGCCCAGCTGTTCACCCGCGGCGCCATCTCGTCGTGGATGTAGAGGGGCGTGTCGACGTAGCTCTTCTGCGTGACCTCACGGGTCTGCAGCAGCTCTGCGAGGCGGTGGTACTCACCGGTGCCGAGGAAGTGGTCCACCTCGGGGAGCTCGACCTCGAGGCTCTTACCGTACCGCTGGACCATGCACCCGGTAACGACGAGGCGCTTGGCCTTGCCGCTCTTTTTCAGGGCCGCCATCTCGAGGATGGTGTCGATCGACTCCTCGGTGGCCGGGCGGATGAACGAGCAGGTGTTCACCACGATCACGTCGGCGTCTTCCGCCTCGTTGACCAGCTCGAACGGCCCCTGCCGGAGCTGGCCCACCATTACCTCGGAATCGACACGATTCTTCGGGCAACCCAGCGAGACGAGGTGGACGCGCTCCATCTAAAGCTGCACGACGGTCACGCCGGGGGGCGGCTTGAACGTGAAGAGGGCATCCGGCACGTCGCCACCGAGCACCATTCCCGTGAAGTTCATCTTCACCACGCTGCCCGTGGCATCCGTGACGTTGAGGTCCTGAAGCAGGTACGAGACCTTCTTGATGGTGAGGTCGAGCGACTTCACGCCGCCGGCCTGACGGGGCTTCAGCGTGAGCTGGTGCACGGGCTTCGGGGGAACGCCCGGGGGAACGCCCGGGGGAACGAGGGTGACCTCGAAGAGCTCGGAGAGGTGCCCGAGATCGTCGATCAGCGTCTCCACCCCGGAGGCGCTACCCAGCAGCTTCTGGACGATCACCTGCTTCGAGCTCGCGGCGTACAGCCACTGGGTCGTCCCGTCGCTCACCACGGCGTTGGCGAGCGGCAGGCCCAGCTCGAGGCGCATCTTGCGCGGACGCTCCAACTGGATGCGACCACGCTGCTTTTCTTCGACACCCGTGACCGGATTCTTCACGGTCTGCTGGAAGTCGGAACGGATGGCGGTGACGCCCGCGTAGGTCTTCTGCACTGCGGCGATGATTTCGGGCAGCGTGGTCGGCTCGCCCGCGGGCCCTGCGAACGCCCTGGCCGGAGCCAGAAGCGCCAGCCCGATCGCGACTGCGGCAATGCACCGGGAAGCCATCACACACGTCTCCAGACGGGACGCGCCCATACTCCACCTGATCATCGGTCGCAAGGTTGAACTCCGGTTGCAGGACTGACGCACCGGCGGCTTGGAGATTCGCCCCCGAGACAATCACTTACGGCTGGCGCTCAATCCTGGGCGACGACCTTGCGGGGCTTCGCGCCATCGGCCGGGCCCACGATTCCGTTGCGTTCGAGCTGCTCCATCAGCGTACATGCCCGGTTGTACCCCAGCTTCAGGTGACGCTGGATCATCGAGGTGCTGATCTGCCCCTTCTCGAGCGCGATATCGAGGATCTCGTCGTAGTACCGCGACATCTCCTCGCCCAGCTCCTCGACCTCCTCTACGGTGCCATCCCCGTCATCCAGCCGGATGGCCGGCGCGTAGTTCGGCTTGCCCTGCGCGCGACAGTAGTCCGCCACCCGCTTGACCTCCTCGTCACTGAGGAAGGGGCCGTGGATGCGAGTCAGGGCGCTCACGCCCGGCGGGACGAACAGGAGGTCGCCCTTCCCGAGCAGCGCGTTGGCGCCCATCGCGTCGAGGATGATGCGGCTCTCCGACGCTGTACGGACCTGGTAGGCCAGCCGGGAGGGCATGTTGCTGCGGATGAGCCCCGTCACGACGTCGGCGGAGGGCCGCTGCGTGGCCACGATGAGGTGGATGCCGCTGGCCCGCGCCTTCTGGGCGATCCGGGCGATGCTCGTCTCCACGTCCTTGCCGGCCACCATCATCAGGTCGGCGAGCTCGTCGATCACGACCACGATGTAGGGGAGCTTCTTCGGCGTCGGGAGCAGGCTTCCCTCCGGCCAGTCCGGGTAGTAGGTGCGGGCCTTCTCGGCCGTCCAGTCCGCGGACTCCGCCTCCACCTTGGCGTTGAAGTTCTCGATGTTCCGTACCTGCCAATCGCCCAGCATGCGGTAGCGGCGGTCCATCTCCTCGCAGGCCCAGGCCAGCACCTTGCTGGCCAGCGCGGCGTTGGTCACCACCGGGTGCAGGAGGTGCGGAATCTCCTTGTAGAGCTCGAACTCCAGCATCTTGGGATCGACGAGGATGAGCCTGAGCTCCTCGGGCGTGCGCGTCATCAGCAGGGAGACGAGCATGGCGTTGATGCCAACGCTCTTGCCCGACCCGGTGGTGCCGCCGACGAGGAGGTGGGGCGTCTTGGCGAGGTCGGCCACGTAGGGCCTCCCCTCGGTGTCCTTGCCGAGCATGATGGGCAGCGTGTGGCGCTGGTCGCGGAACTCGGACGAGGCGAAGACGTCGCGCGCCCAAACCGTCTGCCGCACCTCGTTCGGCACTTCCACACCGACCACACCACGGCCCGGGAGGGGGGCCACGATGCGGATCGCGAGCGCCTTCATGGCCATCGCCACGTCGTCGGCCAGCGAGGCGATCTTGCTCAGCTTGATGCCGGGGGCCGGCTCGTACTCGAACATGGTGATGACCGGACCCGGCCGGATGGCAGAGACGCGGCCCTCCACGCCGAAGTCGCTCAGCTTCGCGGTCAGCTTCGCCGCGAGGTCACGGAGGCGACCTTCGTTGGTGGCACCCACGATGGCGGGGTGTTCGTCGAGCAGGCCGAGGGGGGGGAGCTGGAACGGGGTGTTGCTCTCGCGGACGGCGCCGCCATCGTCGTTGCAGCCGCCGGAGCGCAGGTTGCCCGGCATCACGGCGGCGGCCTTCTTGCCGCGGGCACGGCCGGGGATCGCGTCGGCGGCGGGGCCCATGTCGAGCACCTCGGCGCTGAACGCGGCGGGCAGGTTCGACGTGGGGGCGGGCGGCTCGGGAAGACGGTCGTCGACTCGCGCGCTCATTCCCGCGGTACCCCGATCGCCTTCACCCAGCGAGCCCATGCCGAACGCGTTGGAGGCGCGCTCGTGGGGGCTCGTGGGGTCACGCAGCGGCTGGGCGTCCTCGAACACGTCGACGTCCTCGTCCTCGTCCGGGATGACTGCGGCGCGGGGGGCGAGCGAGCGGGGCGACGGGACGTCGTACTCGTCCGCTGCGGGGCGCTGTACCGGCATGGCGGGCTGACGCGGGCGCAGCTCCTCCACGGCGGCGGCCGGCCGGCCTGCCCGCGCGCGAGACGAGCCGACGGCAACGGAGGTGTCGGGATCGAGCTCAACCTCGACCAGCGTGCGACCGCTCACCCGCGTGGGCTTCTCGGGCTGCGGCGCCGTGAACGCATCCCGGGCGGGGGGCGCTGCCGCGGACCACACGCTCCCGTGCACTGAGGGGAGGTCCTCGACCGGTTCTGCCGCCACCACCAGGGCGCCGGCCGACCGACGGGTGAGGCTGCTCTCCAGAGGGCTGGGGGACTGCACCACCATCGGCGCGGGAGCTTCCTCGCGCGCCTCGGGCCGCCAGGGCTGCTCCTCCACCACGTCGAGCGGTTCCTGCTCCCACTCCTCGTCCTCTTCGGCCGGCGCAAACCGGTTTCGGAGCGACTCTCCGGCGCGCGCTGTAACGGCGAGCGCACCTCGACCAGCGGCCACCGTGGCGGCGCCAAGGAAGCGGCCCACCTTGGGGGTTCCCGACTGAACCCGCTCGACGGTGGCGGCCGCGATGGGCTGCCAATTGATCCCGAAGAGCGCGGTCAGCGCCGCGAGCAGGCCGGTGGCGACCCCGATCGCGCCGCCGGCCCGGCCGACATGCGAGAGGAGGGCATTTCCCGTCACCACACCGACCAGCCCACCGGCCGGGAAGGCCCGCGTGACCTCGTGGCCCACGCCGAGGTCGAGCGCCGTGGCCACCATCCAGAGCGCGAATCCGCCGAGCACCCCGTTCCACACCGATCGGTTGACCCGACCCGCCAGCTTCAACACCAACCACGCCCCGACCACCAGGACGGACCAGCCCGCCCATCCGAAGGCCTGGTACAGCGCGTCGGCCGTGTAGGCCCCGATCGGGCCGCACCAGTTCAACGTTTCCGCGCCCGGGTTCGCGACCGAGAGCGAAGCATCGGTCGGGGACCATGAGGCCAGGCTGAGCGCCACGAAAGCACTGCCAGCGAGGCCCACGAGGGTCAGTATCTGCCCAAGCTGTGCGCGCTTCGGGTCTGGTTCCTCCACCCGCCGGCGCGCCGCCCCGCGGGGACCGCCGTCTCGAGGGGTAGGTCGCCGGCCTGCCGCATCGGGCGCGCTCGGACGAGCCGCCGGGCGACGCACCAGCGGCGCAGACTCGACCGCTTCGGCGGCCGTCGTTTCCGGAGTTTCAGTACGCAAACGCGCCACGGAGGAACCTCGTCACTCCGCATCCTACCGCCAGACTCTTGACACGTCGAGAGTGAGACGCGAAGCAACCTAGAAGGGTGACTCGGGAACGTAGACGTGGTCGCCCGGCTTGAGCATGACATCCGCATCGAGACCGCGCAAAACCCGGCGCAGGTTGATGATCGTCTGGCCCTTGCCGCGGATCAGCTTGACCTTCGAGGTGAGCGCGGAACCATCGGCACCGCCCGCCGCCGCGACGGCCGTGGACAAGGTCATGCCATCGCGGAAAGGGTAGCTCCCGGCCAGCTTCACGTTGCCATCGACGAAGATCTGCTGGGCGGGCGGGACCGCGAGGGTATCGCCCGGCATGAGCTCGATGTCGGCCGCGGGATCGCCCTTGGTAAGCCGGTCGAGGTCGACGACGATCACCTGCCGGCTGGCATCGTTCGCGCCGCGCCACACCTCGGCGAGCGGCGTGCTCGGATCGACAAGTCCGCCGGCGCGAACGATCAGGTCGCTGACCCGCATGTGCGCGGCGGTGAGCGGGTATTCGCCAGCGTGCGCCACCCCGCCCGTGACCTTGATGATCTTGGAGTTGATCTGTTCGACCCGAATGACCACCTGCGGGTTCTTCACGAACCCATCACGCAGTCGAGCCGCGATCTGCTCGCGCGCACCCGCCAGCGTGAAGCCCTGGATGGCCACCCGACCCGCATACGGGATTTCGACGGCACCATCCGGGCCGATGGGGAAGGAGCCGCTCATGTCGGGCTGGCCAAGCACCTCCACCGCAACCGAATCGCCGATCCCCAGCTCGTACGACACGTCGACCGCCAGCGGCTCGGCAGCAGCCGCGATCATGATCTGCATCAAGCAGAGCCACGCGCCCATTAGAAACCGGAAAACCCGCACCATCCACCCTGTCCCACACCAAGTTTAGCACCGCACCTGCGCGCGGCATTGCTCAATACGTGAAGGTGAGGCCGAGCGTGCCCGAAAAGTCATCGTACTGCGTGCTGTAGAACACGCCGTCGCAATCCTTGGCCGAGCACGCGCGGCGCGCCCAGGTGCCCGCGGCGCCGGCGGAGAGCCAGGGCGTGATCTGGTAGGAGGCGTTCACCTTCATGCCGAGGTTCTGGTCGGCACGGGCCACTTCCCCGTGGAACTCATCCATCCGGTAGCTGAGCTCCCCACCCAGACCCAGGCGGTTCTGGAAGGTACCCTCGTAGCGGAAGAATACAAAGTTGTACGCTACGTAGTTCGTGAAGACCGCATCCTGGAAGTCCTTGCGATAGCCTGCAGTCAGCGTTTGCCCCCGCAGCGGCGCGTAGGAGACCTGCAGGTTCACGAGGATGCCATCACCGATCGTGGTGTCATCGGCGAAGGTGTCGGAGCCGGTCGTGTTCAGCTCGTTGGACGACCCCGCCAGCGTGTCAGCGAAAGGATCATCGAGCACCGACTGCTCATCGTAGGTCATGGCCCCGAAGCCAAGGATCGCCGACGCCGCAAGCTTCTGCGTGAACTGTCCGGTGACACCGGCGGTTGCTCGCCAAGAGTCCGCATCGGGTTTGCCGATGTAGGCACCGAGCTCGGAGCCCTCGACATCCGGGCCGACCGCTTCGATGAGGTGGTTCTCCCACCGCAGGAAGTTGTACGAGAAGCTCGCGTTCATCGTCGTTTTCGGCAGGAACTTCCAGCTGCCATTCACGATGGGGCCGTACTGGAGCCGGTTGTTGTACACCGAAGAGGTGGACGTGGTGAGCACGTCGGGAACCTCGTAGTTGTCGTAGCCAACCTGCCCCAGCGCCTCGAAGCTCAACGCCGACCCGGGCCGTACGACGACACCGCCGGTGAGGTCGTTGCCCGTGTGCACCACGTTGGCCGTGGCGTTGCCTTCCTGGGTGGGCAGCTCCGCGGGGATGGCCTGGTTCTCGAAACGGTCGGCCAGCTTGCCGCCGATCAACGAGGTCGGGAACAGCTGCAGCGCGCCGTTGACCGAGACATTGCCGAACTGGTCGGCATTCTCGGGGTGGAAGTTGTCTTCCGGGTAGAAGTCGATGAACTTCTTGAGGCTGTAGTCGGCCCCGAGATTGAAGAGCACCACGCGACCCTTGGCATCGACCAGCACGGCGGGCTTCAAGACCCACGCCAACGCTGAAACTTCCGGGGACTGGGCGCCGCCATCCGACAGGTAGAGGTTGCTGTGCGCTTCGATGCCGGTCGTGACCGACGGGGTGATGACGCTCTCCCCCACGCGGATGTGATCGCCCGGCTCGGCATGGGCCACGGGCGAAAACCCAAGGGCCAAGCCGACAAGAGCCGGGGAAAGCAACCATCCACGCTGCATCAACAAGACCTCACAACAACTTCCGGGCAAGCCGCTATCCCGGATCGGCGACAGCCGCCCCCGGGTTTTTCCCCAATCGATGGTCAGAAGGCCGTGGTTACTTCAGGTACATCAACGGGGATTTCGGTTTCGATCTCCTCCATCGCGGCCTCGCCACCGGAGATGGTGCTGCTGCTCTTGCCAGGATCGCCCGCGGCGCTCTTCAAACAGGCCTGCGCCGCCACGAGGGTTTCCTTCGCCGCCGAGAACAGGACCGCCACCTGCCGGTAGTCGCTCCGTGCGCGCCCCGTCTTTCCGGACGCGAGGTTCTGCTTCATCGAGGTGTTCGTCTTGCCGACGATCTCCTGGATGGTCTTGAGCTGAGGCACCTTGGACTCAAGGCACTTGATCAACTCGTCATCCTTCTTCTTGTCCTGCTTCGCCGTTTCGAGCAGCTTGTTGACCGTGACGACCGCCGCATCGATCTCGGCGATCATCTCGGCTGCGCCCTCGGTCATTTCCTTCGGCGTGCTGTTCGAGGAATCCTCCAACGTGGTGGCGATTCCCGGCGTGGCCGCCGACGCCGATCCGGCGAGCGTGCAGAGCAACGAGGCGAGTACGAACATTTTCGCTCCGGTTAGGCAGGGGTCGGAACCAGCATAGCGCGGGAGCGCCGCTGCCGCTCAGAAATCGCGCCTACCCGCCGACGCAGCTACTGACCCGAAACGACCCAGGCCCACTCATCGACGGTCGCCGTGACCGACTCGTCGAAGCGCATGGAGCGAACCGTCTTGGCCACGCAGTTGCCGAGCTCCTCGTTGCCGGTGGTGTTCTTCTTGACCACCGCACCCGAAACCTTGCCAGCCTGGATGACCCAGCCCACCGCGATGCGGCCGTTGGTGCCCGAGTCCTTCTTCAGCGCCTGCTGCACGCAGGTCTCGATCGCGCCCTTCTTGAGGCGGACCACTCGCCCGATGTCGGCGGGATCGCCTTCGTCGGTCTGCACGTCGCCATCGCCGCCCTCGACCTTGGCCTTCTTTACGACCACGGCCACACCATCGCCCGTTCCGGCCTTGCCGGCATTGGCCTGGGTGATCCCCACCGTGGCATCGCCAGAGCCGCCCTTGCCGCCCGTCTTGAGGCCGGCGTTGCCCTGCGTGGCCATCTCCACGCCGCTCACGCCATCGAGCGCGCTCGCGAGCGACCCCGACTGGGCCTGCTCGTTGCCGAGGATGTTGTCGACGAACTCGTCGGTACCCACACCATTGGTGCCGAGCGCCTGGATCACCAGCGACTTCTTGGCCACCGACTCCACGCTCGCCGGCGTCTGTGCGGCCGGGGGCGCATCCTCCGCCTTCGGTGCTTCCTTCGGCTTCTCGGGAACGGGCTCATCCGCGCCGGGCTCCGGCGCGATTTCCACCACCGGCTTGGGGAGCTCCAGACGATCCACGATGAGGTCGGCCGCGTCATCCACGTGATCGAGCGCGTTGTCTTCCACGGGCGGCAGGATCAGGATCGCCACGTAGAACAGCACGGCGATGAGGTTGAATACGCCGAACAGCCCGAGAAAAAGCGGGTCGTCGTCGTTGAAGAAGCGAGGCCGGAAGTCGGCAGCGGTCAGCGCGCGCACCGGCTCGGGTGGCGCGTTGACGAACTGGAAAAGCAGGGTGGTGTTTCCAAACGCGAGCTTCCCACGCACGTTTTCGTTCAGCTGGAGGACGTGGTGCTCACCCCGCTTCGACATCTCGCCGCGCGTGCGGAGGTCGCTCAGGTCACGAATGCCATCCTTCCAGGAAATCTTCCCTTCCACATGCTCCGGCACCACGAGCTGGTAGCTGCCGCCACCGGCCACGAAAAGCGCGTGCATTACGCCAAGATTCGCCGTCGGAATCTGGAAGCTCGCCTTCGGCCCCGAGCCCACGGTCACGGCCTCGCCCGCGCGGATCAGCCGCTCCTGCGCGATCTTGCCGTCCTGCACCACTCCGATCCGGAGCACCTTCGGCAGCGTCTTGGCGGTGGGTTGCGGTTGTGCGGCAGCGGACATGGTCACCTTCGGGGAATCTACACGGGCACTCGACAGCGCGACGTACAGAAGGTTGCAAAAATAACGGCTCGGAGCGCAAGAGGCTCGCCCCGGAGCGACCTTGACCGCCTACTCTCCGGCCACGACGAATCGGTACCGCGGAAAGCCCGCCTGCGAGGCGCTCTCCAGCACCGCGCCAAGCACCTGCCACGGCACCCGCCTGTCGCACTCCACCGACACGGCTGGCGGCTCTGCCCCATCCTTCGGAACGAGCGGTGAGAGGCTGGAGACCAACGCCGTGATGGCTCGTCCCTGCATGGCCACCGCCGCGTCCAGTTTGCCATCGCGGATCGCCGCTACCGGCTTGCCGTTCACCACGATGTTCTCGGTCGTCACCGTGATGGTGGGCCCGCCCTGCGCCTTGGCTTGGACGTCGCCATTGGGCAGCTCCACCGGCGAGCTCCCGTCGTAGAGCGGGTCGTAGAACATCAGCAGGAACAACAGGACGAGGGTGAACATGTCCACCATCGAGGTGATGATGAGCCCGTGGGCCATCGTCGCCCGGCGGGGAGTGCGCCGACGACGAGCGGTCGAACTCATGGCCCACCGGTCGGCGCGGGCCGCGCGTCGGCGCCGTCGACCAGGACAGGTTCGGGGAACAGGGGCTTCCGCACCCCGGAGCTACCCGTCTCGGTGACTGCGTCGAAGACCCCGATGATCGTCTGGTACGGGATGCCGGCGTCCGGCGCGACCACCACCTGCCGCACGTTCGGGTAGCGGGCGTGCGCGCTCACCATCAGCACGTTCAAGGCTTCGTAGTCGTAGTTCTCCGGGGCGCAGGGCGCGACGCAGGGCACCGTGCTCTCGCCGGCGTCGCCGCCGCGGACCTCGAATCCGGTGGCGAGGATCCGCACCACTACCCGCTCCTTGTCCTGCTCGTCGGCCAGCTGCTGGCTCGGCGCCTCCTCCGCGACGAGGGGCGGCGAATCAAGCCGGTGCTCATGCAGGGTCACGAATCGCACCGCAATCAGCGCGATGGGGATGATGTGCACGATGGTGGACAGGACCGGCGTGAGGTCGAGCTCGGCGCCCACGGGGTTGCGAGCGCGCACGGCTACCGCCCGGGGAACGGCAATACAGGAGGAGACTCGGTCGCCTCGCTTCCCCCGCGAAGCGCATTGAGCAGGTTGATGATCTTCAGCCCGTAGTGGTCGATCTCATCCAGGATGCCGTTGGCCTGGGCCGCGATGAGCCCGTGGGCCACAAGCGTGGGGATCGAGACGAGCAGGCCGAAGAACGTGGCGTACATCGCGACGGCGATGCCGCTGGAGAGGAGCTCGCCGCGCCCCTGGGCATCGGCCATGCCCACCGCGTCGAAGGCCATGATGAGGCCGTGGATGGTGCCCAGCAGGCCGATCAGGGTGGAGACGTTGGCGATCATCGGCAGGTACGCGAGGCGACGGTTCACCTGCGGGCCCACCTCCAGCGTGGCCTCCTCCACCGCATCACGGAGCTCCGATTCCGACCGGTCGTGCCGCAAGAGCGCCGCCTTCACCACCCGCGGCAACGCCGCCGCCGGCTCCGCGTTGCAGAGTCGGAGCGCGCCTTCCACATCCCCATCCAGGAGGAGGCGTTGCACCTGCCCCATGAAGTTGGGGCCGTGGATGTTCGCGCGGAAGTAGACGTAGAGCACGCGGTCGAGCGTGACGCCCAGCGCCGTGAAGGCGCACAGGAGGATGGGGTACATGAACACCCCACCCTTCGAAAAACCGTCGATGAAGAACTGCAAGGGCGACTCAGAACGGCTTGGCTTTGACGCTCGCCACGACCTTGGGGAGGAAGCTCTGCCTCAACTCCAGATCGTACTTGGGCGTGAGGTGCTGCTTGTTCATGATGATCGCGACCTCGGGCTTCGGGATCTTCACGTTCTTCACGTCGCTCTCGCCGCGAACGCCCGCGAAAGCAGATTGCGCCAGAAACAGGACGAGCATCATCACTGACCTCCCCAGGGTGAGTCGGGTGAACCCTCAGCGGGCGCCGGTTGTTCCGGCGAAGGCGGCACGGACGTGGGTGTTTCGGGGGCCGGCGCCCCCCAGGGCGACGGCGCGGGTGCGGGTGCCGGCTCCACCGGGGGGGCGGGCGAAGGCTCCACCGTTCCGGAAGGCGGGGGCTCGATCGGCGGCGCGGGCTCCGGCGGTGCGGGCTCCGGCGGAGCTTCCGCGGCCCTTTCTGCCGCTTCACGCTCCTTGCGAGCCGCCTCATCACGCCGCTGCTGGCGGAGGGCTTTCTCCTTGTCCTTCGTGAGCGACACCACCCAAGCGTCCAGTTCGGCGGGGGGGCCGCCACCGGCCCGGCGGTAGGCCTCCACCTCGGCTACGGCGGTGTCCCATGCCTTCAGGTGGTCGCCATAGACGACAGCCAGGTTGCGGTGCGGCTCCGCGCCGGAGGGCTCGAGCTTGAGCGCCTGCTCGTAGCACTTGATCGCGTCCTCGAACCGCCCCTGCCCCCGGTACGCTACGCCGAGCGTGAGACGCGGGCCTGCCTGGGTGGGGTAGAGGCGGACCTGCCGCTCCAGCAGCGGAACGGCGTCGGCGTAGTTCCGGTTGTCGAGGTAGTACCCGCTCAGGAACTGCAGGGCGACGGGCTGGTTCGGGTCGAGCTCCAGCGCCTTGCGGAACGCATCGAGCGCATCGCCGGAATAGCCGGTGCGAAGGTAGATCTGCCCGAAGTTCGCCTGGAGTTCGGCATTGCGCTCGGCCCCCTGAACCACTTCGAGCGCCTTGAGCGACATGAAGCGTGCCATGTCCAGCTGGTCGGTGGCCAGGTACACCGAGGCGAGCGAGTTGTAGATGCCGATGGCGCGGCTGTCGACGAGCAGGGCGGCCTTGGCTTCGGCCACCGCGTCGGGGTAGCGCTTCAGGGCCCGTTGGGCTTCGATTGCGGCGATACGAAGGGAGACATTCTTCGGCGCCTGACGGATTCCCGCCTGGTAGCTGGCCAGCGCCGCCTCCATCTGCCCGCGCTGGGCGGACAGGGCACCGAGGTTCAGCCAGGCCTTCGCGAACGTGGGATCGATCTCGGTCGCCCGCAGCCACGCCCGGCGCGCCTCAGTGTCGTCCTGGAGGATGTGCTGGGCCACCCCGATGTTGTAGGGGATCTCCACCACGTCGGGGTACTGGGCCGTGAGGGGCTTGAGCAGGTCGAGTGCTGCGCGGGCGCGGCCTTCATCCCCCGTGGTCAGCATCGAAACCGCGTCGTCGAGCCCAGGCACGGAGGCTTCCGACGCGGGCGCAGTGGCGGCAGGATCGCCTCCCCACACGGGCTCGGCGGGCACCGCAGGCTCGGTCGTGGCGGCAGGGGCCGACGGGGCGGGCGGGGGTGCAACCTCGACGGGCACGGGTTCGGGCACCGGCGGCGCGGGCGCAACGACCTTGGGCCCGCAAGCGAGCGCGAGCAGCAGGATGATGCTCACTGGGAACCTCCCGACTTCGGCACCGAAGCGGCGCCCTGGAATTCCACGCTCACGCCGGTCGACCCGCCGCGCGCCTCGGTACGCTCGCCGGCGTACTCCAACGGGAACCGGTCGTGCAGGAGCTGCAACGCCTTGCCGTTCCACTCGCTCCAGCGCTTGTCCACGCGCGCCTTCTCGAGCGAACCGAGCAGTCGCGCCTTGCCGGTATCTTCAGCACGAAGCCGGATCGGGCTGAATCGGGCGTCCAACTCCTCCTGGAAGATGGCCTTCTCCTCCTCGGAGAACCCCGGCGGCACCGGGAACGTGTAGACCAGGTCGGCGTAGGCGAAGTACGCGGCGCCCTGCACATACAGCGCCGCCGCGGCCGCATCGTAGTCCTGGTAGGTCTGGATGAGCGCGAGGCAGTCATCGACGAGGAGGCGAAGCGCCTCGGGCTTCTGCTTCAAGAGCAGGTCGACGTTGGCCTTCTCGCTCGTGCTCCACTTGTAGGCCTTGAAGGCCTCAAGCTTCGCGATGAGCTCGCGAACGGGCTCCTCGGCCACCAACTTGCGGGCGTCGGAGCTGACCCCGGTGCCCACGTTGGCCCGGAAGGTGGCATCCATCTCGGCCGCCTTCTGGCGCGCCTTCACCTTCTCGCCCTTGGCCGCGTAGAGCTTGGCGAGCTTGGACTGCGCGATGATGGTGTGGCTCGGGTTGAGCGCCGCGAAGGGCTGGCGCAGGTATCGCTCGTAGAAGGCGGTCGCCTCGCGCGGACCCACCAGCTCCCACTGCTCGCCCGCCATCCAGTAGATGCGCTCGGCATCCGGCACGTTCGGGAGGTTGGCGTACTCCTCGTAGTTCTGCGCCGCTTCCTTGTGTAGGCCCATGCCGGTGCGGAGGAACGCCGAGTTGTAGCGAGCCGCAGGCGCATCGGGGTGGTCGGGCGCCAACTTCACGAGCTTGTCGAAGTAGCCGACCGACTTGTCGAGCTCGAGGATCGAGCTGTAGCCCGAGGCGATCCGGAAGTACAACGCCTTGGACCGTTCGTCGGTCGGGTAGTCGTTGATGTACTGCTCGAAGAGGGTGTTCGCGCGCGCCGTCTGGCCCGCCATGTCGAGCTGGTTCGCCTCGTTGTACAGCGCCACGTTCAGGTACTTCGACGTGGGCCACTGCTTGCGGAACTCGGCGTAGCAGGCCGCGGAATCCGCGTACTTCTGCGACGTGCTGAGATCGAGACAGCGCTGCAGGTTGGCCTGCTGGGCCACCTCCTCGCGGCTGAACTCCCGAGCGGTCTCCTCCACCTTGGCGATGTCGCCTTCGTTGGTGTAGCTCTGGATGAGGAGGTCGATGGCGAACGCCGTTTCGGGCGCTCCGGGGTAGCGGGCGATCTGCTTGCGGAACCGCTTCCGCGCATCCTCGTAGTAGCCGTGGTTGTATGAAATCAGGCCGCCGAGGTACGCCATGGCCGGGCGGATGCGCTCGAGCACGGGAATCCAGTCGGGGTCGGTGAACTCGCGCTCGGCGAGATCGTCGGAGGCCAGGACGAAGGACTTCTGCTCGTCGGAAACGATGTACTGGACGATCTGCTTGCCGGCCGGGGTGGTGACCGTGGTGGCCACGAGCGCGCCCTGCGGCACATCCTCCAGCTTGCCGTACTTCGCGAGCGCGATGGCCTCGCGAGACTTCATGAGCTGGAAGAGCGCCCCATCCTTGTACTTGCTGCGCGGGTTCTTCAGGACCTGCTGGTACTGGCGGGCCGCCTCCGCGAATTCCTTGCCTTCGTAATAGCAGAGGGCGAGGTACCACTCGTAGAGGTCGTAATCCGCCGCGAAGGGGTACTTCTGGAGGAAGCTGCGGAAGGTCTCCGCGGCGTCGCGGTAGTCGGCGGGGTTCCGGGTCTCGCGCGCACGCAGGAGCTTCTCGGTGGCGATGGTGGCGAGCGAGGACTCGATGAAGCCCCGCGCCGCGGCGATCGCGTCCGGGTTGTTCCGGTTCGCGGCGTACCAGTTCGTCCCTTCGGTGTAGTTCTGGCCCAGCTCCGTGAGCGCGGCCGCCGCCGACTCCGGATCCCGCACGGGCATCCTGGCGCCGTAGATGAGCGCGATGTCATGCTGGTAGATCGGGTTGGTCGGATCGAGCGGCCAGCGCTTCTGGAGGAAGCGGTACACGTCGATCGCTTCTTCGTACTTCGTCTGCGTTTCGAGGATCTTCGCGAGCCGCTCGATGACGTCGTGCTGCCACTTCTTCTCGCCAATTCGGGCGAGGTGGGCCGAGGCGACGGCGATGGGCTTCTTGTTCTGTTTGTCCGCCATGTCGGCGTAGGAGATGGCCAGATACTCGACGGCTTCCTTGCGGGTGTCGGCCACCTGCCCGGTCAGCTCGTAGCGCGTGTCGGAGTAGTCGAGCAGCTCGACGAGGTAGGCCAGCGCCCGATCGTAATCATCGAGCTTGTAGTACGACCAACCCAGCTTGTAGATGGCGCGGTCGTAGTTGCGGCCGCTGGTGCCATCCGCCAGCACGGCGTTGTAGTAAGTGATGGCCTGACGAACGTTCGCGAGCGGGTCGGTGCGCGCCGCGAGCAGCTCGAAGTAGTACTCGCCGAGGCGCATGTTGGCGTCGTTGGCGAACACGGACTTCGGGTACTTCGTGACGATCGCGACGTACGCATCGCGAGCGGCCACTTCGTCGTACTGGAGCCCGTTCGCCGACCCGCGGCACCAGCCCAGCATGTAGTAGGCGTCGGGCCGAAACTCGAAGTCGGGGTAATGCGCGAGGATGTCCTCGTAGAGCGCGATCGAGCGGCGGTAGTCCTTCTTGGGCTCGAGCTCGGGCGCGGGGTCTTCCACCGCGTCGTAGGCCTCGTTCCGGGCCATGAACTCCACTTCCGACTCATCGTAGTAGAGGTCGGCCAGCCGGAACTTCATGTCGGCGGCGTACTGCGTGTCCGGGTAACGCTGGAGGAAAGCCTCGATCTTGGCGATGCTCACCCGGCGGAGGGTGGACCCCTCCTCCTGGTTGCGGGACACCGCCGCGCCGAAGGTGGATTCGATGCGCTCGCGCTCCTCGGACTCCGTCACGTCCACGATGTGGCTGACGTCGGCGTGGAACTCACGCATGCGGCTCGTGTAGCGCTCGGCCGTGTCGCGGAACACACGAAGCTCGGCCTCGTCTGGCTGGGCGAACGCCGCGCCCGGCACCGCAAGCACCAGGGCAAGGAGCGGAGCGCGGACAGACCCGCGTGTGGACATCCCGCTCATTCCAGATTCTCCCGTACGACGCGGAACCGATCGTTCAGCGCACGAATCATTGTCGACCGTTCTTCGACCAGCACGTCCTGCTCGTCGGTGTTCTCCATCCGCCGCAGCCAGTAGACATCGACAATGCCCTTCTCGGCATCGACGATGTCCGCCTCGAACTGCGCCTGCAAGCTGCGGAGCCCAGTGAGGACCGCACGCGTGGCCACCGACTCGGTGGCGACGAGGCTCGCATCGAGATCCCGGCGCAGCTCCACGACCTTCTGCGAGGTGGCAGCGAGCCGACGGCGCACCGCTTGCGTTTCGCGCGCCTCGCCGGCGGCAACCACCCGCGAGGCCTCGGCCGAGCTGGCCTCGAGGGCATCGAGCTGGGTCCACAAACGATCAACCTGCGCAAACAGCGCGGCGCTGTCGGTGTCCTGAACGGAACGACGGAACGCGGCCGTCCGCTCGCGGAGCCGTGTGTACGCCGAGATCGACGCGCCACGCGCCGAGCCATCTTCCACGATCGACGACGACTCCACCGAGCGGAGAACCCGCTTGCGGGTGACGTCGGACTGGGCCGAGCCGAGATCGCCCGTGGCCTGGGCGAGATCGGCCCGCGCGGCCTCCAGCTCCTTCCGCACGGCATCGAGCTCGGAGGGTGCGAGCTTGGAGGTCCCGGTGCTGATGACCTCGGCGAGACTCCGGCCCGACGCCGCCGCCTCGTCCGCGACCTGCTGGATGCGGAACGCGCGCTGCTGGACCTCGCGGACCTGCGCCTCGTAGATCTGGACCCGATCGGTGATGGCGCCGACGGAGGTGTTCGAGGAGGCCGCGCTCTCGTCCATCGAGGCCACTTCCCGCGCGATCGCGGCGAGCTCGGCCTTGGCAGGGCCGCCGGACCGACCGCGGAGGTACTGGACCTCCGCCTCGATGAGCCGCCCGCGCATGGAGAGGGCGGAGCCCCGCATCAGCGTGAGCTGGTTTCGGGCGGCCACGAACATGCCGAGCGTGTCCTTCTCCGAGGAAAGCGCCGCTTCGAGATCGGCCACATCCCGTTCGGCGCGCTCGAGCTCCTGCGCCTGGCGCGAGGTTTCGAGGTAGGCACCGAGCGCACGCTTCACGTCCTCGCCGCCGAGGAGCAGATCGACGGCGTGGGCCGGGAGACCCGAGGTGCCGCCGGTGTCGCCCATGCGCTCCACAAAGCGCCTCGCTTCGGTGGTGCCCTGCCCGAGCTCCTCGAGACGGGCCGCCACCGGCGTGTAGGCCGCGATGAGGTCTTCGTACGCGGTGCGCGCAGCGTCGAACTCCCGCAGCTTCATGTGCAGGTGACCGCGAACCAGCTTGACCCGCGCGGTGTAGCGGTGGTCCGGGAAGGCGATGAGGAAGTTGTCGACCTGACCGAGGGCATCCCGCCACCGCGAGGCCGCGTCGGCCTCCGCGAGCTCGGCTTCGCGGCTGCCCGGCTCTGCGGCCTCCATCACGCTCTCCGCGGCGGAACCCTGCTTGATGTAGGACCACACCGACTCGTACAACTTGTCGGCGAACTCGGGGGAGTTCTGGTCGACCTTGGCGTAGTAGCCGCTCGCCTGCGAGAACTCGCCGCTCTCGTAGTAGAGCCGCCCCAACGCGAGCAGCGACAGCTCGCGCACCCGCGCCTGCTCGGCATCGCCCACGGGGGCCGATTCGATCTTCGCGAATTCCGCGGTGGCCTGCTTGAGGTTGCCTTCGGTGATCATCAGCACGCCGAGCTGGTACCGGGCACGCGTGTACCAGGCGCTCGTAGGCACGATCGAGTCGAACATGGACTTCGCGCGCGCAGTCTCCTGCCGGCGCGCAAAACCCTTCGCGAGCGTGTAGGTGACGAGATCGGTGACCTCCACCTTTCCGGACACGATGTAGGTCGTGTAGTAGGTGTTGAAGGCCTCGTCGTTGCGCAAGAGCGCGAAGACTTCGAGGCTGCGACGCACCGCATCCGCGAAGTAGGGGTGGGAATCGCCCTTGTCCACGATGCCGCGGTAGGCCTCCTCCGCGGTGCGGAGATTGCCGAGCTCGAACAGGCATTCGGCCAGGTACCACTCGGAGTCGCGGGCGAGGTCGGCGTTGCCGAGCGCGCGCGACTGCACAAGGATGTAGAAGCTGGTCGCAGCGCCTTCGAAGTCGCCCACGAGGAAGCCGTACACGGCATCCTCGTAGCGGCGCCGAGCCTCGGAAACGCCGATGAGACCGGAGCGCTCGGAGAAGTTCAGCCGCGTGTCATCTACTTCCGCGCTGATGGTGCCCAGCTCGGTTTCGAGCTCACGCACGCGCTCTCCGCCCGAACGATCCGCCGCCAGGGCGAACTCGGGCAAAAGAAGCAGAAGGAGGATCGAAGCCCTACTTGGCATCCGTGATCCGCTCGCACTTCAGCTCGAAGTCGACCTTGGCGCGCTCCTCGAACGAGTTGACCACGCCGCCCCGATCACTCACGACCGCGCGCACCGTGCAGCTCTTGCCGAGCTCGGCCGCGAACGCGTAGGTGCTGCGCACGTTGATTTCATAGTCGCGGGCGTACGTGAAGACGCCGGCGCCGGTGGGGCGGATCTTGAGGTCGACCGAGAGGTTGTGGTTGCCGGGCGGCACCGCGCCGTCGTGGATCTTGAATTCCCGGCTCTGGTCGAGGCTGCCCGAGGGATCAGCCTTGCTGAACTTCGACTGACCGTCGAGCAGGTACTGCACCGACTCGAGCCGGAACGCTCCGGACAATTTGTTTACGTGCCAGATGGTCGCGCGGGCCCCGGAGGAGCTGCCTTCGATGACGATCTCCTTGAGGAGCTGGAGCGTGGCCTTGCTGCGGAAAACACGCTCTTTCAAGCTGTCGACCTGCTGCTCCACCGTGAGCAACTCGCGGTTGAACTCCGCCGTGCTCTCGTTCGCGCCCACGAGGGGCTCCTCCTTGGTGGCCTCGTCGGCCGCGAGGGCGGGCGAGGCGGAACTGGAGACGGCGAGAAGCCCCACGGCAACGAGCATGGAGGACCAACGATACAGGGACATTCCGGGACTCCCGAGGGACTGCGCCCCACGTAACGCGGCTTCAGTCGCCTTCGCCATCATCGGCGGCGGCGAGGCTGCCCGTGACGCCGCTGAGGACCCGCACGAGCTGGTCGTGGGCCGCGCGGGCACGAGCCGTCGAGCCATCGAGCTCGTTCACGAAGAAGGTGAAGGCGTAGTCGGTGCCATCGGCCGCGGCGACGTAGCCGGCAAGGCAGAAGACGCCGGAGAGCGAGCCGGTCTTGGCCCGCACGCGGCCCTCCATGCCATCCTCGCGGAAACGATGCCAGAGGGTGCCATCGCGGCCGCCCACGGCGAGCGTGGCCCGGTACTCGGGGCCGAGATCGAGGTTCTGGTGCATGTCGAGCAGGACCGCATCGAGCGCGCTGGGAGCCAGGTAGGCCTCGCGAGAGAGCCCGGAGCCGTTCACGATGTGGTAGCGGTCGGGCGCCACGCCCAGAGAGGCGAGGTAGTCGGCGAGCAGCTTCGCTCCCCCCTCGGTGGTGCCGGGCAACCCGATGCGCTCCGCAGCCACCGCGCGCAGCACCTGCTCCGCGATGAAGTTGTTGGACTGCTTGTTCATGTCCGTGAGGATCGTGGCGAGCCGCTCGGACTCCACCTTCAGGAGGAGCTTCGAGGTGGCCGGCGCGGTCCCCGTCACGAACCTGCCCTTGACCTTGATTCCCTGCGCCTTGGCGAGCTCCCGGAACACCGAGATGTAGTTCCCCGTGGGGTCGGCGAGGGTCCGGTAGATCGGGGAGTGATCGGGCTCGAGGTCGACGGGCACGTTGCCCGTGAGGGTGTAGGTGGCCACCTTCCCGGCCTCGTCGAGCTTGCGCTCCACCTTGACCCAGTACTTCGAGCGCGCCCGGCCCGTGGTGAGCTGGTTGTCCATCACGAGCACGTCGCTCGGGGTCTCGAAGGAGGCGAGCGCGGCTCCGCCGACCGACGCCCCCGGGCGCACCACCATGGACGCCACGTTGTAGTTGAGCGAGAGCGCGCCGAGCGCCGAGTAGTACACCTCGCCCCGCTCAAGGTCCTCCGGCTTGTTCCACCCCGGGATCCAGACGCCTTCGCCGGACATGTAGGTGTCGTCGAAGATGACGTCGCCCTTGATCTCCGACACGCCGCGGGCCTTGATGTCCGCGATCATCTTCCACATCCGCTCGACGACCATCGTGGGGTCGCCCTGACCGATGATGTGGAGGTTCCCGGTGAGCACGCCGTCGAGACCGAGCTCGCCATCGGTCTTCACCCAGGTGGGAAAACGGTAGGCGGGGCCGAGCTCCTTGAGGGCCACCGCGCTGGTCACGAGCTTCATGGTGCTCGCGGGCAGGAGCGTACGATCGTCACCATAGGCGTACACCCGCTCGCCCGTGGCCGCGTTGACCACCTCGAGCGCGATGGTGGACTTCGCGAACACCGGCATCGTGGGGAGCGTGGCCAATGCAGCATCGAGCGGCGGCACGGCCACTGCGGCGGCCGGCTCGGTGGCGACCGGCGCGGGTTCAGGGGCGGCCTCCGGACTGCTTGCCCAGGCCGGCGTGAGGAGGCTGAGGGCGGCAAGCGAGAGCACGAGGTTGCGCATGGGTCACCCGAGGCTGGGTTCACCGGTACAGACACCGGCGGGGAAGGAGTCGCTCCCTGCATTCTCACGCACCCGACGGGATGGGGCAAGAGTGCAAGGAAAAAAAGCTAGATACGTCGATTGAATTGCTGCGTGGTCGAGCGGTGTGCATGACATGTCAAGCCTTCCCGCCCGCGATCGGCTCGTTAGCTTCTATGGATGCTCCTGCTTCTCGCCGCCGTCGCCGGTGCCGCTCCCTTGGAGCGGCCCACGCTTCCCTTCCACGGCACCGCGGTGGAGGACGGCGCGCACACCCTCTACCTCAATCCGGCGCTGCTCAATTTCGATCGGGACCCGGTCTACGGCGCCTACTACCAGTCCGACGAGGTCACGACGGGCGAGGGCAACGGCGTGGCCTTCCTCGCCACCGGCTCGGGCGTTGGCGCGGGCGTGAGCTATCGCGAAGGCTCGGTTGACTGGTGGACCCTGAGCAGCGGTGCCTCGCTCCGCCTCGCCGACTCACTCGCTTTCGGCAGCGGCATCCACTGGCAACTGCCCGAGGGCGGCGAGAACAACTTCGTGAGCTGGGACCTCGGGCTCGCCTGGCGCCCCACCCCCTGGCTGGGGTTCGGCGCGGCCGCGCTGAACCTCGGTTCGCCCGCGCCCGACCTGGGGGTCTACAGCCGCTACGATGCCGGCGTAGCCTTGCGCCCCGCGGGGGACACGTTCACCCTCGGCCTGGACTATCGCGCCGACACCACGTCGGATGACACCTTCCGCTCCTCCGTGGAGGCCTCGCTTCGCGTGCGCGCCGCCCGGGGCGTGTGGCTCCGCGCATGGGCCGATCGTGCCCTCGAATCCGAGGCCCCGATCGGCGTGGGCGGCTCGCTCGAGCTGCACTTTGCCAACCTCGCGGTGGGCGTCGGCGGCGCGGGGGCGACGGGCGAGTCCGGCGCAGCGGGCACGGGCTACGTGACCAGCCTCCGCGGGAGCGACCAGCTCTTTCTCCCCGGCCGCCAGGTGGCGGAGATCACCATCGACGGTCCCTTCCCCTACCAGCCGCAGGGCAGCATCTTCGCCGCCGCGCCGGAAGGCTACTTCTCCCTCCTGCGCCGCCTCGAGGCGGCCTCCCGCGATCCCGGCATCCGCGGCATCCTGCTCCGCCTCGATGGCGTGGAGCTCTCGCTCGCCCAGGTGGAAGAGCTCCGCGACCTCATCAAGAAGGCGCGACGGGAAGGCAAGGCCGTGGCCGCCTGGCTCGGCGGCGCCAACAGCAACGGCAGCTACCTGCTCGCTACCGCATGCGACAAGGTGTACCTCCACCCGGCCGCCGGCCTCGATCTCGTGGGGATCTCCGCCGAGGTCCAGTATTTCAAGGGCGCGATGGACCTCGTGGGGGTTGGCGCCCAGTACGCGCAGCGCAGCGAGTACAAGTCGGGTCCGGAGCCCTTCACCCGCACGGGCTCCAGCGAGGCCGCCTCCGAGGAGATGGAGGCGCTGGTTGACGACCTCTACGACACGCTGGTGACCGGAATCGTGGACGGCCGGGGCCGCTCCCGCGAGGTGGCCGGCCAGCTCATCGACGGCGGGCCCTACAGCGCGCGCGAGGCCCTCTCCGGCGGCCTGGTCGACGGTCTCTTGTACCCCGATCAGCTCGAGTCCCAGCTCGACTCGCTCTTCTCCGAGGACTACCACCTCGTCGCCGACTACGCGCGGGAGGTCGACGAGAGCGGTTGGCATCCCCAGCGCGCCGTGGCCGTCGTGGTGGTGGATGGCGCCATCGCCGAGGGAGCCAGCTCGCCGGGCGGTTTCCTGAGCGGCCCCGCCACCGGGAGCCGCTCGGTCGTGGAAGCGTTGGAGACCGCGGCTGATTCCCGCTCGATCAAGGCGGTGGTCCTCCGGGTGGACAGCCCTGGCGGCAGCGCGTTTGCCTCGGACGAGATCTGGCGCGCTGTGGAGCGCGTGAAGGAGACGGGCAAGCCCGTCGTGGTGTCGATGGGCGGCTATGCCGCAAGCGGTGGCTACTACGTGTCGGCCGGCGCCGACGCGATCTGGGCCGAGCCGAGCACGATCACCGGGTCGATCGGGGTGTACGGCGGCAAGTACAACGGCGAGGGCCTGTTCGGAAAGCTGGGAATCAACACGGAAATCACGGCCCGCGGCCGGAACGCTTCCATGTTCTCGCTCTCCCGACCGATGGACGACGTCGAATACGCCGCGCTCGATCGGCTCATCGGCGAGACCTACGACCAGTTCAAGGAGCGCGTCGCCGGCGGTCGCAACCTCACCCCGGAGCAGGTCGAAACGGCCGCGCGCGGTCGGGTGTGGTCGGGCAAGCGGGCCAAGGACAACGGCCTCGTCGACAACCACGGCGGCTTCTACGAGGCGCTCGATGATGCCCGGCTCCGCGCCGGGATGGATGCCCGCGCCCCCTACACCCTCGTCCTCATGGACCCGTGGGAGGGCCCCACCACCCTCGCGGGCGGCGTGGCCCGGGTCGGAGCCCAGATGAAGGCCGCGCTCGAACCCCAGGTATCGGTGCCGCAGGAGGTGAGCCGCTTCTGGTCGCTCAGCGCGCTGCGGGACACCCGGGTGTTCGCCATGATGCCCTACGAGCTGAACATCCGGTGACGGGAAGCCCCCACCCCGCCCGCATCCTCGTGTGCGACGACGATCGCGCCGTACGCAGCGCGCTCACCGTGAACCTCTCGAAGGCCGGCTACGTCGTGGTGGTGTGCAACAGCGCCGAGGAGGGGCTCGACCGCCTCCAGGCGGAGCCCTTCGACGTGGTGCTCACCGACGTGAAGATGACCGGCATGACCGGCCTGCAGCTCCTGCTCGAGGTCCGTACGCACTGGCCCGACACCCGCGTGGTCGTGATGACGGGCTTCGGGTCCGTGGCCGACGCCGTGGGCGCCATGAAGGCCGGCGCCTCCGACTACCTGATCAAGCCCATCGCCCGCGACGAGCTGCTCCTGCTGCTCGAACGCGCGTTGGAGAGCCGCGCGTTGACCCGCGAAGTGCAGCGGCTCCGGCGGGAGGTCGATTCCCGGTACGGCTTCGAGAACCTCGTGGGCGTCACGCCCGTGATGCAGGAGCTGTACGAGCAGGTGCATGCGGTGGCGGACTCGAGCACGCTCGTCTTGATCCACGGCGAAACCGGCACCGGAAAGGAGCTCATCGCCCACGCCATCCACTACAGGTCGCCGCGGGCCCGCGCGCCGTTGGTGGTGGTCAACTGCGGCGCCCTGCCCGAAAACCTGCTGGAGTCCGAGCTCTTCGGGCACGAGAAGGGCGCCTTCACCGGCGCCATGCGCACCCACCAGGGCAAGTTCGAGCAGGCTGACGGCGGCACCCTCTTCCTCGACGAGATCGGGGAAATTCCGCCGAGCGTGCAGGTGCGGCTCCTGCGCGTCCTCGAAGGCGGCAGCTTCACGCGCCTGGGCGGCGAGCGCCCCGTGAAGGTGGACGTTCGCGTGGTCGCGGCCACCAACCGCGACCTGCGGGCCGAAGTTCGGGCCGGGAGCTTCCGCGCCGACCTCTTCTACCGGCTCAACGTCTTCCCCATCCGCCTGCCCGCGCTGCGGGAGCGCGCCGACGACATCCCGCTGCTCGCCGACTACTTCCTGCGGCGTTTCGCCGAGCGGCACCATCGCGCCGCCCCCACGCTACATGCGGATGCCATCCAGACCCTGCGGTCCTGGCGCTGGCCCGGGAACGTACGCGAGCTCGAACATCTCATGGAGCGCACGCTGCTGCTCAGCGGCGGTGGCGGCGAGATCCGGTCGATCCGCCTGCCCGACGAGCGCGAGGTGGCCGCCGCCCCCGACAGCGGCGCCCCGCGCGACCCCCTCGACGAGCTCGACGCCGGCGGCCTCCCCTCCCTGCTCGACCGGTGGGAGCGCCACCTCATCGTGGCCGCGCTCGAGGCCGAAGGTGGCGTGCAGGCTCGGGCCGCGCGGCGGCTCGGGATCAGCCGCAGCAACCTCAACTACCGGATCGGGCGGCTCGGCATCACCCTGCAGGACGTGAAGTTCGCCTGAGCGCCGCGCTCAGGGGTCGAAGTACAGGGCACGGAGCTCGTCGCAGCTGAGCCGATCGAAGTCGTCGGCCGCATCGGTGCAGGCCGCGCTCGCCACGTCGACCTGACGGAGCTCCAGCTTCACGCGCTCCTCGTCCCACTGGGAACGACAGCGGTCGCCCCATGCAACACGGTTGGAGGCATCGAAGTCCTCCCACGTGGAGCCCCACTCCGCGAGGCAAGGCTCCAACGCCTGCGCGGTGGTCGCGCAGAGTTGGTAGCAGGCGTCTGCGCTGCAGCCCAGGAATGCAATCAAGAGCATCGTAGGCGACCAACGAAGAAGATGGTGGCCGGGGACGGGATCGAACCGCCGACACGGGGATTTTCAATCCCCTGCTCTACCAACTGAGCTACCCGGCCAGAAGCGCCTCGCTACTATGCCCTTGGCGCGTCGGCGTCAAGATCACGCGCCCGGGTCGAGTCGAACAGTCACGGGACCGACGAGCAGCGCCTGACAGGCCAACCGCTGGCCAGGACGGTCGAGGAAGGGTTCCTCCACCGCTTCGCACGGCGAGAGTTCACCCTCGAGCACGAGAACCCGGCACGTGTTGCAGCCGGCAAAGCCGCCACAGGCGGCCTCGATCGGCACGCCACCCGCCTCGGCAATCTCGAGGAGCGTGGCGCCGGCAGCGCCCTCCAGGCAGACCCCGAGGTCCGCGAAGCGGACCTCCACTCGCTACACGTCGAAGCTGGTGCCGCAGCCGCACTTCCGCTTCACGTTCGGGTTCTCGATGTGGAAGCCCGCGCCGATGAGCTCGTCCTTGAAGTCGATCTCCGAGCCGCGGAGGTATTCCTTGTGCAGCGGGTTCAGGAAGACCTGCACGCCATCGAAGGAGTAGACCTCGTCGTCCGGCTGCGCGGCTTCTTCGAACTCCAGCTGGTAGGAGTAGCCGGAGCAGCCGCCCCCCTGGAGGCCGAAGCGAAGGCCGAAGCCCTCCATCTCGTTCTCCTTCAACATCCGCTTGATGTGGTGCACGGCGCCTGCCGTGAGCATCACGGTGGGGCCATCCGGATTGAGGACCGGGGTAAACTCGAGGGAAGGCTGAGCGTCCATGCTGACTCCGGAGGCCGGGAGGGGCCATCGCGCACCAGTGTAATCACCAAAGTGGCCGCGGCGTTGTTAGCCAGCCCACCGTGCGCGTGCTCGTGGTCGACAATCTGGACAGTTTCACCCACTCGCTGGTGCAGCTGCTCTGCATTCTGGGCGCCCGGCCCACCGTCGTGCGCGATGCGCTGCCCGAGGATGCCGACCAGTACGCGATGATCCTCCTCTCCCCCGGGCCCGGGCGTCCCTCCGACCACCCGGCCACCATGGCGGCGCTCGCCACGCTCCCCGCGCCGATCTTCGGCGTCTGCCTCGGCATGCAGGGCATCGCGGAGCGGTTCGGCGGCGCGGTGGTCGGCGCCCGCGAGATCGTGCATGGGCGCAGCCGGCGCGTCTACCACGAGGGGGGCTCCTTCCTCGCCGGCCTCCCCTCCCCCTTCCGTGCCACCCGCTACCACTCCCTCGCCGTTGCCCAGCTCCCGCCGGAGTTGGAGGTGCTCGCCCGGAGCCGCGACGGCGAAGTCATGGCGCTTCGGCACCGCACGCTGCCCGTGGGAGGCGTGCAGTTCCATCCCGAGTCGGTGCGCTCGGAGTACGGGAGTGAGCTCCTGGCCAACGCGATCCGCACGTTCGCGCGGACCGGCGCGCCCTGACCGTTACTTCTTGCGGCGGCCGCCGCGGCCGATCTCGCCGGCGATCCGGTCGAGCAGGCCGTTCACGAACGCGCGCGACTCGGCGCCCCCGAACCGTTTGGCGAGCTCGATCGACTCGTTGATGGTGACGCTCGTGGGGATGTCCGGGCGCTGCAGGAGCTCCCAGGTGCCGAGGCGGAGGATGTTGCGATCCACCACGGGCATGCGGGCCAAACGCCAGTTCTCGCTGGCGGCTTCGATGCGTGCATCGATGGCCTCGCGCTCCTCCATCACCCCGCGGACCAGCTCGGTGGCGAATTCGGTCTCTTCGGCGCCGACCGGCTCCTCGAGGCCATCGCCGAGCTCATCGAGCTGGCTCGACCACAGACCGGAGAGGGCGACGGGGCCGGTGCTGCCGCCGATGTCGGTGGCGTAGAGCGCCTGCAGCGCGAATTCACGCGCGCGGCGACGACCAGGGCGGATGATCACTCGAGCTTCCGCATGAGGTCGACCATCTCGATGGCGCTCAGGGCCGCTTCCGCGCCCTTGTTGCCCATCTTGGTGCCCGCGCGCTCGATGGCCTGTTCGATGCTCTCCGTGGTGAGCACGCCGAAGATGACGGGCACCCCCGACGCCATGCCGGCGGCGGCGAGCCCCTTGGCGGCCTCGCCCGCCACGTAGTCGAAGTGGGCGGTGCCGCCGCGGATCACGCAGCCGAGCGCGATGATCGCGTCGTAATCGCCGCTGTCGGCCAGGCGCTTGCACACCACGCCAAGCTCGAAGGCCCCGGGCACGCGCACGATGTCGATGTTGGCATCCTCCGCGCCGTGGCGCAGGAGCGTGTCGACCGCACCGGCGACCAGCTTCTCCACGATGAACTCGTTGAAGCGGGCGGCGACGAGCGCGTAGCGCCCTCCCTTGTCGACCAGCTTTCCTTCCAGAACTCGGGGCACGGGCTACTCCTGCGCGCCGGTGGAGCCGAGCAGGTGCCCGAGCTGGGTGCGGCGCGATTCGAGAAAGCGCCGCCTATCCGGATGGGGCGCGATGGCCAGCGGCACGCGCTCGTCCACCGTGAGCCCGAACCCCTCCAGCCCGACAATCTTGCGCGGGTTGTTGGTGAGAAGGCGGATGCGGCGAACGCCGAGGTCCACGAGCATCTGCGCGCCAGTACCGAGCTCGCGGAGGGCATCGGGAGCGCGGGGCGAGGCCACCTCGGGCGTGAGGTGTTCGCGCATACGCTCGAGCAGCGCGGCATCGCCGCCGCCGTCGAGGTGCAGGTAGAGCAGCACGCCCCGCCCTTCGGCGGCGATGGCGGCAAGGGCGGCATCGATCTGGGCCGCGCTGTCGCTGGTCAGGGCCTTGAATACGTCGGCCGGGCCGGCCGCCGTCTGCACGCGAGTGAGCACCGGCTCCGGCCCGCCGAGATCGCCTCGGATCAGGGCGAGGTGCAGCCCCCCGCCGGTGGCGCGGTACACGCGGGCACGGAACTCGCCGTGGTCGGGCGTGGCGATCACCGTGTCGATCTCGCACTTCACCAGCCGCTCGTGCGTGAGCCGCCAGCGAATGAGGTCGGCGACGGCCACGATGCGGATGTTGTGGGTCTCGCCGAAGCGCTTGAGCTCCGGCAGGCGCGCCATGGTGCCGTCGGCGTTCATGATCTCGCAGATCACGCCGCTCGGCGAGAGGCCGGCGAGCCGGGCGAGGTCGACGCTGCCCTCGGTCTGGCCGGTGCGCACGAGCACGCCGCCATCGCGGGCACGCAGCGGGAACACGTGGCCGGGAGTCACGAGGTCGTTGCCTCCCTTCGTGGGATCGACGGCCACGAGGCAGGTACGGGCCCGGTCGGCCGCGGAGATGCCGGTGCTCACGCCCTCGCGGGCCTCGATCGACACCGTGAACGCGGTGGAGAACGGCGAGCGGTTGTTCGTGGCCATCATCGGCAGGCCGAGCGCTTCCACCCGCGCTTCGGTGAGCGTGATGCAGATGAGACCGCGCGCGTGCGTGGCCATGAAGTTGATCGCCTCGGGGGTGACCAGCTCGCTGGCCAGCACGAGGTCGCCTTCGTTCTCGCGGTCCTCGTCGTCCACCAGGATGACCATCCGGCCCGCGCGGATGTCGGCGATCGCCAGCTCCACCCGCCGTTCGGGGCTCTCCGCCATCACTTCGAAGCTCATTTCGACTCCTTGAGAAATCCGTTCGCCTGCAAGACCGTGCGGAGGCGCGCGTCGGCTGCCTCCGGGGAGCCGAGCCACGGAGCCAGCATCTGGCGCACGTAGCGCGCGATGAGGTCCACCTCGACGTTCATCCGTTGCCCCACCGCCACCGTGCCGAATTTCGTGAACGAAGCGGTGTGGGGAATGATGCCGACCTCAAGCCGGCTTCCTTCCGCCCGATTCACCGTGAGGCTCACGCCGTCGAGGGTCACGCTCCCCTTCTCCACGAAAAAGATGGCGAGAGGTTCGGGAACCTCAACCTCGATCTCCGTGAAACCGGTGCGACGATCCGCCCTCACGACATGCACAATTCCATCTACGTGCCCTGTTACGAGATGCCCGCCGAGCCGATCTGTAGGGAGCAGGGCGCGTTCCAGGTGGACGCGACAACCCGGTGCGTATTCAGACAGTGTGGTTCGCTTTAGGGTCTCCTCCCCCGCGGTCACCTGGAACGCCCTGTGCTCGACCGCCTCCACCGTGAGGCACACCCCGTCGTGCGAAATCGACTCCCCCAGCACCAGCTCCCCCAGCTCCGCCTCGACCCAAAGGGTGCGGCCGGTGCCGGCTGCCCGGACGGAGCGCACGGTGCCCAGGGTTTGAACGAGCCCGGTGAACATCGGCGGCGCATACCGCACTGGCGGGCGCCACGCGAGCATCTTCAACGCGCAACCCGCCAGACCGCGGAGCTGACTACCGCGGACCCTCAGCCGCGCTCGAGCGCCAGCCGCAGGTCGTCGCCCACACGCTCCACGAGGTCGATCTGGAAGGACGGCGCCTGCGCGAGCGCGTACCCGGGCCCCGCCACGAAACCCGGCCCCCCCGCGAGAACGCGAGCGTTGACGAAGAGTTCGAGCCGGTCGGCCATCCCGGCGTCGAGGAAGCTGCGGTGCACGTGGGCCCCGCCATCCACGAGCACCCGATGGAGCCCCCGGGCGGTGAGATCACGGAGCACGGCGCGAACGTCCACGCCGGTGGGCCCGCGCGGCACCCGAATGATGGTGGCGCCCGGCAGCTGCACGGCAGGGGCCTCCGGCGCGCAGTAGACGAGCGCCGTACCCCGACGGAGCACCGTGGCCTCCGCCGGCGTGCGGAGGAGGCTGTCGAGGACGACGGGCACCGCATCGCGGCCGCCCGGGATGCGCGTGGTGAGCTCGGGATCATCGGCGATCACGGTGCCCACGCCCACGACGATGGCATCGTGCTGATCGCGGAGACGGTGGCTCAGCTCGCGCGCGGCCGGGCCGGTAATCCAGCGGGCCTCGCCCGTTGCGCTCGCGATGCGGCCGTCGAGCGTGATCCCGGCCTTGAGCGTGACCTCGGGGAGCCCTTCGGTCTGGGCGCGGATGAAGCCGAGCATCAGCCGCCGGCACTCCGCCTCGCGCACGCCCACCACGACGTCGAGGCCGGCCGCCCGAAGCTGCGCGATGCCCTTGCCCGCCACGAGCGGGAAGGGATCGACCGTGCCGACCACCACCCGCGAAATCCCCGCACGCAGCACCGCGTCGGTACAGGGAGCAGTGCGACCATGATGGCAGCAGGGCTCGAGCGTGACGTACATCGTGGCGCCCTGGAGCAGCACACCCGCTCGCTCGGCGGCCTGCAAGGCATGCGGCTCCGCGTGCGCCTGCCCGGGCGGTTGCGTCCACCCCTCGGCTACCACCACGCCATCCTGCACGATCACCGCGCCCACGGGCGGGTTCGGCGAGGTCCTGCCGAGCGCGCGGCGCGCGAGGTCCAACGCGAGCCCCATGAAGCGGGCGTCGTTCCTCACCCCTCCTTCCTCCGCTCGAGCAGCGGCTGGAGCACTTCGAGGAAGTCGTGCGGCGAGGTGATCTCGTGGTAGACCGAGGCGAATCGAAGGTATGCCACGTCGTCGAGCTTGCGGAGCTCCAGGAGGGCGAGGTCGCCGATCTCGCGGGTCTGCACGTCGGTGGAGCGGCGGGCCAGCTCACTCTCCACGCGCGCGCAGGCGGCATCGAGCTGCTCCTCCGACACCGGCCGCTTTCGGCAGGCGAGCCGCAGGCCGGCGAGCAGCTTGTCGCGATTGAAGTGCTGGCGCCGACCGTCGCGCTTCACCACGTCGGGGAGCTTGAACTCCACGCGCTCGAAGGTCGTGAACCGGAACTCGCACTTCTGGCATTCCCGGCGGCGCCGGATGCTGTCTACCGCCTCGCGGCTGTCGACGACGCGGGTGTCGCCGTGCTGGCAGCTCGGGCAGTCCACCGCCTAGCCGAGCCCGGGAACGGGGAAGCGCGCGCTCATCGCGTGCACCTCGGCGCGGATGGCGGCGAGACGCGCTTCGTCGGTGTGGTTCTCGAGCACGTCGGCCATCCAGCCCGCCACGATGCGCGCTTCGGCCACGCCGAGGCCGCGCGTAGTCATCGCCGGGGTGCCCACGCGGATGCCGCTCGTCACGAAGGGGCTGCGCTGCTCGTTGGGCACGGTGTTCTTGTTCACGGTGATGCCGGCCTTGCCGAGCGCGATCTCGGCATCCTTGCCGCTGGTGCTGCGCGCCGAGAGGTCGAGCAGCAGCAGGTGGTTGTCGGTGCCGCCGGACACGAGGCCGAAGCCGCGCTCGG
Organism: uncultured Pseudomonadota bacterium; assembly: GCA_903885375.1. Classification (GTDB taxonomy): domain Bacteria; phylum Myxococcota_A; class UBA796; order UBA796; family SXON01; genus SXON01. The sequence goes on from CAISIK010000054.1 coordinate 130,865, forward strand.
TGAGCACCGCCGCCATCGCCTGCGCGTTGTCGAGCACGGCCTGCGCGTACTGCCTGAACGAAGGCTGCAGCGCCTCCTGGAAGGCCACCGCCTTCGCCGCGATCACGTGCATGAGCGGGCCGCCCTGCGAGCCCGGGAAGACCGCGCTGTTCAGACCCTTCATCAGGCCCTCGCGCGCGAAAGCCACGCCGCCGCGCGGACCGCGGAGGGTCTTGTGCGTGGTGGTGGTCACGTAGTCGCAGTGCCCGAAGGGCGTGGGGTGGAGGCCGGCCGCCACGAGCCCGGCCACGTGGGCCATGTCGGCGAGGAGCAGGGCGCCCACCTCGTCGGCGATCGAGCGGAAGCCCGCAAAGTCCCAATGGCGCGGGTAGGCGCTCGCCCCCGTGACGATCATCTTCGGCTGCTCGCGCTTGGCGATGTCCCGCACCTGGTCGAGATCGATGCGCCCACGCTCGTCGACCTTGTAATGCACGGCCCGGTAGAGCTTGCCGGAGCTGTTCGCCGGCGAGCCGTGGGTGAGGTGGCCGCCGTTGCTCAGGTCGAGCCCGAGGAGCGTATCGCCGGCCTTCAGGGCGGCGAGGTACACCGCGGCGTTGGCCTGGGCGCCAGAGTGCGGCTGCACGTTCACGCCCTCACTCCCGGCGAAGAGCTGCATGGCGCGCGACCGGGCGAGGTCCTCGATCACGTCGACCACCTCGCAACCGCCGTAGTAGCGCTTGCCCGGCAGGCCCTCGGCGTACTTGTTGGTGAGCACGCTCCCGGCGGCCTCGAGGACGGCGGCCGACACGTAGTTCTCCGAGGCGATGAGCTCCAGGTCCTCCCGCTGGCGCTCGGCCTCCCGGGCGATGAGGGCGGCGACTTCGGGGTCTTGACGGGAGAGGATCACGCGGGGCTCCAGCGGCGCCGTGGTGCCTAACCCGGACGAGGACTGTGATCACGAGGCGTGAGCGGCGGGCCACGCCGCCGCCTCCCGGCGGCCCGATGCCCCCGCTACCCGCCGATACGCGAGAGCTTCTGCACCCGTCCCGCGTGGCGGCCACCCTCGAACTTCGCGCCGAGAAAGGTGTCGAGGAGCTCGCCCGCCAACCCCGCGCCCACCACCCGCTCGCCGAGGCAGAGCACGTTGGCGTCGTTGTGCTCCCGGGTGGCGTGGGCCGTGAACGAGTCGCACACGACCGCGGCCCGGATGCCCGGCACCCGGTTCGCCGCCATGGCCATTCCCTGCCCGGTGCCGCAAACGAGCAGGCCGAACTGGGCCTCCCCCGCGGCCACGGACCGGGCCACGATCACGGCGTAGTCGGGGTAGTCACAGCTCGCGCTGGAGTCGGTGCCCGCATCGATCACCTCGTGCCCCTGCCCGCGCATCCGCTCGATGAGCACGCGCTTCAGCGACAGTCCCCCGTGGTCACTTCCGGCGATGATCTTCATGCTGCCCTCGCCCACCGAGCGTAGCCCGGCGGACCCGCGGCCTCACCTTCCCAACGCGCCCGCGGCCACCACCAGCCGGCAGGGGCCGCTTGCGCCGCCCTCGCAGTCCGCGCGCTCCTCGTCGAGCCAGAGCACGATGCGTTCACCCGTCAGCGCGTTCACCCCCTCCGAGAGCCGCGGCGTGCCCGTGAGCGTGATGCGCCCGGTTCGGCCCACGAGCTCCGCCCGGTCGGCCAGGGCGTGGCGCTCGCCGCGGTCCACCGTCACGCTGCCCGTGGCCACGACGGTGTCGATCACGTCGGCGGCGGCGTAGCGCACATCGAGCGACGCACAGCGGAGGGTGACCGGGCCGCGGGTGACCACGACGTTGCCCTCGAAGTGGGCCGAGTGGCCCTTCAAATCCCAGGAGGAGCGCTCGGCCACGATGTTGAGGGTGGGGCCCTCCGCCGGTTTCGAGGCCACGCGCGTGGCGCTCGCGGAGACCGCGCTGCCCGCCGCCACATCGGCCTCGGCGCCGGCGAGCTCCACCCGGTAGGTGGTGTCGTCGGCTTCAGCCTGAAGCACGACGCCCTCGGCGCGAGCGGCCGTCGCCAGCGGTTCGAACGACTCCGGCGCGCAGCCCGCCGCCCACCCCAGCAGGGCAGCGGCGAGCCCCATCTACTTCGCCTCGAGCGAGGCGGGAGCGCTGTCGGGGCGGCCTCCGCCCGCCACACGGACGTGCCGGTCCACCGCCGCGCGAACGAACGCGGAGAACAACGGGTGGGGCGCCAGGGGACGGGACTTGAACTCAGGGTGGAACTGGCAAGCCACGAAGTAGGGGTGGCTCGGGAGCTCGATCATCTCGACGAGCTTTCCGTCGGGGCTCAGTCCGGAGAGGACCATCCCGTGGGAGAGGAGCAGCTCGTGGTAGGCCGGGTTCACCTCGTAGCGGTGCCGGTGCCGCTCGGAGATCGTGCCTTCGCCGAAGATGCTCCTCGCGCGGGTGCCGGGCGCGAGCACGCAGGGGTACGCGCCGAGGCGCATCGTGCCGCCGAGGTCGATCACGTTGCGCTGTGCATCCATCAAGTGGATGACGGGGTTCGGCGTTTCGGGCTCGAACTCGCTCGAGTTGGCCGAGATGCCCGCCACGGAGCGCAGGAACTCGACCACCGCGAGCTGCATGCCGAGGCAGATGCCGAAGAAGGGCAGCCCGGACTCCCGCGCATGGCGGATGGCCGCGACCTTGCCCTCCGTGCCCCGGCTCCCGAACCCGCCGGGGATCAGCACCGCATCACACCCGGCGAGGGCCGCGGCGGCATTGCTGGCATCGAGCTCCTCGCTGTCGAGGTAGCGCAGCTCGACCTTGGCCTCGTGGGCCACGCCGCCGTGCGCGAGCGCCTCGTTCAGCGACTTGTAGGTGTCGACGAGGTGCACGTACTTGCCCACGACCGCGATACGAACGTGGTGCTTGGGGTTGGTGGCCCGCCGCACGTACTCGGCCCAGGCCTCCATGTGGGGGCGGGGCGCGAAGAAGGAGAAGCGCCGGAGGATGCGATCGTCGAGCGCCTGCTCGTGAAACACGACCGGGAGGTCGTAGATGTTCTGCACGTCGTGGGCGCTGATCACGTCATCCACGCTCACGTTGCAGAAGCTGGCGATCTTCTGGCGCAGATCGCGAGGGATGGGCACGTCGCAGCGGCAGATGAGGATGTCGGGCTGGATGCCGGTGCTCAGGATCTCCTTCACGGAGTGCTGGGTCGGCTTCGTCTTCATCTCGCCCGCGGCCTTGATGTAGAAGACCGGGGTGACGTGCACGTAGGCCACGTTTTCTACACCGAAGTCGGCGCGGGCCTGCCGGATCGCCTCGAGGAAGGGCAGCCCCTCGATGTCGCCGACGGTGCCGCCCACCTCGACGATGCACATGTCGGCGCCATCGACGCCTTCCTGGATCAGTCGCTTGATCTCGTCGGTGACGTGCGGGATCACCTGCACCGTCCGACCGAGGTACTCGCCCCGGCGCTCCCGGTCGATCACGTTGCGGTACACCCGCCCGGTGGTGAACGAGTTCCGCTGGCTCATGCGGGTGGAGACGAAGCGCTCGTAGTGGCCGAGGTCGAGGTCGGTCTCCGCGCCGTCTTCCGTCACGAAGACCTCGCCGTGCTGGTAGGGCGACATCGTACCCGGGTCGACGTTCAGGTACGGGTCGGCCTTGATGTTCACCACCCGGAGCCCGCGGGCCTCCATGATGGCGCCGATCGCTGCGGCGCTGAGACCCTTCCCCAGCGAGCTGAGGACTCCGCCGGTCACGAATACGAATTTGGTCTTCATCGCGGCGCTCCCACCGCCCCCGTGCCTAACCCGACGTGGAGGCCGCGGAGGAAAGGATCGCGCGAACACGGTCGAGATCTGCCGCGGTGTCGACCGACGGCGGAGGCGGCATCACGTCGACCACCCGGATCGCCACGCCGTTCTCCAACCATCCGAGCTGCTCGAGTCGCTCCGAGGCCTCCAGCGCGGAGGGCGGGAAGGAGCCCAGCCGCCGCAGCACGCCCGGCCGGAACGCATACACGCCCACGTGAACCCGCCAGGGACCGCCGCTGGGAATCGGGCTGCGTGAAAAGTACAGGGCCCGGCCGCACGCGTCCGTCACCACCTTCACCCGCTCGGGCCGGCTCGCCTCCGCTGCGGGGAGCACGGCGGCGGCCGTGGCCACGTCGAACCCCTCTCCTTCGGCGCCGGTCAGCGCACCCGCTACGGCCCGCAACGTGGACACCTCGACCAGCGGCTCATCGCCCTGCACGTTGAGCACGACGTCGGGCTGGATGTGGAGCGTCGCCACGGCCTCCCGCACCCGCGCCGTCCCGTTCGGCGCCGCGCCGGTCATGACCACCTCGCCGCCGGCGGCCCGCACGACGGAGGCGATCTCGACATCGTCCGTAGCGACGACCACGCGCCCGAAGCCGGCCGCCATCACGCGCGACCAGGTGCAGACCACCAGGGGGCGGCCCCCCAGGTCTGCGAGCATCTTCTGCGGGAGCCGGGTGCTGGCCCGACGCGCCGGAATCACCGCGAGGACGCGGCTCACCGCTCAGAGCGGGACGCAGGCATCGCCGCAACCATCGGTCTCGCCGGAGGTGTTGCCGGACAGGTCGGTGCTGCCGCAGTAGTCGAACGTCACTTCCGAGCAGGTCATGCCGTAGGTGGCGTTGCCGACGAACGCGTTGTCCTCCACCCAGGCGGTCAGCGAGCCGAGGCTCACACCGCTGGCATCGCCACCCGAAACGCTCGAGCTCTCGAGGAGCAAGGAGCCGTTCGTGACCGACACGCCCGCGAGCGTGGCGCTCGACACCAGCACCTCCTCCAGCGAACCGGAGGAGTCGAGGGTGCCATACACGTACGTGGAGCTGGGCGTGGAGTAGTCGGTGTAGCCGTAGGAGCCGTCGGCGTAGAAGCCGTAGCTGGCCGCATCGAGCACGGAGAGCTCGGTGACGGCCCAGTCCGCGAAGCCGGTCATGTACACGCCCGAGCCGCCGGCAACATCCACCTCGATGTCGGAGAGCAGGGCGTAGCCGGCATCGGCGGTGTTCGCGTCGAGGTGCACCGCCGTGTACGTGGTCGACCCGAAGTCGACGCCCTCGATCTCCACGGTGGGCGCATAGTGGCCCCAGTAGGCGTAAACGCCGTAGCCGCCCGCCGACTCGGCGGTGAGGTCCACGATCTCCAGCTCGGCTTCGGAGCCCTCCACGACGCTGCCGTAGGCGTTGCCCACGGTGACGTTCTTCAGCGAGATGCCACTCGGGTAGCCGCTCTCGGTGAAGCTGTCGGGGATGCCGTCGCCATCGGTGTCGGTCCAGTAGCCGTAGTAGTAGCCGTACGCCTCGAAGACGGGATTGCCGTAGCTGTAGCTGTAGCTGTACTGCAGCGTTTCCGTGCCGTCGGCGGCCACGTAGTAGGCGGAGTAGCCGTACTCGTACGCCCGCGTGTCGCCCACCCGGAAGTCCTCCACCTCGGCGTAGCCGTACGTGGAGTAGACCGCCTGGCCGCCGAAGTTGTCGGCCGAGTTGTCCTTGATCACCACGGGATCGCTCGGGTCGCCCTGGTAGACCTGGATGAGCGTGCCGTTGTAGTCCGTCCAGGAGTTGCCGCGGATGTCGCACCCGCTGGCCTCCACCGAGATGGACTGCCCGCCGCCCGAGAAGGTGTTGTTCGAGATGGCACAGGCCGTGCCGTAGGTGGACGTGACGTCGCGGCCGGCGTTCGGGTACTCGTAGCGGTAGTAGGCGCCGGGGTTGCTGCTGTCGTCGTAGACGTCGACCTGCGTGACCTTGGTGTCGACGAAGCTGTTCTCCTCGAGGATGACCGCGCCCGAGTAGTTGAATACGGCGCCGTAGGACTCGCCGGAACCGAAGGTGTTCCCGCTGGCGGTGAGGGTGCTCTCGTAGGCGATGATGCCCGCGCACTTCACGCCGCCGATGCTGGACGCCGTCACGTCGAGGGTGCCGCGCACCATCGAGAGGCCCCAACCTTCGCTGCCCTCGATCGTGGAATTCGTGATCGTGACGTCGGACGTGGCGAAAACCGCAGAGGTGCCCTGATCCACGTAGCCGTAGCAGGGCTGGGTGTTCACGGTGTCGGGCTCCCGATGCCCGAGCACGCTCAGGCCATCGACCGCGGCCACCACGTTGCTCGCAAAGAGGCTCCAACGCCCGTTGTTGGTGAGGACGGTGTTGGTGATGGTGAGGTTCTGCTCGCCGCCCGACTTGTAGGGGACCGTGTAGATGCCGTAGTTTTCGTAGTCGGACACGTTCACGCCGCTGAACACCACGTCGGGTGAGGCCACGAGGATGCCGCCGCACCAGCCCGCGAACTCGGTGTAGTCCGCCGTGCAAGAGGTGAGCCCGGTGGTGACGCCGCCGTTGAGCAGCACGTTGGTGTCGGTGATCGACACCACGTCGGACTTGCTGCTCACGTAGATGCCCTGCGTCTGCGATCCATAAATGGAAACGTTCGAGGCGGTGAAGGTGCTGTCGAACGCGATGACGCCATACGGAGTGTCGGCGATGACATCGCCATCCATGGCGAGCCCGCCATCCTGCACCCAGAAGCCGAAGAGGTCATCGCCGTTGACCTGATTCTGCATCGTCGACACGGTGGCACCGTCGCCGTAGATCGCGTGGCCATCGGTGCCGTCGGTGGCGGTCGCGGTGACACCCGTGAAGATGTTGTTGGTGGCCGAGAGCACGTTGCCATCCGACGCCCAGATGCCGTAGCTGGTGGGCTGGTCGAAGACCGAGCTGTCCACCACGGCCGAGCCGCCGCTGAGGAAGACCGCGCCGTAGGCCGGGAACGTGAACGTGCAGCCGGAGATCGCGAGGTTCGTGACCTCGGAGGCCTCCACGCCGTAGTTGGCGGCCGCATCGAAGTTCAGGTCGGACAGCGTGAGGTCGGACACGCCCGAAGCCACCACGCCGGAGCGCGTGGTGGTGATGGTGAAGCCGGACACGCTCGCCCCGTTCGCCACGATCTCGAAAGCGGGTTCGTTCACCGGCGCGTCGATCGAGTTGAGCAAGCTCCCCTCGCCGACGATCGCCACGGCCCTGTCAATTACGACAGTTTCGGCGTAGGCGCCCGCGCAGACGTTGATGGTGTCGCCGTCGGTGGCGAACTCCATCCCCTCGGTGATCGTGGCGAAGTCGCCCTCTTCGCCGTTGAGGTTGATGCAGCCGGGCGGCCCGAGGTCGATCTCCCCGGTGTCGTCGGTGCCGGTGCCGCCGCTGTCTTCCTTGCCGTCGGTGCCCGGATTGGGGCAGCCCGCGGCGAGGAGCAGGAGGGAGGGGAGAAGGAAGGCACGCATTGATGGCTCCATCGGCACGCCACGGTAGCTCCGCAACAGGAATTCCACAAGCGCGCTGGTTACACGCGGCCACCCTTCGGAGGCCCCATGGACCCGGACCGCGCTGCCGTACAAGAACAGCTCGACGCTCTCAACGAAACTGCCCTCGCCGGCGGCGGTGCCGAGGCCATCGCGCGCCAGCACGCCAAGGGCAAGCTGACCGCCCGCGAGCGGCTCGACTCCCTGCTCGACGCGGGCACCTTCCGCGAGCTCGACCGGTTCGTGGCGCATCGCTGCAACGACTTCGGGATGGACGAGAAGCGCGTTCCCGGCGATGGCGTGGTCACCGGCTACGGCCGCATCGACGGCCGGCTCGTGTACGTCTTCGCCCAGGACTTCACGGTCTTCGGGGGCAGCGTTTCCGGCGCCCACGCCAAGAAGATCTGCAAGGTGCTCGACCTCGCGCTGAAAAACGGCGCGCCCGTCATCGGCCTCAACGACAGCGGCGGCGCCCGCATCCAGGAGGGCGTGGAGAGCCTCGGCGGGTACGCCGACATCTTCCTCCGCAACACCCTCGCGAGCGGCGTCGTGCCCCAGCTCACCGGCATCCTCGGCCCCTGCGCCGGCGGCGCCGTCTATTCCCCGGCCATCACCGACTTCCTCGTGATGGCGAAGGGCACCGGCTTCATGTTCGTGACCGGCCCCGACGTGATCAAGGCCGTGACCCACGAGGAGGTTACCCAGGAGGCGCTCGGCGGCGCTTCGGCCCACACCGCCGTGTCGGGCGTGGCGCACTTCGCCACCGAGGACGAGCAGGCCGCCCTCGCCGTGCTGCGCGCGCTCCTCGGCTACATCCCGCAGAACAACATGGAGGAGGCGCCCCGCCGCCCCACCGACGATGCCCCCGACCGTCTCATTCCCGAGCTCGACGAGCTCGTGCCGGCCAACCCGAACCGGCCCTACGACATCAAGGAGCTCATCACCGCCGTGGCGGACGAGGGGCGGTTCCTCGAGGTGCAGGCCGACTACGCCGCGAACGTGGTGATCGGCTTCGTCCACCTCGGCGGGCGCAGCGTGGGAATCGTGGCCAACCAGCCCTCCGTGCTGGCCGGCGTGCTCGACGTGAACGCATCGGTGAAGGCCGCCCGCTTCGTGCGTTTCTGCGACGCGTTCAACATCCCGCTGTGGGTCATCGAGGATGTTCCGGGCTTCCTCCCCGGAACGGCGCAGGAGCATGGCGGCATCATCCGGCACGGTGCGAAGCTCCTCTACGCGTTCGCCGAGGCCACGGTGCCCAAGATCACGCTGATTACCCGCAAGGCCTACGGCGGCGCCTACTGCGTGATGAACAGCAAGCACCTGCGTGCGGACTACAACCTCGCCTGGCCCACCGCCGAGATCGCGGTGATGGGCGCGGATGGCGCGGTGAACATCATCTTCCGCCAGGAGCTCGCCTCCGCCGCCGACCCCGTTGCGCGAAAGGCCGAGCTGGTGGCGAGCTACCGCGAGCGCTTCGCGAACCCCTACCGCGCGGCCGAGCTCGGCTTCATCGATGAGGTCCTCCGCCCCGCCGAGACCCGGGCTCGGCTCGTGGAAGCTTTCGACAGCCTCGAGAACAAGCGCGACCGGAACCCGCCGCGCAAGCACGGAAACATCCCCCTGTGAACCCACTCGGCGGTCACGCTTGCCAAGACGGCAAGGGTGCGTTAGTCGCCGGCCCTCGTTTGAGAAGGAAAGACCATGGTCCGCATTCGCCTCACCCGCACCGGCGCGAAGAAGAAGCCCTCCTACCGTTTCGCGGTGGCCGACAAGCGTTCGCCCCGTGATGGGCGCTGCCTTGAGTACCTGGGGCACTACAACCCCATGGTCGAGCCCCCGGTGATCCACATCGACCTCGCCCGCGTGGACTTCTGGATCGGGAAGGGCGCCCAGCCCTCCGAGACCGTGGCCGCCCTCATCGCCAAGGCCCGCAAGGCCGTGCCGGCCGAGGCCTAGTCCAATGCAGGCCCTCCTTCGCCACCTCATCCAGGGGCTCGTGAAGCATCCCGACGCCGTGGAAATCCGCGAAGTCGAGGGTGATGCGAGCGTGCTGTACGAACTCTCGGTGGCCGATTCCGACCGCGAGAGCGTGCAGGGCCCCGACGGCGAAACGCTCCGGGCCATCCGCACCGTGCTCAGCGCCTCCAGCGGGGAGCGTCGGGCGGTCCTCGAGCTCCTCGAGCCGGGCGCCGGGGCTTCGGCCACCGAATAGCGCGATGTCCTCCGACCGAATCGAATTGGGCTCGGTGGTGGGGGTGTTCGGGGTTCGCGGAGAGGTGCGCCTGCACCTCCACAACCGCGATGATTCCGTGCTGAGCGAGCCGCGCACCGTGGTCCTGCGCGGCAGCGACGGCGTGGAGCAGGCGGCCGAGATCAGCGTTCGCCCGGGTGCGGGCAAGCGCATCATCGGGCGCGTGCAAGGCATCAAGACGCCCGAAGAAGCCGCGGGCCTCGTGGGTGCGATCGTGCTCATCGAGCGCGAGCTGCTCCCCCCGCCCGGTGATGGGGAGTTCTACGTGGCCGACCTGCTGGGGCTGTCCGTGGAGGATGAAGCGGGCACCGTGCTCGGCACCCTGGCCGACGTGGTTCCCGGCGAGCGCGATGTGTGGGTGGTGGCCATGGATCAGGGCGAAGGCTTCCTGCTTCCCGGCCCCGACACCGTGGTGCGGGTCGATCCCGAAGCCGGTGTGATCGTGGTGGCGGCCGGGGCGCTGGCCGCGGGCGAGTAGCGTGCGGGTCGACGTTCTCACGCTGTTTCCGGCGATGATCGAACCGGCCCTGACCCATTCCATCCTCGGCAGGGCGGCGAGGTCCGGCGTGTGGAGCCTCGGGCTGCACGACATTCGCGAGCACGGCCTCGGGCGCCATCGCACCGTCGACGACAGTCCCTACGGCGGGGGCAGCGGCATGGTGATGCGGGCCGACGTGGTCGGGGCTGCCATCGCGGCGGTCACCCGGAGCGACAGCCACGTGGTTCTGCTCGAAGCGGGCGGAGCGCCGTTCGGCCAGGCCACCGCGCGGCGCCTCGCGCAGCTCCCCCACCTCGTCTTCGTCTGCGGGCACTACGAGGGCATCGACGCTCGCGTGCGCGAAACGCTGGTGCACGAGTCGATCTCCATCGGCGACTATGTGCTCACGGGCGGCGAGCTCGCCGCGTGCGTGGTGGTGGATGCCGTGGTTCGCCTGCTGCCTGGCGCCCTCGGCAACGCGGAGAGCGCCGTGGAGGAGAGCTTCAGCGAAGGGCTGCTCGAGTACCCGCACTACACGCGGCCGCCCGAGTGGTCCGGCTTGACCGTGCCGGAGGTCCTGCTCAGCGGTGACCACGCAAAGGTGGCCCGGTGGCGTCGAGCCCAATCCGAAGCACGCACGCGCCAGCTGCGCCCCGATCTCGCTCGCGCGGCGGGCCTGAAGCCCAGCGAGGACTGACCGCGGGTTCGGGGGAAGCGGGGCGAGGCGCCTACCGGGCCAGGCAGGCGTCGGTGCTCTCGGGGTTCTTCATGCGGAGGACGAAGCAGATGCCGTTGCAGCGCGCTTCCCGGTCGCGTTGTTCAAGCTCCGCATCGGGGAAGCCTCCTTGCGAGGACACCCACTCGGCGCAGGCGGGATCACGCTCGACGCAGCGACGCTCGCAGGTACCCCCCGAGAAGGGCAGCGCCTCTCCCTGCTGGTGCCGCCAGACGGCCCAGGCGAGCAGGAAGAACACCGCGGACAGGCAGAAAACCACGATCTCGGGACGTTTCATTCCTGGAGCACGCGACAGTTCTGGAACTTGCTCGAGCACTTGAGGCGGGTGACGGCAGCCGGCGAAACCTCGAGGTATTGCTGGACGGTGGTGCCGTCGGCGAAGGTGACGTCGGCGGTGTATCGACCGGCCGCCAGCTCGCCCGGACCGAAGGTACCGCCCGCACCGCGCACGGCCACGTGGGTGGCATCCCCCTCCACCACCAGCCGACCCGGGCCATCGGCGGGCGCGGGCGCTTCGGCCGGAGGCGGCTCCGGCGCTGGCGCGGCCACCACGGGCTCCGAGGTGGACCTCACCACGCCGCCGCGCGGCTCGGCGGGCTTCGCGGCCGGCCCGCTGGGCTTCGGAGCAGCACCGCCCGCCCTCGGCTCCGGCACCGCCGCCAGCTGCGGCTCCGCCGCCGCTTGAACCGCAGGCGGAGCGGGCGTCGGCGCAACGGCCGCCGCCGGGACCGGCGGGGTCTGCCCGGAGCCGAGCCCGAAGTACAACGCCGGCACGATGATGGCCGCCGCGCTGAGCCCGATGACGAGCAACGCCGCAGGAGCGGCCACCAGCGCCGCCACCCCGGCCCCGAAGCCCTTGCGACGGGGCTGCAGGCTCTGCGCCCCCGTACGCTCGATCAGGAGCGTGCCGGTGCGGTCCGATACCGTCTGGCCGCGGCGCTCCTCCTGGATGCGGAGGGCGGCGGGAACGACCGACTCCGTCCACTCATCGAGGCTGGGACCCGAGAGCGACGCCCGGATCACGGCGGCCTGACGGGCCACCTCGCGCGGGGTGGGACGGTCGTCGGTCCGGGCGGCCAGCATCTGCGCGACGAGGTCATGAAGCGGCTGCGAGATGTCCTCGCCCAGCCAGGACCACTGCGCGCGGTACTTCTCGCCGGGAGGCGCCCGGTCGGCATCCATCGCCGACTTCCCCGGCTTCACGCCGGTGAGCATCTCGAAGAGGGTCACGCCCAGCGCATACACATCGCCGGCAACGGTGTCTTCGCCGTAGAACCGCTCCGGCGCCATGTACGGCACGGTGCCGAACGCCGCCTCCTGGGTGTGCTCCTCGCGGGAGCTCAGCTCCGCTCGGGCCACGCCGAAATCGAGGATCTTCACCTCGCCGTGCGCGGTGATCCGAAGGTTGCTCGGCTTGATGTCCCGGTGGATGAGGCGAAGCGGAGTGCCATCCGGCCCATCCTGGTGCCAGGCGGCGTGGAGGGCGCTGGCCACCTCCTCCACGATCGCGAGCGCAGCCACCGGCGGCACCACACTCTGGCGGAGCAGCTCGGTGAGGTCGCACCCCTCCACGTACTCCATGACGATCGCCCAGCTCCCATCGAGCTCGACGAGGTCATCTACGCGGACGATCGCGCGGTGGCGAATCGCCGCCAGCATGCGCGCCTCATCCCGAAGGCGGCCAATCAGCCCCCCGGTGGAGGCCTTCTCGGGGCGCAGGAGCTTGATCGCCACTCGACGACGGATCCCGGTACCCACGGTGTCGGCGAGGTAGACCGCGCCGAACGCACCCTGACCGAGCAACGCCGAGACCCGATAGCTTCGGCTTCCCCTCAACACCCGGGCCTCCCGGGAGCTCGCGCGCAACCACACATCGTGGTGCAATCTACCACGCTCCGGTCAGCCTACGAGCGAAAGCTGCCCCGCGCGCAGCGCGGCACGCCGGCCTGCGTCGATCCGCTTCCAGCTGACCTCTCCCGCGTGATCCACCACCACCACCCCGCGGAGAACGCTCGCGATGCGGGCGGACACTTCCCGCTCCCGCCCGGGTGCGAACCGGCCCGCGAGCGCGAGCACGGCGTCGTCCGGATCGGCGACGGGCAAACCCGCGAAGACCAGCAGGCCTTCTTCGGAGGCCCGGAGCAACGCGTCGGCGTCGTCGGCGGTGGGCACGTCGGAGACGACCACAGCGTCGGCGTCCTGCCGCATCGCCGCCGAGAGCCCCTCCGCGAAGGTGGACACATCCGTGCCGATCTCCCGCTGGCTGAGGCTCCCGCGCTCATCGCGGTGCAGCCACTCCACCGGGTCTTCGATGCTCACGAGCCGCCCCCAGCAGCGGGCGTTGAACGCACCGACCACCGCGGCGATGACCGCGCGGCGGTGCCGCCCGCCACCCACGAGGAACAGTCCGGGTCCCCCGTCGAGCACCTCGCCGAGGGGGGCCAGACCGGGGAACTCCGCCATGGTGGGCGGAGCGAGCGCGATGCGGTGGATGACGATCTCACAGGAGCCCCGCTGCCGCGTGAGCTGCGCACGGAAACGACCGACGCCGTCGACCGAGAAGGCCAGCCGCACGTCACGCGGGGAGGTCGCCAGCTCGTCGCTACCGGCCACCTCGAGCACGCCCTGGGCGAAGGCCGCGGTGTCGGCAGGGGTGAGGCGGTCGAAGGGCATGGGGAGGAGCGCCCCGTTCACCCGGATCATGGGCCTTCCCGGCACCTTCAGGTGCAGATCGGTGCCGCCTGCCTCCACCATCTGGTGGACCAGGTGCAACAACCCCCGGGCACCGGGCGGAACGGCCGAGCCTCGAACAATGGGCGGCGTGCGCATGTGATTCTCCTCCCTCCCCCGATCGGATCGTCCGGACCGGGAGGTGAGGCCAATCGCCCTGTTTCGGGAAGGGCGCGCACCGATGCGCGCGCCCGCCCGGAACTAGCGCTTGCTGAACTGGAAGCGACGGCGAGCGCCGGCGCGACCGTACTTCTTCCGCTCGACCTTGCGGCCATCACGCGTGAGGAAGCCGGCCTTCTTCAGCTCGGGGCGCAGCGCGGGGTTCGACATGACCAGCGCGCGGGCGAGGCCCATGCGGATGGCCTGTGCCTGTCCGGACTTGCCGCCGCCGCGGACGTTCACGATCACGTCCCAATCGGGCTGCTGGGTCACCACCATCGGCTGACGGACCACCATCTCCAGCACGGCGCGGTGAACGTACTCGCCCGCCTCACGCTTGTTGATGGTCACCTTGCCGGTGCCGGGACGAAGGAAGATGCGCGCCGACGCCGTCTTGCGGCGACCGGTGGCGCAGAACTGGACGAGCTGCTTCGAAGCCATCAGACGTACTCGGGAAAGGGCTTGGGCTGCTGGGCTTCGTGCGGATGGGCATCACCCGCGTAGACCTTCAGCTTGGTGAGCATCTGCCGACCGAGCCGGTTGCGGGGGACCATGCCCTGCACGGCGGCGGTGAGCACCCGCTCGGGGTGGGTTTCGAGCTGCCGGCGCGCCGTGACGGAGCGGAGGCCACCCGGGGTGCCCGAGTAGCGGTGGTAGCTCTTCTGGTCGAGCTTCTTGCCCGAGAGGAAGATCTTCTCCGCGTTGACGACCACGACGAAGTCACCGGTGTCGGTGTGCGGGGTGTAGGCGGGCTTGTGCTTGCCCTGCAGCACCTGCGAGATGCGGCTGGCGAGGCGCCCCAGCGTCTGCCCAGCGGCGTCGACGACGAACCAGTCGTGCGTCGCTTCCTGGGGCGAGGTGGAGTGCGTGGTCCAAGTGTGGTGCGCGTGCATGAAATTCCCGACCGGGGGAGAGGACCCCCCAGAGCCGGCGGCGATTATCTACCCGCGGGGGGTCCGTCAAGGATCGATCCACCAGCTCGTACGCGCGCCAGCCCCCGCAGCTCGGGGTGCCCAGCCTGAAGTTCGGCCAACGCGGCGGATCGTTGGGCTTCCGAGAGCTTTTGGGCAGCCCGCCAACTCCTGCCCACATCGTCCTCGCCGAGGGCGGCCAGCCCGGGAAATTGAGCGGCCAGGGCCGACCAGGTGGAGGGCACGAGGACGCGCCACGGGGCCTCCCGCCGCGGGGTGCTGCCGCGCAGGCGGAGGTGGTCGCCATCGCGCTCTCGCAGTCGGGCGAGGGCGTCGTGGGCGTCGAGGCCGCGCTCGTGCGCCACGCCCAGCCGCGCTCGCCAGAGGACCTCGTTGTCCGGATCGGCCGCGAGGAGCGCGTCGAGGGCTTCGACGTTCCCGGTGAGTCGGGCGTGCAGCACTCGGGGTTCGAGGCCCGGCAGGTCGGGCAGGTTGGCCACCGAGGCGGGGTCGCCGGCGAGCGCACGCACGAGCTGGGCTTCGGGGCTCTCGTCCAGCCCTGACACCCGCGGTGGGCGGCCCCGGAGGATGTCCCACAGCGCGCGGTGGAGGGCTGCTGGCGGCACCGGCTCGTCGAGACGATGTTCGATGTCCTCGTCGCGGCCGGAGCCCTCCTGGTACAGCACCGCCGCGCTGTGGAGCGAGAATCCCGCGGCGTCGTACACGGCCACCGCCTCGGACCACCGACCGGCCTCGTCGAGCGCCGATGCCCGGAGCTGGAGCAGCGCGGGCGTGTGCACGTCGGGGCAGCGGGCGAGCGCGCCGAGGAGCTCACCCCGATCCACGTCGTCCTGCACCAGGATGCGACAGGCCCGCGCGTCGGTGGGGTCGTCGGCGAGCACCTCGGCCGCCGCGGCCACGACCGGGGCGCTCTCCTCGCCGCGCATCAGCACCCCGAGGCGCGCACCAGGGGAGAGCGTGGCGGGGTCGACGTACAGGCCGTGCGCCGCCTCCCACTCGCCGACGGCATCCCGCCATTCGGGGCGGTCATGGCCCCAGGCGGCCAGCGAGTCGCCTTCAGCGAGGGTGAGGCAGGATGGGTCGCGCGACGCGACGGTGAGCAGCAGCGGCCAGTTCGGCGGCGGGGGGTCGGCGGCCGCCAGGGAGAGCTTCAAGGCCGCGCAGGCCTCCCCGTAGTTCGCGTCGCGGAACGCCCGTTCCGCATCGAGCTTGACCCGCCGCAGGCCGGTCCAGTTCGCCAAGAGCGCCGGCCGGGGGTCGGGCGGGGCGCTGGCACAAGCGAGCAGGACGAGGAGCAACGCCCCTACTTGGCCGCCTCTTCCGGCTGGATCCACACGCTCTCGTCGCCGATCTTCCGGCCGGCGGCGAAGATATCCGTGCTGCCCGAGCGGCCATCCGCCCACACGGTGACGACGTAGCCACCGCGGAGGTAGAAGCTGGCATCGGTTGCGAAGCTGGTGGCGAGCGCCGTGCTGTTGATGCGCACGTCGGACCCCTGCCAGGTGCCGCCCGAATCCACCGTGTAGTTGTAGTAGAGGTCGTTGAAGCCGACGCCTTCGAGGTCGTCGCGGTACTCCATCCACTGAACGCCCCACATGTCGCCGTCCACGGCGATGTGCGGGAAGTAGCTCTGGGCCTCGCCCGGGTCGTCGGACTCCATCCGCACTTCCTCGTCGACCGCCCACTCCTGCCCGGCGTTGTCGCTCCAACGGAGGAAGATGTCGTAGCCGCCGCCCGAACGGTTGTCCTGGAAGGCCACCCACACGCGCTCGCCATCGGCGGCGACGGTGGGGTTGATCGAGTCGGCGATCCCCTCCGCATCGGACTCCACGCGCACCGGCTCGTCGGCCCAGGACTTGCCCCCGGCGTGGGAGTAGTTCAAGAGAACGTCGGAGTTTTCGCCGTACCGGGCATCGGCCCAGACCACGTAGACGTTCTCGCCGGAGCGGGTCAGCGCGGCGAGGAAGCTGTCGTGGCTGCCCGCGTCATCGCCGGAGTCGAGGCGGGTGTCGCTCTCCTCGAAGGATTCGCCATCGTCCGTGGAGACGTTGGCGTAGATGTCGGTGGCGCCGCTCCGGCGGTCCTCCCAAGCCACGACCACGCTGCCATCGGCATCGCCCACGATGCGGGGGCTACCCGAGTAGGCGGCCCCGGCCTCGTCGGTGTCCACGCGCACGGGGGTGTCGCGCCAGACCTTGCCGCCGTTCGTGGTGCCCGTCAGGTAGATGTCGTACGCGCCGTTCACGCTGTCGCTCCAGGCCACCCAGGCGCTGTCGCCCGCGGCCGCCACCGCCGGCGCGAGGCTGATGGCCTCGCCTTCCGGGTCGGCGTCGAGCGCGACGTCCTCCTCCTGCCAGCTCCGACCGCGATCGTCGGACCACTGCACGTAGATGTTCTCGTAGCCGAGCTCGCCGTCGCGTTTGTCTTCCCAGACGACGTAGACGTGGTCGCCCGAGCAGGCGATGGCCGGGTTGAGCGCATCAGCCTCGCCGAAGCTCAGCAGCGTGTCGCCCTGAAGGAAGGTGACGCCGCCATCCGCCGACATGTTGAACCAGATGGCCTGCTCGCCGTCGCGATCGTCCTGCCACACGGCGAACAGGATTCCCGCTTCCTGGACGCAGGTCTTCGGCGCGATGCTGTCGACCTTCTGCTTCGCGTGGTCCACGCGGGTGTCCGAAGTTCCGGTCGTGCCAGTTTCGGGGGTACAAGCCAGAAGACCAAGAAGCAGGCTTTGAATCATGTCCGTCTCGTTCTGAAGGGGGCGCACGCTAACTCAGAGCGCGAACAACGTCAGGGTTGCGAACCAGCGTGTACCCGGTAAGGAGGGCGGCCCGCGAGAGAAAGATGCAAGACAAGAGCAAGCTCGGCACGCGTTACACGTGCTACGAGTGCGGACTGAAGTTCTACGATCTCACCCGTCCTGAGCCCCTTTGCCCCAAGTGTGGCGCGGACCAGCGGAACGATCCCAACCCCGATCCGCGCGAGTCCGTGCTCGCCCGTTACCGGGGCAAGGGTCTGGCGCGTCGTGCGGAAGAAGAGCTCGAGCCCGAAGAGGAGCTCGATGAAGATGCCGACGCCGACGACGAGGATCTCGACGACGACGGCGAAGCCGTCGAAGAAGCGGGCGAAGAGGATTAGTCCCGGCCCGGGCGACGAGCCCGGAACGCGGGCCCACCCTCCGGGGAGGTTCCCCTCCCCGGCCACGCTCAGCCGCTGCGCTCGTCGTCTCCCGCTACCCCGGGGGGCACGGCCGCGGCGAGCGAGCGCTTGCGCGCCCGACGCCGCGCGGGGAAGAACAGGACGTATTCGATGGGACCGCTCACGAGCGCCAGCGTGCCGAAGGTGACGAGCACGGTGGAGATGTCGTAGCGGAAGCCGAGGTAGATGATGCCGCCTGCGGCCAGCACGATGCTCGCCAGGGTGCGCTTGTTCCGCCGCAGCGACTTCATCGTGCGGTAGGGCACGCTCGAGACCATCAGGAACCCCATGAGGCCGCTGAGGACGAGGAGCGTCCGCGCGGGGAGCTCCACGCCGCCCCCGCCCGCGGCCTGCCACATGACCAGCGCGGCGAGGGTGCCCCCGGTGACCGTGATGGTGGAGCCGGGCGCGAAGGTGTGGACCTTGCCATCCACCATGCAGTTGAACCGGGCGAGCCGGAACGAGCCGCAGAGCATGAACCAGAACGCCCCCACGACACCGATGGGACCGAGCTCGTGGAGCTTCCAGAAGTAGACGATGCCAGCCGGCGCCACGCCGAAGCTGACGATGTCGATGAGCGAGTCGAGCTGAACGCCGAACGCGCCGCCCGTGCCCGTGAGTCGCGCCACACGACCATCGAGGGCGTCGAAGAGGCCGGCGTAGAACACGAACAGCCCGGCCTGGTAGAAGGCGTTCACGTCGCCCTGCGCACCGCCAGCAAGAAAGACCGCGTACAAGCCGCAGAACAGGCTGGCCGCGCTGAACCAGTTGGGGGGATTGAGGAACTGCTTCAGCATGATGCCTCGCTGATACCGGCGCGCTCGATCAATGAAAAGTGCAGGTGACGTTCCAATGACGGTGCAGCCGAAGAATTGACAAGGAAGACCACGGCGTCGTGCTGCGCCCACCAGGCGACCGCGTTCCCGCCGAGCTGCGATTTCGCCGCGGCGAGGATGGCGCGGAGGATGCCGGGGGTGGCCCCGACGGCGGTGCCGACCACCGCCACGGTGGCCACAGGTGCGGCCTCTGGGACCTCCGAGTGCAGGTTGCGCACGTCGAGGAGCACGCCCCACTCCCCAGCGGCGCGCACACACGGCGCCTCGACGGCCTCGAGCACGGAAGCGGGGGCGAGCAGCAGATCGGAGTCGCGGACCACCGCCCGGACCTGCGCGGGACCGGCCTGTGGCTCGCGGCCAACAAGGGTGCCCGAGCCCGCCCCCTCGGTGCGGCTCGCGCGAAGCTGGATACCCTCCCGATGGGCCCAGCCCACCGCTTCTTCGTAGAGGATCCGCGCGCCGTTCCGGGCCATGGCCAGCGCCTCGTCGAGGCCGAGGGCGTCGAGCTTCACGGCGGCAGGGACCGAACGCGGGTCGGCCGACCAGATGCCGTCCACGTCGGAACAGATCTCGCACTCGTCGGCACGGAGCGCGCCGGCGAGCACGACCGCGGTGGTGTCGCTGCCCCCGCGGCCAAGGGTGGTGACCTCCCGCTCCCGGCTCACGCCCTGGAACCCGGCCACGATCGCCACTTCGCCCGCCTGCAGCGCCGCCTCGATGCGCTCTGGCCGTACTTCCACAACCCGCGCACTGGCATGGGAGGTGTCGGTGATGATCCCGGACTGGCTGCCCGTGAAGCTCCGCGCGGCCACGCCCAGCTCGTGCAGCGCCATCGCGAGGAGCGCCATGGTGACTCGCTCGCCAACCGAGATCAGCATGTCCAGCTCACGACGACCAGGCTTGCCGCTGACCTGGCGCGCCAAGGCGAGCAGCTCGTTGGTGGTGTTGCCCATCGCGGAGACGACCACCACCACTTCGTGGCCCGCTCGCCGCGAGGCGGCCACGCGCGCCGCGACCGCACGGATGCGGGCCACATCGGCGAGGGAGGAACCCCCATACTTCTGGACCAGCCGCATCAGTCCACCACCAGATCGTCCACGAGGATCGTGTGCGACCCGCGAACATCACTCCGCTCGCCGGTGACATCCTCGATCCGGAGCTCGGAAACGCCGCCGAGCCGGGTCGGTCCACCTCCCTCCGGGAGCGGGGCGAAGTCGGCGAAGCGCAGGGTCACGTCGTACCAGTCGTCGTCGTCGACCACGACCTCCGTGGAGGCCCAGAGCGCGCCCCAGCGGTCGAGCGCGACCACCCGGAGCACGGCCGGGGCCACCAACGATCGCGCGGTGAACTTGATCTCGTCCACCGAGCTGCCGCTCTTGAGGCGAAGGCCGACCCGGTCCGGCTCGCCCGGGCGGATCGTGGTCGTCCACCCGTACACGCCCCGCCCCGCCACGGTCTGCACCCCGGCCTCCCCGCGGCCGGCGCCCGCGCCGAAACGAACCCCGGGGAATTCCGGCTCCTCGAAGTCGAAGCGCACCGGAACCGCGCCGATCTCGCCGAGGCGCAGGGCGGTGGCGTCGAGGAGGGTGAGCGCCTCCAGTCGGTAGCGCGAGTCGTCCAAGGCACGCTCGAAGGCGCGACGGGCCCCCTCCATGTCCCCCGCAGAAAAGAGGGCGAGCCCCATCCAGAACTGGACGGGGGCCGCATCGGTCGACGAGTCGTCGTCGAGCAACGCCTCGTAGAGCCGAACGGCGTTCTCGGGGGTGCCCTCCGCGATCTGGACGAAACGCGCCTCGTAGAGGGCCTTCCAGGCAGCCGACGGGTCCGCGGCCAGCGAAAACGCCACCGCCAGCAGCATCAGAACTCCTGGGCGATGAACTTGTACCCGATGCCGTGGAGCGTCTCGATGAAGGCGGGCTCCGAGGCGTCGTCGCGGAGCTTCTTCCGCACGTTGAGGATGTGGGTGTCGACCGTGCGGGTGGTCACGCCGGCGCTGTACTTCCAGATGCTGGTGAGGAGTTCATCCCGCTGCAACACCTTGCCGCGATGCTCGATCAGGTACTTCAGCAGCTCCTGCTCGCGGTTGCTGAGTCGCTCCACCTCATCGCCGTGGCGGATGAAGTAGTTGTCGAGGTCGACCTCCACCTTGCCGTACTTGTAGACGGCCTTGCCGCCTCCCGCCCGCTTCAGGGCCGCGCGCACCCGGGCGCGCAGCTCCAGGAGCGAGAAGGGCTTGGTGATGTAGTCGTCGGCGCCCAGATCGAAGGCGAGCAGCTTGTCATGCTCGAGCGTGCGCGCCGTAAGGAAGATCACGGGTCCGTGGAAGTCGAGGTCGCGCAGCGCGCGGAGCACCTCGAAGCCATCCTTGCCGTTGGGGCCCTCGGGGCCCTCCTGGAGCATCACGTCCATCACGGCGATGTCCGGACGCATGCGCGACGCGAGCTGGATGGCGGCATCGCCGCCGCGCGCGTGGAAGACTTCGAAGCCTTCCCGGGTGAAGAACGCCACCAGCGAACTGAGCAGGTCTTCTTCATCTTCGAGGAAGAGGATGCGGGCCATGGGTCAGACTCCTTGTGGATCCGCGTTCACGGGCGGCGTGATGGGGAAGTGAAGCACAAAAGTCGTCCCCACGCCGAGCGTTGACCGTACCGTGACGTTTCCGCCGTGCGCTTCCATGATGTATTTCACGATGGTGAGCCCGATCCCCGTACCCTTCTGGCCGCGGGCCTGCGGGTCGGAGCTCCGGTAATACTGCTCGAAGATGTGGCCCAGCTCCGAGCTCGCCACGCCGATGCCGCGGTCCGAGAACTCCACCCGGACCTCGGTGTCGTCGGCCTCGACCCGAACCCCGATCCAGCCGGCCTCGCGCCCGTACTTCGCCGCGTTCGAGAGGAGGTTGACGACCACCTGCGCGATGGCGTCGGGATCGTGCCACACCGGCGGGAGGTCGTCGGGGTAGGACTCCTCGATGTTCATGGAGCGGGTTTCCATGGCCAGACGCGCGGTCTCGACCACGTTCTGCACCGTCAGGCTCAGATCGCCGGGCCGCAGGTTGTAGCGCTTCACGCCCCGCTCGATGGCCGCGAAGTCGAGCATGTTGTCCACCATGCGCGAGAGGCGCTCCGCCTCCCGCACGATCACCTCGTAGTGGCGCGCCCGCGACTCGGGCGATTCGGCGAGCCCCAGCTGCAACGCCTCCGCCTTGAGCCGGATCTGCGTGATCGGCGACCGGAGCTCGTGCGACACGTTCGCGGCGAACTCGCTCTTCACCCGCGCGCCGTCGAGCTCGCGCCGCACGAGTCGGGCGCTGAGGAAGGTACCCACGAGGATCATCGCCACCGCGAGCAGCACGGTGCCGAGCCCGCGCCGAACCTCTTCGGACTGCCGCGCCGCCAGCTCCGCCGGGTTCCGGGCGTAGGCGACGATCGACCACTGCGGCGCCCGCGAAAGCCCGCGGCGCACGCGCGTGTCGGGGATGGGGGGATCGCCGGTCTGGAGCACGGCCACGGCCACGTCGGCGCCCGCCGGGGTCGCCGCCAGCGCGAGGGCCCGCAGCCGCCGCAGGAGGAGCTCGGAGTCGAGGGCCACGTAGTAGAGGTCGCTCGCCGTCCACGTGCGCGCCCACACCGCGCTCGCCGTGCCGACGTAGTAGAACTTGCCGACGTCCTGGGGCAGGAGGCGCCCCTTTGCCCCGAGCGCATCGAGCTCGTCCTGCAGGCGCCCCGCCCAGAAGAGCTGCGTCTGGCGGTCGTCGGCCACCTCACGGTCGCGGCGTACCCGCTCCATGTCGCCGCCGAGGGCCTCGAGGTTGTCGAGCGCGCCCTTCACGACCTCCGCCTCGCCCCCCTCGCCGAGCACCCAGTCCTCCGCGAGGAGCGCCGCCGTGAGCTTCTCGAACTCGGCGCGCCCCACCTCCGGGTTCCGCGCGGCGGCGAGCTCGGCGAGCTTGTAGCGGGCGAGGTCGCCGAGGCGGAAGCCCTCCACGGTGCGGACGGCCCGGTAGTCGCGCTCCACCTCCTTCAGGGCGGCTTCGGCCGCGCGCGCATCGCCGGAGCGCAGCAGGGCCCGCGCGCGGGCGAAGGCGGCATCCCCGCGCGCCGGCTCCGTGCGTGCGTGACGCTGGAAGGCGCCGAACGACGTTGCGGCCACCGCGAAGTTGCCTGCCTGCTCCGCAGCGTTTGCCTCGATCCACGCTTCGCTCAGGCGCCACTCGGCGGCGCCCGTGGGGTCGGGCACGGCCCGCACGAACGGGGCCGCAAGGGAGCCCTGCCGATCGAACCGGAAAACGACCCGGATCACCGGCGAGAGCTCCGCCAGCCGCACGTGCAGCGACTTGCCCGTCTTCAACCGGGTGAGCGCCGCGTTCTCGAAGGCCACGAACTCCGCTTCGATCCGCTCACCGAGGGTATCGGCGGCCAGCTCGGCATCCCGCGCCACGCGCGCCTGCGCCGCATCCCGCTGCGCCGCGATGCCCGCGAGTCCGTAATAGCTAAGGAGCAAGGCGGGGAGCGCGATCGTGGCCGCAAAGACCGCCACGAAGTTGAGCACGCCGCGGAGGTGGTAGAGGTCCTCCCGCGCCCGGGGATCGCCCCGGCGGGCGTCGTAGATGCGCCGCAAGATCCGCAAGGGCCCGAGCGCGCTGGGGGGAGGCACGCCGCAACGTACCTCCCCGGGGCCTCCCCCGCGATAGAGCCCGCCGCGGAGGGAGGCGCCGGTGAAGGCCATCGTGATCCGGTCCCATGGCGGCCCGGAGGTACTGCAGACCGAGTCGGTTCCTTCGCCCCCCGCGGCGGAAGGGGCCTCGCGCGTGCAGGTCACCCACGTGGGCCTCAACCACCTCGACGTGTGGGTGCGCCGGGGCGTGCCGGGGCACGACTTCCACCTGCCCCGCATCCCTGGGAGCGATGTGGCGGGGACGGTGGACGGGCAGCGCGTTGTGCTGCACCCCTCCTGGGGCTGCGGCACCTGCGCGGCGTGCCTCGGCGGCCGCCAGAACCACTGCCGTTCGTTCCGGATCCGCGGCGAGAGCAGCGACGGCGGGGCCTGCCAGGAGGTGGTCGTGCCGTCATGGCAGCTCCTGCCGGTGCCCGACCGCATGAGCTCCGCGGAGGCGGCGTCGATGCCCCTCGCGCTGCTCACCGCCTGGCACATGCTGATGGCCCGGGCGGGGCTCAAGCGAGGCGAGCGCGTGCTGGTGCAGGCCGGCGCGAGCGGCGTGGGTGTGATGGCCATCCAGATCGCCCTGCTCGCGGGGTGCGAGGTTCACGCCACGGCCTCCTCGCCCGAAAAGCGCCGCGCCCTGGAGGCGCTCGGCGCCCGCGCCTGGGCCTACGACGACCTCCGGGTGCGCGAGGCCGACGTGGTGGTGGAGAGCGTGGGGCAGGACACCTGGGCCGCCTCGGTGCGTGCGCTGCGTTGGGGCGGGCGCCTCGTCACCTGCGGCGCCACCTCGGGCGGCGAGGTGCCGCTGAACCTGCGGGTCCTCTTTTTCAAGCAGATCTCGCTGCTCGGGAGCACGATGGGCACGTCCTCCGACATGCTTGATGCCTGGCGGGCGGTCACGGAGGGAGCGCTCCGCCCGGTCGTCTTCGCGGAGGGTCGCCTTTCGCGACTGGGCGAGGCGCATACCCTCCTCGAGCGGCGCGAGGTGGTAGGCAAGGTCGTCTGTGCCCAGGACCTCGCCGATGCGTAGCCCCGTTCGACCGCCACCCCCTCGCCCGAACGGCTTCGTCGTCGACCCGGAGCTGCCCCGGTGGCTGCCCGGCGTGGGCGCCGGGGGCCGCTACAAGGTGCTGGACGAGGACTTCCTCGTGCAGGAGCTGCCGGAGGACTGCCCTCCGGGCCGGGGCGTGTCCTGGTACCGCGTGCGCCGCGCCGGCATGGACACTCCGGCCGTGGTGCGCGCGCTCGCCAAGGCGGCGGGCGTGCAGTCGGAGGCCGTGGGCTACGCGGGCCTCAAGGACCGGGAGGCGGTGGCGGAGCAACGCTTCACCGTCGAGCGCGGCCGCCGCCTCCGCGAGCTGCCCGAAGGGCTGACCCTCCTCGGCAGCGGGCAGACGCGCTACCCCCTGCAGCCGGGCGACCTCGAGGGGAACCGCTTCCGCATCGTGGTGCGCGGCGGCAACCCCGCGATCGCCGCCCAACGGCTCGCGAAGCTCGCGCTCTTCCCCAACCGCTTCGGCCCGCAGCGCACCGCCAATGGGCTGCCCGCGCTCGGCCGCGACGTGCTGCTCGGCCGCGGCGGCCAGCTCGACCCCCAGCGCCGCCGGTTCGCGCTCCTCGCCTGGCAGGCCGAGGGCTTCAACCGTGCGTTGGAGATGCGGGGCGACGACCGCATGGACGGCGAGGTGGTGGAGAACGGCCTGCGCACCGGACCACTCTTCGGGAGCCGCATGCGCTGGCCGCGTGGCGCCGCGCTGGCCTTCGAAGAAGGGGTGCTCGCCGAATCGGGCGTGGGGCTCGATGAGCTGGAGCACGTCGCCCGCATCCTGCCCGGAGGGCGTCGGGCCCTGTTCGCCCGGGCGCACGAGGCCCGGATCGAGCCGCACCAGGCCGG